>NZ_CAJMZH010000006.1:0-541199 GCF_905220285.1 Paraburkholderia sp. J94 | reverse complement strand
GTTCGCGAGGCTGATCACATAGTTGCCGTGGTTCTTGAAGTTGTCCGGCAGCGCCCAGTTCGGCACAGCCTTAGCCCCGGTTTCGGAAAGAAAAAGGAACTTGTCCTCGGTGACGGGCACGTTCAGCGGCGCGCCTTGCTCTTTCCAGTCGGGAATCAGTTCGTCGATCGCGCGCGGATCCATGACCGCGCCCGAGAGGATATGCGCCCCGATTTCCGAGCCTTTCTCCAGGACGCACACGCCAATTTCGACGCCTTTTTCTGCTGCGAGCTGCTTCAGGCGGATGGCCGCGGAAAGCCCGGCCGGGCCGCCGCCGACGACCACGACGTCGTATTCCATCGACTCGCGTGGGCCGTATTGCTCCAAAAGACTTGCGGGGGTCATTAAAGCTCCTCTTGCCATTAGAATACTTTTTTCGGGTTCGTATTGTCGGGGAACGCTCCGCGAGCCGCAACCCAATCAGCCTACATTAGCACGACCGTTCTATTTTATGCCAGAATGCCCGGCGCGCAGCCGGACAGGCGTTCCGGCACTTATTCATCCCTGAACAGGAAGCGAAAATGGGCCGTTCGATCAATCTGGAAGGCAAGGTGGCGATGATCACCGGCGCGTCGAGCGGTCTCGGCAAGCGCTTCGCGCAGGTGCTCTCGCAGGCAGGGGCGAAGGTCGTTCTGGCGAGCCGCCGGGTCGAGCGGCTCAAGGAACTGCGCGCGGAAATCGAAGCCGACGGCGGCGCCGCCCACGTGGTCTCACTCGACGTCACGGACTATCAGAGCATTCGATCGGCGGTCGCGCACGCGGAAACCGAAGCCGGCACCATCGACATTCTCGTCAACAACTCGGGCGTTTCCACCACGCAAAAGCTCGTGGACGTCACGCCCGCCGACTTCGAGTACGTGTTCGACACCAACACGCGCGGCGCCTTTTTCGTGGCGCAGGAAGTCGCCAAGCGCATGATCATGCGCGGCAATGGCGGCGGCACGAAACCGGCGTATCGCATCATCAATATCGCCTCGGTGGCGGGGCTGAGCGTGCTGCCGCAAATCGGCCTGTATTCGATCAGCAAGGCCGCCGTCGTGCACATGACGAAGTCGATGGCGCTCGAATGGGGCCGCCACGGCATCAACGTCAACGCGATCTGTCCCGGTTATATCGACACCGAAATCAACCATCATCATTGGTCGACGGAGCAGGGGCAAAAACTCATTTCGATGCTGCCGCGCCATCGCGTGGGCACGCCTGCCGACCTCGACGGCTTGCTGCTGCTGCTGTCCGCCGACGAGTCCGCGTTCATGAACGGCTCGATCATCACCGCCGACGATGGATTCGGCCTGACCTGAGCGCTTTCCGTTTTCCCGCGAGTGCCGATGTCGCTGCGCCGATGCGCCGCGAATCGTACACTCGCGTCTTTGCGTAACCCGAAGTCGAAGTGCAATTCGTGCAATGAGCGATTACCACCCCGTTTTTGAAATGACCATGCCGATCCGTTGGGGCGACATGGATGCTTTCGGCCATGTGAACAACACGGTCTACTTCCGCTACATGGAGCAGGTGCGGATTTCCTGGTTCGAACAACTCGGCGTGGCCGGCGAGAGCCGCGAGGGCGGCAACCGGCAGGGTCCGGTGATCGTCAACGCCTCGATGGAATTCCTCAAGCAGCTCCACTATCCGGGCGACATTGTCTGCACGATGACGGTGGGCCAGCCGGGGCGCAGCAGCTTCGATACCGGCTTTGAACTGCGCCGCGCGGACGAACCCGACACGGTCTACGCGCGCGGCAACGCCCGCTGCGTGTGGATCGACTACGAAGCGGGCAAGTCGGTGCCGATTCCCGACCCTTTGCGCGCGACCATCGAGAACGCGCCGCTCGTCAAGGTAGGCTGACGCCTTCCGCTACGCGCTCGCGCTTCCCGCGCGCGCCGCTTTCCCTTCCGCTCAATGCCCGAGCAGCCGCTGCAGCAATTCCGTGGCGTTGCCCGTGTCGTACTTGCGCATCAGCCGCGCGCGGTAGACGTCTACCGTGCGTGAGCTGATGTCGAGAATTCTCCCGATCTGCTTGCTCGTCTTGCCCGTGACCAGCTGCGCCGCGATTTCCCGCTCGCGCGGCGTGAGTTCGACGGCGACGCGCCGCGTCGCGCTCAAATCCTCGAACGTCCAGACGCCGGCCGCGTGCGGCGCCTGCCGGTCGAGCGAGCGCCCGGTGACGTGGCACCAGAACAGCTCGCCGTTGGCGCGCTTCATGATGCGGTCGTCGGCGTAACTGCCTTGCGCGGTCATGATGGGCGGAATGCGCTCGCCGATCCGCTCGAACTCGTCCGCCGACGGATACAGCACCAGGAACGACTGCCCGATCAGTGCCTCGCGCGGGCAACGAAAGATCGCGCAGAGCGCCTCGTTGCAGTCTTCGATGATGCGCTCGCGCGCGAGCACGAGCCCGATGGGCGCGAGGTGGAACGCCGTCTGGTAGTCGAGAGCGGTGGCTGCGGTGGCGGGCGTGGCAGGTTCGGGCATGGCGTGCGATACGGGAATGGCTTTATGTAGTTTTGCGTATTGTGCCGCAACGCCCGCCCAGCGTACGCTTCACAACCATCGGAGGACCGGGTGGACAGGCTGTCGGATTCACGGCAACGCCACTCGCGGATGACTAGAATGGGGCATCCGGGCGCGCACAGCGCCCGCGTGCCGGGCAGAACGAACAACGCAAAACGTAGCGACGAATTTCCATTCGAGGAAGGGACACACTGATGAACAAGGTCTATGGAAGCGCGGCTGCCGCGCTCGAAGGCATCGTCAAGGACGGCCAGACGTTCGCGGTCGGCGGTTTCGGGCTGTGCGGCATTCCCGAGGCGCTGATCGGCGCGCTGCGCGATTCGGGCGTGAAGGGCATTACCTGCATCAGCAACAATGCGGGCGTGGACGGTTTCGGCCTGGGTCTGCTGCTGGAAACGCGCCAGATCAAGAAGATGATCTCGTCGTATGTGGGCGAGAACAAGGAATTCGAGCGCCAGTATCTGTCGGGCGAACTCGAACTCGAATTCACGCCGCAAGGCACGCTGGCCGAGAAGCTGCGCGCGGGCGGCGCGGGCATTCCCGCTTTCTTCACGAACACGGGCTACGGCACGCTGATCGCCGAGGGCAAGGAAACGCGCCAGTTCGGCGAGAACCATTACGTGCTCGAGCATTCGCTCACGGCGGACGTCGCGCTCGTGAAGGCGTGGAAGGCCGATAAATCCGGCAACCTCGTTTACCGCCGCACGGCGCGCAACTTCAACCCGATGTGCGCGATGGCCGGCAAGATCACGGTGGTGGAAGTGGAAGAGATCGTCGAGAACGGCGAACTCGATCCCGATTCGATCCACACGCCGGGCATCTTCGTGCAGCGCCTCGTGCTCAACGCGAGCCCCGAAAAACGCATCGAACAACGCACCGTGCGCGCCGCGGCGAGCGCCTGAGGAGGGAGACGGATCATGGCATGGAATCGTGACGAAATGGCCGCGCGCGCGGCGAAGGAACTGCAGGACGGCTTCTACGTGAACCTCGGCATCGGTCTGCCGACGCTCGTGGCCAATCACGTGCCGGAAGGCGTGGAAGTGTGGCTGCAATCGGAAAACGGCCTGCTCGGCATCGGTCCGTTTCCGACCGAAGATCAGGTCGACGCCGATATGATCAACGCGGGCAAGCAAACCGTGACCACGCTGCCGGGCTCGTCGATTTTCTCGTCGGCGGACTCGTTCGCGATGATTCGCGGCGGCCACATCAATCTGGCGATCCTCGGTGCGATGCAGGTGAGCGAGAAGGGCGACCTGGCCAACTGGATGATCCCCGGCAAGATGATCAAGGGCATGGGCGGCGCGATGGACCTCGTGGCGGGCGTCAAGCGCGTGGTCGTGCTGATGGAGCACGTGGCGAAGGGCGACCAGCACAAGATTCTCGACCAATGCACGCTGCCGCTCACGGGCGTGGGCGTGGTGGACATCATCATTACCGACCTCGGCGTGATCGAGGTGACCGACGCCGGGCTGAAGGTGACCGAACTCGCGCCGGGCGTGACGGTGGACGAAATCAAGGCCAAGACCGGCGCGCCGCTCGACGTGAGCGCCGTGGGCTGAGGCGGAGACTGCCAATAGCAGCGCGGTTTTCGCAGCAGAAGATCGCATGATGGACGCGGGCGGGACTTCGGTCTCGCCCGTTTCGTTTTGGACGATTCCATTCTTGCGCGTTTGCGCGCTCCTGAAACCTCGTCCTGATGGCATAGGCCATTCGGCACGGTGTCTGAGCTCGGGATTCGCCGCCGGATGGCGCGCAGGGCGGGGCGCGAAGGGCCCACAAGTGGGTGCGCGCCACGTCGCGCCCGTCCATCCCGGCTCACAAAGGCGTTTAGAATTCGTCCTGAGCCTTCGGGCGCCACCAGCGAGGACCTAGCGATGACCGAATCGTCTGCCGTGCCGCGTCAGCAGTACGTCCAGTGTCTCAGCCCGTCGGGGCTGCACCGCGTCGCGTACACCGAGTGGGGCGATCCCGCGAATCCGCGCGTGCTCGTCTGTGTGCATGGCCTCACGCGCTCCAGCCGCGATTTCGATCGTCTGGCGGCGGCGTTATGCGGCACGTATCGCGTCGTTTGTCCCGACGTGGTCGGTCGCGGGCTGTCGTCGTGGCTGATCGACCCGCGCGGTTATGGCGTCGCGCAGTACGTGGCCGACATGGTCACGCTGATCGCGCGCACGGGCGTGGAGCAGGTCGACTGGTTCGGCACCTCGATGGGCGGCTTGATCGGCATGGCGCTCGCGGGGCTGCCCGACGCGCCCATCGGCCGCTTGCTGCTCAACGACATCGGCCCGCATATCGAGCCGGCCTCGCTCGAGCGCATCGGCGAGTACGTCGGGCGTGACGAGCGCTTCGCGACGCTGCAGGAAGGCATCGACAACGCCGCGCTGCTGGCGGCCTCGTTCGGGCCGCTGACCGCCGATGAATGGCGCGAGATCAACACGCCGCTGCTGCACGAGGTGGACGGTGCGTGGCGCTATCGCTACGACCCGCGTATTTCCGAGGCCTTCAAGGGCGTGACGCCCGAGCAGAACGAGCAGGGCGAGCAGTTTTTGTGGCGCTCGCTGGCGGCGTTCAAGGGGCCGGTGCTCAGCGTGCGCGGCGAGATGTCGGATCTGCTGTCGCGCGAAACCGTCGCGCAAATGGTCGAAAAGGGCCAGCAGGTCGAGAGCGTCGAAATCGCGGGTGTCGGCCATGCGCCGGCCTTCCTCTCGCCTGAGCAGATCGGGATCGCGCGCCGTTTCTTCGCCGGGGAGCCGGTCAGCGCGTCATAATATGAGATAGTCGCGCGCGCTCCGGTGCCGATCTGGGCGCGTCCGGCACGTTCAACTTCAACAGGAATTTACATGGCAGTCATTCGTCACCACGTGGGTCCGCGTCTTTCGGAAACCGCTGTTTACAACGGTACGGTCTATCTCGCGGGTCAGATCGCCGAGGACACGAAGCAGGACATCGCTGGCCAGACGCGCGAAGTGCTCGGCCATATCGACCGCCTGCTGGGCGAAGCGAACAGCGACAAGACGCTGCTGCTGTCGGTGCAGATCTATATCGCCGACATGAAGGATTTCGCGGGCATGAACGCCGAGTGGGACAAGTGGGTTCCGCAGGGCGCCACGCCGCCGCGCGCGACCGTCGAAGCGAAGCTCGCCAACCCGGAATGCCTGATCGAAATCGTCGTGGTGGCCGCGCAGCGCGACTGAGCGCGCGCCGCTTCTACTGCCGCTTCGGCCACCGGTTCGCCAGGCGTTAATTTGGGTTTCGTATCGTCCGAATCGACCGTTTTACCGTAGTCATAAGCCCGTCCGGTACGCCGGCGGGCCCAGCCTCATGAGCAGCGACACCATCCCTATCGTCCCCGCCGATCAAGCCGGCTCAGCGCCGCAAGCCGCGCTGCCGTCGCTCGACGACGCGCTCGCGTTCGTGCGCGAGTACGCGGGCGACGCGCGTCTCTCGACGGGCGAGCCGCTGTTCGAGCACGCGCAGGGCACGGCGTCGATCCTGAGCCGCCTGAACGTCGATCCACCGGCGGTGCTGGCTGCGGCGCTGTTCAATCTCGCGCCGCATCTCGACGACCCGGAGCGCACGCTCGAAGGGCGCTTCGGCGCCGAAGTCGCGAAGCTCACCTTCGACGTGCGCAAGCTGCTGCGCCTCGGTTCGGTGAGCCGCCGCGCGGCCGCGCAGAGCGCCGCGCCCGAGTCGGGCCGCGAAAGCCGCGACGCGCAGGCCGCGCGGCGCGCTCAGGTCGAGTCGCTGCGCAAGATGCTGCTGGCGTTCGCGCAGGACATCCGCGTGGTGCTGATTCGTCTCGCGTCGCGGCTGCAATCGCTGCGTTATTACGCGGCGGCGAAGATCCAGCCTGCGCCCGAGGTCTCGCACGAAACGCTCGAAATCTACGCGCCGCTCGCGAACCGGCTCGGCATCTGGCAACTGAAGTGGGAGCTCGAAGACCTCGCGTTCCGCTTCGAGGAGCCGGTCACGTACAAGCGCATCGCGAAGCTGCTCGACGAGAAGCGCGTCGAGCGCGAGAGCTATGTGTCCGAAGCCATCGCGCGGCTTCAGCACGAACTGGCGGCGGCGCACATCGACGCCGAGGTGAGCGGGCGGCCGAAGCACATCTACAGCATCTGGAAGAAGATGCGCGGCAAGGAGATCGACTTCTCCGAGCTGTACGACGTGCGTGCCTTCCGCGTGATCGTGCGCGACATCAAGGATTGCTACACGGTGCTCGGCATCGTGCACAACCTCTGGCAGCCGGTGCCGCGCGAGTTCGACGACTACATCTCGCGTCCCAAGCCCAACGGCTATCGCTCGCTGCATACCGTCGTGGTCGGCGACGACGGGCGCGCGTTCGAAGTGCAGATCCGCACCCAGGAAATGCATCAGTTCGCGGAATACGGCGTGGCCGCGCACTGGCGCTACAAGGAAGCGGGCACGAAGGGCTATGGCGGCCAGTTCAGCGCGAGCAGCAGCTACGACGAGAAAATCGCCTGGCTGCGCCAGTTGCTCGCGTGGAAGGACGACGTGTCCGACGAGCGGCAGCCGTGGGAAGAACTGCGCCAGGCCACGCTCGACGACGACCATATTTACGTGCTCACGCCCCAGGCGCGCGTGATCGCGTTGCCGCAAGGCGCGACGCCGCTCGATTTCGCGTATCACCTGCATAGCGAGCTGGGCCATCGCTGCCGCGGCGCGCGCGTCGACGGCGCGATGGTGCCGCTCAACACGCAGTTGCAGAACGGTCAGACGGTCGAGATCGTGTCGGTGAAGGAGGGCGGTCCGTCGCGCGACTGGCTCAATCCGCAACTCGGCTATCTGCAAAGCCACCGCGCGCGCCAGAAGGTGCGCGCGTGGTTCAACGCGATCGAGGCGCAGGAAAACATTGCGACTGGCCGCGCGATGGTCGAAAAAACGCTGCAACGCGAGGGGCGCACCTCGGTCAATCTCGACCAGCTGGCCGCGAAGCTCGGTTTCAAGTCGACCGACGAGTTCTTCAGCGTGGTCGGCAAGGAAGAGTTCAGCCTGCGTCACGTCGAGCACGCGCTCAGCGATGCGCCGGTCGCGGAGCCCGAGGAGGAAACGCCCGAGCAGCTCACGAAGCGCGCGAGCGGCGCGAACGTGGCGCATGGCGGCTCGTCGGGCGTGCTGGTCGTGGGCGTCGATGCGTTGCTCACGCAGCTCGCGCGCTGCTGCCGTCCCGCGCCGCCGGACGAGATCAGCGGGTTCGTCACGCGCGGCAAGGGTATGTCGATTCACCGCAGCGATTGCCCGACGTTCATCCGCATGGCGCGCCGCGCGCCCGAGCGCGTGCTGCAAACCACGTGGTCCGCCGACGTGATGGGCGGGCGCGGCCAGTCGGTCTATCCGGTCGATATCTCGATCGAGGCCACCGACCGGCAAGGCTTGCTGCGCGACATCTCCGAAGTGTTCGCGCGCGAGAAGATGAACGTGATCGGCGTGAAAACACAGTCGCGCCGCAACGCGGCCTATATGCAGTTCACGGTCGAGGTGTCGAATTCCGCGCAGATCCAGCGCGCCTGCGTCGTGTTGGGCGAAGTGGCGGGCGTGGTGCGGGCGTCGCGGCGGAGTTGAACCGTATCGATACGGGTGAAGGGGGCGCGCAATGGGTTTCCCCCGATTGCGTTCCTCCATGCCGCAACGCAAAAAAGCTCTTGCCAGCTCCGTGAAAACGTTATATAGTCTTGCTTCTTCAGGCTCGTAGCTCAGCTGGTTAGAGCACCACCTTGACATGGTGGGGGTCGTTGGTTCGAGTCCAATCGAGCCTACCAACGAAATCGAAGTTTTGATGTGCGGTTAGCATCGGGGCTTCAAGGCAGTAAAAGCGCTCTGCGCTCAAGGCGAATACGGTTATGACATCGCGAACGTTTACCGAAACTACTTCGGAGCGACGCTAGTCGAGGACCTCTTTCGCCCTGCAATCTGGTTTGAAAAGTGAATGCGGCCCCTCGAAAGCGGGGCCGCATTTTTTTTCGCCGCGAGTTTTGCGCGGGGCTGTTCCCACGAATACGATGTGCCGTCGAGGCACTTCTGGAGAAAAACATGGTTGCGATACGTCTGCCCGACGGTTCGGTTCGACAGTACGATCATCCCGTCACGGTCGCCGAAGTGGCGGCTTCGATTGGCGCGGGCCTCGCCAAGGCGGCGCTCGGCGGCAAGCTCGACGGTGAACTGGTCGACACGTCGACGCTGATCGATCACGACGCATCGCTGGCCATCGTCACGGACAAGGACGCCGACGGTCTCGACATCATCCGTCACTCCACGGCGCACTTGCTGGCGTACGCGGTCAAGGAGCTGTTCCCGGAAGCGCAGGTCACGATCGGGCCGGTCATCGACAATGGCTTCTATTACGACTTCGCCTACAGCCGTCCCTTCACGCCCGAAGATCTGGAAAAGATCGAAAAGCGCATGCAGGAGCTCGCAAAGAAGGACGAGCAGGTCACGCGCCGCGTCGTCTCGCGCGGCGACGCCGTCGACTACTTCAAGAGCATCGGCGAGAAGTACAAGGCTGAGATCATCGAGTCGATTCCGGGCGACCAGGACATCAAGCTGTATTCGCACGGCGGTTTCACCGACCTGTGCCGCGGCCCGCACGTCCCGTCGACGGGCAAGCTCAAGGTTTTCAAGCTGATGAAGGTTGCTGGCGCGTACTGGCGCGGCGACGCGAAGAACGAGCAGCTGCAGCGCATCTACGGCACGGCCTGGACGAAGAAGGAAGATCAGGAACTCTATCTTCACAATCTCGAAGAGGCTGAAAAGCGCGATCACCGCAAGCTCGGCAAGCAGCTCGACCTGTTCCACATGCAGGACGAGTCGCCGGGCATGGTGTTCTGGCACCCGAAGGGCTGGACGCTCTGGCAGCAGGTCGAGCAGTACATGCGCGGCCGCCTGCGCGTGGCCGGCTACGACGAAATCAAGACGCCGATGATCATGGACCGCTCGCTGTGGGAAGCGTCGGGTCACTGGCAGAACTATCGTGAAAACATGTTCACGACGGAGTCGGAAAAGCGCGACTACGCGATCAAGCCAATGAACTGCCCGGGCCACGTCCAGGTGTTCAACCACGGCCTGCGTTCGTACCGCGATCTGCCGCTGCGTTACGCGGAATTCGGTTCGTGCCACCGCAACGAGGCATCGGGCGCGCTGCACGGCCTGATGCGCGTGCGCGGTTTCGTCCAGGATGATGCGCACATCTTCTGTACGGAAGATCAGATCATCGCCGAGTCGATCGCCTTCAACACGCTCGCGATGAGCGTCTACAAGGATTTCGGGTTCGATCACATCGACATCAAGCTGTCGCTGCGCCCCGAGTCGCGCGCGGGTACGGACGAAATCTGGGATCGTGCCGAGCAAGGTCTGCGCGAAGCGCTGACGGCGTGCGGCCTGAGCTGGGAAGAACTGCCGGGCGAGGGCGCGTTCTACGGTCCGAAGGTCGAGTACCACATCAAGGATGCGCTCGGCCGTTCGTGGCAGTGCGGCACGCTGCAGCTCGACATGGTGCTGCCGGAGCGCCTCGGCGCCGAGTACGTGGCGGAAGACAACAGCCGCCGCCGCCCGATCATGCTGCACCGCGCGATCCTCGGTTCGATGGAGCGTTTCCTCGGTATTTTGATCGAGCACCATGCTGGTGCAATGCCGTCCTGGTTGGCTCCGATGCAGGTCGTTGTGATGAATATCGCGGAAAGTCAGGCCGAATATGCAGCAAATCTAGCCCAATCGTTGCAAAAACAAGGGGTTAGAGTGCAGGCCGATTTGCGCAATGAGAAAATTAGCTATAAAATACGCGAGCACACGCTTGAGAAGGTCCCGTACCTGCTGGTTGTCGGCGACAAAGAGCGTGAAGCACAAACGGTAGCCGTGCGTGCCCGTGGCGGTGTCGACCTGGGTGTCATGCCTGTCGACGCATTCGCTGAACGTCTGGCGCAGGACGTCAAGTCGTTCAAGTGAGCCACCTGGCAGCGCGGCTCGTTTTTTTAATTTTTAGAGGAAACGTAACATCGCTACGGATAAGTCGCATCGCATCAACGGTGAAATCTCTGCACCCGAGGTGCGTCTCGTCGGAGTCGACAACGAGCCGCTCGGCATCGTAAAGCTGGCCGAAGCGTTCCGGATGTCGGAACAACAGGACGTCGATCTGGTTGAAATTGCCCCGCAGGCTGTGCCCCCCGTGTGCCGCCTGATGGACTACGGCAAGTTCAAATACCAGGAGGCGAAAAAGCAACACGAGGCCAAGCTCAAGCAGAAGGTTATCCAGGTCAAGGAAGTCAAATTCCGTCCGGGTACCGATGACGGCGATTACAACGTCAAGCTGCGCAATCTCGTCCGCTTCCTCGAAGACGGCGACAAGACGAAGATCACGTTGCGTTTCCGTGGCCGTGAAATGGCCCACCAGGAAATCGGCATGCGCGTGCTTGAGCGTCTGCGTACGGACCTCGAAGAAGTCGGTCAGGTCGAGCAGATGCCGAAGATGGAAGGGCGCCAGATGATCATGGTGCTTTCGCCGAAGAAGAAGAAGTAATGATGGTGTGCCGCGTCTCACACGACGCGGCGGCCAGAAGAATTTGGTAGGACGTGCAGCGCGCCACAGGGCGTGAAGCACGGGAAGCAGGTTCCGGAAATGGCGCCCGCGCGCCGCGCGAAAGTGCGGTAAACGGGCGTTTTTCCTGAAAGCGGCGGCGAGCTTGTTTTTTAAAGGCCGGCCAGCTGCCAAAACAAGTGGAGTGGGTTTCGAAGGGCGGTATGAGGGCAAAACGCGAGGTGTTCGCACCGCGTGTGGGAGCCAGCCGCACACCCATGTCCATCAAATAAATGGAGTTTTTCATGCCCAAGATGAAGACCAAGAAGAGCGCCGCAAAGCGCTTCGTGGTTCGTCCGGGTGGTACCGTCAAGCGCGGTCAAGCCTTCAAGCGTCACATCCTGACCAAGAAGACCACCAAGAACAAGCGTCATCTGCGTGGTGCAACGGCCGTTCACGAGTCCGATGTGAAGTCCGTCCGCGCAATGATGCCGTTCGCGTAATCCTCAACCGACAACTCATAGGAGCTACTCATGCCTCGAGTCAAACGTGGGGTTACCGCACGGGCCCGTCACAAGAAGATCATCAACCTGGCCAAGGGTTACCGCGGCCGTCGCAATAACGTCTATCGCATCGCCAAGCAGGCGGTCATGCGCGCAGGCCAATACGCCTACCGCGATCGCCGCAACAAGAAGCGTGTGTTCCGCGCACTGTGGATCACGCGTATCAATGCAGCGGTGCGTCAGCACGACATGACCTACAGCGTGTTCATCAACGGCCTGAAGAAGGCTTCGATCGAACTCGACCGTAAGGTTCTGGCTGACATGGCTGTGTTCGACAAGGCTGCATTTGCTGCGATCGTCAAGCAGGTGAAGGCCGCCGTCGCTGCCTAAGTCGGGTATTGCGCAGGTTCGTTGCAGCAGCGTCCGGTCGTTTCGGTGATGCTGCAACAAAAACGGGGCTCCTCACCGAGCCCCGTTTTTGTTGGTGAAGCGCTTCCTGCGCGCTTCAAGTGCTGTGCTTCACGTGCTGTTCAAGTGCCGAGTACGGCGCCGCTTCTGGCAGTGTCGTCACGACGTCGTCCGCGTGGGTCATCATGGCGGTCGGCAGCGTGCCTCGCTGCTCCAAGTCTCAAACACTGACGCTGAAAAGATGGGATCAATGGATCTGGACCAGATTGTCGCCGACGCGCAACGCGCCTTCGCTTCCGCCCCCGACGTCAACACGCTTGAAAACGAAAAGGCTCGCTTTCTCGGCAAGTCGGGCGCGCTGACCGAACTGCTCAAGGGCCTCGGCAAGCTCGACCCGGAAACGCGCAAGACCGAGGGCGCGCGCATCAACGCCGTCAAGCAGCAGGTCGAGGCGGCGCTCAACGCGCGCCGCCAGGCGCTCGCCGACGCGCTGCTCAACCAGCGTCTCGCCGCCGAGGCGATCGACGTCACGCTGCCGGGCCGCGGCACCGGCACGGGCAGCCTGCATCCGGTGATGCAGACGTGGGAACGCGTCGAGCAGATCTTCGGCTCGATCGGCTTCGATGTGGCCGACGGTCCCGAGATCGAGACCGACTGGTACAACTTCACGTCGCTCAACAGCCCGGAAAACCATCCGGCGCGCTCGATGCAGGACACGTTCTACGTGGACGGCAAGGACGCCGATGGCCGTCAGCTGCTGCTGCGCACGCACACGAGCCCGATGCAGGTGCGCTACGCGCGCACGCACACGCCGCCGATCAAGGTGATCGTGCCGGGCCGCACGTATCGCGTGGACAGCGACGCCACGCACTCGCCGATGTTCAACCAGGTCGAAGGCCTGTGGATCGAAGAGAACATCAGCTTCGCGGATCTGAAGGGCGTGTACAGCGACTTCCTCAAGAAGTTCTTCGAGCGTGACGACATTCAGGTGCGTTTCCGCCCGTCGTACTTCCCGTTCACGGAGCCGTCGGCGGAAATCGACATGATGTTCGAGCACGGCAAGAACGCGGGCAAGTGGCTCGAGATCTCGGGCTCGGGCCAGGTGCATCCGACCGTGATCCGCAACATGGGCCTCGACCCGGAGCGCTACATCGGCTTCGCGTTCGGCAGCGGCCTCGAACGCCTGACGATGCTGCGTTACGGCGTGCAGGATCTGCGTCTGTTCTTCGAAGGCGATCTGCGCTTCCTGCGCCAGTTCGCCTGAGTACGCGACGCGCGCGATAGCACGCTAGAGCTGCATTAGCTGCGCGCGAAGCGGACGCGGCACCGGAGACGGTGCGCGAGAACCCGCTTCGCTGTGGTCACAATCTGTCTGGAACGTAAAACCCCATGCTATTTCCCGAATCCTGGCTGAGAAGCTTTGTCGATCCGAAGCTCACGACCGATGAACTCGCCCACGCGCTCACGATGGCGGGCCTCGAAGTCGAAGGCCTGAGCCCGGCCGCGCCGCCCACCACGAAGATCGTCGTGGGCCGCGTGCTCGAAGTCGTGAAGCACCCGGACGCCGACAAGCTCAACGTCTGTCAGGTCGACGCCGGCACCGGCGCGACGCTGCAGATCGTGTGCGGCGCGCCCAACGTGGCGCCCGGCATCAAGGTGCCCGTGGCGCTGGTCGGCGCGGAACTGCCGCCCGCCGAAGAAGGCGGCAAGCCGTTCGCGATCAAGCTCTCGAAGCTGCGCGGCGTGGAAAGCCAGGGCATGCTGTGCTCGGCGCGCGAGCTCAAGCTCTCGGAAGACCACAGCGGCCTGATGATCCTGCCGGAAGATCAGCCGATCGGCCAGGACATCCGCGAAGCGCTCAATCTCGACGACACCATCTTCGAAATCAAGCTCACGCCGAACAAGGCCGATTGCCTTTCGGTGTACGGCGTCGCGCGCGAAACCGCCGCGATCACCGGCGCGCCGCTGCAAGCGCCCGTGTATCCGAAGGTCGAGGTCAAGCTCAACGAAACGCTGCCCGTGAAGATCTCGGCGCCCGATCTGTGCGGCCGTTTCTCGGGTCGCGTGATCCGCGGCGTGAACGCGCACGCGAAGACGCCGGCATGGATGGTCGAGCGTCTCGAGCGTTCGGGCCAGCGCAGCATCTCGGCGCTCGTCGACATCTCGAACTATGTGATGCTCGAACTCGGCCGCCCGTCGCACGTGTTCGATCTCGACAAGATCCACGGCTCGATGGACGTGCGCTGGGGCAAGAAGGGCGAGTCGCTCAAGCTGCTCAACGGCAACACGGTCGAAGTCGATGAAACCGTGGGCGTGATCGCCGACGATCGCGAGATCGAAAGCCTCGCGGGCATCATGGGCGGCGACAGCACGTCGGTCACGCTCGACACGAAAAACATCTATCTGGAAGCCGCTTTCTGGTGGCCGGATGCGATTCGCGGCCGCTCGCGCCGCTACAACTTCTCGACCGATGCGGGTCATCGTTTCGAGCGCGGCGTGGACTGGTCGACGACCGTCGAGCACATCGAACGCATCACGCAACTGATCCTCGACATCTGCGGCGGCGAAGCCGGTCCGGTCGACGATCAGACCGTGAACGTGCCGCAGCGCGCGGCCGTGAAGATGCGCGTCGCGCGCGCGAACCGCATCATCGGCGTGAAGATTGGCGCCGATGAAATCGCTGAGATCTTCACGCGTCTCGGTCTGACGTTCGAACGTAGCGTCGATGCCGCGGGCGAAGAGTCGTTCAGCGTCGCGCCGCCGCCGTATCGTTTCGACATCGAGATCGAAGAAGACCTGATCGAAGAAGTCGCGCGTATCTATGGCGTCGAAAAGATTCCGGCGCTGCCGCCGGTGGCGCGCAGCGAAATGCGCGCGACCAACGAAACGCGTCGCTCGATTCATGCGATCCGTCACGCGCTCGCCGCGCGCGACTACGCTGAGACGATCAACTTCAGCTTCGTCGACGCCGAGTGGGAACTCGATTTCGCCGGTAACGACAAGCCCGTGAAGCTGCTGAACCCGATCGCGAGCCAGCTTTCGGTGATGCGCACGACGCTGTTCGGCAGCCTCATCAACGTGCTGCGCCACAACCTCAATCGCCGCGCGGACCGCGTGCGCGTGTTCGAGGCGGGCCGCGTGTTCCTGCACGATGCGTCGATCAAGGCCAGCGAGATGACGGTCGAAGGCTTCGCACAGCCGAAGATGATCGGCGCGCTCGCGTACGGTCCCGCGCTCGACGAGCAGTGGGGCGCGCAAACGCGCGGCGTGGACTTCTTCGATATGAAGGGCGATCTCGAAGCGCTGTTCGCGGGCCTCGGCGCCGCGAAGACGCCGCGTTTCGTGAAGGCCGAGCACCCGGCGCTGCATCCGGGACGCAGTGCGCGCGTGGAAGTCGACGGCCGCGCAGTGGGCTGGATCGGCGAACTGCATCCGCGCTGGATGCAGAAGTACGACCTGCCGCATGCACCGATTCTCTTCGAAGTGGAAGCCGACGCGCTGATGGCGCGCGAGCTGCCCGCGCCGACCGAAGTCTCGAAGTTCCCGCCGGTGCGACGCGATATCGCGCTTGTTGTGGATCAAAAGATCGAGGTGCAAGCGCTGCTCGACGAGTTCCGCAAGGGCATCCAGGACGAGCCCGCACGGATTGTGCAGAGGGTTGCGTTGTTCGATGAATTTCGTGCAAAATCAAACACTTCCGGGCTTGGCGCGGACGAGAAAAGCCTTGCCTTCCGGGTGACCCTGCAAGATACTGGCGGAACTCTTCAGGACGAGACGGTCGATGCGGCCATCAAGTCCCTGGTGGATCGCCTGGCTCGAGTGTTTGGCGCCCGGTTGCGCGGATAAGCCTCACGGCTCATCACGGACCGACAATCGCTTCCGGTTTGCAGCGTCATTGCAACCGGAAGCGCGCCATTTCAAAGATAGATGAACGAAATGAACTCGAGTGATTTCGAAGCCCTTCTAGCGGCACAGCGTAGCGCCATGATTCGCGACATTCCTGCCTCGTCGGCAAGCGCCACGAACGACACGCCCACGCTGACCAAGGCCGAACTCGCAGAGCTGCTGTTCGACAACGTCGGGCTCAACAAGCGTGAAGCGAAGGACATGGTCGAAGCGTTCTTCGAAGTGATTCGTGACGCGCTCGAAGGCGGCGACAGCGTGAAGCTCTCGGGCTTCGGCAATTTCCAGCTGCGCGACAAGCCGCAGCGTCCTGGCCGCAACCCGAAGACGGGCGAGGCGATTCCTATCGCGGCACGCCGCGTCGTTACGTTCCACGCGAGCCAGAAGCTCAAGGCGCTGGTCGAGAGCGGCGCCGAGGCGAGCTTTCCGCGTTAAGCGAGATCAATGCATGCGCGGGTCATCCCGCGCGCGCCCGCACGGGTGGCACAGCGGCGGGCGTGACTGGATACTACGGACCCTGGCGGCGACGCCAATTTGCGCAACCACCACGACGGCAACCCGGCGATGACATCGACAATCGAAAAGGTCGTCTTGCCTCCGATTCCCGCCAAGCGCTACTTCACGATCGGCGAAGTGAGCGAGCTCTGCGGCGTGAAGCCCCATGTTTTGCGGTATTGGGAGCAGGAGTTCACGCAGTTGAAGCCGGTGAAGCGGCGCGGCAATCGCCGCTATTACCAGCATCACGAGGTCTTGCTGATTCGCCGCATTCGCGAATTGCTCTACGAACAGGGCTTCACGATCAATGGCGCGCGCAACCGTCTCGATTCGCATGGCGCCGCGAGCGACGAACCCGAAGCGAACGAAGCGCCGGTGAGCGAAGGCAACATGGCGAGCGTCGATGTCGATCAGCTGCGCAAGGCGCTGCTGCATGTGCTCGATGTGCTTGGGCGGTGAGTGGTGTTGAGTGGCGGTGAAATTGCCCCGCAGCTTCTTTTCCGACGAATTGCACGCAGGCAGTTCTAATTGCGAAAAGGGTCTGTTATACTCTCTAGCTCTCGGGGCGTAGCGCAGCCTGGTAGCGTACCTGCATGGGGTGCAGGTGGTCGGAGGTTCAAATCCTCTCGCCCCGACCAGGAAATTGAAAAAGGACTTACGGTGAAAGCCGTAGGTCCTTTTTCTTTTTGCGCTGCATTTAAGCGTGCGCCGATACTTCCGCAGCCGTCCTCACACCCGCTTTAAACCCTCCAATACAACGGCGTCCCGCGCCATCGCGGCGAACAAGCTCACGAACAAGTGCGCCACAAACAAGTGCGCAAGATCCGGCTGTTAATTTTTCTCACATATCGGTGAGAATCATTCGCTATGAGGGACGCGCGCGGACCCTTACGATTAGCGCATCTCACCCGTGCCGGATCTCGCTCATCGCGCGCGACGCCTGCGCGCGTCCGCGCTTTGGCGTTTGCCGCCTCCGCACATCATCGATATCGCCGCTTCCATGAATCCGATCGAACTCGCTCAGCTCGTCTTTCTCGCCGCCTTGTGGGGCGGTTCGTTTCTCTTTATCCGTGTCGGCGTGACAGATCTCGGCGTGGCGCCGCTGATGGCGCTGCGCGTGGGTATCGGCGCGCTGTTCCTGCTGCTCGTGCTGTTCTCGCGACGTTCGCCGCGCGAGGCGTTCGCTGCGCTGCGTGAGCGCGCATGGCCGTTGCTCGTGGTCGGCTTTTTCAATTCGGCGGCGCCGTTCTGTCTGTTCGCGTGGGCCGAGCTGACCTTGTCGGCGGGCGTGACGTCGGTGATCAACGCGACCACGCCGCTGTTTGGCGCGATCGTCGCGTACTTCTGGCTCAAGGATCGCTTGAGCGGCCTGCGCGTGGCCGGACTCGCGATTGGTTTCCTCGGCGTGGTCGCGCTGGTCTGGGATCAGATCGCGAACCACGCGGGCGACGGTGCCAGCGCGTCGTCGACGCTGCTCGCGGCGGGCGCGGCGCTGACCGCTTCGGCGCTCTATGGCGTGGCGGCGAGCTACACGAAGCGTCACCTCACGGGCGTCGATCCGCTTACCGTCGCGGCGGGCACGATGACGGCCGCCACGTTCATCCTCACGCCGTTCGCGATCGCCACCTGGCCGCACGCGGCCGTATCGCTGCACGCATGGGGCGCCACGCTCGGTCTCGGCGTGGCCTGCACGGGCGTCGCGTATCTGCTGTTTTTCCGCCTGATCGCCGCGATCGGCCCGGCGCGCACGATCACGGTCACGTTCGTGATTCCGGTGTTCGGCATTCTGTGGGGCGCGCTGTTTCTCGGTGAGCACGTGTCGTTCGGCATGGTCGAGGCGTGCGTGGCGATTCTCTGCGGCACGGCGCTTGCCACCGGTTTCATCAAGCGTTTGCCCGGTATCGGCGCGCGCGCGGATCGCGCCAGCGTGAAGTAGTAAGCGCGTCGCTGCCGTATCGATTCTTCCTCTCGTAGATCGTTGCGAACGCAACGACATGCGTAACAACCTGGGCAACGATCTACGCATCGAGTCGCATCGCAGTGCACCCATCGCACGCGATGCGCTCGCTAGTGACATCCCGCGATTTCCTCATCTCCCCACCCGCGTTGCAGGCTTCATGAATCGCGCTGAAAGCATTCAGTTAGCGATTTCATGAATGCCCGTCCCCGTCCTGCGCACGATCATCCGTTCGCCACTACACTGGCGGCACTGTACGGATGATTCATTTGCAAACGCTCGAATCGTCGTGCGGGTTTTGCTCAGCCGATTCACATGGCGATGACGTCTGCAACGGCACGTGGCACGTGCCGTGCGCCAGTCGTCGGCGGTGCTGGGAAAGCGGGCGATAGGCGTGCGATAAGCGTGCGATAAGCGGCCGCGTCGTGAAGTGTCGTTCCTTGCCGGGGATGTTCATGACAACAAGACAATCGGTGACGGCAAGCCGCCTGCTACGCGGCGTGTGCGCGGCGCTGCTCGCCGCCGGCGCGGCCAGCGCGCAGGCCGACCAGTTCGGCATTCAGTTCGGGCCGGGCTGGGCGGACCACGACGTGAAGAAGCTCGACCTCGGCCTCGTCTGGGACCCGGGCTTGCAGTGGTGGCACTTCGCGGGTTTTCACTTCACCGTGGTCGGCGAATTTCACGCGGCCTACTGGCATCTGACCGAAGCCGCCGCCACGCAGCCCTCCATCTGGGAATTCGGCGTGACGCCGGTGTTCCGCATCATCAAGGATACGGGCTGGATTCGTCCGTTCATCGAGGCGGGCGTGGGCGTGCGCATGCTCACGCACGTCGAGCTGACGCCTGACCGCACCTTGTCGTCCGCGTTCCAGTTCGCGGATCTGGTCGGCATCGGCGCGCAGTTCGGCGAGCACCAGAACTATCAGGCGGGTTTCCGCTTTCAGCACATCTCGAACGCCGATATCAAGACCCCGAATCCCGGCCTCAACTTCACCTGGGTCTACGTGCAGTACAACTTCTGAGCCGCTTCGCCGTCTTTCCCCAGTCCTGCCCCGATTCTTTCCGCGCTGGTTTCTGCCTTTGCCCGCCAGATCCGCGGTGCGGCGCGCCACGGCGCCGCGCCGGAGCCGGTCGCGCGCCGTAACCCGTTACACTATGTTCATGATGCAGTGCACCACGCGCGCTGCATCGCCGGTTTTTTTCCATAGCGATGCGCCGGCGTCGCAGACAAGGAGTGAGGAGCAGGCATGGCAATCGAAACGGTAGGGATCGTGGGAGCGGGCACCATGGGCAACGGCATCGCGCAGGCGGTGGCGGTGGCCGGGCTCAAGGCGGTGATGATCGACGTGAACGAAGCGGCGCTCGCCAAAGGCGTGGCCACGCTCACGCACAGCCTCGAGCGCCTGGTCTCGAAGGGCAAGCTGGAGGCGGGCGCGCGCGACGCGGCGCTCACGCGCATCGAAACCTCCACCGACTATCAGCGCCTCGCGAGCGCCGACCTCGTGATCGAGGCGGCCACGGAAAACGCCGAGCTCAAGACGCGCATCCTCAAGCAGATCGAGAGCGCCGCGCGCGCCGATGCGATCATCGCGTCGAATACGTCGTCGATTTCGATTACCGCGCTGGCGACCACGCTCGGCGATCCGTCGCGCTTCATCGGCATGCACTTCTTCAATCCGGTGCCGATGATGCCGCTCGTCGAAGTGATTCGCGGCTTGCAGACACGCCCGGACGTGGCCGAGTCGGTGCGCGAACTGGCGCAGCGTCTCGACAAGACGCCGATCGGCGTGAAGAACGCGCCGGGTTTCGTGGTCAACCGTATTCTCGTGCCGATGATCAACGAGGCGTTCTTCGTGCTCGCCGACGGCATCGCGAGCGCCGAGGAAATCGACGCTGGCATGAAGCTCGGCGCGAATCATCCGATCGGGCCGCTCGCGCTCGCGGACCTGATCGGGCTCGACGTCTGCCTGTCGGTGATGGACGTGTTCCTGAAGGACTTCGGCGATTCGAAATATCGCGCCTGTCCGCTGCTGCGCGAGATGGTGGCGGCGGGGCAGCTGGGCCGCAAGACCGGCCGTGGCGTGTACGCCTACGACAAGGTGTCCTGAGCGCGCCTCGTACGAAAACCGGTGCATCGCAATGCGTCACGCGATGCACCGTGACGCCGCCTTTCAGGCGCGCACGCGCACGCCATATTGCGTGACCTGACGGTACGTGTCGCCGGGACGCAGCACCGTCGCTTGCGCAAGCGACGCGTCCATGTTGATCTGATTCGGGAAGCCGCCCGCTTCGAGGCACAGCGCCCCATGCTTCACGCACGGCACGCCGTGGCGGCCGGGCTGGCCTTCCAGATAATTCCCCGTATAGCACTGCAAGCCGCGCTGATCGGTCGCGACGCTCAATTCGCGTCCGCTGCCCGGCTCGTACACGCTCGCGACGTGGCGCACGGCGTGCGTGGGATTGTCGCGCAGCACATAGCAATGATCGACGCCGCGTGCGCGTGCCAGTTGCTCGTCGGGCCAGTCGAGCCGCGCGCCGAGCGGTGCGCCGTGACGGAAGTCGAAGGCGCTGCCCGAGACGTCGGCGACGCCGGTCGGGATCATCTGCGCATCGACTTCGAGCACGCTGTCCGCGTCGATCGTGAGGATATGGCCGCGCACGTCCGCGCCCGGCTCGCCGCTCAGATTGAAGTAGCCGTGGCTCGTGAGATTGAGCGGCGTGGGCGCATCCGTCACGCCTTCGTATTCGATCGTCAGCGTGCCGTCGTCGTCGAGCGCGTAGCGCACCTGCACGCTCACGTTGCCCGGAAAACCGCCGTCGCCCTCGGGCGAATCGAGGCGCATCAGCAGCGCGCCGCGATCGTCCTCGACTTCCCACAGCTGACGATGAAAACCGTTCGCGCCGCCGTGCAGCAGATTGCCGTTTTCGTTGCGGTCGAGCGCGTAGTCGATGCCGTCGAGCGTGAAGCGCGCGCCCTGGATGCGGTTCGCCCAGCGGCCGACCAGTCCGCCCATGTAGGTGCTCGCGGCGTCGTAGGCGGCGGGCGTGTCGTGGCCGAGCAGGATTTCGCCGAGCCGTCCGGCGCGGTCGGGCGCGAGCCAGGAGACGAGCGTCGCGCCGAAGTCGCTGATCGTCACTTTCATGCCCTGGGCGTTGCGCAGCGTGTAGAGCCGGCAAGCGTCGCCGCCGGGCAGCGTGCCCCAGGGTTCGGGGTTCAGTTGGACGAGACTGTTCATGGGACGATGTGGTGGTGGTCGAGGCGGGCGGGCCGCAATCAGCCCGCGGTGTGCGTTGAAGGAGTGGACGCCGGAGTTGACGCAGAAGTTGACGCCGATGTTGACGTAGAAGCAGGCGGCGTCACGCTGTCCTGATACTCGCGCGGCGTGCAGCCGAGCTCGCGCCGGAACACGGCGTACATATATTGCAGCGAGGTGAAGCCGCAGCGGATCGCCACTTCGGCGCTCGATGCGTCGCGGCTCGCGAGCATCGTTTTCGCGGCGTCGAGCTTGTGGCGCAGGATTTCCTGGTGGACGGTGCAGTGCCGCTCGCGCCGGAAATACTCTTCGAGCGACGAGCGCGACACGCCCACGTAATCGGCGACCTGCTCGGTCTTGATGCCCTGGCACGCGTACTGGCGGATGAAGTGGCGCGCGCGCATGACGTGCGGGCTCGACAGCGGTTCGTGGCGCGTCGATTCGAGCACGTTGATGCCGACGGGCGGCACCAGAATGCGCCGCCCCGGAAAGCGAGCGCCGCCGAGCATCTGATGCAGCATGTGCGCGGCGGTCTTGCCCATTTCCTCGGTGCCCTGAATCACCGACGACAGCGGAATGCGCGTGAGCGTGCGCGTGAGCGGATCGTTGTCGATGCCGATGATCGCCACCTGCTCGGGCACCGCGATGCCGTGCATCAGGCAGGCTTGCAGCAGTTGGCGCGCGCGCGCATCGGTCACGGCGATCACGCCGACGGGCTTGGGCAGCGCGTTGAGCCAGACGCCCAGTTGCTCCGAGGCCTGATTCCACGATGGCGCGCTGGTCGCGAGACCGCGATAGATCGGCGCTTCGACGTCTTCCTCGCGCGCGAGCGCCTGAAACGCGAGCTCGCGTTCCTGCGCCCAGCGGTTCTCCTGCGCGACGGGCAGGCTGTACATCGCCAGATGCGGCAGCCCCGCGCCGATCAGATGCGTCCACGCGAGCGAGACGAGCTTGCGGTTGTCGGTGGCGATATAGGGCAGATCGGCGGGATAGTGCGCGGCGTCCTCGAACGACGAGCCCACGGCCACGACCGGCAGCGGGCAGCCTTGCAGCGCCTCGGCCACGGCGGGGTCGTCGAAGTCGGCGATGATGCCGTCGCCCTCGAAGCGCTCGATGCCCGCGAGGCGGCAGCGGAAGTCCTCTTCGAGAAACAGATCCCACGCCACGCGCGTCGAGCGCAGGTAATGGCCGATGCCCGCGATGATCTCGCGGTCGTACACCTTGTTCGCGTTGAAGAGGAGCGCGATCCGATGCGATGTCTGGGAAGCAGGGGCGCGGTTCATGGCGTGTCGCGGGGCGTCTGCAAACCTGCGGTTCGCGGGCGCGGCTGTCTCCGTGTCTGGCGCGGCGCAGGGTGCGCGCGGCGCGGGCTGTTTTAAGTGTGCGGTTATTTTAGGCTCACTGCGGCCCGTGTGCGCGTACGCGGCAGTGCACTGGCAGGAAACGTTACGCGGGTCGCGCAATTTCGCAATTGCCCGCCTTCGCGCGTCGCGGGCAGTATGGCGTCACATTGCAAGGCGCGTGCCGTTGCGCCGCAACATAACCGGAGACGCCATGTCGTATTTCGAAGCCATTCCCGCGATTCGCTACGAAGGTCCGCAATCGGATAATCCGCTTGCCTATCACCATTACGACCGCACGAAGAAGGTGCTCGGCAAGACGCTCGAGGAGCATCTGCGCATCGCCGCGTGCTACTGGCATTCGTTCGTGTGGCCGGGCGTCGACATCTTCGGGCAGGGCACGTTCAATCGTCCGTGGCAGCAGCCCGGCGACGCCATGGAGCGCGCGCATCAGAAGGCCGACGCCGCGTTCGAATTCTTCACGAAACTCGGCGTGCCGTTCTATACCTTCCACGACACCGACGTCGCGCCCGAAGGCAAGGACCTGAAGGACTACACCGAAAACTTCGCGCGCATGGTCGATTACCTCGGCGCGAAGCAGCAGTCGAGCGGCATGAAGCTGCTCTGGGGCACGGCGAATCTGTTCTCGCATCCGCGTTATGCGGGCGGCGCGGCCACGAGCCCGAACCCCGAAGTGTTCGCTTACGCGGCCACCCAGGTGTGCCACGCGCTCGACGCCACGCACAAGCTCGGCGGCGACAACTACGTGCTGTGGGGCGGCCGCGAAGGCTACGACACGCTGCTCAATACCGATCTCGTGCGCGAGCGCGACCAGTTCGCGCGCTTTCTCTCGATGGTGGTGGAGCACAAGGAGCGCATCGGCTTCAAGGGCGCGCTGCTGATCGAGCCGAAGCCGCAGGAGCCCACCAAGCATCAGTACGATTACGATGTGGCGACCGTGCACGGTTTCCTCACACAGTACGGACTCCAGAATGAAATCCGCGTGAACATCGAGGCCAATCACGCGACGCTCGCGGGCCATTCGTTCCATCACGAAATCGCCATGGCTTACGCGCTCGGCATCTTCGGCAGCGTGGACGCCAATCGCGGCGATCCGCAAAACGGCTGGGATACCGACCAGTTCCCGAACAGCGTCGAGGAACTGACGCTGGCGTTCTACGAGATTCTGCGCCACGGCGGCTTCACGACCGGCGGCATGAATTTCGACGCGAAAGTGCGCCGCCAGAGCAGCGATCCCGCTGACATGTTCTACGGCCACGTCGGCGCCATCGACGTGCTCGCGCTGGCGCTCGAACGCGCGGCTGTGCTGGTCGAAAACGATCGGCTCGAACAGTTCAAGCGGCAGCGCTACGCGGGCTGGGATACGGAGTTCGGCCGCAAGATTCTCTCGGGCGGTTTCTCGCTGTCGTCGCTGGCGGCCGACGCGGCTGCGCACGGCGTCAATCCGCACCATGCGAGCGGTCACCAGGAGCGGCTCGAAAACGTCGTCAATCAGGCGATTTACGGTCTGCGCTAAGTCGGTGAAGCAGGCGGACGCGCGCCAGTGAGCGCGCGCCGCCAGAATAAAGGATGGAGACAATGTTCATCGGTATCGACCTCGGCACCTCGGGCGTCAAGGCCGTGCTGCTCGATCGCGCGGGCGACGTGCTCGGCACCGCGAGCGCGCCGCTCACGGCAAGCCGCCCGCAGCCGCGCTGGTCCGAGCAGGCGCCGCAGGACTGGTGGCAGGCCGCGCGCGCCGCGCTGGGCGCGTTGCTCGACGAGGCGCGTCGCAACGGCATCGACACGGATCGCATCGAAGCGCTCGGCCTCACGGGCCAGATGCACGGCGCGACGCTGCTCGATGCGAACGGCGAGGTGCTGCGTCCCGCGATCCTCTGGAACGACGGTCGTTCGGACACCGAATGTATCGAACTCGAACGCGCGGTGCCGGAACTGCACGCGCTGGCGGGCAATCTGGCGATGCCGGGCTTCACCGCGCCCAAGCTGCTCTGGGTGCGCAAGCACGAGCCGGACATCTTCGCGCGCATCGCGCATGTGCTGCTGCCGAAGGACTATCTTCGCTGGCTGCTCACGGGCGTGTTCGCGACCGATCCGTCCGACGCGGCGGGCACGCTCTGGCTCGACGTCGCGAAGCGCGACTATTGCGACACGCTGCTGTCCGCCTGCGGACTCACGCGCGCGCAGATGCCGCCTGTGGTCGAAGGCAATCAGGTGACCGGCAAGCTGCGTCCCGAACTCGCGAAGGCATTCGGCCTGCGCGAGATTCCCGTGGTGGCGGGCGGCGGCGATAACGCGGCGGGCGCGGTGGGCGTGGGCATCGTGCGTCCCGGCGACGCCATGCTCTCGCTCGGCACTTCCGGCGTGTATTTCGCGGTCTCGGACGGCTTTCTCGCCAACCCCGATTCCGCCGTGCACAGCTTCTGCCATGCGCTGCCGCGCACCTGGCATCTGATGTCGGTGATGCTCAACGCGGCGAGCTGTCTCGACTTCACCGCGCAACTCACGAACTACGAGAACGTCGGCGCGATGCTGGCTGATGCGCAGGCGCACACGAACGTCGATCTCGACGCGCGCCGTCCGTGGTTCCTGCCGTACCTGAGCGGCGAGCGCACGCCGCACAACAACGTCAACGCGAAGGGCGTGTTCTACGGCATGACGCCGCAAACCTCGCGCGCCGATCTCGCCAACGCCACGCTCGAAGGCGTGGGTTTCGCGCTGCTCGACGGCATGGACGCACTGCACGCAGCGGGGCTCGTGCCGGAGACGATCACAGTGATCGGCGGCGGCTCGCGCAGCGCCTACTGGACGCAGATGCTCGCCGATATCAGCGGCCGCGCGCTTACCTTGCGCGCGGGCGGTGAAGTCGGCCCGGCGCTGGGCGCGGCGCGTCTCGCGCATCTCGCGCTCGAACCGGATGCGCCGCTCGAATCCGTGTGTCCGCAGCCGCCCGTGCTCGCCTTGCGCGAACCCGATGCCGCGCGTCATGCGTGGTATCGCGAGGCGCGCCGTCCGACATTTCGTGCGCTCTATGCAGCGCTCGAACCGGTTTTCGCCACCGGCGCCTGAAACGCGGCGGCGACGACGAAGTTTCCGCGCGGCCAGCGTAGCCGCGCGGTTTCCTGCAAGACCCGCAGTTGCATCGCCAGAAGTTGGATCGTTCCCGGTTAGTTCGTTTTCCGCGCAAGCTTCCCGCGCGTGCACTTCATCATCAACTACAACGCCATGACGCGCCGTCGCCGCGCAGTGCGCGGCCGGCGCTCGCCATTACGAGGAGTGGAGACATGCAATTCGCCAAACGCCGTTCGGTTCTGGGGTCGCTCGTTTGCGGCGCCGTGCTCGCGAGCCTGTCGCTGGCCGCGCCGCTCGCCCACGCGAGCAAGGATCATCCGGAAATCGGTTTCTGTATCGACGATCTGCGCGTCGAGCGCTGGTCGCGCGATCGCGATTATTTCGTGGCGGCAGCGGAAAAACTCGGCGCGAAAGTGTCGGTGCAATCCGCGGACGCGAGCGAGGAACGCCAGATTTCGCAGATCGAAAATCTGATCTCGCGCGGCGTGGACGTGATCGTGATCGTGCCGTTCAATTCGAAGACGCTCGGCAACGTCGTGGCCGAAGCGAAGAAGGCGGGCATCAAGGTGGTGTCGTATGACCGCCTGATTCTCGACGCCAACATCGACGCCTATATCTCGTTCGACAACGAGAAGGTCGGCGAGCTGCAGGCGCAGGGCGTGTATAACGCGCAGCCGAAGGGCAACTACTTCCTGCTCGGCGGCGCGCCGACCGACAACAACGCGAAGATGCTGCGCGAAGGCCAGCTGAAGGTGCTCAAGCCCGCGATCGATCGCGGCGACATCAAGGTGGTCGGCCAGCAGTGGGTGCCGGAGTGGAGCGCTTCGACGGCGCTGCGCATCATGGAAGACGCGCTCACGGCGAACAACAACAAGATCGACGCGGTGGTCGCCTCGAACGACGGCACGGCCGGCGGCGCGATTCAGGCGCTGGCCGCGCAGCATCTCGCGGGCAAGGTGCCGGTCTCGGGCCAGGACGCCGATCTCGCGGCGGTCAAGCGCGTGGTCGCCGGCACGCAGACGATGACGGTCTACAAGCCGCTCAAGCTGATCGCGGGCGAAGCGGCAAAGCTCGCCGTCGATCTCGCGAAGGGCCAGAAGCCTGCCTTCAACGCGCAATACGACAACGGCAAGAAGAAGGTCGACACGGTGCTGCTGCAACCGACGCTGCTTACCAAGAGCAATGTCGACGTGGTCGTGAAGGACGGCTTCTATACGCAGGCGCAACTGGCGAGCCAATAAGGTCGACTGGCACGCAGTCAGGCAGTGCAGGGGCCCGCGCGCGGCGAATTAAAACGCGCCGCGCGCGGGCGCAGTGAGCGGTGTCGTCACGCTCACCCGAACAAGCAGACCTCGACAGATTGGCGCATAGCGTATGACCGAACCCTTGCTGACGATGCGCGGCATCGTCAAATCCTTCGCGGGCGTGAAGGCGCTCGACGGCATCGACCTCACGGTGCGCCCTGGCGAATGCGTGGGCCTGTGCGGCGAGAACGGCGCGGGCAAATCCACGCTGATGAAAGTGCTCTCGGGCGTCTATCCGCATGGCACCTGGAGCGGCGAAATCCGCTGGGAAGGCGCGCCGCTCGAAGCGCACAGCGTGCGCGACACCGAACGCGCGGGCATCGTCATCATCCATCAGGAATTGATGCTCGTGCCGGAGCTTTCCGTCGCCGAGAACATCTTTCTCGGCAACGAAATCACGCTGCCTGGCGGGCGCATGAATTACGCGGCGATGTACCGGCGCGCCGACGAATTGCTGCGCGAACTGAACATCGACGCCATCAACGTGGCGCAGCCCGTGATGAATTACGGCGGCGGCCATCAGCAACTCATTGAAATTGCGAAGGCGCTCAACAAGCGCGCGAAGCTGCTGATTCTCGACGAGCCGTCCTCGTCGCTCACGGCGGCCGAGACGAAGATCCTGCTCGACATCGTGCGCGATCTGAAGCGACGCGGCGTGGCCTGCGTCTACATTTCGCACAAGCTCGATGAAGTCGAAGCCGTCTGCGATACCGTCACCGTGATCCGCGACGGCAAGCATGTGGCGACCGAGCCGATGGCCTCGCTCACGACCGACCGCGTGATCGCGATGATGGTGGGCCGCGAGATCAAAAACCTCTTTCCGCGCGAGCCGCACGAGATCGGCGAAGTGATGTTCGAGGCGCGCAACGTGACCTGCTACGACGTGACGAATCCGCGCCGCAAACGCGTGGACGATGTGTCGTTCTCAGTGCGGCGCGGCGAGATTCTCGGCGTGGCCGGGCTCGTGGGCGCGGGGCGCACGGAGACCATGCAGGCGATCTTCGGCGCGTATGCGGGCGCGTATTCGGCGAGCGTCATGCTCGAAGGCAAGCCGCTCAAGATCGGCTCGCCGCTCGACGCGATTCGCGCGGGCATCGCCATGGTGCCCGAGGACCGCAAGCGTCACGGCATCGTGCCGCAACTGGGCGTGGGCCACAACATCACGCTCTCGGTGCTGGAGCGTTTCGCGAAGCGCGGACGCATCGACGCCGCCGCCGAACTCGACACGATCCGCACGGAAATGCAGCGTTTGTCGGTGCGCGCGGCCAATCCCATGCTGTCGATCGCGAGTCTCTCGGGCGGCAATCAGCAGAAGGCCGTGCTCACGAAGATGCTGCTGACCGACCCGAAGGTGCTGATCCTCGACGAACCCACGCGTGGCGTGGACGTCGGCGCGAAGTACGAGATCTACAAGCTCATGTTCCAGCTCGCGAAGCGCGGCGTGGCGATCGTGATGGTGTCGTCGGAGCTGCCGGAAGTGCTTGGCGTGAGCGACCGCGTGCTCGTGATCGGCGAGGGCGAATTGCGCGGCGACTTCGTCAACGAAGGCCTGACGCAGGAACATATTCTCGGCGCCGCGATTCAGAGCGCGCGTGCCCAACCTATCGCAGAGAGTGCAGCATGACCCCAGACGTCACGACCCCCGCCGCGCGCGAAGATCAGTTGCCGGGCGGCAGCGGCCTCGGCCTGCGCTTCCAGCAACTGTTCGCGCGCTACAAGATCCTCGCCTTGCTGCTCGCCGTCGCGGCGATCTGGGTGTTTTTCTCGGTGCTCACGCACGGCGCGTTCGTCACGCCGCGCAACGTCTCGAACCTGCTGCGGCAGATGTCGATCACCGGCATGCTCGCGTGCGGCATGGTGTTCGTCATCATCGCGGGCGAGATCGATTTGTCGGTGGGTTCGCTGCTCGGTCTGCTCGGCGGCGTGGCGGCGATACTCGACGTGAACCGGCACTGGCCGATTGGCGTGACGGTGCCCGTGGTGCTCGCGCTCGGCGTGCTGATCGGGCTGTTCAACGGCTGGTGGTCGACGTATCGTCGCGTGCCGTCATTCATCGTCGGTCTCGGCGGCATGCTGGCGTTTCGCGGCGTGCTGCTGGGCATCACGGGCGGATCGACGATTGCACCCGTTTCGGATTCCTTTGTATTTATCGGTCAAGGCTATCTGCCGCGTGTCGTGGGCGACGTGATTGCGTTTGCGCTGTTCGTGCTGCTCGCCGTGCTCACGGTGCGTCAGCGTGCGAATCGCCGCCGTTATCAGTTGAGCGTGGTGCCGCTCTGGCAGGACGCCGTGAAGATCGTCGGCGCGGGCGCGATCGTGCTGGCTTTCGTGCTCATGCTCGACAGCTACGGTGGCATTCCCGTGCCAGTGCTGCTGCTGCTCGCGCTGCTCGGCATCTTCACGTGGGTCGCCACGCAAACGGTGTTCGGCCGCCGCATCTACGCCGTGGGATCGAATCTCGAAGCGACGCGTCTTTCGGGCGTCAACACGAATCGCGTGAAGCTCGCGATCTTCGCGCTGATGGGCCTCATGTGCGCGGTGGCGGGCATGGTGAACACCGCGCGTCTCGCGGCGGGCTCGCCGTCGGCGGGCACGATGGGCGAACTCGATGCGATCGCGGCGTGCTTCATCGGCGGCACGTCGATGCGCGGCGGCTCGGGCACGGTCTATGGCGCGTTGATCGGCGCGCTCGTGATGGCGAGTCTCGACAACGGCATGTCGATGCTCGATGTGGACGCGTACTGGCAGATGATCGTGAAGGGCGGCATTCTCGTGCTCGCCGTGTGGGTGGATGTGGTGTCGGGATCGAATCGTCGTTGATGTTGTTGATGTCGCTGACGAAATAGGGCGGCAATAGCAAACGTGATTGATCTCGCGTGAAGCCGGACATGTGACGCACATCGCGCGAATGTGTAGTGGGCGAGTACAACGCGCAGACTAAAACGGGCGGACCATCGGTTCCGCCCGTTTTCTTTTATCGGCCTGACGTGCTATCACGGCCCGCTGGCTGCGGGCATGATGAACGCATGCTTCCGTCGTTCGTCATGGTTTATTGCAGGGCGCGCAGCAATGCGTACGCCTGATGCAGCTTCGAGACGTGTCGCCGGGAATCCTGCCACAATCGTTTCGCCGTGTGCCTCTGGCGCGTGTCTTACGCCGCCCGCCCGGCCTTCTTCGCCACGGTGTCGCGCGCCTCGTGTGCGTCACCGCCGCTCTGTCACTTTTCCGGCGCAACCCGCGTTGCGTCGTGCCGTTCCGCGCGCTGCGGCACGGTGCCGAACAGGAGACAAGTCCGTCATGCCTACCCTCTGCGAAATCTGCAATGCGCGGCCCGCGGTCGCGCGCGTGACCGTCGTGCAAAACGGCGAGCGCAAGTCGATGTCGATCTGCGACTACGACTATCGCCAGCTGATGCGCCATCAAAGCATGGTCAATCCCTTTGATTCGCTGCTGGGCGGCGGCGGCTTGTCGCGCTTCTTCGGCGGCATGGAAGGCGGCGGTCACGATGATGACGACGACCACGGCTTTTCCGCCGAAGTGCCGCGCGAATCGGTCGACGCCACCGACGCGTTCAGCGAACAGACCCTCGAAATCCTGCAACGCGCGGCCGAGAAAGCGCACGAGTTGCGCCGCACCGAACTCGACACCGAGCACCTGCTCTACGTGCTCGCCGACACCGACGTTTGCGCGGCGCTGCTCAAGGAGCTGAAGCTTTCGCCGCAGGACATCCAGGGCTATATCGACGCGCACGCGCAACAAGGCACCGCGCGCGAGGATGCGGCCATCGACAAGATGACGATCTCGCCGCGTCTGAAGAAAGCGTTTCAGTTCGCGTTTCAGGCGTCGCGCGATCTCGGCCATTCCTATGTGGGTCCCGAGCATCTGCTGATCGGTCTTGCTGCGGTGCCGGACAGCATCGCGGGCACGCTGCTCAAGAAGTACGGCGTGACGCCCGAGGCGCTGCGCCAGAAAGTGGTGAAGGTGGTGGGCAAGGGCGCGGAAGACGGCCGCGTGGATGCGCCCACCAACACGCCCACGCTCGACAAGTTCGGCCGCGATCTCACCGCGATGGCGCGCCAGGGCAAGCTCGATCCGGTGCTCGGCCGCGCGCAGGAAATCGAGAACACGATCGAAGTGCTCGCGCGCCGCAAGAAGAATAATCCGGTGCTGATCGGCGAGCCGGGCGTGGGCAAGACGGCCATCGTCGAAGGGCTCGCGCAGCGTATCGTGAACGGCGACGTGCCCGAGGTGCTGCGCGGCAAACGGCTCGTCGAGGTCAATATCAACTCGATGGTCGCGGGCGCGAAATATCGCGGCGAATTCGAGGAGCGCGCCAAGCAGTTGATCGACGAAGTGACCGCGAAGAACGACGAGCTGATTCTCTTTATCGACGAACTGCACACCATCGTGGGCGCGGGGCAGGGCGGCGGCGAGGGCGGGCTCGATATCGCGAACGTGCTCAAGCCTGCGCTCGCGCGCGGCGAGCTGAGTCTGATCGGCGCGACCACGCTCAACGAGTATCAGAAGTACATCGAGAAGGACGCGGCGCTCGAACGGCGCTTCCAGCCCGTGCTGGTGCCCGAGCCGACGGTCGAACAAACCATCGTGATTCTGCGCGGCTTGCGCGACAAGCTGGAGGCGCACCATCAGGTCACCTTCGCCGACGATGCTTTCGTAGCCGCCGCCGAATTGTCGGATCGCTATATCACGTCGCGCTTTCTGCCCGACAAGGCGATCGATCTGATCGATCAGGCGGCCGCGCGCGTGCGAATCGGCGCGACCTCGCGGCCCGCCGATATTCAGGAGCTCGAAGCAGAGATCGTGCAGCTCAAGCGCGAGCAGGATTACGCGTCCTCGCGCAAGCGCTACGACGAGGCCAAGAATTTCGAGGAGCGCATCAAGGACAAGCAGGCGAAGCTCGACGAGCTCACCGAGGCGTGGCAGCGCAAGACCGGTTCGGAAACGCTTGAAGTCACGGTGGCGTCGATTGCCGAAGTCGTGTCGCGGCTCACCGGCATTCCGGTCGCCGATCTCACGCAGGAGGAGCGCCAGAAGCTGCTCAAGATGGAAGAGACGCTGCGCGAACGCGTGGTCGGACAGAGCGACGCCGTAGTGGCCGTGAGCGACGCGGTGCGGCTGTCGCGCGCGGGGCTCGGCCAGGAGCATCGGCCGATTGCCACGTTCCTGTTCCTCGGGCCGACGGGCGTCGGCAAGACCGAACTCGCGAAGGCGCTGGCTGAAACCGTGTTCGGCGACGAGCAGGCGATCATCCGCATCGACATGAGCGAGTATATGGAGCGCCACGCGGTCGCGCGGCTGATCGGCGCGCCGCCGGGCTACGTGGGCTACGACGAAGGCGGACAGTTGACCGAACGCGTGCGGCGCCGCCCGTACTGCGTGATTCTGCTCGACGAGATCGAGAAGGCGCACCCCGACGTGTACAACGTGCTGCTGCAAGTGTTCGACGACGGCCGCCTCACCGACGGCAAAGGGCGCGTCGTGGACTTCAGCAACACGATCATCATCGCGACGAGCAATCTGGGCGCGTCGATCATCATGGAGAACCTCGAGCAGCCCGAGGCGAAGCGCAAGAGCGAGAAGGACGTGCGCGGCGAATTGATGAAAGTGCTCAAGGGGCATTTCCGTCCCGAGTTCCTTAACCGCATCGACGAGATCATCGTCTTCCATGCGCTCTCGAAGGACAACATCCGCAACATCGTGCAGATCCAGCTCGACCGCGTGACGCGCACGGCGGCGGCGCAGGGCATCACGCTGAAGATGAGCGCGGCGCTCGTCGATCATCTCGTCGAGGTGGGCTATCAGCCCGAGTTCGGCGCGCGCGAACTCAAGCGGCAGATCCGCCAAGCCGTGGAGACGCGGCTCGCGAAGGAGATACTCGGCGACGCGCTGCAATCGGGCGATACGGTCGAACTGGGCTACGACACGAGCGCCGAGGAAGTCACCATCGAGAAGATCGCGGTGCCGCCCGATGTGAAGGAAAGCAAGCCCGCGAAGAAGGCGAAGGGTGACGGAAAAGCCGCGAAGCTCGATGTCGACGAGATCGCGCCGGAGCTTGCCGCCGACGACGCCGAAGGCGATCCGCCGCCACCGCCGTCGAAGAAGAACGGCAAGGGCGCGGGCAAGTCGAAATCGGCGTGATGGGTTCGTAGCGAAACTGGCGTCGTGTGCGGCGCCAGTTTTTTATCGTCGAGATTTTATTCGGAATGCTGATGAAAGGCGTTCAGCCGATTTCCCACCAGCCGGGCAGCAGCGCACGCACGTCGGGACGCGCGAAGCGGTCGTCGAGCAGATGCACCACGCCGCTGTCGCTTTCGGTGCGGATCACGCGGCCCGCGGCTTGCACCACCTTGCGCAGCCCGGGTATCAGATAGGTGTAATCGAAGCCCGCGCCATAAAGCGTCTCCATGCGCGCGCGAATCGCTTCGTTCACGGGGTTCACCTGCGGCATCCCGAGCGTGGCGATGAAGGTGCCGATCAGCCGCGTGCCGGGCAGGTCGATGCCTTCGCCGAACGCGCCGCCGAGCACCGCGAAGCCCACGCCGCTGCCGCCTTCCTTGAAGCGCGCAACGAAGTCCTGCTGCTGCGCCTCGTCCATCGTGCGCGACTGCATCCACACGGGCACGTGCGGATGACGCGCGACGAACGCATCGGCGGCGCGTTGCAGATACTCGTAGCTGCTGAAGAAACACAGATAGTTGCCGGGCCGCGCCGCATATTGCGCGGCCACGCGCGCGACCAGCGCATCGAGCGAGCGCTCGCGGTCCTTGTAGCGTGTGGAAATGTCACGCGCGATCTGCACGTCGAGCTGCTCCGCGCGAAACGGCGTGCCGATCTCGACGCTCACCGTGTTTGCGGGCAGGCCGAGCATGTCGGCGTAATAGTGCGTGGGCGCGAGGGTCGCGGAAAACAGCGTGACGCTGTGCGCCGCCGCCACGCGGGGACGCAACGCGCCCGCCGGCACGATGTTGCGGATGCAGAGCGTGGAGCGCGTGCGTTTCGCCGTGCTCGCGGCGGGCAGCGGCGTGACGTCGAAGATCGAATGCGAATCGAAGCGCTCGGCGATGCGCACGAAATGCAGCGCGTCGAAGTAGAAGCGTTCGAGTTCGGGATCGCGCACGAGCGCGGGTTCCGCGAGCTGATCGCCGATGGCGCCGATCACGTCGCCGAGCGCGGCGATCAGGCCGTCGGGCAACGCGTCGCTCGCGCGCCACGCGTGCGGCTGCACGGCGTTTTCTGCGTTCCAGTGGCGCGTGAGCCGCGTGAGCGCGCGCTTGACCGGCGCGCTCGCGCCGCGCTTCACGGCATCGACGCGTGTCTGCACGAGTTCGGCCGAGTACATCGCGCGGGCGCGTTCGGGCAGATTGTGCGCTTCGTCGACGAGCAGACTCGCGCGCCATTGATTGTGCGCGGCGAGCATGAACAGCATCGCGCTGACGTCGAAGTAATAGTTGTAGTCGCCGACGATCACGTCGCTCCAGCGCGCGAGTTCCTGGCCGAGATAGTACGGACAGACCGCGTGCTCGCGCGCCACGTCGCGCAGCGCCGCGCGATCGAGCCGCACGCGTGCGAGCGCCGCCGAGCGCGCGGCGGGCAGGCGGTCGTAGAAGCCGCGCGCGAGCGGACACGATTCGCCATGGCACGCGAGTTCGGGATGCTCGCAGGCCTTGTCGCGCGCCACGAGTTCGAGCACGCGCAGCGGCAGCGGCGTGTCGCGATTCGGCTGTGCATCGGCGAGCGTCGCGAGTGCATCGAGCGCGAGCTGACGTCCCGGGCTTTTCGCGCTCAGAAACAGCACCTTGTCGATGCCCGCACGCGCGCACGCCTTCAATTGCGGAAACAGCGTGCCGATCGTCTTGCCGATGCCGGTGGGCGCCTGCGCGAGCAGGCAGCGTGCTTGCGTGGCGGCGCGCCAGACGGCTTCGGCGAGATCGCGCTGTCCGTGACGGAAGTCCGCGTGCGGCAGTTGCAGCGCGATCAGCGCGGCGTCGCGCGCGACGCGGTGGGCGCTTTCCTGTTTGGCCCACGCGGAAAATTGTTCGCACTGCGATTCGAAGGCGGCGCGCAGATCGGCGGCGTTCGCCTGTTCGGTGAGCGCGGTCTCGCGGGCCGTGGCGATGTCGTAGTAGACGAGCGCGAGTTCGATGGCGTCGAGCCCGAGCTTTTCGCACATCAGCGCGCCGTAGACGCGCAGTTGCGCCCAGTGCAGTGCGCGCTGGTTCTCGCGCATGGCGTCGAGATCGCCGCGATAGGTTTTGAACTCTTCGAGGCGGCGTTGCGCGGGATCGTAGCCGTCGGCGCGGCCGCGCACGGTCAGCGTCCCGACGGTGCCCGTGAGCGCGATTTCGGTTTCATAGCCGGGCGGACGGCGCGATGCGATGGCGGCGTGTCCGGCGCGGCCTTCGCTCGCGTCGGGCGAGGGCGTGAAGCGCAGGTCGAGGTCGCCGCGCTTCGCGGTGAACTCGCAGAGCGTGCGCACGGCGACGGTGTAGCTCATCGCGTCGATGCCGGATTGGCCGCGAGCGTGGCCGGATCGTTGTTGTCGCTCTCGTCGCTTCCCCAGCGCGCCTGCAGCACCGTGACAGGCATGCCGTGGGCCGCGCAGTAGGCGAGCCAGCGGCGTTGGTTGTCCTGCAGGCGGTCGCCGGGGCCTTTCACCTCGATCAGTTCGTAGCGGCGCTCGCGCGGCCAGAAGCGCACGAGGTCGGGCAGACCCGATCGGTTGGCGGCGGGCTCGCGCAGCAGACGCTCGAACCACAGGCGCAGATGCGCGGCCGGAAAGCAGTCGAGCGCGAGGGTGAGCAGCGTCTCGTCGAGCGCGGGCCACGCGACGTAGGGCGACTGGATGCCGGTTTTTTCGGCGAAGCGCGCGCGTATCGTCGCGCGATAGGCGCCGCTGTCGAGTTCGGCGAGGCAGGCCGCGAAACGCTCGGCGCGACGCGCGACGAAGTCGGCGGCGTGCAGGTCGGCGGGGCCGCGCTGAAACGGATGGAAGAACGCGCCCGGCAGCGGCGCGAACAGCGCAGGCCAGCACAGCAGGCCGAACAGGCTGTTGATCAGCGTGTTCTCGACGTAGAACACGGGCGCGTCGGCGCATGTGAGCGCGAGGCGCGACGCTTCTTCCACGCGCAGATCGGCCCAGGCGGCGGGCAAGGTCAGCGTGAGCGTGGCGTGCGTGGGCGTTGACGTTGATTTTTCGTCGGATGCCGCGGCATCGGCGTGTTTTCGCGCGCGCGTGCGTTGCAGGCGCCCGAGCGTGCGCGCCGCGCGCTGCGCTTCTTCCTCGTTGACGGGCGCGGCGGCGATCGTCTGCGCGAGCGCCTCGGCTTCGTCGCGTCGGCCGAGTTGTTCGAGCACGCGCACGCGCCGGTAGCGCGATTCGGGGTGCGCGCTGTCCACGTAGGCGCGCCAGGCGAGTTCGGCGGCGCTCGCGCGCTCGGCGGCGAGGCCCACGGCGTGGCGCAGACGGTCGTGGCGCGCGCGCAGCCAGGCGTTGCCGTGCGTGCGGGGCGCGAGCGCGTCGAGCGTATCGAGCGCGCAGGCGAGGCCCGTGGCCGGATCGTCGGCGAGTTCGAGCGCCTCGCGGCAGTCGCGCAGCGCCAGATACGCGTCGATGTCGTCGCGCTGCTGGAACGCGCGCGACGCCGCATCGAGCGGCACCTGTTCGTAGCGGTAGACGCCCAGATCGGCAAGCACGAATTCGGTCCAGTCCTGACGCAGATTGCCGAAGAACATCAGGCGCAGGCGCTCGCAGAGCGGGGCGGCGCTGAAGCGGAACACGCTGTCGGGCGAGCCGGGGAACCACGCGGCCCATTCGCGCGCGGCGGGCGAGCCGGTTGCCAGCGCGGCTTCGAGCGCGCCGACGAGGGCGGCGCGCGTGGCGCTGCGTCTGTCCAGCGCTTTCAGGGTTTTCAGGGCTTCCAGTGCGGCGGGGTTGTCGATTTCACGCGAGGCCGAAGCGGCGTCGGCTTGTTCAAGCTGCGCGAGCGGGTCAACGAGTCGCGCGGCCAGCGCCTGCAATTCCGCCTTCGTGACGAGTGCGGCGAGCGCATCGAATGCGAGCACGGGCGCGCCGTCGAGCCAGCCAGTCGCGACCAGCGGCGCGGCGGCCGCACGCGGACAGCCGATCTCGGCATAGTCGAGCTTGCTGGCGCGGAAATCCGGCCCTTTGCGCATCAGCATGCGCACGAACAGCGCGCGCGAGGCGCGCGGCAACGCGCCGAAGTCACGCAGGAAACGGCGCTCCTCGTCGTCGAACAGGTCGGCGCAGCGCGCGTCGAGCCAGCCGAGCGCGCGCTCGAAGTTCGCGAGGTAATAGAACGGATCGGGAGAGTCGGGAAGCACGCGCGGCACTGTACGGATATACAGCAGCGATGATAGCAGGCTCGCGCCGCCGCGCATCGGTTCCACGCGGGCCGCGGGCGGCCGTAGGCTACAATTGCCGCAGCCTGAAAACCGAACCGCGCTTCGAGCGCATGAACACAGCGATGAATAAACGGAATGTCAGCCTCGTCGGCCTCGTGGCCGGCGTCACCTTGCTCGCGGGATGCGTCGCGCAGTACCAGAATCCGGGCGCGTGCGCGCAGGAGATGCGCACGCGGCTGACCCAGACGTCGCTGGGCGAACTCGACGTCACGCATACCGCCGTCGCGTATCGCGGCAAACGCGTGGTGATCGAGGGGCATCTCGAACGTCCCATGTTGCCGGCTTCCGGGGCGGTCGCGGCTTCGGGCGCGTCGGGCGTTTCAGCGGCTTCGGCGGCTGTCGGTGCGAGCGGCGCGCAAGGCGCGAAGGCGACTGCTACGACTGCCACTACGGCCTCGGCTGCTGCGGCTTCGCAGGCTTCCGACGCGTCGGCCAAACAGGCGGCCGAACCCAAGCCCACGACGCCCGTCGCGCTGATCGCCCAGAAGCTCGGCCTGCACAAGACGCCGCCCACGCCCGCCGCCGCCGAGTGCACCTACGACCAGACCGGCAGCCTCACGTCGTTCCACTGGCTCGCGCCCGCCGCGCTCGCCAAGACCACGCCCGCGTCCGACGCCAGCGCGGACGACTAAGCGATCACGCGCAAGGCGCGCCGCGCGCGCCTTGCTGTCCCACGCTCCCCTCATCGTCAGAACGCGAAATACGGCCCCGCGCCCGCCGGCGTCGCCTGGGCCTCGATCGCCGTAAAGACGCGCTTGCCGAAGAAGAACGGCAGCCCCCATCCGAACGCACGGCTGTTGTAGCCCGCGAGATTCGCGAACGCCCAGTTGCCGCTCGAAAAGAGCGACAGCGCGCTCGCGATCGAGAGCGCGGCGGGCGCTGTCGCGCCGTCGACGCCCTTGATCGTCGCGCTGAGGCTTTGCGGCGACGACGGGCAATACCAGACGCCGCAGCGCGTCAGCGTCGGGTTGGCGAAGAACAGGCCGTTCGAGCCGCTGTCCAGATAGCTTTGCGCGTAGACGCTGCCGTCCGAGGTCGTCGTCGAGACGAAGCCCGTTGCCGTGTTCGCGCGCAGCACCTTCGCGCCGCCGAGCGTGTTGTTGGGCTGCGAGCCGATGCCGAAGATCAGCGAACCGGTCACGCTCGATGCGCCGCTGTCGGCCACGGCGGGCAGGTCGAGCACGACGCCGTTGTTGTCGGTCGCGAAGGCGGCGACGGGGTTGCGCACCTGCTGCGCGAGCGGCTGCGCACTGGCCGTGCAGTTGCCCGACGGACACGTGTAGTACCACGCCCCGGACGCCTGATTGACGCACGATGCGCCGCAGTCGGCATTGAACGGCCCCACGCCGAGGATGCCGTTCGCGCGCAGCGTCGTGAGCGTCATCATCGCGAGGCCGCGACTCTGGCAGGCGCTCGGTGTGGTCGGCACGGCCGGGTCGGCGATGACCTGGATCGCCAGCGCCGGGGCCACTTCGCCCGCGAGCCGCACGTCGGCGCGGCGCACCGCGCCCCAGGTGTAGCCGGTGCCGAAGCCCGCGCATTCGCCGGCGATGTCCGCGCCGCTGCCCGCCGTCACCGCCGGCAGGTTCAGGCCCGCGGGCAACGCGGAGGCGAGCAGGCGCAGACCCTGCGAGCCCGTGTCCACCTGCACGTTGCCGATGGTCGCGCAGGTGGCGGTGCCCGGCACGCAGACCGTCACGCTGGTGGTGAGCATGTTGCGCGTCGAAGTCGGCGTGGCCGCGACCTGCACGACGTGCACGTTGGGCGTGGTCGATTGGGGCACGGTGGTGCCGCCGGTGGTCGAGGCGGGCGTGCTCGCGGGTTGGGCGGCGGCGGACGGGTTCGCCGCGCTCGCGGCGGTCGCGGGACTTGCGGAGGCTGCGGTGCCCGCGCCGCCTCCGCCGCCGCATGCGGCGAGCGCGGCGCTCAATGCCAGGCCGAAGGCGCACGCCAGCGCCGCACCGCGTGCGCGCGCATGCCATGGGGGATTGTCGTGTGCGTTCATTCGAGGGCTCCTTCCGTCATGCCGGCGGGCAGCGCGCCCGGCAGCCAGGCGCGCCCGATATAGCCCCGCATGGGTCCGCCGGTTTCGACGATGACCGAGGGCGTTTCCACGCGCGCGGCGTGCAGTTCGTCGCCGCCGGCGGCGTGCAGCGCGGCCGCGCCGCTGTGCCAGGCGGCGGCGTACTGGCCGAGCAGGGCATCGAGATCGGGCGGGGTGGGGCCTTGCCACGTGTAGGCGAAGATGCGGCGGCTGCGGGCGTCGATGTAGACGTTCACGGTGGTGCCGGCGGCATCGGCATGGCTGGCCACGCGCGCCGCGCCGCTGGCGACGCTGTGTGAGGCCGAGGCGGCGATGTCGGCGGCCGATGCGGGGTCGCCGAGCGCGGCGCGCGCCGCGCCGGGCAGAGCGGCAACGCACGCGACGACGCAGGCGGCGGCCGCGGCGCGACCCGCCTGGTTGAGGCTGCAAATTGTCATGATTCTCTCCGTTTGACTCTTTTTCGAGATGTTTTTCTTATTTTTGGGAAAAGTAGCACCGAGCCGTTCCGGGCAAGCCTGCCGCGCTGGCGACACCGCAGCGCGCAAACTCGAATCAATCTCGATAGGCGCCGCAGGCGATTGATTCGTAAGGAAAAGTCGACCGAATTGCGCGAATCGGCAAGCCTTACCGAATGTTGAGAAACGTTAATTTGATCGCACGAATGGCTCGCGCAGCCCGCGCGGACGGGCCGTGGCACGCGCAGAAAGCTTGTCGCGCGGCGTAGCCGCCTCCGGCTTTTTGCACAGCACGGCGACTCGCCGGTAAAATGTTTGGTTGATCCACGAAACCGGACGTGGCCTAAGCCGAAGGGATTACCCGAACATGAGTGATTTTCATCAACGTCTTGCCGCACGCGCCTTTGCGCTCCTGATGGCGGGCGGGTTGGTCGCCGGCTGCAGTTCGCCGTCGCCGAACAAGATCGATTACCGCAGCGACGCCAAGGCGAAGCAGGCGTCGCTGGCTGTACCGCCGAATCTGCTGGACGAAACGTCCGACCAGCGTTCGGTGCCGCCGCAGGGCGGCGAGGCCTCGCTGTCCACGCTCAAGCAGGTCCAGAGCGATGCGCCCGCGGCCGACCAGCAGACCCAGGTGCTGCCGCAGGTGCCGGGCATGCACATCCAGCGCGACGGTACGGAAAGCTGGCTCGTCATCGACAGCCGCACGCCCGCCGACGTCTGGGCCCAGGTGCGCCGCTTCTGGCAGGAACAGGGCTTCCTGCTGGTGGTCGACCAGCGCGACAAGGGCGTGATGGAAACGGACTGGAACGAAACCCATCCGAAGATCAACGACGGCCTGATCCGCAACACGCTGTCGTGGGCCACGGGCAACTCGTATGTCACGGCCGAGCGCAACAAGTACCGCACGCGTCTCGAAACGTCGCCCACCGGCGGCACCTACGTGTTCATCAGCCAGAAGGGCTTGAGCGAGCAGCTGTCGGGCACCAACAACGAGACCAGCAAGTGGGTGCCGAAGCCCAACGATCCGGCGCTCGAGCAGGAATACCTGAAGCGCCTCATGATGACGCTCGCCAACGCGAAGCCGGGCGTGCCCGACGCGCAGGTCGCGAAGGACGTCGACGCCAAGGCCAACGCCAAGGACACGAAGTCGAAGGCGCCGGACGCGGCAGCGGCCGCCATCGCCGCGCAGAACGTGGCAGCGGTGGGCCAGAGCCAGCCGGGCAAGTCGTCGGCGAACACGTCGGGTCAGTACACGTCGACCGAGCTTACGCTCGGCGAGCCGTATGACCGCGCGTGGCTGCGTGTGGGCATCGCGCTCGACCGCGCCAACTTCACCGTGGACGACCGCGACCGCGCGAAGGGCATGTACTACGTGCGTTACGTCGATCCGCAGGATATGACGTCGGCGGAACAGGGCTTCTGGAACCAGATCTTCCATGGCCGCAAGGAAAAGATCGCCAAGCAGTACAAGGTGAACGTGCGCGCCGTGACCGAGAACCAGACCCGCATCGCCGTGGTCGACGACAACGGTCAGATCGACTCGTCGCGCCCGGCGCGCGAGATCATGGGCCTGATGGTCGAAGAACTGCACTAAGCTGCACGAAGGCGGGGCACGAAGGCGGATATTTGCCGCCTTCTGTTCACCGCCTTCGCCCGACGCGAATGCATTAAAAAAGCCCGCCTGCATCCAGCAGGCGGGCTTTTTCTTTGCCCCGCGATATCACGCGGAGGGCGCGCTCAATGCGGCGGAATCATCCACGTGAAGACGTTCTGCTGGAGCCACACGAGCAGGCCGAGCAGCACCGTCATCAGGATCGAATGCTTGAAGGTGCGCGCGAACACGTGGCCTTCCTTGCCCTTGAGTTCGGTGGTCGCGACGCCCGTCGCGATGTTTTGCGGCGAGATCATCTTGCCCATCACGCCGCCCGACGAGTTGGTCGCCGCCATCAGCACGGGATTGAGGTTGAGCTGCTGCGCGGCCACCACCTGCAGATTGCCGAACAGCGCGTTGCCCGACGTGTCGCTGCCCGAGAGGAACACGGCGACCCAGCCGAGGAACGCGGACACGAGCGGAAAGAACGCGCCCACCGACGCCACGCCCAGGCCGAGCGTGTAGGTGAGGCCCGAGTAGTTCATCAGGAACGCGAGCCCGACGATGGTCGCCACCGTGAGAATGGCGATGCGCGTCTGCACCCAGGTATCGACGATCGCGCCGCCGAAGTCGGCGGGCTTCAGGCGCACGACGAAGGCCGTGATGATCGCCGCGGCCAGAATCGCGGTGCCCGTGGCGAGCGGCTGGAAGTCCCAGATCGCGCCGTACGGCGTCTTGTAGAGCGTGATGAAGACCGCCTTGTCGAGGCCCGGCCACGGCACCTTCACGTCGCCGATCGCGAACACCTTCGCGACGGTCCAGAGGATCACCACGACGGCCACGATGATCCACGGATACCAGCCCTGCGCGCCGGAAATGTCGCCGCGCACTTCCTTCGCGCGGTCGACCTTGATCTCGAAGGCGGGGTCGGGCGCGGGCTTCCAGACGCGCAGAAACACGATCGTGAGGATCAGCGAGACGAGCGAGGAGAGCACGTCGGTCAGGCTGTAGTTGATGAAGTTGGCGGTGATGAACTGCGTGATCGCAAAGCTGCCGCCCGAGACCAGCAGCACCGGCCAGATGCGCAGCATGCCGCCCACGCCCGCGTAGATGGCGATCACATAGAACGGCAGCAGCAGCGCGAAGAACGGCAGCTGGCGGCCGACCATCTGGCCGAGCACGTCGGCGGGCAGGTGTGTGACCGCGCCGAGCACCGTGATCGGCACACCGAGCGCGCCGAACGCCACCGGCGCGGTGTTGAAGATCAGCGTGAAGGTGAGCGCTTCGAGCGTCGGGAAGCCGAGCATGATGAGCAGCGAACTCGTGATCGCGATCGGCGTGCCGAAGCCAGAAATGCCTTCGAACAGCGCGCCGAACGAGAAGCCCACCACCACGAGCACGATGCGCCGGTCGTTCGGCAGATTGTCGAGCAGCCACATGCGGAAGGCCGCGAAGCGCCCCGAGCGCAGCGCGATGTTGTAGAGCAGGATCGCCGTGACGACGATCCACATGACCGGCCACAGCGCGAACACCACGCCGTTGAGCACCGCGCTGACCGCCAGATTGACCGGGAACTGCCAGCCCGCGATGGCCACGATCAGCCCGACCACGAGGCCCGCGAGCGACGCCTGCCACGCGGGGCGGCGCGCCCAGCCGAGCAGGACGAGCACCACGGCGATCGGCAGGACAGCCACGATGAACGACAGGAACAGCGAGTTGCCGATGGGTGTCAACAGCTGATGAAACATGACGTCTCCTTTGTGCTGGTTCGTATCGGCGCATCGATGCGCGGGCGCAAAGGTGGGCCGGGCGTGGCGTCGGCGGGGCGGGCGGCGCGCGGGCGTCGTCGCGGGTATCGTCGCGGAGGCGGGCGAATTTAGTAAGGCAGTGCTTCAATCCCCGATGCCCATAAGCAGGATAGAAAATGGGCGCGGAGCGTCAAGGAGGGAAAGTACGGTCGTGCGCGGGCGGGGCGGGTGGCGCGGGCGGCGCGGGCCGGGCGGTGATGCCGGTCGGTGACGGGCGTTGCTGAGCGATCAGCGATGCCAGTGCCCGCCGCCGCCGCCCCAGTAGCCGAAGCCGAACGAGATCGCCGGCGCGCCCCAGCCCCAGGCGGGATACGGGTAGTACGCGGGATAGGCCGGGTAGGCGGGGTAATACGCCGGCCAGACCGGCCACACGGGCGCGGTGGCCGTGAGCGAACCGGGATACTGCGCGTCGGGAATCGCGGCGGGCGCGGGGTTGGGCGGCGCGGCGTAGGTTGCTTGAGCCGCATGTGTCGCCTGTGGCGATTGCGCGGTGGGATAGGGCGAGGTTTCCTGCTGCGTCCCTGCGGCGGGTACCGCGCCGTAGTAGTACGGTGAATACGGCGCGTAACCGTACGGCGCGTAGTAATAACAGCCCGACAGCGCGAGCAGCGCGGCGGCTGCGCCTGCCGAAGCCGCGCGCTTCGCGTAGCGGCCTGGCGTGGATGCGCGGCAAGACGAGGACGACATCAAGACTGAGGCAGACGTGCGTGGCATGGCGGACTCCGTGCCGGTGCGGATCGCGGCGTAGTCGATTGAGCTTACTCGCGTTGTCCGCGTGGCGTATTGCACGCGCGTCACCGATTATTTCGGGCGATTGCTTCCACGATTGAATCCGCAATTGCACCCGCTTGCACCCGCGCATACCATCGCCCAAAACCAGCGCGGCGCATGCCCCGATGGGAACATGCGCCGCGCATCCTCTCTGAAACCGGCGCTGCCGGCGTTTTGCCTGTCGATGGTGTTTTTGTTGTGGGCGTCCCCGGATTACACGCGCTTACTTGCCGACCTGATTGCCGATAATGCCGCCGACCGCCGCGCCGCCCACCGTCGACAGCGCGCTGCCGCCGATCACGGCGCCCGCCGCGCCGCCGACACCCGCGCCGATGGCGGTGTCGCGATCGCGTCGGGACATGTTGTCGCAAGCGCTGAGGCTGCCGATCACGGCGACCAGCGCGGCGGCCGTGAGCAGGGTGCGGGTATGGGCGAACGTGTTCATTTTTCGACTCCCTGAGATCGCTGAGATCAGCTATGCGATGCCGATCTCGCCGCACATTTCAGGCCCGATCCGCACCTCCAGTACACCCATCCTAGCCACGCGCCGCGTATCAGGGTGTGTGCGCTTGTCAGCGAGTTGTCGGAGTCGTTAGAAAATGTATCGATGCGCCGCACGACGGTTGTGATGATCAATCGTCATCGTGCGGCGCAGCGAAGCAACGAACGTCGCTTCGATGGGGCTTACTGACGCTGATAAATCTCCGCGCCTTGCTTCACGAACTCGACGGCCTTCACTTCCATGCCTTTTTTCAGGGCCTCGTCGTCGCTCATGCCTTGCTTGGCCGCGAAGTCGCGCACGTCCTGCGTGATCTTCATCGAGCAGAAATGCGGGCCGCACATCGAGCAGAAATGCGCGACCTTCGCCGAGTCCTTCGGCAGCGTTTCGTCGTGGAATTCACGCGCCTTGTCCGGGTCGAGGCCGAGATTGAACTGGTCTTCCCAGCGGAACTCGAAGCGCGCCTTCGAGAGCGCGTTGTCGCGCACCTGCGCGCCCGGATGACCCTTCGCGAGATCGGCCGCGTGCGCCGCGAGCTTGTACGTGATGATGCCTTCCTTCACGTCGTCCTTGTTCGGCAGGCCGAGGTGCTCCTTCGGCGTGACGTAGCAGAGCATCGCCGTGCCGAACCAGCCGATCATTGCCGCGCCGATACCCGAGGTGATGTGGTCGTAGCCCGGTGCGATGTCGGTGGTCAGCGGCCCGAGCGTGTAGAAGGGCGCTTCCTTGCACCAGTCGAGCTGGAGATCCATGTTCTCCTTGATGAGCTGCATCGGCACGTGGCCGGGGCCTTCGATCATCACCTGCACGTCGTGCTTCCACGCGATCTGCGTGAGCTCGCCGAGCGTCTTCAGTTCGCCGAGCTGCGCTTCGTCGTTGGCGTCGTAGATCGAGCCCGGACGCAGGCCGTCGCCGAGCGAGAAGCTCACGTCGTATTCCTTCATGATTTCGCAGATCTCTTCGAAATGCTCATAAATGAAGGATTCCTTATGGTGCGCGAGGCACCACTTGGCCATGATCGAACCGCCGCGCGAGACGATGCCCGTCATGCGGTTGGCCGTGAGCGGCACGTATTGCAGACGCACGCCCGCGTGAATCGTGAAGTAATCGACGCCCTGTTCGGCCTGCTCGATCAGCGTGTCGCGGAACATTTCCCACGTCAGGTCCTCGGCCTTGCCGTTGACCTTTTCGAGCGCCTGATAGATCGGCACCGTGCCGATCGGCACCGGCGAATTGCGGATGATCCACTCGCGCGTTTCGTGAATGTGCTTGCCCGTCGACAGATCCATGACCGTGTCGCCGCCCCAGCGGATCGCCCACGTCATCTTGTCGACTTCCTCGCCGATCGACGACGTGACCGCCGAATTGCCGATGTTCGCATTGATCTTCACGAGGAAGTTGCGGCCGATGATCATCGGTTCGCTTTCCGGGTGGTTGATGTTCGCGGGGATGATCGCGCGGCCGCGTGCGATCTCGTCGCGCACGAATTCGGGCGTGATTTCCTTGAGCGCGTCGGCGCCGAATGCGGCTGCACCGAAGGCCTGGCCCGGATGCTGGCGGCCCATCATCGCCGCGAGCTTCGCGCCGTTCGGGCCGCTCGACTTCAGGCTTTCGAGGTACTCGGCGCGGCGCTGGTTTTCGCGGATCGCGATGTACTCCATTTCGGGCGTGATGATGCCCTGACGCGCGTAGTGCATCTGCGTGACGTTCTTGCCGGCCTTGGCGCGGCGCGGCGTGCGGTGCAGGCCCGGGAAACGCAGTTCGGCCGTGGCCGGATCGGCGGCGCGCTCGCGGCCGAAGTCGGAGGAGAGGCCCGGCAGCGATTCGGTGTCGCCGCGCTTTTCGATCCATGCCTGGCGCAGCGCGGGCAGACCCGCGCGGATGTCGATCTTCGCTTCGGGATCGGTGTACGGACCCGAGGTGTCGTAGACATAGACCGGCGGATTCTTCTCGCCGCCGAAGCCCGTGGGCGTATCGGCCTGCGTGATCTCACGCATCGGCACGCGGATATCGGGCTGCGAGCCGGTGACGTAGATCTTGCGGGAATTGGGCAGCGGCGCGATCGCGGCTTCGTCGACGTGCGCGGTAGCGGAAATGAACTTGGGATTCGCGTTCATGCGTCTCTCTCTCCATGAAGCAGTGGGGGAACAACGGCTTAGCAGGAGACGAAACGGAACGTGGACGGACTTCGCTTTGATGGATGAAGCAAGGCGATGGTGCTGCGAAGTCCGGACGCTTCCCTGCGCTGGCATTATCCAGATCAGGTTCAAAGGGTATTTCTCACCCGCGAAATACGCAGCTCGACTCTTCGTATGAAGGATTCGAAGCGGCGCATGACGCAGGACCCCCGCGTAAGCAGGCCAAACGATACACCGCGCTGCGACGATCTGGCAAGTGCGAATTCGCACGCGATGCGCTAAGCGCGGCGGGTTTCGCGCGCGCGCTCATATAGCGATGCGCGCGCATTTTGCGTCGCGCGTAGTGGTGAAAAAGCAGCGAAAAAACGGCAAAAGGAACGACGGGAAGAGAGCGAAGCGCCAGCGATGAACAGCAAAAATCCGCGCGCGATTACAGCGAAAAATTGTCGGAAGCTTCGGGCTGAAACAGGATGCGATCGATCTTGAGCGTTTCGACGGCGCCGCTCGGCGGCGTGAAGCGCACGGTGTCGCCGCGCTTCGCGCCGAGGAGCGCGAGACCGGCTGGCGAGAACACGTTCAGCCGTCCGGCTTCGACATTCGCGCCAGCCGGATAGACGACCGTGAACGTCACCGGCTCGCCCGTGCGCTCGCTTACGAGCGTGACCTGCGAGTTCATGGTGACGACGTTCGAGGCCACCTTGTGCGGGTCGACGATCTCGGCGCGTTCGAGCAGTTCGTCGAGCATCGCCTGGCGCGCGGGCGCTGCGCCCGGTTCGGCGGCGCATTTTTCGAGGCGGGCGAGATCGAGTTCGGTCAGGTAACGGATTTTCTTGGACATGGCGGTTCTCCCGGCGATCCGGAAAAGTGAAAGGATGAAATCGAGGATCGTTCGGCCCGGAGCCTGGCCGAACGGCTCCAGAAGCGGAGGGGAGTTCAGCGCGGGCGCCGGGCGGTGGCGTGCGGGGCGCGGATGCCGGTGGGTTGACGCAGACGTCGTCGGGCCGATGGGCGGGCTTGCGCCGCATTGGCCTGCGCCGCCCGAACACGCGCGACCGCACCGCGCGCAGGGCGCGACGGCGGGCAGGCGGCGAGGATCGAGGGCGGCTGGCGCATCGGTTTCGACGAACAGAGAAAAGTGGATGAAAGTAAATCGAAAGGATTTATCATCCTAGCACGGTCTCAGAAAAGCGGGGCGAGGGCGGCCGGACCGATGCCGTTTTTCGCGTGGATACCCACACCGTTGCGCGCACGCAGCGCCCCCGCGCATAAAGCCGACGCGCGTCGTCCGCAATGAAGCACCTTGTTGCATAATGCGTGGCGCCCGTTCGAGCTTTCAATCGTGTTTCGGGCGCGTTCAGCTTCGCCCTCATCGGCACGCTCTCTCGCACTCTCGCTCCGTTCGCCGCCTCCATCATGCCGTCGCGCTTTGCTCGTCCCGTCCCACGTCCGGCGGGATGCCCGTGCTTCGTCCTTTCCCCCTTCAGCGCCGCCACGGAGCATTGACGATGATGCCCCGTTTGCCTTCCGGCCAGACTGCTTTGTCGCTCGCGCAAGGGCTCCTTCAGGCGTTGATGCGGGCCGGCGCCTGGTGCTGGCGCAGCGCGCGTGCCATGCGGCTGCCGCAGACGCGCAGCGGCCGCGTCGCGCTCTCGCTCGCCGTCGTCTACTTCGTCTGGGGTTCGACTTACCTCGGCGTGCACGTCGCGCTCGGCTCGTTTCCGCCGCTGCTGCTGTCAGGCCTGCGTAACCTGCTGGCGGGCATCGGCCTGTTCGTGTTCGCGATGCGGCGGCGTCCCGTCATGCCGACGCTCGCGCAGGTGCGCAACGCGGGCGTCGTCGGCACGCTGCTGGTCGGGCTGTCGAGCGGCATGCTGGCGTACGGCATGCGCACGGTCGGCACCGGCACCGCGGCCGTGATGGTCGCCACCGTTCCCTTGTTCGCCACGCTGATCGCCGCCGCAGCCGGACGGCGCGTCGCGAAAGGCGAGTGGGCGGCGGTCGCGCTCGGGCTCGTCGGCATCGCCATCCTGAGTCACGGCGGCGGCGCAAGCGGCACGGCGGGCGGCTCGCTCGCGATTCTCGGCGGCGCGTTGTTCTGGGCGGTCGGCGCGCATCTGGCGGGACGGCTCGAATTGCCGTCCGACCTGTTTATCGCCACGGCCTTGCAGATCGGCCTCGGCGGCGCGATTTCGACGCTGGTCGCGTGGATCACCGGCGAGCGCATGGGCACGCTGCATTTCCTGCCGTTCGTCGCCTTCGCGTATCTGATGCTGATCGGCACGATGGCCGCGTACGTCGCCTATGGCTATCTGATTCGCCAGACGAGCCCGCTCGTCGCGAGTAGCTGCATGTATGTGAATCCGGTGGTGGCGGTCGCGTTGGGCGCGGTGATGCTCGGCGAGCCGATCACCACGGGCACGATCGTCGCGACCGTGCTGATTCTCGGCAGCGTCGGGCTCTCGTTCATCTTCGACGACCGTCGCCGGACGAGCTGAATCGGCCTGAATCGAAGCGATTCAATCGACGATGTAGATTGATCGTTCGGATTGCCAGGTTTTCGAATTTCTTCCGAAATTCACCATAAAAAAGGATGAAAAACGGCGCGTGGTGAACGGAACCCGCAGCCGTTTTTCATCGCGGTCCGCCGCTTACTTCGCCTGCTCGGCGGTGTTCGAAATGGCGTGACCACCGGAAGAAATATCCTGGCCAGCGCCCGCCACGGTGTTGCAGGCGGCCAGTGCCGCAGCCGACGCGGCAACGAGAAGCAAGGCAATCAGGCGTTTCATGAGGGATTCCTCCACGATTAAGGGAATCCTCCTCCAGCACGCGGCGTGCCTGACGCCGTTTCTCCTCATCCCAACTCCATGCCGAGCCCTTGTTTCAAGGGCTTTTCTCGCATTTCGCGGCGACGCGCGCACGCGCTCGGGTCCGCTGCTTGCGCAATGCCAATCGCCGCATCAGTAACCCGTCAGTAACCCATGTCGAGAAGTTTGGGCAATTTGGGGACACCAGCGAGGAGGGCGCGCAGAGTCACCGCGCACGAACGCTCGTCAGCCTGCCAACCGTTCGAAGGAGAGTCAGATGTCGAAGTCACACGCTTCGTTTGAGATCGATCTGAAACGCGTGCGCGAGGATGCGCGGCGCAATCTGGAGCAAGGCCCGGTCACGCCGGGCTACGGCGCGGACCGCGAAACCGTGCTCAAGCTCCTCAACGATTCGCTCGCCACCGAGCTTGTCTGCGTGCTGCGTTACAAGCGGCACTACTTCATGGCGAAGGGGATCGAATCGGAGTCGGTGGCGGCCGAGTTTCTCGAACACGCCACCCAGGAGGAACAGCACGCGGACATGCTGGCCGCGCGTATCGTTCAGCTCGGCGGCGCGCCGGATTTTTCGCCTTCGCATCTCGTCGAGCACTCGCATTCCGAGTACAAGGAGGGCAAGGATCTGCACGACATGATCCGCGAGAACCTGATCGCCGAGCGTATTGCGATCGAGAGTTATCGCGCGATCATTCATTACCTCGGCGACAGCGACACCACCACGCGGCGCATCTTCGAGGAGATTCTCGCCGTCGAGGAGGAACATGCCGACGACATGACCGATCTGCTCGATGCGGGCAAGTAGGCGCGTCGCCCGCCGTGGTCGTCAGGCAATGATCGTCAGGAAGTCTGCGCGCTCGCGTTCACGCGCGGGCGCGTGGCGTAATGCACCCACGCGGCCAGCGCCGTGAAGCCTAGGCCCGCCACGCACACGCCGACCCAGCCGAACGCATGCCACGTCGCCGCGCCCACGGCGGATCCCGTCGCGCCGCCGATGAAATAGCAGACCATGAACACGGTGTTCACGCGGCTGCGCGCCTCGGGCCGCAGCGCGTAGATGCGCGATTGATTCGAGATCTGCGCGGCCTGCACGCCGACGTCGAGCACCACGACGCCGATCACGAGCCCGATCAGGCTCTTGCCCGAGAACGCGAAGATCACGAACGCGAGCGCCATCAGGCCGATCGACATGGTGATGACCGCGCGCGGCCCGCGCTTGTCCGCCGAGCGTCCGGCCCACGGCGCGGCCAGCGCGCCCGCGGCGCCGACAATGCCGAACAGCCCCGCGACCTGCGGCCCGAGATGGAACGGCTCGCCCGCGAGCAGCAGCGTGAGCACGGGCCAGAACAGGCTGAACGCGGCGAACAGGCAGGCGCCCGTCGCCGAGGCTTCGCGCAGTCCGCGCAATTCCACCGCGAGATGCCACATCGAACCGAGCAGCTTGCCGTAGCTGAGCGTCGAAGTCGGCTGGCTCTTAGGCAGCTTCTTGACGATGACCACGGCGAGGCAGAGCAGCACCACGATCGACGCGCCGAACACCGAGCGCCAGCCGAAGTACTGTCCGACGAAACCGGCGGCGGTCCGCGCGAGCAGAATGCCGATCAGAAGGCCGCTCATGACGGTGCCGACCGCGTGGCCGCGTCCTTCGGGCGGTGCGAGTTCGGCGGCGAACGGCACGGCTTGCTGCGCGATCGTCGAGAGCACGCCCATGGCCAGGCTCGCGCCGATCAGCACGGGCAGCGTGGGCGCGGTCGTCGCGACGAGCAGCGCGCAGCAGAGCAGACCGGTCTGCATGAGGATGATGCGGCGGCGGTCGAAGCGGTCGCCGAGTGGCGCGAGCAGCAGCATGCCGGCGGCGTAGCCGAGCTGCGTCGCGGCGGGCACCGCGCCGATCCATGCCGCGCCGCCCGGGAAGGCCTGGCGGAAGTCGTCGAGCAGCGGCTGGTTGTAATAGATGTTCGCGACCGAAATGCCCGCGATGGTCGCGAGCAGAAGCAGGAGGCCGCGCAGCGACCGGCTTTCGCCGGCGGATGCGGATTCGGGTGTGGACATGGGCGCTGGGGCGGCCGTTCGCGGCGGAACGGCCCGATACGTAAAGGGCAGACCGGCGCGGGGCCGGGCGTGCCGATCATACCGGAGCGCCGGGGTTTCTGCTGGCGCGGGTCCGGCGCGCTGACGGGCATCAGACGATCAGCGCGCCCGACGGCTCGTGGAACGGATACGGCCCGTCCGAGGCCTCGACATAGGCGTGATGCGTGACGATGCCGCGCGCGGCGTCGTAGCGGTGCAGCGCGAACGCGGGCGGCTCGAGCGTGAACGAAGAGGGCGCGTCGGGCGCGAGATCGAGCGTGACCTGATGCGCGGGCGCGGGCACCGCGCTCGCGATGGTGCCGCCGAAGCGCACGAACATCGGCCGGTGGACGTGGCCGCAGAGCACGCGCTCCACGTTCGGATGCTGCGCGATTAGTGCTTCGAGCGCGCGGGCGGCGGGTTCGTCCAGGCGGATCGCGTCCATGTGCGCGATGCCGCAATCGAACGGCGGATGATGGAGCGCGACGATCACCGGCCGGCCGCGCGCGGCGTCGAGCTGCTGCGCGAGCCAGCCGAGGCGCGCTTCGCAGAGCGTGCCGCCGCTGCGTCCCGGCTGCATCGAATCGAGCGCGATCACGCGCAGCGGACCGAGATCGACAGCGTATTGCACGAAATCGCCGGGTTGCTGCGATTGAAGTTCGGTGCGATCGGCGAATACCTCGCGCAAGCCTTCGCGGCCATCGTGATTGCCGATCAGCAGCCAGTACGGAATCTCCAGCGTGTCGAGCAGCCTTTTCAGGTGCCGATACTCGTCGGCGCTCCCGCAATCGACGAGATCGCCGGTGATGAGCACCGCGTCGGGACGCGGCGCGAGCGCGTTGAGTCGCACGATGGTGCGCGCGAGCTGCGCGGCGGTATCGACGCGCCGGTAGGCGAGCGCGCCCGGCGGCTTGATGTGCAGATCGCTGATCTGGGCGAGCAGCATGGATGACCTCGGTTGTAAAAGTTACGCGAGCGCGATCAGCGCTTCGGGCGCGATGGCGATGCCCACGGGCGTGCCGCGCGCGAGTTCGATGCGGCCCGCCACGTCGATGAACAGCGCATCGGGCGCGGCGCCGCCGATCGTCAGGCGCGTGCGTTCGCCGAGAAAGGTCGACTGCTCGATCGTGCCGCGCAGCGCGGCGGCGGCGGGATCGGCGAGCGTGGCGTCCTCGGGGCGGAAAAAGAGTTCGTTCGCGCCGTTCCGGGCGTTGCCCGGCGCGTGCACCGCGCCGCCCGTGGTGCGCAGCATGCCGTCGCGCCACTCGCCCGCGAGGCGATTGAGCGTGCCGATGAACTGCGCGACCGCGCGGCTCGCCGGGCGGTAGTAGATGTCGCGCGGCGTGCCGATCTGCTCGATGCGGCCGTGGCTCATCACGACGATACGGTCGCCGAGCTCCATCGCCTCGGCCTGGTCGTGCGTGACGTAGACGGTCGTCACGCCGAGATCGCGCAACAGCGTGTTCATCTCGCCGCGCAACGCGTCGCGCAGGCGCGCGTCGAGCGCGGTCAGCGGTTCGTCGAGCAGCAGCACGCGCGGACGCGGCGCGAGTGCGCGAGCGAGCGCCACGCGCTGGCGCTGGCCGCCGGAAAGCTGCGAGATGGGTTTGTCGGCGTGCGCTTCGAGACGCATCATCGCGAGCAGTTCGTCGACGCGTTCGCGCACGGCCGCGCCGCTCACGCGCTGAATCTTCAGACCGTAGCCGATGTTGCCGCGCACGTTGAGATTCGGGAACAGCGCGTAGTTCTGGAACACCATGCCGACCTTGCGGCGCTCGATGGGCAGGGCGGTGACGTCGTCGTCGCCGAATGCCACGCGGCCGCCCGCGTCGGGCGTTTCCAGTCCGGCGATCAGGCGCAGCGTCGTGGTCTTGCCGCAGCCCGACGGGCCGAGCAGCACGAGCGTCTCGCCCGCGCCGATGCTCAGGTCGAGCGGCTCCAGCACGCGCGTGCCGCGAAAGGTTTTCGCGCAGTGCGTGAGCGTTATAGGAATCGAGTCGAGTTTCATTCGGCATCCTCACTATGCGTGGATGGTGCGGCGGTCGCTCGTTTCGTATTGCCGCCGTTCGCGTCCACGCCGAGCCACTGCATCGCCACCAGCAGCGGCATCGTCATGATGAAAAACAGGATCGTGTAGGCGCTGCCCACTTCGATGCGCAGCGAGGCGTAGGTATCGGCGAGACCGACGGGCAGCGTCTTGGTGTCGGGCGTGTGCAGCATCCACGTGAGATTGAATTCGCCGATCGAGAGCGTGAGCACCGCGAGCGCGCCCGCGACGATGCCGGGCCGCGCGTTCGGCAGCACGATCGTGACGAAGCGCTGCACGAAGGTTGCGCCGAGGCTCGCCGCGCCTTCTTCGAGCGTGCGCAGATCGCTCGACGCGCACACGGCCGCCACGGGCCGCACCATGAAGGGCAGCGTGAACACCACGTGGCCGACCACGATGAAGGCCGCGCTCATGCGGAACGCGGAGAAGCCGCCGTAGACCACCAGCAGCGCGAGCGCCGAAGCGAGGCCGGGCAGCGCGACGGGCATCACGAGCAGTTCCTCGATCACGCGCGAGAGGCGCGTGCGGCTGCGCGCGAGCGCGTAGCCGGCAGGCACGCCCACGACGAGCGTGACGGCGAGCGTGGCCGCCGCGACTTCGAGCGAGAGGAACACCGAGTCGTGATACTGCGTCCAGACCTGATCGAGCCAGCGCAACGTGAGGCCGCTCGCCACGCCGCGAAAATAGTTGACGGTGAGGCCCGCGAGAATCGACATCACGACAGGCACCACGAGGAACGCGCAGGTGGCGAGCGTGACGGCCCATTGCGCGGCGGCGAGCCACGCGCGCGCGCCGGGCCACGCGAGGCGTTTGCGCCGCGCGGCGGGCGGCAAGGAGGAAGCGGGCGTGGTGATCGCGTTCATGCGTCGTTCGATGCGTCTTTCGGATGGTGTCGATGACGTGCTGAGGGCGGCTCGATGCAAACGGCTCATGCGGTCGCCGCCACCGAGGCGCCCGTGAGGCTGCGCGCGAGCGTCAGCACGGCCCACGTCACGGCGCCGAGCACGATCGACAGACCCGCCGCCGTCACCATGTTCGCGTTGAGCGTGAACTCGGTGTAGATCGTCATCGGCAGCACGTCGATGTCGGTGGCGAGCGTGAACGCGGTGCCGAAGGCGCCCATCGCCGTCGCGAAGCACACCGCGCCCGCCGCGATCAGGCCCGGCGCGAGCGCGGGCAGGATCACGTCGCGCATCACGCGCCACGGCGACGCGCCGAGCGAACGCGCGGCCTCTTCGAGCGAGGCGTCGAGTTGGCCCGCGACCGCCATCACCGTGACGATCACGCGCGGAATCGAGAAGTACAGATAGCCCGCGAACAGGCCCGCCATCGAATAGGCGAACACCCAGCGCTCGCCCGTGAAGCGCAGCGCGAGCGCGCCGATCAGGCCCTGGCGGCCCGCGAGCATGATCACCATGAAGCCGACCACCACGCCCGGAAACGCGAGCGGAAACGTCAGCAGCGCGACCAGCGCGCGGCGTCCCGCGAAACGTCGGCGCGCGAGCAGCAGGCCGCAGATCGTCGAGATCGCGAGCGTAGCCGCCGTGACCGCCGCGGAGAGCAGCACGGTCGAGAGCAGCGCGCTCATGTAGCGGCCGTTGCTCAGCAGCGCCGTGTAGGTGGCGAACAGATGGCCGTCGGCGCTGACCTGGACGAGCGCGACCATCGGCAGCAGCCAGAACGCGAGAAAGATCGCGAGCGCGGGCGCGACGAGCGCCACGCGCCAGCGCAGGGGAAACGTGAGATCGTGCATGACAGGACGAATGGGGACGAACGTGTTGGCTACGGCGCGCTCAGTGCATGACCTGCAGATAGCGCTCGCCGAAGCGCTGCTGCTGCGCGGCCATCTTCGCGAAATCGACCGGTTTGGCGCGCGCGTAATCGCTCGCGGGCAGGAACTTCGCGGCGGCTTCAGGCGACAGCGCGTTCGCGCGCACGGGGCGCAGATACGCGTCGGCCCAGAGCTTCTGGCCTTCGTCGGAGAGCACGAAATCGAGCACCTTCTTGCCGTTGTCGGCGTGCGGCGCGTTCTTCACGAGGCTCATCACGTAGGGCACCGAGATCGTGCCTTCCTTCGGAATCACGAATTCGACGTTGGCGTGATCCTTGTATTTCGCGCGATAGGCGTCGAAGTCGTAATCGAGCAGGATCGGAATCTCGCCCGAGAGCACGCGCGCGTAGGCGGTCTGCTTCGGCACGATCGGCTGGTTGGCCTTGAGCTTGCTGAACCACTCGATGGCGGGCTGGAAGTTGTCGAGCGTGCCGCCGAGCGCGAGATTCACGGCCACGGCGCCCGCATAGCCCACGAAGGCGCTCGACGGATCGAGGTAGCCGATCATGCCTTTGTATTCGGGCTTGAGCAGGTCGGCCCACGAGCGCGGCACCGGCTTGCCGTCGAGCGCGTCCTTGTTGACGAAGAAGCCGAGCGTGCCCGAGTGGATCGCGAACCAGTAGCCTTGCGGGTCTTTGAGGTTGGCCGGAATGTCGTCCCAGTGCGCGGGCTTGTACGGCGCGATCACGCCTTTGTCCTTCGCCTGGAACGCGGACGACACGCCGAGATACACCACGTCGGCGACCGGGCTTTTCTGCTCGGCCATCAGTTGCGCGATCGACTGGCCCGAGTTCTTGTTGTCGAACGGCACGCGGATGCCGGTCTTGCGCTGGATCGCCTGGATCTGGCCGGCCCAGTCGGCCCATTCGGGCGGGCAGTTGTAGCAGATCGCGGTGGCATCGGCGTGCGCGAGCGTCGGCGCGGCCAGGCCTGCCGCGAGCGTGAGCGCGAGGCCGAGCGTAGACGCGGCGCGACGGGCGAGGGCGGCGAGCGTGCCAATTTGCGTGGGCTGCGTCGGCCGCATGGCCGAGGAAAGCGGACTGGCGAAAGCGAAGCGGCGAGTCACGTCGGGTCTCCGGGTCGGAAGGGCGTGGATGGGTGTTAGTGGGTGGGCGTTCGGGCCGCGCGCGTGAATGCGTCGTGCGGCCCGCTGGCCGTGTGGGTGTCGTGTGCTTCGGGTACGTCCCGTACGCTCCGTAAGTCGGCTACGAGAAGCGACGGCGGACGAAGACCGATCGATGCCGAACGGGATTACGACACGATGCTGCCGCGCGTGCGCAGCGAACCCGCGTGCGTCACGTTGGCGATGGCCGCGATCGTGCCGCCCTCGCGCAGCGTGTGCGGCAGCGTGAGCCCGAGCGAAGGACCCGCGTATTCGCCGCCGATGCGCGCCATCAGACGCTGCCACGCCGAGCGGCCGATCTCGCCATTGGGCGTGCCGATGCTCGCGAGCGGCGGCGCGAGCAGCTCGCTCACCGCGAGGCCGTCGAAGCCGAGAATCGACATGTCTTGCGGCACGCGCATGCGCGCGCGGCGCAGACCGCGCATCACCACCATCGCGAGCAGGTCGTTGCTGCAAAAGAGCGCAGTGGGCCGCGACGGGCCGGTCGTCAGATGCGCAAGCACCGAAGGCGCAAGTTCCGCCGTGTTGAAATCGATTTCGAGCGCGGGTGCGGGCGTGAGGCCCGCCTGTTCCATCGCCTGTGCGTAACCGGCGTGGCGCTGGCGCGCGCGGTCGGAGGCCGCGAGCGTGCCCGCGAGCATCAGGATGCGCCGATGCCCATGCGCGATCAGCGTGCGCACGCCGTCGAACGCGGCCTGATGGTTATCGACGGAAACCGACGGACGGCGCTTCGTGTCGTTGTGCATGAGCACGTAGAGCGGGCCGTCGGCGTCGAGTTCGTCGAGGAGCGGATGCGTGTCCGCGTCGGCGACGGTCAGGATCAGGCCCTCGACGCGTTGCGCGCGCAACGTTTCGATCGCGTGGCGCTCGCGCTGGGCGTCGTACTGCGTCGTCATCAGCATGAGGCGGAAGCCTTGCGCGGATGCCAGTTCGTCGATGCCTTGCAGACACTCCGCGAACACCGGATTCGCGAGCGTCGGCAGCACCACGCCGATCAGGCGTGTGCGCTCGCCGCGCAACTGGCGGCCGAGCGGGCTGGGGATGAACTTGAGCGCGTCGATCGCCTCGCGCACGCGGGCGAGCGTGACCGGATTGACCGTGTGCGGCGCGTTGATCGCCCGCGAAACCGTGGCGATCGAGAAGCCGGCGTGTGCGGCGACATCCTTGATGGTTGGCGTCATGCGGGAGGCCCGGGCGATGTAAACGTTTTCGACGGGCCGATTATGGGAAGCGCGTATGACGGCGCGATGACGGGCGCGCGCTTGGGAGGGGCGCGGCGCAATGGTAGAATCGCGTCCGCCCTGCCGGGGTGATGAAATTGGTAAACATAGCGGACTTAAAAATAAATTGAGTGCCCAGCCGGAAACGGCCGGTGCAGAACCCCTCAAATTCGGCGAACCCCCTGGGCCTGCGGGCACCGAGGCAACGCCGAGCCAAGCCGGTTGGCGCGTGATGCGCCGGCGCGGAAGGTGTAGAGACTAGACGGGGGGCGCCTAAGGTTGGCGCGGCGTGTTACGCGAAAGCGGCACGCGGCGCACGGCGACGGCGAAGGCATAGTCCAGCGCACGAACGCCCGCTACGATGAGCGGGTGGCGTCGAAAGACGTAGTGTGACGAAAATCCGCCGCCTCACGGCTTGCCGGTTCGAGTCCGGTCCCCGGCACCAGATGTTGTTCCAGTGGATTCCGCTGGAATCATGAAACCCGCGATAGCGTCACGCTTCGCGGGTTTTTTGTTTGCGCGCGCGAAAAGTCGGCGGGAAGTCGATGAGAAGAAAACTGACGCACCGGCGAACGGGCGCAAACGCAGGAAGATCGAGCGAAGCGCCCCTTTGCACCCCAGCGCGCGCTGCGGCATCGAAAACCGCGTCATTGCAGAAGTCGCGAAATCGCCAGACCGTCGGGCCGCGCGCCAACGCGATCCCCCATCCCGACGCAAGCCGCCGGGCGAACGATCCAGAGCGATCAGCGGTTGCCGATCTGACCGGTGTGCGGATTCACGAGCCGCGCAAAACCGAACAAAGCGGCAATGGCGAGCGGCGACGCGATGAAAAAGGCGGTAAGCATGATACGAGTTAAGACAAACCGTAACAAAGTGTTAGGTAAGTGTACCCCGGGCATGCGCTTTGAATATGAGGGAGAACGACAACAAACTATTGCACGCGCGCAAGAACCTGCGAAAAAAACCGCGTGCTTACCAGCGGAAAGGCTTGTGGGACGGGGCTTTGAGGCGGAAGGGAGGTGATTTCAGATGCAGTCGAAGATTACTTCTACTGATTGAGTGGTAAGGCCTCGTAGTCCTTCGCTATGGACTTCGACGGCATGCATTTCCTTCTTGCGCTTCTGGCAATAAGCCTGTGCTTCCTTGAGGCTGGCGCTTCGCACGTGGTTCCAGGAGACGAAATCCCAGCGCGCGCGGCTCGTGACAGAAAGATGACCATCCTGACGCGAATTGACGCCGGTGACTGACGTACACGCCGTCAGCATGCTGACGCCAAGCAGCAGGATCCTTCCTTTCATGAACTTCCTCCAGATTGCGCACCATTGTCGCTGCCATCCGCGCGCATTGGCAACCCGAAAGAAAGGTTCTCTAACATGCGGCATGAGCGCGCGCCGAAGCGAGCGGGACGCGCAACTGGGCAAGCGGGCGGAATTAAGGGAGTGAGCGAGGGGCGATGCTGCGCGGCGCGCGCAAGCGACGCGGGAGAGGGGAGGCGCGAGCGCGCCGACTGCTAGCGAGCGGGCACGGCGAGCGCTTAAGCCTGACCGTCACGAAACGTTTCGCGCGGTTTGGCCCGGACGAGAACGCGGCGCGCCTGCCGCTCGCCGCCAGGCGCCCGATCCAGCGGGGTGATCCGCTGGACGGTTCCGGCAGCAAGCAGCCCGTGTCGTGCGTGAAGCGTCAGTCGCGCGCGACGACCTTGCCGACCTGAGCCTGGCCGGACACGAGGCACGACGAGAGGAAGTTTTCTCCCTGACTGCGCGCGCCGAGGGACGTGAAGCCGCGCGCGAGCGCTTCGAGCCGCACGAGCTCGGAGCCCTTCGAGCAGCTGACCGTGCTGCCCTCGTGCGCCTGCACGCGAGTCAGAACGCGGTTCCCGAGGAGGAGCGCGAGGACGATGACGATGCCAACATTGAATGCTTGTCTCATGATTTCGTCTCCTAGTGCAATCAGACTAGCTCAGGCTTACGACGTACGAATCCAGGAGTTTCCCGGCGATGCACTGCAACACATGCGGCGTGCGAAAAGCCCTGTAAATGCAGGGTGATTAATGGTTCGGCATCCTGCGGTTGCGGCGTGCGAGCCGGTGCGCCTTGATGGGCGCGGACTCGCGCCCGGCGCGCGTTCCGGCGGCGCCGTCATTGCGCCGCAACATTGCCGCGTCGCGTCACGTGCAACGTCAGCTAACGAATCTTGCTCCTTGCGGACATCCGGCGCGCGCGACACGTCGACACGGCAGTTTGCGTGCCTGTTTTTTCGCGACGGGCGCGCTAAAAATGCAAAATCCTCCGCGCCGTTCCGTCACGCAATCGACACATTCGGCACCTGATTTCCTACGGAAAATCAGAATCAAGCTGAAGAGATAATCAGATGGCCTGAGCAATTTCGACGAAAAATCGAGCGGCTGACAAGCCGGCTTCGCCCCGATTTGATCCAGTGCTTTGCGCGCCGTCAATCCGGCTTGAAAACAGGCGCTCGATGCTGCACCATCGATGGTCCGGTCCTTTTTTCGAGCGAGGTGAACAATGCAGTTGATTGGCATGATGGATTCCCCCTACGTGCGCCGCGTGGCGATCTCGCTGCATGTGCTCGGGCTGCCATTCGAGCATCAGAGCGTGTCGGTGTTCCGGCACTACGACGCGTTCGCGAAGATCAATCCGGTCGTCAAGGCGCCGACTTTCATCGACGACGACGGCACGATGCTGATCGACTCGACGCTGATCCTCGATTTCCTCGATCACAAGGTCCCGGCTGCGCGCCGCCTGATGCCGCAGGAGACGCAGGAGCGCACGTTCGCGCTGCGCGTGAACGGTTTCGCGCTGGCGGCGATGGAAAAGACCGTGCAGCAGGTGTACGAGCGCCAGTTGCGTCCCGGGGACCGTCAGCACGAGCCGTGGTTCGAGCGTGTCCACGCGCAGATGCACGCGGCTTACGCGGAGCTGGAGCGCCTCGTGAGCGGCCGCGAGGGCTGGCTGTGCGCGGGCCGGATCACCCAGGCCGACATCACGGCGGCGGTGGCGTGGCGTTTCACGCAGCACATCCTGCCGGGCACGGCCGATCCGGCGCGCTATCCGGCGCTGGCCGCGCTGTCGTTGCGCGCCGAGGCGCTGCCGGAATTCGTGGCGACGCCGCTGGAGTGAGCACGCGGGCGGACGGAGCGGGGTGCGCGCGGTGCGCCCTGCAACCGCTGCGACGATTGTTCGCGTTTGACGACAAGTGACTTCGCGTCCAGCCCATTTATCGGCGGACGCTACATTCCTAGAATGGCATCCATGGAATCGCCGCTGCGTCATGCAGACGCGGCGGCTACAGCGGGAGCCGTCATGAAATCCTTTATCGAACGACAACTTTATCAGCCAGCCCTGGTCCTGCCGATGGTGGACCTCATGCAGCTGATGGTGTCGCTCGACTTCAACATGAGCCAGGTCGGCTTCATGGTCGCCACGCGCGGCGCGCGCGCCGCCGTGCAGCGTTCGCGCGAACTCTGGTGCGCGAGCCGTGGCTGCGTCGCGACCGTCGAGGTCGAGCGCGTGCACTGACCCCCCCTGCATCGACATAGCCCTGCGTCGACGTCCCTTGGTTTCCCCCCCGACGTGCAGCGGCATCGCCCGTTTGCTGTTGTGACGTCACCCTGTGAGCCGCCTCATGTTCCGAGGCGGCTCTTTTTTTGCCCGATTTCCGCGATTTCCGCGATTTTCACTACGCCGCGTCGCCGGCCGCGCTCGCGCGGCGCAGGCGAGCCGCGGCGTAAGATGGCGCGAGCGCGGCATGCGCCGTGCGCGTCCTGGACCCTTCACACGAAGCACACGAAGGAGAGCGGCATGGCACAGCGATTCGATGCGATCGTGATCGGAACCGGGCAGAGCGGTCCGCCGCTGGCGGTGCGTCTCGGCGCGAGCGGGCGCAAGACGGCGATCGTCGAGCGCGCGCAGTTCGGCGGCACCTGCGTGAACGTCGGCTGCACGCCGACGAAAGCCTACGTGGCCTGTGCGCGCGCGGCGCACGTGGCGCGTCACGCGGACGAGTACGGCGTGCGTATCGGCAGCGGCGCACTGGGCGCGTATCGCGACGACGTGAGCGTCGATCTCGCCTTCATCAAGGCGCGCAAGGATCGCATCATCGGCGCGTCGCGCGACGGCGTGGAGCGCTGGCTGCGCGACGCGGACAACGTCACCGTGCTGCAAGGGCACGCGCGTTTCACCGGGCCGCATTCGCTGAGCGTGACGTCCGCGAACGGCGAATCGGAATCGCTCGAAGCCGCCGAAATCTTCATCAACACCGGCACGCGCGCCGCCGTGCCGCCCGTGCCGGGGCTCGAGCGCATCTGGTACGAAACCAACACCGGCATCCTCGACCTCACGGAATTGCCCGCGCATCTCGCGATCTGCGGCGGCAGTTACGTCGCGCTCGAATTCGCGCAGATGTTCCGCCGCTTCGGCAGCGAGGTGACGGTGCTGGTGCGCGGCGAGCGCATTCTCACGCGCGAAGACGACGACGTCGCGAAGGCCGTGCAGGACGTGCTCGCGCGCGAAGGCGTGGTGTTCCGCTTCGGCGCGTCGCCGCAGCGCGTGGCGCCGCTCGGCGCGACGCCCGCGGACGGCATCCGCATCGAATTTGGCGGCAGCGTGCTCGACGTTTCGCATCTGCTGTTCGCGACCGGCCGCATTCCGAATACCGACGATCTCGGCCTCGACGCCGCGGGCATCCAGCGCGACGCCCACGGCATCATCGCGGTCGACGGGCAGTTGCGCACCAACGTCGATGGCGTGTGGGCGCTCGGCGACGTGAACGGGCGCGGCGCGTTCACGCACACCTCATACGACGATTACCAGATCGTGGCGGCGAATCTGCTCGACGGCGCGCATCGCAGCGTCGACACGCGCATTCCGGCCTACGCCGTGTTCGTCGATCCGCCGCTCGCGCGCGTGGGCGCGAGCGAGCGAGAAGTCCGCGAATCGAAACGCGCCGCCTTGATCGCGACGATGCCGATGTCGCGCGTCGGGCGCGCGCGCGAGCGTGGCGAGACGGCGGGTTTCATGAAGGCGCTCGTCGATGCGCAAACGCACAAGATCCTCGGCGCGACGATCTTCGGCATCGAGGGCGACGAGGCGATTCATACCTTCATCGACATCATGACGGCCGATGTGCCCTATACGACGTTGCAATATGCGATGCACGTGCATCCCACGGTGAGCGAACTCGTGCCGACCTTGCTCGACGGGCTGAGGCCGCTCGAATGAGCACGAGCGCGAATCTGAAATCGAGCGTGAACATGAGTGCGAACTTGAGCGAGCGCGCGAGCGCGCCGCAGCCGCGTTGCGGCAAGACCGGCAATCTCTTTTCGGCGATCGACGTCTATGCGGGCGACGAGCGCTTCGACGCGCTGCTCAAGCAGGACGGCGTGCTGATCGAGCGCATCGTCTCGACTGGACAGACGAGTCCCGAGGGCTTCTGGTACGACGATCCGCGCGACGAATGGGTCGTGCTGCTCGCGGGCGCGGCGGCGCTGGAGTTCGAGGCGCAGGGCAGCGTGCGGCATGGCATGTTGCCCGGCGACTACGTGCATATTCCGCCGCATTGCCGGCATCGCGTCGCGTGGACTGATCCGGCGCTGCCGACGGTCTGGCTCGCGGTTTATTTCGATGCGTGCGCCGATGCGCGCAGCGACGGCCAGGCGGCTGCGCAAACGTCCACGAACAGGTAAGGTGCGGGTGTTCCGCCACCCGATCCGCTTTCCATGTCTGCCTCGTCACGCCCGGCACCGCTGCGCATCGCGCTCGTTTCCGACACGCACAATCTGCTGCGCCCCGAATTGCTGAGCTTCGTCGCCGGTTGCGATGCGATCGTGCACGCGGGCGATATCTGCGAATCGGGCGTGCTCGATACGCTTGCGCGCATCGCGCCGCTGACCGCCGTGCGCGGCAACAACGATCGCGGCGCGTGGGCCGAGGCGCTGCCGGTGCAGACGCGGCTCGACATCGGCGGGATCGCGATCGCGGTCGTGCATGAGTTGCCCGATCTGCGCGGCGATCCGCGTGCGGAGGGCGTGGCGGTCGTCGTCAGCGGGCATTCGCACAAGCCCGCGCTCGACACGCGCGACGGCGTGATCTACGTGAATCCGGGCAGCGCGGGGCCGCGCCGCTTTACGTTGCCGATCTCGGCGGCCATGCTGACGATCGACGGCGGCGTGCCGCATATCGAGCACACGCGCCTGATCGGCTGATTCATCGATCGGCGCGGATTCCAGACGCAAAAAAGGCCAGCGAGAAGCTGGCCTTTTTCATGGCATGACGCAGTCGTGTGGCTTACACGCGCGCGGGCATGGCCGTCGCGTAGTCGTCGTCCATTTCGCGGGCGAGACGCACGCCGCGCAGCACTGCATGCGCTTCGGCCTTGCTGCTCACGCTGGGCGCCGAGCCCGGCAGCGGACGGCGCGCCGTTTCGTGCAGCGCCAGCACCGAGATGATGCCGACCACAGCCGCGCCCATCAGATAGTACGCGGGCATCATGAGGTTCTGCGTGTGCTCGACGAGCCAGGCGGCGACCAGCGGCGTCGTGCCGCCGAACAGCGAGACCGACACGTTGAAGCCGATGGCGAGCGCGCCGTAGCGGATCGCGGTCGGGAACAGCGCGGGCAGCGCCGACGGCATCACACCCGTGAAGCACGACAGCAGCGTGCCGAGAATCATCAGGCCGAGGAACACCGGCACGAGCGCGCCCGTCTGGATCAGCGTGAGCGACGGAATCGCCAGCACGATCAGGCCCACACAGCCCGCGAGCATCACCGGCTTGCGGCCGATGGCATCCGAGAGACGGCCGAAGGCGATCGTCATCGGCACCATCAGCACCATCACGGCGAGCACGACGAAAAGACCGTGCGTTTCATCGAAGTGCAGCGTCGCCGACAGATAGCTCGGCAGATACGACAGCGCCATGTAATCGGTCACGTTGAAGATCAGCACGAGGCCCACGCACAGCAGGAAGGGGCGCAGATGCTGGGTCAGCAGAGATTGAATCGTGAGCTTCGGACGCGCGACTTCTTCCGCTTCGCGCAGTTCGGCTTCGCGCTTGAACGCCGGCGTTTCTTCGAGCTTCGTACGGATGTACAGGCCCACGATCCCGAGCGGACCCGCGATCATGAACGGCACGCGCCAGCCCCAGTCGAGCAGTTGCTGATGCGAGAGCAGGGCGGTCAGCACCGCGACCGTGCCCGCGCCGAAGATGTAGCCGACCATCGTGCCGCATTCGAGGAAGCTGCCCATGAAGCCGCGGCGCTTGTCGGTGGCGAATTCGGCGATGAAGGTCGCCGCGCCGCCGTACTCGCCGCCGGTCGAGAAACCCTGCACCAGACGCGCGACGAGCAGCAGCACGGGCGCCGCGATGCCGATCGAGTGGTACGACGGAATCAGGCCGATGGCGAAGGTGCCGCAGGCCATCATGATCATCGTCATCGCGAGCACGCGCTGACGGCCGATACGGTCGCCGAGCGGGCCGAACACCATGCCGCCGATGGGGCGCACGAGGAAGGCGGCCGCGAACGTGCCGAAGGTGGCGATCAGCTGGGCCGACGGGCTGCTCGACGGGAAGAACACCTGGCCGAGCGTGACGGCGATGTAGCTGTACACGCCGAAGTCGAACCATTCCATGGCGTTGCCAAGGGCCATGGCGCCGACGGCGCGTTTGAGGAGGCTGTTGTCGACGATCGTAATGTCGTCGAGGGTGAGGTCGGATTGGGCCGACGAGCCGGAAGTGGAAGCGGTCAAGGTCTGCATCTCCAATGACTGCGACGAACTCCAGGGGAGCTCGCCACGGTTGCCGGAGAGTGCCGTTTCGCGATAGCGGCAGCCGTTCGTGCGCGGCGCGCGATGCGCATGGGGGGCGCCATGGGCGAGACCCGAGCCTGGCCGGACGCGCGATGACGCGCAAGTCCGGCGGCGCACGAAAGTGCATGCTGAAGTGTCGCGAAACGACACTCGAACGAATTGTGATTAAGCGTGGCGCCTGCGTGGCCGTAGAGGGGGGCAGGACGCTTGAGGACACTGGGCTGTCACGGAGTGTGACTGCAAAGTGCCGCTGAACGAAAAAGAATCACCGCGTGGCGGCGCGTTCTTTTTGTGCGAGCGCATTCAGCTGGAAAGGCGTTTTCGGGCGCCGAACTGAATGCAATTGATGGCTAATGCCTGTTGAACGAAGCGACATGATAGCACGATAACGGAAGATCGTGCAAACCGGCCTGTCCGCGAGGGCGCCGGGGAGGCGCGTCAGCCCTTGTGTGGCAAGGGATTGCGGCGATTTGGCGGCGCAGCAAAGAACGCTGGCCGTGGTGACGAAACGCATAAAAAAACCGCGCGGGAGGCGCGGTTTTTGCAGTGCTTTCTGCTGCTTCGATCGGCAAAGGGGCAGATCGAAACGCGGATCGGCGAGCGATCAGCCTTGCGTCGGCGGCACGAAGCCCGATGCCTGATCGGCGCCTTCGCCGAAGAAGTACTTTTCCGTCTGCTTCATCAGGTACTGACGCGCGCGCGGATCGGCCATGTTCAGGCGGTTCTCGTTGATCAGCATGGTCTGCTGCTTGAGCCAGCCCTGCCAGGCTTCCTTCGAGACGCTTTCATAGATGCGCTTGCCGAGTTCGCCCGGCAGCGGCGGGAAATCGAGACCTTCGGCTTCCTTGCCGAGCTTTGCGCATTGAATCATACGGGCCATGCTGTGCTTCTCCTGTAGTCGTATGGGGGATGGGCGGCGCGCTCAGAGCTGCTTCATCAGCACGAGCGACTTGCGCTGCCAGTTATAGAGGCGGCGGCGGTCTTCGGGCAGGTCGTCGACCGTGGCCTTGACGAAACCGCGCTTGAGAAACCAGTGTTCCGTGCGCGTGGTGAGCACGAAGATGCGCGTGAGGCCGCGCGCGCGGGCGCGCTGCTCGATACGGCGCAACAGGCGTTCGCCGTCGCCGGAACCTTGCGCTTCGGGCGAGACCGTGAGGCAGGCCATTTCGCCGATGCGTTCCTGCGAATACGCGTAGAGCGCGGCGCAGCCGAACAGCACGCCATCGTGCTCGATCACCGAGAAATGGTCGATGTCGCGTTCGATCTGGTGACGGCCGCGGCGCACCAGCGTGCCGTCGCTTTCGAGCGGCTCGATCAGCGTGAGGATACCGCCGACGTCGTCGGGCGTGGCCTCGCGCAGGCTCTCCAGATTCTCGTACGAGATCATGGTGCCGACGCCGTCGTGCAGGAACAGTTCGAGCAGCAGGCCGCCGTCGAGCGCGTAGGGAATGATGTGCGCGCGACCCACGCCGCCGCGGCAGGCGCGAATCGAGTGCTTCAGATAGAAGCCCGCGTCGCCGAGCACGGTGCCGCCTTCCTGGAGGCGATAGGCGTCGTCGAGCGACATTTCGCGGATCAGCACGCCTTCCTCGTCGATGAGACCCTGCGTTTCCGTGAGGAACACGATCTTGTCGGCGCGCAGCGCGATGGCCGCCGCCGAGGCGACGTCTTCCATCGACAGATTGAACGCCTCGCCCGTGGGCGAGAAGCCGAGCGGCGAGAGCAGCACGAGCTTGCGGCTCGAGAGCGAATGACGGATCGAATCCGCGTCGATCTTGCGCACCACGCCGGTGTGCTGGAAATCGACGCCGTCGAGAATGCCGACCGGGCGCGCGGTCACGAAGTTGCCCGAGACCACGCTGATGTGCGCGTGCGCCATCGGCGTGTTCGGCAGACCCTGGCTGATCGCGGCCTCGATGTCGAGACGCACTTCGCCGGCCGCTTCCTTCGCCGATTCGAGCGCGCGGGCATTCGTGATGCGCATGCCGTGCGAGAACTCCGACTCCACGCCGTGCAGGCTCATCTGCTCCTCGACCTGCGGGCGCGAACCGTGCACGAGCACGATCTGGATGCCCATGGCCTGAAGCAGCGCGATGTCGGCGACGAGCGCGTTGAGCAGGTTCTGGTGCACGACCTCGCCGCCGAAACCGACGACGAAAGTCTTGCCCTGAAACGCGTGGATGTAGGGCGCGACCGATCGCATCCAGTCGACGAACTGCGCGTGCTGCGCCATCTGCTGCGCGGCTTGCTGGGACGCGGGGTCCGAGGCGGCGGCAGTGGCCGGCGCGCCTTGGGCGGCGGGGACGAGGTCGGTTTGGGAATTCATGCCCGGGATTATAATGCGCCCCCATGTCGAATGTACCCAAAAGACCTGCCTCGGGGCAGGGCAGCAACACCCCTTCCGGCGATGACGCCGCACACGGCGGCGCGCGCGAAAAGCGCGGCGCGCAGAAGTATGGCGGTGCGCAGCCCGATGCGCAGAAACCGGCGTCGCTGGACCGGCTCGCCGCGCTGATGGGCAGCGGCGCGCTCGGTGGCGCGCGCGTGCAGGATCAGCGTGCGAAGGCTGCACCGGCGTCGAAGCCGGCGCAGGCCGCCGTGCAGCGTGCGCCGGAGGTTTCGTCGTCGGTTTCTCAACGCGCTTCGCAGCCTGCTTCGCAACCCGCCGCGCCGCAAAAGCCGCAGAAAACCGAAGCGCGTGCGGAAGCGCCGCGCGAAAATCGGCCGACGCCTCGCGCGCCCGCGCGTGATCAATCTCAGCGGGAGACGCCGCGCGAATCTCAACGTGCGCCCCAGGGCGGGCAGCGAACCGGCGAATCGCGCAATGTGCCGCAAGCGCCGCAATCGGGCGATGCCTCGCGCGGCGGCGATCGCAAGCCACGCGAAGCACGTGAGCCGCGCGAATCACGCGAACCCCGTGCGCCCCGCGAACCGCGCGCCGAGCGCCCCGCGCGCACGGAAACCCAGCGCGAGCCGCAAGCCGCCCCGCGCCAGCCCGCCGACGCGCCGCGCGCCGCGAAACCGCAAAGCGAACGCCCGCAGGTCGCCCGCGAGGACCGTCCGCCGCGTCCCGAAGGCGAGCGCAAGGAGCGCCGTGAACGCGCGCCGCGCGCGAACGTCATCCCGAATCCGATCCCGCCGATCACCTTCCCCGAAGCGCTGCCGGTCTCCGGCCGCCGCGAGGAAATCGCGCGCGCGATCGCCAACAATCAGGTCGTGATCGTCAGCGGCGAAACCGGCTCGGGCAAGACCACGCAGCTGCCGAAGATCGCGCTGTCGCTCGGACGCGGTCTCGGCGCGGGCGGCTCAGGCCTGATCGGCCACACGCAGCCGCGCCGGATCGCGGCATCGGCGACCGGTCGGCGTATCGCCGAGGAACTGGGCACGCCGTTCGGCGAAGTGGTCGGCTACAAGGTGCGCTTCACGGACAACCTCGCGGCGGGCGCCTCGGTCAAGCTGATGACCGACGGCATCCTGCTCGCCGAGACGCAAACCGATCCGCTGCTCAAGGCCTACGACACGATCATCATCGACGAGGCGCACGAGCGCAGCCTCAACATCGACTTCCTGCTCGGCTATCTGAAAGAGATCCTGCCGCGCCGGCCCGATCTCAAGCTGATCGTGACCTCGGCGACCATCGACGCGGACCGCTTCGCGCGCCATTTCGGCAGCGACGAGAAGCCCGCGCCGGTGATCGAGGTGAGCGGGCGTCTGTATCCGGTCGAGGTGCGCTATCGCCCGGTGCAGGAAGACAGCCCGGCTGTGAAGAACGCGCAGGGCAACGCTCCGACGAAGAAATCGCAGCGCGACACCGACCGCGATCTGATGGACGCGATCGTCGACGCCGTCGACGAACTCTGCCGCGAAGGTTCGGGCGACGTGCTCGTGTTCCTGCCCGGCGAGCGCGAGATTCGCGACGCCGCCGAAGCGCTGCGCAAGCACCATCCGCCGCACACGGAGATCCTGCCGCTGTTCGCGCGGCTCTCGGCGCAGGAGCAGGAGCGCGTGTTCAAGGCGTCGAACGCGCGCCGCATCGTGCTCGCGACCAACGTGGCCGAAACCTCGCTGACGGTGCCCGGCATCCGCTATGTGGTGGATACGGGCCTCGCGCGCGTGAAGCGCTATTCGTACCGCAACAAGGTCGAGCAACTGCAGATCGAGTCGATTTCGCAGGCGGCGGCGAACCAGCGCGCGGGCCGTTGCGGCCGCGTCGCCGACGGCATCTGCATCCGGCTTTACGAAGAATCCGATTACGTCGCGCGCCCGCGTTTTTCCGACCCGGAAATCCTGCGCTCGTCGCTGGCGGCCGTGATTCTGCGCATGAAGTCGCTGCATCTCACGGCGATCGAAACCTTCCCGTTCATCGAGCCGCCGCCGGGCCGCGCGATCGCGGACGGTTATCAGCTGCTCAACGAACTCGGCGCCGTCGACGACGACAACGCGCTCACCACGCTCGGCCGCGAGCTGTCGCGTCTGCCGCTCGATCCGCGCGTCGGCCGCATGATTCTGGCCGCGCGCGACGAGCAGTCGCTGCGCGAAGTGCTCGTCATCGCGAGCGCGCTTTCGGTGCAGGACCCGCGCGACCGGCCGATCGAGGCGCAGGAGCAGGCCGATCAGGCGCATCGCCGCTTCGCCGACGAGCGCTCCGAATTCCTTCAGTGGCTCAAGATCTGGGCGTGGTTCGAAGACGCCGTCGCGCACAAGAAGTCGAACAAGCAACTCGTCGATTCGTGCCGCGCGAACTTCCTTTCGCATCTGCGTCTGCGCGAATGGCGCGATGTGCACTCGCAATTGCTGACGGTCGTGCGCGAGCACGGCTGGCGCATCAACCAGTCCGACGCGACCTACGAGCAGATCCATCACGCGCTGTTGACCGGTTTGCTCGGCAACATCGGTCTCAAGGCCGACGACGAGCCGCATTACCTCGGCGCGCGCAGCATCAAGTTCCATCTGTGGCCTGGTTCGGCGCTCGTGAAGAAGGCGGGGCGCTGGGTCGTGGCGGCGGAACTCGTGGAAACGAGCCGTCTGTACGCGCGCTGCATCGCGAAGATCGAGCCCGAATGGCTCGAAAAAGTGGGCGCGCATCTGCTGAAGAAGTCGCTGTCCGAGCCGCATTGGGAGAAGCGCGCGGCGCAGGTCAGCGCGTTCGAGCGCGGCGTGCTCTATGGCCTGCCGGTGTATCAGCGACGCCGTGTGGCGTTCGGCAAGCAGGACCCGGCGCGCGCGCGCGAGTTGTTCATTCGCGGCGCGCTGGTGGAAGGCGAGCTCGACACCAAGCTGCCGTTCTTCGCGCACAACCGCAAGCTGCTCGCCGATATCGAGCAGCTCGAACATAAATCGCGCCGCCAGGACGTGCTCGTCGACGACGAACTGATCTTCGGTTTCTACGATCAGGCGATTCCCGAGGGCATGTATTCGGGCGCGTCCTTCGAGCGCTGGTATCGCGACGAGGTGAAAAAGAGCGGTCAGTCCGAGGACAAGCTGCGTCTGCTGTATCTCTCTCGCGACGACCTGATGCGCCACGAGGCGGCGGGCGTGACGACCGATCTGTTCCCGAAGCGCATGACGATGTCGGGCGTGGCGATGGCGCTCACGTATCACTTCGAGCCCGGTTCGCCGCGTGACGGCGTGACGCTCGCGGTGCCGCTCTACGCGCTCAATCAGGTCGATGCGCGCCGCTGTGAATGGCTCGTGCCCGGCATGCTCAAGGAGAAGGCGCAACTGCTGCTGAAGTCCTTGCCGCAGAAGCTGCGCCGCCATTGCGTGCCGCTGCCCGAATACGCGGCCGGTTTCGCCGATCGCGTGAGCGGCGAGCGCTTCGGCGCGGGCGGGCTGCTGGAGGCGCTGATCATCGACGTGCGCGAGCAGAAGCAGATTCAGTTGAAGTCGGCGGATTTCAAGCTGGAGACGCTGGCCGCGCATCTGTTCATGAACTTCAAGGTGATCGACGAGCACGGTCGCCAGCTCGCGATGGGTCGCAATCTCGCGCAGTTGCGCGCGGAACTCGGCGCGCAGGCGCAGCAGCAGTTCCAGAAGCTCGCGAGCGCGACCGCGCTGGCGGCGCTGGAAACGCACGCGCAGGGCGGGGCGAGCGAGAAGGGCGGCGGCGTTGATCCGCAGCCGAACGCGAGCGCGCCGAAGCGGACCAACCCGGCCAACGCGCCCCACACGCCTGCTTCGAGCGACGCCGCGCCCGCCACGGCGCTCTACGAAAACCTCACGACCTGGAATTTCGGCAAGCTGCCCGAGCTGCTCGAAATCCGTCGTGGCGGCCAGACGCTGTTCGGCTATCCGGCGCTCGTCGATCGCGCCACGCATTGCGACGTGGAAGTGTTCGATTCGCCCGAGGAAGCGGCGCGCATTCATCGCGCGGGGCTGCGTCGTCTGTTCGCGCTGCAGTTGCGCGAGCCGATCCGCTATCTGGAGAGGAATCTGCCGGGTCTGCGCGAAATGGCGATGCAGTTCATGGCGCGCGCCACGCAGGAGGAACTGCGCGATCAGCTCGTCGAACTCGCGCTCGATCGCGCCTGCCTGCAAGACCCGCTCCCCGACGACGACGCGAGTTTCCACGCGCGCAAGGACGAAGGGCGCGGGCGTCTCTCGCTGCTCGCGCAGGAAATCGCGCGGCTCGTCGGGCAGATCCTGGCGGAATTTGCGTCGGTGTCGAAGAAGCTGGTGGCGGCGAAGGCGTTCGGCGCGCCGGCCGCCGACATGCAGGCGCAGCTCGACGCGCTCATCGGCAAGCGCTTCATTCTGGAGACGCCGTACGCGCAGCTCGTGCATTTCCCGCGCTACCTGAAGGGCATCGCGCTGCGCATCGACAAGCTGCGCGCCGATCCCGCCCGCGACGCGCGTCAGGCCTCGGAATTCCTGCCGCTCGCGCAGCAGTATCAGCGCGCGCTTTCGCAGCGCGGCGGCGTGTTCGACGCGCGTCTCGCGGAGTTCCGCTGGCTGCTCGAGGAACTGCGGATTTCGCTGTTCGCCCAGGAGTTGCGTACGCCGATGCCGGTTTCGGTGAAGCGGCTCTACAAAGTGTGGGAATCGATGCAGCGATGAGCGTTCACGCGTTGTCGATGCGCTGATTTTTGCGGGCCACGTATGCTGGCCACTTATGCGGGTCACAACAGCGGACTTAAGAAAGCTTCGAAAATGACCGGAAAGGGGCGCGAAATTCGCGCCCCTTTCTATTTCATCGGCCCTACGTCAACCTTGCGAAGCGGTAAGCGTTCTACAATCACGGATCTGCCTGGGAACGACTCTTCATGCGTAAAAACGAATTCCGCCGTGCCGCCGGACGCTTTGCCAAACGCGCCGTTGTGTTTGCCTCCTCCGCGCTCGTCGGCGCCGCGCTGGCCACGGCGATGCCAAGCATCGCTCACGCGAACAACATCATCGTGCTCAACTCCGGTGAAGCCACGCTGAGCCTCATCGACGACAAGACGCATGAAGTCGTCGGCACCGTGCCCACGGGCAAGGAGCCGCATCACCTGTTTCCCACGCCCGACAATACCTCGCTGATCGTCGCGAATTCGGTGTCGAACAACCTGCTGTTCGTCGATCCGAAAACCGGCAAGCCGCAGCGCTGGATCGAGAACGTCGAGGACCCGTATCAGCTCGGGTTCTCGCCGGACAACAAGTGGTTCGTGACCACGGGTCTGCGCCTCGACCGTCTGGACATCTACCACTACGGCGGCGCGGGCAATTTCACGGTCGCGAAGCGCCTGCCGCTCTCGGCCATGCCCAGCCACCTCGCGTTCACGAAGGACAGCAATATCGTGTTCGTGTCGCTGCAGGTCTCGGGCGAAATCGCGGCCGTCGACCTGCCCACGCAGAAAGTGCTCTGGAAGATGAAAGTGGGCGCCGCGCCCGCCGGCCTGTGGCTCACGCCCGGCGAAAAATACCTGCTCGTCGGCATGACGGGCGCCGACTACGTGGCGGTGGTGGACTGGCGCAACCAGAAGGTCATCAAGACCATCCAGGTGGGCAAGGCCGCACACAACTTCCGCTCGATGGTGGATGGCCGTCACGTGCTGGTGTCGAGCCGCGTGTCGAACGTCATCAGCATCATCGACGAGGAATCGCTGGAGAAAGTGGGCGAGATCAACGGCCTGCTGCCCGGGCCGGACGACATGGAACTGACCGCCGACAAGCGCTATCTGTGGGTCACGTTCCGTTTCGCGAAGCGCATCGGCGTGATCGACATGCAGACGAAGAAGCTCATCAAGACGATCGACGTGGGCCGCTCGCCGCACGGCATCTATTTCTTCGACCGCGCGCCGGTCATGTCGCCGAACGGCGCGTGATATCCGGCGCGAACTGCTAGCGGTTTTGCCATGCTCACGTTGCTGAATTCCGGTATTCACTGGCTCGCGTCCGGCGCCGACGACTGCGTGTCGTGGCTCCAGACGCTGGTCTACGTGAACGTCCTGCAGCCGCTGCTGTTCCGCTTCGGCCTGATGAACGTGGACGAAGACACCTTCGACGCGCTGTACTGGGTGATCGTCGGCGTGCTGGAGGTGGGCGTGATGTACGCGATCCTGCGTCCGCTCGAAGCGCTCATGCCCGCGGAAAAGTGGCCCGACCGCAAGGGTGTGGCCGTGGACGCCATCTACACATGGATCACGCGGCTCGGCATTCTCAATCTGCTGTTCTTCTTCGCCATGCAGCCGGTGTTCGACCGTGCGCAGGGCTGGCTGCGCCTGCACGGCGTGATGAGCGTCGATATCGACAATCTCTGGCCCGGCGTGACCACGCAGCCCATCGTGGCGTTCGCGATCTATCTGATCGTGCTCGACTTCTTCGGCTACTGGTATCACCGGCTCTCGCACCGCTTCGGCATCTGGTGGGAACTGCACGCGGTGCATCACAGCCAGCGCCGGATGTCGTTCTGGTGCGATAACCGCAACCATCTGCTCGACGTGCTGATGCAGTCGTGCATGTTCGCCGGCATCGCGCTCGTGATAGGCGTGCCGCCCGCGCAGTTCGTGGTGCTCGTCGCGCTCACGAATTTCGTGCAGAACGTCCAGCACGCCAATATCCGCGCGCATTTCGGCTGGCTCGGCGAGCGGCTGATCGTGAGCCCGCGTTTTCATCGCCGCCATCACGCCATCGGTTATGGGCACGAAGGCACCACGTATGGCTGCAACTTCGGCGTGCTGTTTCCGTGGTGGGACATGCTGTTCGGCAGCGCGTCGTTCAATCGCGAGCTCGAACCTACGGGCATTCGCGACCAGCTCGACGGCGTGCGCTATGGCGAAGGTTTCTGGGCGCAGCAGGGGCTCGCGTTCCTGCGCATCGCACGTCGGCTTGGCGCACGCGGGCGCAAGGCCGCCGCGCGCGACGACACGTTCGCTGCGTAGACCTTTTCGCCGCGCTTTCTCGCGCGCATCGTTTCGCCGGGCGCTTCTTGCGCCTGTGCTGCGCCTGCGCCTGTTCTTCCGTCTCAACCTCCGCCTGTGCCTCGTTTCGCCCGACCGGCGCGCCGTGGTTTATGCTGTCGTTTTGTCGCAGTGAATCCACCGGTTTCGTGACGCTTCACCGTCTTCCCGCTATTTTCCCGCTCGCATGAACGATTTGCTGCGCTCGCTCGGCCGCGCGCTTTCCGGCGTGTTCCATCCCGCCATGCTGCTCCTGACCTTCGTGCCGTTCGTCGTGGCGGCGGGGGCGTGGGGCGTCCTGCTCTATATCTTCTGGCAGCCGCTCATCGACGCGGTGCGCATCACCTTCGAAAACTGGCCGGCCATGTCCTGGCTCTATCACGCGTTCGACGCGCTCGGTTTCGGGGCGCTGCGCAGCATGATCGGGCCGTTCGTGATCATCATCCTGACGATTCCGCTGATCGTCATCACGGTGCTGCTGCTGATCGTCGCCGTGGCGATGCCGCGCGTGATCCGCCATCTCACGGCGCGGCAGTACGCCGGCCTGGAGGCTCGGCGCGGCGGCAGCTGGTTCGGCAGCATGGCGCATTCGCTCTGGACCACGCTGCTGTGCATCGTGCTGCTGATCGTGACGCTGCCGTTCTGGTTCATTCCGCCGTTCTGCGTGCTCGTGCCGCCGCTGCTGTGGGGCTGGCTCACGTATCGCGTGATGACCTACGACGCGCTCGCGCTGCACGCGAGCCCCGAAGAGCGCCGCGAACTCGTGCGCCGCCACCGCCTGCCGCTGCTCGCGATCGGCGTGGCGAGCGGTCTGCTCGGCTCGCTGCCCACGGCGATCTGGGTGGCTTCCGCGTGGCTCGTGCTGCTGTTTCCGGTGGTCGCCGCGCTGACCATCTGGATCTACGCTTTCATTCTGGTGTTCACGGCGCTCTGGTTCGGCCAGTACTGCCTGCGCGCGTTGCAGCGCCTGCGTCACGAAGAGGCGCAGCATAGCGGGCACGACGTCACCATCGTCCACTGAACTCCATCACTTCATTTCCTCGACGAGGCAACTCATGGCATTTGGCGTCATCATCATCGGCGACGAGATTCTGTCCGGCCGCCGCACCGACAAGCATCTGCCGAAGGTCATCGAACTGCTCGGCGCGCGCGGTCTCACGCTCGACTGGGCCGAATACGTCGGCGACGATCCGGCGCGTATCACCGCCACGCTCAAGCGTTCGTTCGAATCGGGCGACATTGTCTTCTCCACGGGCGGCATCGGCGCGACGCCCGACGACCACACGCGTCAGTGCGCGGCGGCCGCGCTGGGCGTGCCGCTCGCGCTGCACCCGGACGCCGAGGCGGCGATCAGTGAGCGCATCCGCGACATGCATACGGGCGCCGATCCGGTCGACTTCGCGTCGCCGGAGAATCTGCATCGCTTTCAGATGGGCACCTTCCCGCAGGGCTGCGAGATCATTCCGAACGGCTATAACAAGATTCCGGGTTTTTCGATCCGCGATCACCATTTCGTGCCGGGCTTTCCGGTGATGGCCTGGCCGATGATCGAATGGGTGCTCGATACGAAGTACGCGCATCTGCATCATCAGACGCCGCATGCGGAGAAGTCGCTGCTGGTGTTCGAGCTGCCGGAGTCGACGCTCACGCCGCTGATGGAGCGCATCGAGCACGATTTTCCGGGCGTGCGCGTGTTCAGCCTGCCGAGCGTCGGCGACACGGAGCGCGGCGGCATTTACGCGCGCCGCCATATCGATCTGGGCGTGAAGGGCGAGCCTGAGGCGGTGGCGGCGGCCTTCGTGAAGCTGCGCGAAGGCGTGCACCTGCTGGGCGGTGATGTCGTGGAACCGCCCGCGCCCGGCGAGGGATCGCCGGACCGCGAGCGCCGCAGCGGCCCGCGCGCGGGGTTCTGAGGCTGTTCGCCGATGCGCGCGCGGGCGGGTGAATCGATGCAAACGTCGATGCAAACACCGCCGAAAACGCACAGTAAGCGCGCCGCGCCGGATCATCGGCGTGTCACATGCGGCGCTCAGAGTGGCCTGCTGGGCGGACGGCGGGCGCCGCCCCGCCGCAGGTCAGGCGCCGAGCCAGGGCAGGCCGCGGAAGCACCAGCCCGTGACCGACTTGCGGTGACCTTCGGCGTTCTTGTCGCCTTCGAAGCCTTCGAGCAGGTCGTAGGCGCGCGTGAAGCCCGCCTTGGCCGCTTCGATGGCCGCGAGCTTCGAGCGGGCCGCGCTGCGGCAGAGGAACAGCACGGGGGCGTCGGTGTCGCCGACCGCGCTCCTGAGCTGGGCGACGAAGTCGGTGTTCGGCACGCCGCCGGGATAGCGGGTCCATTCGACGTGGGCGTACTGGCCGTCGCCGATCACGGGGCGGCCGACCCAGTCGAGTTCGGCGCGCGTGCGCACGTCGACGAGGCGGGTGCGCGGATCGAGTTGCAGAAGCTCGAACGCCTCGGCGGGCGAGAGCGCGCCCGCGTAGGGCAGCTGGTTCTCGACGCGTCGCTGGTCGGCCTGGGCGTGCAACTGTTCGAGCGTACTCATGACAGCGGATCTCCTCGGATGTAGGGTGGGTCCAAAAGATCATTCTAGCGCGCTGCATGGGTGCGGGAACCCCGCATTGCGGGGCATACTCGCGCAATGACGGCGCGCGCATGACCGCTTGCGGGGCGGCGTCAAGGCAAGTCAGGTCGGCCGCATGCGGGCCGTCAGAAGCCGCGAGGTAATTTTGCGCAAGCGTGGTGCATGATTGACGTTATGCACCATAATGAAGTGAGTTTCACGCGCCAAATCCGGGATTGCACGGATGTGGTGCATGAAGGCGCTTCGGCCGGCGGGTCCGCTCGCCGACGAGGCGCGGATTTTTCGTCCAGGTGCGCGTCAGCATTGGGTTTGTTCCAGGTTGGCGCATACTTGGCACGGAAGCTGCTTTATCTGTCGCGATCGTTCGCAGCCGGTCTGCGCAAGCGGGCCGGGCAGCAACCGGCGACTAACAAGGATTGGGACGGCGGCAGCGTTCGCCGAAATCGTTAATCAGGAGAATAGGTTATGAGTAAATCCGTGGCCGACGTCATGCAACTCGTCAAGGACGAAGACGTCAAGTTTGTCGACTTCCGCTTTACCGACACGCGCGGCAAAGAGCAACACGTCTCGGTTCCGCTGTCGCACTTCGACGAAGACAAGTTCGAGTCGGGTCATGCATTTGACGGTTCGTCGATCGCCGGCTGGAAGGGCATCGAAGCCTCGGACATGCTGCTCGTTCCGGACGCGAACACGGCCTTCATCGACCCGTTCTACGAAGAACCGACGCTGGTCCTGACCTGCGACGTGGTCGAACCGGCTGACGGCAAGGGCTACGAGCGCGACCCGCGCTCGCTCGCGAAGCGCGCTGAAGCGTACCTCAAGAGCACGGGCCTCGGCGACACGGCCTTCTTCGGCCCGGAACCCGAATTCTTCATTTTCGACTCGGTCCAGTGGAACACGGACATGTCGGGCTCGTTCGTCAAGATCGGCTCGGAAGAAGCACCGTGGTCGTCGAGCAAGGAATTCGAAGGCGGCAACACGGGTCACCGTCCGGGCGTCAAGGGCGGCTACTTCCCGGTCGCGCCGGTCGACACGTTCCAGGACATCCGTTCGGAAATGTGTCTGCTGCTCGAACAGATCGGCATCCCGGTCGAAGTGCACCACCACGAAGTCGCTGGTCAAGGCCAGAACGAAATCGGCACGAAGTTCTCGACGCTGGTTCAGCGCGCGGACTGGACGCAGCAGATGAAGTACATCATCCATAACGTGGCGCACACGTATGGCAAGACGGCTACGTTCATGCCGAAGCCGATCGTTGGCGACAACGGTTCGGGCATGCACGTTCACCAGTCGATCTGGAAGGACGGCCAGAACCTGTTCGCAGGCAATGGCTACGCAGGCCTGTCGGAATTCGCGCTGTTCTACATCGGCGGCATCATCAAGCACGCTCGCGCGCTGAACGCCATCACGAACCCGTCGACGAACTCGTACAAGCGTCTGGTTCCGCACTTCGAAGCACCGGTCAAGCTGGCTTACTCGGCACGCAACCGTTCGGCATCGATCCGTATTCCGCACGTCTCGAACCCGAAGGGCCGCCGTATCGAAACGCGCTTCCCGGACCCGATGGCCAACCCGTACCTGTGCTTCTCGGCACTGATGATGGCAGGTCTGGACGGCGTGCAGAACAAGATCCATCCGGGCGAAGCCGCCGACAAGAACCTGTACGACCTGCCGCCGGAAGAGGATGCAAAGATCCCGACCGTTTGCGCCGGCCTCGACCAGGCTCTGGAAGCGCTCGACAAGGATCGCGAATTCCTGACGCGCGGTGGCGTGTTCACGGATTCGATGATCGACGCCTACCTCGCACTGAAGGAAGGCGAACTGCAACGCGTGCGCATGACGACGCACCCGGTCGAGTTCGAACTGTACTACTCGCTGTAAAGCGCGCTGTAATCGACGATGGCGCTTCGCTCGCAGCCGCGTAGCGAAGTGTCCATCCGACATCGGCGATCGGTCATGAAGGGACGGCGGTGCCGTCCCTTTTTCGTTGGTCCGCTCGCCGCGTTGCCGTCATTCAACGACAGGGACAGGGAGCCGGTGCGCCGCGTGGCGGCCGGCCATGCAAGATGGTGCTCAAGAATCTGATCAAGGCAAGAAAGGGCCATGCGGAGCCGCTCTCGGACGACGCGCCGCTCGTCGAGTCGGGTCTCTTGCCCGGCTTCGAGGCGCTGCCCACCGTCGTGCTCGTGCTCGAGAAGCGCAGCCTGCGCGTGGCGTTTGCGAATCCCTCGGCCGAGGCGATGCTCGACCTCTCGCGCCGGCAGCTCTCGCAGATGGTGTGGTCCGATCTGTTCTCGAATGCCGACGAACTGCTCGAAACCATTGCGTCGATCGCCGCGCACCGCTTTCACGCGACGCGCCTCGACGCCTCGCTCGAACGGCCGGGCCGCGAGTCGCTGCATGTGCATGCGATCGTCGGCTTTCTGGAGAGCGCGCCCGACTACGTGCTGCTCGAACTGTTCGAGAACGAGCGGCATATCCGTACCGACCGCGAGGAGCGCATTCACGACCTCGCGACGGTCAACAAACATCTGATCCGCAATCTCGCGCACGAGATCAAGAATCCGCTCGGCGGCATTCGCGGCGCGGCACAGCTGCTCGAATTCGAACTCGGCACGCTCGAGCGCGGCGAGTTGCGCGAGTACACGCAGGTGGTCATCAAGGAGTCGGACCGTCTGCAAACGCTGGTCGACCGGCTGCTCGAACCGCATCGTCATCCGCATATCGTCGGCGACGTGAATATTCACGAAGTCTGCGAGCGCGTGCGCGCCGTGATTCTCGCGGAGTTTCCGCGCGGCCTTACGATCGAGCGCGATTACGACGTGAGCGTGCCCGATCTGCGCGGCGACAAGGAGCAGCTGATTCAGGCGCTGCTCAACATCGTGCGCAACGCGGCCCAGGCGCTGCGCGAACGCATTTCGCAAGGCGACGCGCGCATCGAATTGCGCACGCGCATCGCGCGCAAGATCACGATTTCAAAACGCCTGTGCAAGCTGGCATTGGACTTGCATATCATCGACAACGGCCCCGGCATTCCCGAGGACATCCGCGATCGCATCTTCTATCCGCTCGTCTCCGGACGCGAGGATGGCAGCGGTCTCGGCCTCACGCTCGCGCAGACCTTCGTGCAACAGCACGACGGCCTGATCGAAGTGGAAAGCCGGCCCGGTCATACCGAGTTTCAGATTTTGCTGCCGCTCGACAACTGATCTCACGACCCGCAAGCCACCAAGACTTCTGACCGACCTTATGAAGCCGATCTGGATAGTTGACGACGACCAATCAATTCGCTGGGTGCTCGAAAAAGCACTCGCACGCGAAAATTTCGCCACCCGCAGCTTCTCGAACGTGCGTGAGGCCGCGAGCGCGCTCGACCACGACAGCCCGCAGGTGCTCGTCTCCGATATCCGCATGCCTGGCGGCTCGGGACTCGAACTGCTGCAGACCGTGCGCGAGCGTCTGCCGGGACTGCCCGTCATCATCATGACCGCGTTCTCCGACCTCGACAGCGCGGTGGCCGCGTTCCAGGGCGGTGCATTCGAATATCTCGCCAAGCCCTTCGATGTCGACAAGGCCGTCGAGCTGATCCGCCGCGCCGTCGACGAAAGCATGCGCGGCGAACAGCAGTGGGACGACCGTCCCGCCGAAGCGCCCGAGATGCTCGGCCAGGCGCCCGCGATGCAGGACATGTTCCGCGCGATCGGCCGTCTCTCGCATTCGGCGGCGACCGTGCTCATCACGGGCGAGTCGGGCACCGGAAAGGAGCTTGTTGCGCGCGCCTTGCACCGACATAGCCCACGCGCGAACGGTCCGTTCATCGCGCTGAACACCGCGGCCATTCCGAAAGATCTTCTGGAATCCGAACTGTTCGGCCATGAGCGCGGCGCGTTCACGGGCGCGCAGGCGATGCGTCAAGGCCGCTTCGAGCAAGCCGAGAACGGCACGCTGTTTCTCGACGAAATCGGCGACATGCCGTTCGATCTGCAAACGCGCCTGCTGCGTGTGCTCTCCGACGGCCAGTTCTATCGCGTGGGCGGCCACAATCCGCTGCGCGCGAACGTGCGCGTGATCGCGGCCACGCACCAGAATCTGGAAACGCGCGTGCGTCAGGGTTTGTTCCGCGAGGACTTGTATCACCGCCTCAACGTGATCCGGCTGCGTCTGCCCGCGCTGCGCGAGCGTAGCGAGGATATCCCGCTGCTCACGCGCCACTTCCTGCAAAAGAGCGCGCGCGAACTGGGCGTGGAGCCCAAGCGCGTCTCCGATGAAGCGCTTGCGTATATGTCGTCGCTGCCGTTCCAGGGCAATGTGCGCCAGCTCGAGAATCTCGCGAACTGGCTTACGGTGATGGCGCCCGCGCAGACCATCGAAATCAAGGATCTGCCGCCCGATCTGCTGCCGTCGCATGTCGCGACGGGCGAGGGCGCGGCGGTGGCGAGCGAGCTGGCTAACGGCGCCGTGTCGTACGAGGGCGCGGCGGCGGGTGCAGCGGGAGCCGTGAGCGGCGCTCCGGGCGCGGCAAGCGTGTCCGGTTTCGGTGGCGCGGTGGGCGGCGCGGCAGGCGGCTTCTCCGCGGCCAACGGCGTGGCCGCTGCGGCCGCGCTGGCGGTCAGCGTCTGGGAAAGCGGTCTGCGTACGGAAGTCGCGCGCCTGCTTCGCGAAAACAGCGCCGACGTCATGGACGAACTCTCGCGCCGTTTCGAGGCCGCCGTGATTCGCGAGGCGCTCGACTTCACGCGCGGCCGCAAGGTCGAGGCGGCAGAGCGCCTCGGCATTGGCCGCAACACCATCACGCGCAAGATCCAGGAACTCAATCTGGAATAAGCGCTGAAATGAGCGCTGAAATGAGCGCTGAAATGAGCGCTGAAGTTAGCGCGCAAGGTGCGTCGGCTCCGCGCGAGCCGATGCACCCTGCGCGTGCCCGTTCACGCGCTGGGGCATAATCGACGCTGGTTTCTTGCAGACGATCGAACATGCCCGTGACTTCTCCCTGGCCCGCCGAGGCCGATCCCTTTCTCTCCCTTGAATCGCTCGACGATCCCGCCGCCATGACGTGGGTCGAGGCGCAGAACGCGCGCACGCGTGCCGCGTGGCAAGGCGGCGCGCGTTTCGACGCGCTGGAGAAGCGTCTCGCGCAGGCGTATTTGCCGCGCGAGCGGCCCGTGATTCCGAGCCGCTGGCTCGAGTGGGCCTACGATCTCTGGGAGGACGAGGACAACCCGAAGGGCCTGTGGCGCCGCGCGAAATGGGCCGACTGGCGCGCGCATCGCCCCGAGTGGCAAACGCTGCTCGACTTCGACGCACTCGGCGCGGCCGAAGGCATGCCGTGGGTTTGCGCGGGCATCGACATTCTGTATCCCGATGGCGATCGCGCGCTGATCCAGCTGTCCGATGGCGGCGCCGACGCCGTCACGGTGCGCGAGTTCGATCTCGAACGGCGCGTGTTCGTCGATGGCGGTTTCTGCATCGAGAAGGAAGGCAAGCACACGATTTCGTGGATCGATCGCGACACGGTTTATGTCGGTTGGGATCACGGCAAGAAGACGCTCACGCGCTCGGGGTATCCGCGTGAAGTACGGCGCTGGACGCGCGGTACGCGTCTCGTCGATGCGCCCGTGGTGTTTCGCGGCGAGTTCGACGACATCAGCGTCGAAGGCGATTACGATCCGGTCGAGCAACGGCACGACGTGGTGCGCGCCGTCGACTTCTTCGATTCATATACGTATCGTCTCGATGCTCGCGGCGAGTGGCAGCTCTACGATGTGCCGTCGCATGTCGCGGTGGGCGCGTGGCACGGCTGGCTCATGCTCGAACCGCGTCTCGACTGGACCCTCGGCGCGCAGACGTATGCGGGCGGTTCGCTGCTCGCGATACGCGAGGACGCGTTCGTGGCCGGCGATCGCAATTTCACGGCGCTCTTCACGCCCACGCCCGTGACCTCCGCGTGCGATTGGACCAATACGAAAAACGTCTTGATCGTCTCCTGGCTCGACGACGTGCAAAGTCGCACGATGCTCTGGCAACCGTCCGAACGCGACGGCGTGTGGACGTGGCATTCGCGCAGCTTTCCGGGGCGCGCGAGTTCGCAGGTCGATGTCTCGCCGATCGAAGATACGCTCAACGACGAAGTGTTCGTCGACGTCGACGACTATTTGCTGCCGCCCGAATACTGGCTCGCCGATCTCGCGCAGCAGGATTTGCAGAACTGGGAACTGCTCGACCGCTGGCCCACGCAGTTCGACGCCGGTCCGTTCACCGTGATCCGCTCGCATGCGCGTTCGGCGGACGGCACGATGGTGCCGTTCACCGTTGTCGGCCCGCGCGACGCGCTTCAGGGCGAGGCGCGCAAGCCGCTGCCGTGTCTGCTCACGGGTTATGGCGGCTTTTCGATCGCGCTGACGCCGCAATATCTGGTGGGATCGGGCATCGGCTGGCTGGAGCAGGGCGGCATCGTGGCGATCGCGCATATCCGCGGCGGCGGCGAATACGGCACGGCCTGGCACGTGCAGGCGCAGCGCGAACATCGGCAGCGTTCGTTCGACGACTTCATTGCCGTCTCGCAGGCCCTGGTTTCGCAGGGCTATACGAGCGCGCCGCAACTCGGCATCAAGGGCGGCAGCAACGGCGGCCTGCTCGTGGGCGTGTGCATGGTGCAGCGTCCCGAGCTGTTCGGCGCGGTGGTCTGCGAAGTGCCGCTGCTCGACATGGAGCGGTATCCCCTGCTGCACGCGGGCGCTTCGTGGATCGACGAATACGGCGATCCTGAGGATTCCGAAGAAGGCGCTGCGCTCGCCGCGTACTCGCCGTATCAGCGCGTGCAGCCGGGCGTGCTGTACCCGCCGGTGCTGTTCACGACCTCGACCAGCGACGACCGCGTGCACCCCGCGCACGCGCGCAAGATGGTCGCGCGCATGCAGGAGCAGGGGCACGCGAACGTCTGGTATCTGGAGAACACGGAAGGCGGCCATGGGCCGGGCAGCGACTCGCTGGAACGCGCGCAGTACGATGCGCTCGTGTACCGCTTCCTGTGGACCACGCTCGGCGGAACGTGGTGAGAGCCGTGAGGCGCGCGTGCGCCTCGCATGGCTTGAGCCGCGAGCGGGCCGCCCGTGCGCCCGCTCGCTGCGTTCAGGGCGCCTGGCCTGCTTAACCCGCTTATCCCGCGAACGTGACTTCCGCGATCACCGGCGTGTGATCGGAAGGCTGCTCCCATTTGCGCGGCACCTTGTCGACTTCACACGCGGTGAGCGTGGCCGCGAGCGCGGGCGACAGCAGGATGTGATCGATGCGCAGCCCCGCATTGCGGCGGAACGCGAACATGCGGTAATCCCACCACGTGAACAGTTTTTCGGGCTGCTCGAACTGGCGGAACGCATCGACGAAACCGAGCGCGATGAGGCGCTGGAACTGCGCGCGCTCCTCGGGCGACACGAGATTCTGGCCTTCCCACGCTTTCGGGTCGTGCACATCGCGGTCTTCGGGCGCGATGTTGTAGTCGCCGAGCAGCGCGAGCTTCGGATACTGCTGCATTTCAGCCGCGAGCCAGTCGTGCATCGCGTTGAGCCAGTCGAGCTTGTACGCGAACTTCTCGCTGCCGGGCGCCTGACCGTTCGGGAAATACGCACAGACGATGCGCGTGCCTTCGACCGTCACGGCGACCACGCGCTGCTGCGGATCTTCGAAACCGGGAATGTTGCGCACGACGGTGCTCTCGTCGACGTTCAGGCCGTCGCGCACGAGAATAGCCACGCCGTTATAGGTCTTCTGGCCCGTGAACCAGCTGCGGTAGCCTTGCGCTTCGAGTTCGGCGCGCGGGTATTTATCGTCGGTGAGCTTCAGTTCCTGAAGACAGAGCACGTCGACCTTGCTCTCGCCGAGCCAGTCGATGACGTGCTGCAAGCGGACCTTCAGGGAATTGACGTTCCAGGTGGCGATTTTCATGAGTTGCTGAACAGGTAATGAGCGCGATGAAGCGGGCGCGACAGATCGGGCCGGCGGCCGCGCACGCGCGTGTCGAACGCGTGCCGCGAACCGGCGTTTCCCGCATCATACCTGGCCTCGCGCGTTCATGAGCAAACTCGTGAGCCAACCCGGCGCTTGCGCCGCGCTTTTTTCACCATTCCTCGAGCCACGGACGCAGATCGAGTTCGTGCGTCCACGCATCGCGCGGCTGCTGATGCAGCATCCAGTAGGCGTCGGCGATATGCTCGGGATTGAGGATGCCGTCGCGCTCCTTGAGCTTGTAGCGCTCTGGAAAATTCTCGCGGATGAATTCGGTATCGATCGCGCCGTCGACGATGATCTGCGCGACGTGCACACCTTCCGGCCCCAACTCGCGCGCCATCGATTGCGCGAGCGCGCGCAACGCGTGCTTCGCGCCCGCGAAAGCGGAGAAGCCCGCGCGTCCGCGTACGCTCGCCGTGGCGCCCGTGAAAAAGATCGAACCGCGCGCGCGTGGCAGCATGACCTTCGCCGCCTCGCGGCCCATCAGAAAGCCTGCGAAACAGGCCATTTCCCAGACCTTGTGATACACGCGCGCCGTGGTTTCGGTAATGCCGAAACGCACGTTCGCGCCGATATTGAAGATCGCGACTTCGACCGGCGCGATATTTTTTTCGATCTCGGCGAATAGCGCGATCATGTCCTCTTCCTTGCGCGCGTCCGAGCCGAACGCGTGCGCGACGCCGCCTTCGGCTTCGATCTGCGCGACGAGCGGCGCGAGCTTGTCCGCGTGGCGGCGCGTGACACAAGCGATATACCCTTCGCGCGCGAAACGGCGTGCGATCGCGCCGCCCGTTGCATCACCTGCGCCGATCACGAGTACGGCTTTCTTTTGCGTCATGGTGGTTTGTCTCCTTGTCATGTTTGCCTGCATGGAGGAATATGCGTCGAACGAATTCACACACGCATGGAGGAGCGGCAATGCAGAAAATCAGCGTGCAGTTTCTGTTCGACTTTGGCAGTCCTAATGCTTATTTGAGCCATAAGGTCATTCCCGCGATCGAAGCGCGTCATGGCGTGCGTTTCGAGTATGTGCCCATTCTGCTCGGCGGTCTGTTCAAGATGACCGGTAATCGCTCGCCGGCGGAAAGCACGGCGCAAATCGCAAACAAGCGCAAGTATATGTTTCGGGAGATGCAGCGCTTTATCGCGAAGCACGGCCTCAGCGCGTATCGGATGAATCCGCATTTTCCGGTGAATACGCTGCAGATCATGCGAGGCGCGGTGGCGGCGCAGCGCGAGGGCGTGTTCGAACATTACGTCGATCGCATGTTCGCGCATATGTGGGAAGGCGGCCTCAAGCTCGACGATCCCGAAGTGCTGCGCGCGACCTTGCAAGCCGATGGTTTCGACGTGGCGCGTTTTGAAACGCTGCTCGCGGACGCCGATGTGAAAGCCACGTTGCTCGCCAATACGCAGGATGCGTTCGAGCGCGGCGCGTTTGGCGCGCCGACGTTTTTCGTCGGCGAGGAGATGTTCTTCGGGAAGGATCAGTTGCGCGATGTCGAAGACGAAATCGTGCGTGTGAAAGGCGGCGCGTGACGCTTGCGCCGCAGCAGGGTGGGGAGCGCCGATGCCATGCAGGCGCTCCCTCGTTTTCATCGCGTGAGTCGCGTGTCGCGATTTAGACGGCGGCGGGCGCTTCGGCTTCGCTCGCCGACATCACGCCGATTCGCGCCCGCGCCGCGTCGTATTCGCGCTTCAGACGCGCGATCAGATCGGCGGCGGGCACGATGCTCTTGACCGCGCCGATGCCCTGGCCCGAGCCCCAGATGTCCTTCCAGGGCTTCACGCGGTTGGAGCCGAAATTCATCGCCGTGGGATCCGATTCCGGCAGCGCGTTCGGGTCGAGGCCGCTCGCGACGATACTCGAACGCAGATAGTTGCCGTGCACGCCGGTGAACAGATTCGAGTAGACGATATCGGCCGCGTTGCTATCGACGATCATCTGCTTGTAGGCCTCGACGGCGTTCGCTTCCTGCGTGGCGATGAAGGCCGAGCCGATGTACGCGAGGTCCGCGCCCGCCGCCTGCGCGGCGAGAATCGCATTGCCGTTGCCGATCGCGCCCGAGAGCAGCAGCGGGCCGTCGAACCATTCGCGGATCTCGTGAATGAGCGCGAACGGCGACAGCGTGCCCGCATGGCCGCCCGCACCGGCGGCGACGGCGATCAGGCCGTCCGCGCCTTTCTCGATGGCCTTCTTCGCGAACGTGTTGTTGATCACGTCGTGCAGCACGATGCCGCCCCAGCTATGCACCGCCTGATTCACTTCCTCGCGCGCGCCCAGCGAGGTGATGACGATCGGCACCTTGTATTGCGCGCACACGCCCAGATCGTGCTGCAGCCGGTCGTTGGACTTGTGGACGATCTGGTTCACCGCGAACGGCGCGGCGGGGCGGTCGGGATGCTTTGCGTTGTACTCGGCGAGTTCGGTGGTGATGCGGTCGAGCCATTCGCCGAGCACGTGTTCGGGACGGGCGTTGAGCGCCGGGAAGGAACCGACCACGCCGGCCTTGCACTGCGCGATCACGAGATCGGGATTCGAAATGATGAAAAGCGGCGAGCCGACGACCGGAATCGACAGGCCACGGCGCAGCACGGCGGGCAGGGACATCCCATATCTCCTTGATGATGACGGCGGCCCGCAGCGGGCGCTGTCGTGTAGTTCGTGATGGTTTGTGCTCGTGCGTGATGCTTCACGGGCCGACAGCGCTAAACATAGCAAAGCCGACAGCACTATGCAACCAGTTGCATAGTGGCATCATTCGAGGCTTATTCGGGACGGAACCAGGGCGGCGAGGCAGGGGGCGTGGTTTAGAATCGCCGCATGTCGACTCCGCACGCCATCCTCATCGCCCTGCTCGAAAAGCCGTCGTCGGGCTACGACCTCGCCCGGCGCTTCGACCGGGCCATCGGCTATTTCTGGCAGGCCACCCATCAGCAGATCTACCGCGAGCTGGGCCGCATGGTCTCGGCGGGTTGGGTGGCGGTGGTCGAGGAAGGCGAGGAGGGCGCGGCCGCGTCGCGCAAGAAGGTCTATCGCGTGTTGCCCGTGGGACGCGAGGAAGTCATGCGCTGGGCACGCGACACGCGGCTCGGCGTGGACGATCGCAACGTGTTCCTGCTCAAGCTGCGCGCCGATGCGGTGATTGGTCCGCTCGGTCTCGGCGAGGAGTTGCGGCGTTTGATCGATGAGGCGCGTGCGCGTCTGGAGACGTATCGCGAGATCGAGCGGCGCGACTTCGGCGCGGCGCAACTCACGCGCGCACAGCAATTGCAGTATGCGATCCTCAAGGCCGGTATTCACACGCAGACAACATGGCTCGCGTGGGCCGAGGAATTGCGCGAGATCGTGGGCGACGAGGCGGTTTGAAACGCTGTTCGTTCATCGCGCTAATTTGATTCGGATGCCGAATCAATTGCGTCAAACGCTATCCGCGAGATTCGACGCTCAACACGAGGATGAAAAAAGTGTTGACGTAACGGGATCATGGTCCTATAATTCTTTTCTCTGACGGACGCGGGGTGGAGCAGTCTGGCAGCTCGTCGGGCTCATAACCCGAAGGTCACAGGTTCAAATCCTGTCCCCGCAACCAAGGATTCTCAAAGCCCGCACGATGCAAATCGTGCGGGCTTTATCCTTTGTAGCTTCCGTTTTGCGTTCCTCTTTTGGGTTCCTTTTTGGCGCCGCATCAGTACGGCGCCATGTGTCTTCCGATCAAGCTTCTTTTAATGCCCAATCCACCGCCGCCTGCGCATGCAGCGCCGTGGTGTCGAACACGGGCAGCGCGGAGTCTTCAGCGCGTATCAGCAGGGTGATCTCGGTGCAGCCGAGTATGACCGCCTGCGCGCCCGCTTGGGCCAGCGCGTCGATCGTGCGCTGATAAACCTGCCTCGATTCCGCCTTCACAATCCCGTGGCACAACTCGTCGTAGATGATGCGATGCACGTCCGTGCGCGCCGCCTCGTCAGGCACGATGGCCTCGATGCCGTGCACGTCGCGCAGCCGCCCCGCGTAGAAGTCGTGCTCCATCGTATAGCGCGTGCCCAGCAGGCCGACGCGTGTCACGCCCGCCGCACGCAGCGCCGCGCCGGTCGGGTCCGCGATATGCAGGAAGGGAATCGAAATGGCCGCTTCGATCGACGCGCACACGCGATGCATCGTGTTGGTCGCGAGCAGCACGATGCCCGCGCCGCCGCGTTCGAGTTGCGTGGCCGCTTGCGCCATCTGCACGCCGAGTGCATCCCAGTCGCCGGCGCGCTGAAGTGCCTCGATATCCGCGAAGTCGACGGTCGCCATCAGGCTGCGCGCGTTGTGATGGCCGCCGAGCCGCGCCTTCGTATAGCTGTTGAGCAGGCGGTAATACTCCGCCGACGACTCCCAGCTCATGCCGCCAATCACGCCGATCGTTTTCATCATCTGCCATTGCGAAAGAGGTAAGGTCCGAACGAGTATAGGCGTGTGTACCGTGCTGTACAGGTACGGTGCGGCGCAAGTGTCACGATACGGATCGGGCATAGCGCGCGGACAGTTGTCGCAAAAATGGATCACTTCAGTACAGTTGTGCGCGAGTGTACGGATGGCACCGCATTTCTGGCGCCGATAGAATCGGGACACATGCCGCGATGCGCAGGCCGCATCGGGCCCACAACAAGACGCCACCCAGGAGCCTCACCATGGACCTGATCGTTCGCCGCGCGGTGCTCGCGCACGCGCATCCCGCCGGCCATGCCACGGTCGATATCGGCATCGAGTCGGCGCGCATCGTGGCCGTCGAGCCGCGTATCGACGCGCAGGCGCGCGAGGAAATCGACGCTGCCGGGATGCTCGTGAGCGCGCCGTTCATCGACGCGCATTTCCACATGGACGCCACGCTGTCTTACGGGCTGCCGCGCGTGAATGCGTCGGGCACGCTGCTCGAAGGCATTGCGCTTTGGGGCGAACTGAAGCCGCATCTCACTCAGGAAGCGCTGGTCGAGCGCGCGTTGCAGTACTGCGATTGGGCCGTCGCGCGCGGCTTGCTGGCGATCCGTTCGCACGTCGATGTCTGCGACGAGCGGCTGCTCGCGGTCGAGGCGCTGCTCGAAGTGAAGCGTCGCGTCGCACCGTATCTCGATCTGCAACTCGTGGCCTTTCCGCAAGACGGCGTGCTGCGCAGCGCGGGCGCGTTCGACAATCTCAAGCGCGCGATTGCGATGGGCGTCGATGTGGTCGGCGGCATTCCGCACTTCGAGCGCACGATGGCCGATGGCGCGGAATCCGTGCGCCTGCTCTGCGAATTCGCCGCGGAAAAAGGCTTGCGCGTCGACATGCATTGCGACGAATCCGACGATCCGCTCTCGCGTCACATCGAAACGCTCGCGGCGCAGACGCACCGCCTCGGCCTGCAAGGCCGCGTGACCGGCTCGCATCTGACGTCGATGCATTCGATGGACAACTACTACGTGAGCAAGCTGATTCCGCTGATCCGCGATTCGGGCGTGGCGGCGATTGCGAATCCGCTGATCAACATCACGTTGCAGGGGCGCGCCGACACCTATCCGAAGCGGCGCGGCATGACGCGCGTGCCCGAGTTGATGGCGGCGGGCGTGACGGTGGCGTTCGGCCACGATTGCGTGATGGACCCGTGGTACAGCTTCGGCTCGGGCGACATGCTCGAAGTCGCGCACATGGGCCTGCACGTCGCGCAGATGACGGGCGTGGAGGCGACGCGCGCGTGTTTCGACGCGGTGACGGTCAACCCCGCGAAGATTCTCGGGCTCGAAGGTTATGGCATCGCGCCCGGTTGCGCCGCGAATCTCGTCGTGCTCGATGCGCGCGATCCGATCGAGGCGATTCGCCTGCGCGCCGCGCGGCTCGCGGTCGTGAGCCGGGGCAGGGTGGTGAGCCGGCAACCCGCGCAGCGCGCGTCGCTCACGCTCGAAGGGCGGCCTGAAAGCGTCGATTTCAAACTGCATCGCTGAACGCCGTGGGGCAACGCAGCCGCGCGAGGTTCTCCATCGAGCGCCCATAAAAAAACCGCGCACCTCCGGCTCTTATACCTTACCGGTACATAGTTGATGGGGTGGCCGCGCGAAAGTCTTGTGGTAGCGAGGCGTAGCTCCTTACGGCATTGCGATGTATTTATACATCGCAATGCATCGAAACTCTAAAGGCCGGTTTTCCACCGGCCTCTCTTATCGTTCACTCGCCCAGAACCTTGCGTATCGCGAGCGCAAATCCCACCTCGAAAATCGTCCGACCTCTTTCACTCACGATTTCGCCATGACTACCCTCTTTGAGTCCACGCTCGTCAAGGTAGTCCGAATCGACCGCCTTCTTCAAAGCATCATGCTCAGATGGTGTAAGTTGCGCCGCCATCGCAATCACTGTGACGGGTTGCGTTCCAGATGTAGCCGCTTCGATAGGTCGACTCTGCGGCCGTCTGTCGACGGTCACCTGAGCGTTGGCTTTTAGGATATTGAGCTGAGCCTTGAGTTTGTCACGTTCAACGATGACGGCCTGCATGATGGACCGTATGGCTGGGTCATCAATTCGTAACAAGTAATCGTGGGTTGCGAGCGTTTTCGGTGGCTTCGGCGACGGAGGGCCTGAGAAAGCTCCCCAAGCCTCGATGAGCGCTCGATAGTCGGCGGACTGGGCGTTATAGAGAATACGGCCTTTCATGATTTTTTCTGCTTCGACCGCGCGGCCGATGGCTGGCAGCGAAAAATCTCGTGAACCAGACTCGTATTGCCGCCGGCAAACATCATGCAGTCTCGCGAGGTTTGCTCGTCGGTTCGAGCGTGCGCCCTTCGTAAGCAGTGACTCAATGACGGCGTCGGGGTGAATGTCAGTCATGCTGTTCATGCCTGTGTAACCTGGAAACTGGGCGCAAATGCTAGCGACCGATTTAGGGTGGGCAGTAATGAGAGAAGGTCCGTATCAAAATGCTGGCTGAGACTCTTGCCGGCGTCCATCAACTGAACCACGTCTCGTTGGCCCAGCGCAGTATTCGCTGGGTTCATTTTTTGTGCGAGGCTCCGCATGAAGGCGTTGCCAACGCGAAGTTGTTCGTTTTCGTTCAGCAGCATAAACATGGGGGGAAGCCCGTCTCGATACAAGGCGACGTCAAGCAACTGACTGCGCCGGAACACTGCCTTGCCGGGTTCTAGGTCAGGGTACATTTCAATGCTTTCGCACACGCCTGTAAGCTGTAGCAATTCGGAATCTGTCTCGTCGAAGGCGATATGCAAGTCGTTCTCGGTGCCGACGGCAATCATCCGACTTCCGGTGTTCTCCTGCTCGCTTTCCAGTGCCGCCTTGCAACGTTCGACTAGGCGCCAGCAGGCAACGATGTCTTCCGCTAGGTCGCTAAAGCGCTTCATGGCACTCTCCCAAACGCGCTCGGCTTGGCGGAGAGACTCCATCTGCGCAAACGTCCGACCTATGTTCTCCGCGTCCGCCTTCTCTTTCTTCAACTTTTGCAGCGCGGTCTCGTGAGCGAGACAGGTGTTGCGCGCCTCGTCGAAATGGTAAGCAAGAGTGTTGAAGTGGGCGGCTAACGCTGGCAGATAGTGTGGCTCTGTGACGAACCAACGGCAACGAACACAGTTGCGACTTCCGCCTGGAACAGGACCGTGCTTAGGGTTTTCCGATGACGTAGGCTTCGAAGTCATTGCGCCGCCGTTATAGCAGCCGCCCACTGCGCCATTTTCCTCGACCTCACTGGTGTTACCGCCCACGACGCACAGGCCGTGATGCATCGGCATCCAACCGGCAGGATTGCGCGCCGCCGGATGCAGTGGAACTGCCGCTGCAAGGCTAGGAACGCTGTTGCAGATTGCCTTTCGCAGAAGAGCATCGTGCTCTGTATCCAGCAGGAAATTCTGGATGCTTGCCGCTTTATTTTCCTCGAGTTGCTGCGCTGCCCCGAGCAATACATCGCGGATGTGCGTCGCCCCCGGCTTCGTGTAGTACAGGGTCATGATTAGGCGGCTGTGGCCAACGAGTTTTTGAAGAACGGGGAAAGGAACCTGCCCTTCCAAAGCCAGTGCCGTGATGAGCGACACCCTCAAGCTGTGCAGAGGGAACAGGGTGGTTTTCCCGGTTTGCTCTTCCGGCAGAGGGAGGAAGCGAATTTGCGTACCATTACGGTGGGTTTCGTCGCGTTCGGCTAACTTCCGTTGCAGTGCGCCTAGCAAGCAAAACCAAGGTTTATCCAAGGTTTCAGTTGTCAGAGGCAGGTGATATTCGCCATCTCGTGCTTCCGGCATTCTGAAAAGAAAGCAGGTATCCGGATAGCTTGCAAGTTGTACTGCGCTCTTGGCGTTAAAGTGACGCCCATCCAGTTCCGACCAGGCGGTGCGCCGCGAAATAGGGGCATATTTTTCTTGCCAATTTCGTAATTTCTCCAGCCAGTAAAACACATCCTGATGCAGGGGGCCGCCCATCGGCCACGGCAACACGTAACCTTTCTCAGGACCTGATTTGGCAATGTCAGCAGTCTTGTTTGTATTGATGTAGAGAAGCGCCGAACTACTATCGCCAATGTCAAGTTGACGATTTAAGCGGAAAACTCCCTGTTGTTGGGGCCTCCGCTCATTGCCTTGAGCGAGTCTGTTCGCATTCAAGGCCCAAGCTCGCGCTTCATAACGCCAGGTATCCGATTCTCCAGAGTCGAGCATACGGACCTGAAATGTACGTAGAGGCAGTATGAGCTTGGCTAAAAGCGCCACCCAGCGGACCGGACTCCACATTTCTAGGCGGCTTGAGTTGGTAAGAGGCCTCACGCGCCAAACGCAGTCCGGGTCGGTCTTGTCAATCTGATTTTCAGTAACCTCGAACCAGTCCGGCGAGGTATACCCACGCTTCCCGATTTCTGCTCCTAACGCACCTTGTGCCCAAAGCCAGTCACCGAAGTTTGGCCCTTCGGCAAGCATCTGCCTTAGTTCATCTATGTAGCCATATGGAAGTGGAGAGTGGACGCTCTCATCGCGCCTGGGCATACCACTCCTCGACATCCTTGACAAAGGATTCCGGAATGCAGGGGAAATCCACGACTTCCCGTTGTCGTCTACTTCACTGAAATGCTGCAGAAGCACGAAGTGCAGGAATTCGTGGATAGCATTGTTATATTTGATACCTGAAACTGAGTTAGGGCACGCCGTGCGAAAAAAGTCTGGCAGAACGGTTGTCCGTGCAAAGAAAATGGAGGTGTCAAGCGGTACGGCCTCTTGAAGGAGATAACGCTCGAAGAAGGCTGTCAATGCATGCAACCTGACGTCGAGTCCATTTGTTTCGCCTTTTAGCCATTCCACGGCTAAAAGGCGCCAAGCCTCAAACTGCGGATATTTGCGCGCAACCCAGCCAAGGCTGGTGTCCGCCTTGCGAGTTACGCCTTTGCTCTTGGACGTCGAGGTGGCGGGTGCCTTCGAGGCGTTTGTCGCGCTGTTTCCATTCATGCAAATGTCCTCAATCGTTCAGTTCAATGCCAGTTAGTCTGGATTCAATTTGTGTTTCGGAGATTTTTCCCCGGAGTCGCTTCGCGGCTTCTTCGAGAGCTGCGATGGCTTCCCGCGCGTTCGCCTGCGTATACACCTCTTGGCTTTCGAGGGAGGTGTGATGCATAAAGCGACGGATGAGCGACTTATCGACGCCAGCATTGCGTAGCCTTCGCCCATAAGCATGCCGGTGACCGTGCGGAGTTGTGCCCAGCGCCTTGCTCACCGTGAGCCCGATGCGCTCGCAGGCTGCGGCGTGCGCCTTGTTGTACTGAGCGAGCTTGTACATGGCGCCGACCGGCTCGCGGTTTAAATTGATAAATGCGAATGGATGCGACCGTTCGATACGCGCGACGTCTTCGAGATATCTATGCCAGAGTTGTAAGAACCATTCGCCATACTCGGGTACAAACCAATACGCTTGTTTGTAATACGCCGCGTCGAGCATCCCCCCTTTCCAACCCGCGTGTCGGCCATCCATCAGGTCGGTTCGTGGAGCGAGGCCGAACTCTAAAGCGAGGTATTCTGCTCGATTGCCTTTACGCTGCCGGCCTCGCTCATCACGCCAGTCTTCGGGCGCCGCACCGTAACTTGGGTGATGAATGAGCACCTTCGCCTGTCGAGTGTTGGCAGGGTCCGCAAAGACGTCGTGGATATAAATATGAAACGGTTCAGATTCACGGAAGCCGGCTCCATGCAGCAGAAGAGTAATGAGCATGCTCCGGTAGTCGTAACGACCGGCCGCATAGAAACCTTTCAGTAGCAAATCCTTGAAGCGCTCCTCCGGAAACGCGGGTGGCTCACCTCTTTCGACCTTTGGAACACGCCTGCTGCGCAGGCGATGCCCAGCGACGAACGAGGACGCGTTTGCGGCCCATGTGTGTCCGAGAAGGGCCTTATTGCGCCGATATTGATACGCTGCTTCGTCGGTTTGTCGGTCAAATGTCCCACCTGCATATCGCGGGTTTAAACTAGCGGCCGCAGGACGCGTCTCTCCCAGCCAGTCAAAAAAGTCTGAGAGGTGCGTAACCACGTTCGCGGCTTCTTTCGGTGAACGAGGAGCCCAGCACAGGCTGCTTGGGTCTAGCCCGGTTGTGCGGTCGAACGTTCCTGTGTAAAGGCGCTGTGCGAAGTTTTGGAAGAGGCGATATGTATCTCGCTCGGCCGGATTGCTTTGGAGGTACTCCAGAAACATTTGAACTGAGCGGGTGACCTTTGTCATCCACGCTAGGCTTCGGTCGTGGCTACGCGACAGGCAATAGTCGAGCAACGGTTCAAGAACTCCGGCGGGCGTGAGTAGCGCAGGTATTTCGGTGTAAACGCCGGTGGCATCAGTGAAGATTTTGGCGGGCACTGAAACGAACATCAGACACTCCGCTCGTGGAGTTGCCTGACGCGAAAGAGGCGGATGGCTAGCTCTACGACGCTCCGGCCGCTCAACTCAGCGCGCGCGTCGGAAGACCTCGGAGCATCGAGCAATAGCCCAAACTGAAAGGTGTCGACAGTCACGTGCCGACGCACGGAGGCTGCCGACCTAGCGGGAGTGGGCGTGGTATCGCGCTTTGCTGAAGCAGCCAGCGCAATGAGCGCGACAGCAGCTGTTGCTTCGAGTAAGCAGACGAGTGTTGCGGAAGATGGACGAGCCAAAGCGAATCTCCTTGATGAGACTGAAATCCAAGGGATTCGCCCGGCTTGAGAGTCGCCCGGGTTCGAATTGCGGGCGCAAGTCAGACGGTACAACGTAGCTGAAGCGTCGCGACTACAGGAGCCCTCACCGTACTCCCGAAGGAGCCTCGAACAGTGCTGGAACTACCTTGACTCAACAACCAAGCGCAATCATAAGTCTGAACAATTCGACTTGTAAAGAGTAAGAGGCAGCTACGCGACTCTCAATGAAAGACGGTACTGCTCAACTGCTGGCTGATGCATACGATGCAAGATTAGGGAGGAACTTCAATCTCTGGAGAAAAAAAACACCCCTACTGGAGGGGTGTCGGTGAAGAGTTTAAGCGCTGACTTCTACTTCAAACCCACAACTATGTAACTTTAATTGGGGGGGAGAACCGAAGTGCGCGGTTTTGCTTTTCAGCGCTGAGCGCCGCGAAGCTTCGGCTTAATGCTGCGCCGGCGGCTGCTCCATGCCGTTGTGGCGCAGCAGGGCGTCGATGCTCGGCTCGCGGCCGCGGAACGCCTTGAACGATTCCATCGCCGGGCGGCTGCCGCCCACTTCCAGAATCTCCTTGCGATAGCGCGTGCCGGTGGCCGCGTCGAGCACGCTCGACTTCGCGGCTTGCGCGGCTTCCTCGAACGCCGCGTAGGCGTCGGCGGACAGCACTTCGGCCCACTTGTAGCTGTAGTAGCCCGCCGCGTAGCCGCCCGCGAAGATGTGGCTGAAGGTGTTCGGCCAGCGCGAGAACGGCGCCTGCGGAATCACGTGATAACGCTCGTTGATCTCGCGTGCGAGCTCGTTCACGGTCTTGCCCTTCGAGGCGTCGAAGTCCACGTGCAGCGCCATGTCGAACATCGAGAACACGATCTGGCGCAGCGTGCCCAGACCGCTCTGGAAGTTCTTGGCGGCGAGCATCTTGTCGAAGAGTTCGCGCGGCAGCGGCTTGGCCGTGTCGACGTGCGAAGTCATCTCCGTAAGCACGTCCCACTCCCAGCAGAAGTTCTCCATGAACTGCGAGGGCAGTTCGACTGCGTCCCATTCCACGCCGTTGATACCCGACACCGAGAGCTCATCGACGCGCGTGAGCATGTGATGCAGGCCGTGGCCGAACTCGTGGAACAGCGTGATGACTTCGTCGTGCGTGAAGCAGGCCGGACGGCCGCCCACGGGCGCCGAGAAGTTGCAGGTGAGGTAAGCGACCGGCGTCTGCACGCCGTTGGCTTCGAGCTTGCGGCGCGAGCGCGCGTCGTCCATCCATGCGCCGCCGCGTTTGCCTTCGCGCGCGTAGAGGTCGAGATAGAACTGCGCGACCAGCGTGCCGTCGGTGTTTTCGACGCGGAAGAAGCGCACGTCGCTGTTCCAGACCGGCGCGCTGTCGTCGCGGATGCGCACGCCGAACAGCGTCTCCGTGACCTTGAACAGACCCTGAAGCACGAAGTCTTCGGGGAAGTACTGCTTCACTTCGTTCTCGGAGAACGAGTAGCGCTTCTGGCGCAGACGCTCGGCGGCGAACGCCATGTCCCACGGTTCGAGTTGCGTGAGGCCGAACTCGCTGGCGGCGAATTCGCGCAGCTCCGCCCAGTCCTTTTCCGCGTGCGGACGCGCGCGCGTGGCGAGGTCTTCGAGGAAGCTCATGACCTGTGCCGGCGATTCGGCCATCTTCGGCGTGAGCGAGACTTCGGCGAAGTTGTTGTAGCCGAGCATCTTCGCTTCTTCGGCGCGCAGCTTGAGCTGTTCGTCGACGATCGCGGTGTTGTCCCATTCGGGCTTGCCGCCGCCGTAGACCGCCCCGAGTTCCGAGGCGCGCGTCACGTAGGCGCGGTACATCGTTTCGCGCATCGCGCGGTTTTCCGAGTACTGCAGCACCGGGAAATACGAGGGGAAATGCAGCGTGAACTTCCAGCCTTCCTGGTTATCGCGCTCGGCGGCTTCGCGCGCGGCGGCGATCACGTCGTCGGGCAGGCCGGCCAGTTCGCTCTCGTCCTTCGCGTAGAACGCGTAGGCGTTCGTGGCGTCGAGCACGTGATCCGAGAACGACTTCGAGAGCGCGGCCTGACGTTCCTGCAGCTCGGCGAAACGCGGCTTCTGGTCTTCGGGCAGCTCCGCGCCCGAGAGGCGGAAGTCGCGCAGCGCGTTGTCGAGAATCTTCTTGCGCTCGCTCGTGAGCAGCTGGAACGAGTTGTGATTCGTGATGGCCTTGTACTTCTCGTACAGCGCGAGATTCTGGCCGACGCTCGACCAGAACTCGGTCACGCGCGGCAGGTTCTCGCCGTAGACGGCGCGCAGCTCGGGCGTGTCGGCGACGGCGTTCAGGTGGCCGATCACGCCCCACGCGCGCGAGAGCGGCTCGGTGACGCGCTCGACGGGTTCGACCACGTCGCTCCATTGCGCGGGCGTCATCGGTTGCGCGGCGCGTTCGACGGCGGCGTTCGCGTTCGCGAGCAGCACGTCGAGGGCGGGCGTGACGTGTTCGGGGCGGATTTCGCCGAAGCGCGGCAGGCCGGAGAAGTCGAGCAGCGGATTATCGGAGGATGTCGTTGCCATGGTGCGTCCTGTTCCTTCTGTCGCGGTTAGTCGATTCGGGGCGCCGCGCGATGTCGCGCGCCCCGGCTGTGGGTTCGATAGATCGGTTATTGGGGCGCAGTGCGCGCTTTCCAACCGGGTCATGCGAGCAAATTAGCAGAAGTCGGTGCGCGGCGGCGTAATCCCGACTCGCCAAACGGTGTGCGGACGGGCGCATACGGGGCCGCCGGGCGTAAAAAAGCCCCGGATTTCCGGGGCTTTTTGAATGTCGATGCGTACGGCGTCGTGTTGCAACGCGCAATGCCAACGTCGTAGCCAACAGCAGCCTTACACGCCGGCTGCGCGCTCCGCGGCTTCGATCGTGTTGACGAGCAGCATGGTGATCGTCATCGGGCCGACGCCGCCCGGCACCGGCGTGATGAAGCCGGCCTTGTCCTTCAGACCCGCGAAGTCGACGTCGCCGCACAGCTTGCCGTTGTCGTCGCGGTTCATGCCCACGTCGATCACGGTCGCGCCCGGCTTGATCATGTCGGCGGTCAGCACGTTGCGCTTGCCCACGGCGGCCACGACGATGTCGGCGTCGAGCGTGTGCTTCGCGAGGTCGCGCGTCTTGCTGTGGCAGATCGTGACCGTCGCGCCCTTTTCGAGCAGCAGCAGCGCCATCGGCTTGCCGACGATGTTCGAGCGGCCGATCACCACGGCGTTCGCGCCTTCGAGCGGAATCTCGTATTCCTCGAACATCTTCATCACGCCGTAGGGCGTGCAGGGGCGGAACAGCGGCTGGCCGGTCATGAGCGCGCCGGCGTTGGCGACGTGGAAGCCGTCGACGTCCTTCTCGGGCGCGATCGCTTCGAGCACCTTGTGGCTGTCGATGTGCCTGGGCAGCGGCAGTTGCACGAGGATGCCGTGGATCTTCGGGTCGTTGTTCAACTCGTCGATGCGCTTGAGCAGATCGGCTTCCGGGAGCGTTTCGGCATAACGGTCGTACGACGAATAGAGGCCGTTGTCCTCGCACGCCTTGATCTTGTTGCGCACGTAGACCTCGCTCGCCGGATTGTCGCCGACCAGCACGACCGCGAGGCCCGGCTGATGGCCGCGTGCGGCGAGGGCGGCGGCGCGCGTGGCGACGTCGGCGCGCAGTTTCTTGGAGAGGGCGAGGCCGTCGATGAGAGTGGCAGTCATGGTCGGTCGAGAATCGATTAGGGCAAGGCGGGGAGCGTGACCGCCGGGGCGAGCGGCGGGGCGCAAACGAGGCGAATCCTGCGTCGCGGCGTTCGCACGAACTTTCGTCTGAAAGATCGCGCGAAAACGGGCGCCGCTGCGGAGGCCGACATTATACCCGCGCGACGGGCGCGACTTGTCGCGGCAGGACGGATCGCCGGCCGATTCTGGAAGGAAAAACGCGGAGAAATAGACTCGCGCGCCGCGCGGCGCCGCATGAGCGGGACCGGCGCGGCGCGCCGTGGGGATCAGTGCTGCCGCTTGTTCTTACTGCTGCGGCGCCTGTTGCGGCTTGTTGGAGAGCGCGAGACGGAGCAGGTCGGCGACCGTGTTCACGTTGAGCTTTTCCATGATGTTCGCGCGGTGCGCTTCGACGGTCTTGATGCTGATGCCCAGGTCGTCGGCGATCTGCTTGTTCAGGCGGCCCGCGATGATGCGTTCGAGCACCTGGTGCTCGCGCGCCGTGAGCTTGCCCAGACGTTCGGCCGCCGCGCGCTGCTGCTGCACGTTGGTGCTTTCGCTGCGCGCCTTTTCGAGCATGCGCTCGACCAGCTTGCGCAGTTCGGCTTCGTCGAACGGCTTCTCGATGAAATCCATCGCGCCTTTCTTCATCGTGGAGACGGCCATCGGCACGTCGCCGTGGCCCGTCACGAAGATGATCGGCAGCGAGGCGTTGTCGGCGATCAGGCGCTCCTGAAGCTCGAGCCCGCTCATGCCCTGCATGCGCACGTCCAGAATCAGACAGGCGATCTGTCCGGCTTGCTGCGCGGGCTGGTACGCCTCGAGGAATTCTTCCGCGCTCGTGAAGCATTGAACGCGGTAGCCGTTCGCTTCGAGCAGCCAGCGCAGGGAGTCTCGTACGGCCTCGTCGTCGTCGACGACAAAGACGGTTTCCTGGGTGGTGACTGGGCTGTTCATGGCTCTCCCGTAACGGTTTGTGGAGTCGGCTCGTCACGTCCGTCCCGCGAGGGATGGTCGGATTCGCCGATGGGCAGACTGCAATGGAACGTGGCGCCGCTGATGTGGCCGTCCGCTTCGACGTTGTTGACCACCCAAAGACGCCCGCGATGCGATTCGATAATCGAGCGGCAAATATTCAGCCCCATGCCCATGCCGTCGGACTTGGTGCTGTAGAACGGTTCGAACAGGCGCTCGGCGGTGGCTTCGTCCACGCCCGGGCCCTGGTCGATCACGCTGATGCAGACGTGGCCGCCTTCGCGCTTCACGATCACGCGGATCACCGGGTCGATGGCGTTCGGGCGCGCGTCGGCCATCGCTTCGGCGGCGTTCTTCAAAAGGTTGACGAGCACCTGCTCGATCAGCACCGGATCGACGTAGATCACGGGCATGCGCGAGCGCATGTCGGTCACGATGCGGATGCGGCGCTTGCGCGCTTCGATCTCGGCGAGCCCCACGGCGTCGGCGACGATGTCGGCGACACGCGCGGCCTGGCGCTTCGGTTCGGAGCGCTTCACGAATTCGCGGATGCGCTTGATGATCATGCCAGCACGCACGGCTTGCTGCGCGGTTTTTTCGAGCGCGGGCAGCAGGTTCTCCGGCGCGCCGCGACCCGATTTCACCAGCGCGACGGTGCCGGAAGCATAGTTGTTGATCGCGGCGAGCGGCTGGTTCAGCTCGTGCGCGAGCGACGAGGCCATTTCGCCCATCGTCATCAGGCGGCTCGTGAACTGCAGCTTTTCGTCCTGCTGGCGGGCCAGTTCCTGGGCCTGCTTGCGCGTGGTGATGTCGGTCGCGATCTGCATCTGCGCGAGGTGGCCGTCGACCCACTGAATGTACTGGCGGCGCACTTCGAACCACTTCTGGATGCTTTCGACGTAGATCTCCTGCGCGTCGGCGGTGCTCTCGGTGAGCGCCGTGGCGGGCAGGCCGGCGAAGGCGTCGACCATGTCGATGGAGTCCGACGAGGCGCTCGACGAATCGAAACCGCCGCCGCCCGCGAGTTCCAGATGGCCGTCCGGGCGGATGCCGAAAAGATGGCGGTAATAGCGGTTCGCGAACAGCAGCTCGGCTTCGTCGGCGGCCAGCACGGACACGGCGGCGTCGAGGCTTTCGAGCACGGTGGTGAAGCGCTCGTGCGCGGCGGCGAGTTCCTCGCGCGCGCGCTTGGGTTCGGTGATGTCGGTCATCGACGACATCCAGCCGGTCTGGCGGCCCGAGCTGTCGATCAGCGGCGAGACGTAGAGGCGCGCGTGGAACTGCGAGCTGTCCTTGCGGCGCACGCGCAGTTCGAAACCCGAGGAGGGCGCCTTGCCGCGCAGCGTCATGTCGAGCTGGCGCTGCATTTCCGGGTAGCTGTCGCGCGGCCAGTAGGGGAACGGCGCGGTCTTGCCGACCAGATCGCTTTCGTCCCAGCCGGTCATGCGGCAAAAGGCCGGATTGACGTGCGTAATTCGGCCGTGCATGTCGAGCACGCGCATACCGATCAGCACCGAGTTTTCCATCGCGCGGCGGAAGAACGCTTCCGCGTAGAGCGCCTGCTGCGCCTCGAAGCGCTGGCGCGTGTGTTTCCACAGGCTCCAGAGGCTCCACAGCACGAAGCAGGACAGCCCCGCGACCAGCCACACGAGCGTGTTGTTCGTGAAGTTGGTCATCTGCGGGTACGAATAGACGCGCACCGAGACGCCCTGGCCCGGCGGATCGAGCGGCAGGTCGTAATAGACGTCGCGCGGCAGGCGCGGACGCGTGGAGGTGGTGGCGAGCTCGCGGTTGTTGGCGTCGAGGATCGAAATCTTGTACTTGGCCGACAGCTCGGGCGGGATGTCGTGCTTCAGGATGCCTTCGACCGAGAACACGGCCGCGATGGAGCCAAGAAATTCGCGATCGCGGTATACCGGCGTTTGCAGCGTGATGTAGCCGTTGCCGACGTCGTCGTAAATGAGCGGCGAATAGACCTGGCGGCGCGTGGAGCGCGCCTCGGCGAACGCGGCCTTCACGGCTTCGTCCATCTGCGAGTCGTTGGGCTTGGCAAGGCGCTGACCGAACACCGGCATGGCCGTATTGGGCCAGCGCGGCTCCTGCTGGCTCGTATACCAGTTCAGGTAAAGGATCTCGGGATGGCCCTGCATGATGTCCGTGGTGGACACCTGGAACGACTGCGGATCGTTATGGCCCGCGACAAGATCGCGCGCCAGCGCCTGCAATTGCTCTTGCGCGCCCGTCATGGAGAGGCGGATCTGCTGCTGGGCCCAGGCCACGTTGCGGTAGAGCGTGTCTTCCTGCTGCTGCTGCTCGCGGCGGTTGAGGCTCCACAGGATCAGACTCATGACGATCAGAAAAACGAGGATCGACAGGAGCGGCGTCAACAAATAGGAATTCGACCACCAGGGTCCGTGGTGCCAGCGAGATGGCGACGACTCGCCGGGCGAACCGGGCGGCCGCGCCGAGCGTGCGAAAAGCCGTTCGGTCAACATGGCAAGGATTGTAGCTCAGCGTAACAGTCCGAAATGCCGTGAAAAAAGCATTAAATCGCAGATAAACCGGTCCAAACTGGTCGATATAGGCGCAGGGGCCGGAACGATTCAGCGTGCGCTGCAACAATTTATCGCATTATGAAATGTCATCTCGCGATTCGAAAATTTCCTTGCGCGAGTTCGGGGGGCGTCATTACAATCGCCCGCAAAGCTGCTGCGGTCGGCCCGGTTACGTCTGGGCGTCGTCGCCCGCATGGTCCGATCAACAGCGTTCCCCTACATCCAGGAGACGAGCATGTCCGCTGTACCCGACGAAGTCCTGAAGTACGTTGCCGCCGACAAGGACGAGGATCCCCAGGAAACCGCCGAATGGCTCGAGGCGCTCGATGGCGTCATTTCGACCGTCGGTCCCGACCGCGCCCACTACCTGATCGAAAAGCAGATCGAATTCGCCCGTGTGCACGGCGAGCATCTGCCGTTCTCGGCGAACACGCCGTACATCAACACCATCCCGGTCGCCAACCAGGCCAAGAACCCCGGCGACCAGGACATCGAACACCGCATCCGCTCGTACACGCGCTGGAACGCCATGGCCATGGTGCTGCGCGCGGGCAAGCACACGAACGTGGGCGGCCACATCGCGTCGTTCGCGTCGGCAGCCACGCTGTATGACGTCGGCTACAACCACTTCTGGCACGCGCCCTCCGCCGAACACGGCGGCGATCTGATTTTCGTGCAGGGCCACTCGTCGCCGGGCGTCTACTCGCGCGCGTTCCTGCTCGGCCGTCTGACCGAGAACCAGCTCGACAACTTCCGTCAGGAAGTCGACGGCGGCGGCATCTCGTCGTATCCGCACCCGTGGCTGATGCCGGACTTCTGGCAGTTCCCGACCGTCTCGATGGGTCTCGGCCCGATCATGGCGATCTACCAGGCCCGCTTCATGAAGTACATGCAGGCGCGCGGCATCACGAAGACCGAAGGCCGCAAGGTCTGGGCCTTCCTCGGCGACGGTGAAACGGACGAGCCGGAATCGCTCGGCGCGATCGGCATGGCCGGCCGCGAGCGTCTGGACAACCTCGTGTTCGTCATCAACTGCAATCTGCAGCGTCTCGACGGCCCGGTGCGCGGCAACGGCAAGATCATCCAGGAACTCGAAAGCGAGTTCCGCGGCGCCGGCTGGAACGTCATCAAGGTCGTCTGGGGTTCGCGCTGGGACGCGCTGTTCGCACGCGACAAATCGGGCGCGCTGATGCGCCGCATGATGGAAGTCGTCGACGGCGAGTACCAGACGTACAAGTCGGAGTCGGGCGCGTATGTTCGCGAGCACTTCTTCAACACGCCGGAACTGAAGGCGCTGGTCGCCGACTGGTCCGACGACGACATCTGGAACCTGAACCGCGGCGGCCACGACCCGCACAAGATCTACGCGGCGTTCCATCAGGCCCAGCACGCCAAGGGCCAGCCGACCCTGATCCTCGCCAAGACGATCAAGGGCTATGGCATGGGCGAAGCCGGTCAGGCGATGAACATCACCCACCAGCAGAAGAAGATGCAGGTGGATCAGCTCAAGAAGTTCCGCGACCAGTTCCGTCTGCCGATCACCGACGAGCAGATCGTCGACGTGCCGTACCTCAAGTTCGAGGAAGGCTCGAAGGAACTCGAATACATGCGCCAGAAGCGCATGGACCTCGGCGGTTACCTGCCGGCGCGCCGCCAGAAGGCGGAGTCGCTGCCGGTGCCGGCGCTCGACGCGTTCGAGCCGCTGCTCAAGGGCACGGGCGAAGGCCGCGAGATCTCCACGACGATGGCGTTCGTGCGGATCCTGAACATCCTGCTCAAGGACAAGGCGCTCGGTAAGCGCGTCGTGCCGATCGTGCCGGACGAGTCGCGTACCTTCGGCATGGAAGGTCTGTTCCGCCAGATCGGCATCTGGAATCAGGACGGCCAGAAGTACGTGCCGGAAGATTCCGACCAGCTGATGTTCTACAAGGAATCGCAGACCGGTCAGATCCTGCAGGAAGGCATCAACGAAGCCGGCGGCATGTCGGACTGGATCGCAGCCGCGACGTCGTACTCGACGCACGGCGAGACGATGATCCCGTTCTACATCTTCTATTCGATGTTCGGTCTCCAGCGTATCGGCGACCTGGTGTGGGCCGCAGGCGACATGCGTTCGCGCGGCTTCCTGCTGGGCGGCACCGCGGGCCGCACGACGCTGAACGGCGAAGGCCTGCAGCACGAAGACGGCCACTCGCTCCTGTGGGCCGCTTCGGTGCCGAACTGCGTGAACTACGACCCGACGTTCGGCTATGAACTCGCCGTGATCATGCAGGACGGTCTGCGCCGCATGGTGCAGAACCAGGAAGACGTGTTCTATTACATCACCGTGATGAACGAGAACTACGAGCACCCGGCGATTCCGCAGGGCGAGCACGTGGCCGCCGACATCATCAAGGGCATGTACTCGTTCCGCAAGGCGGACGCGAAGGCCAAGGGCCCGCGCGTTCAACTGCTGGGCGCAGGCACGATCTTCAACGAAGTGATCGCCGCCGCCGACCTGCTCAAGAACGACTGGGGCGTCGAAGCCGACCTCTGGAGCGTCCCGAGCTTCACGGAACTGGCCCGCGAAGGCCACGAAGTCGAGCGCTGGAACCTGCTGCACCCGAGCGAGCCGCGCCGCGAATCGCACGTCGAGAAGCTGCTGAAGGGCACGGAAGGCCCGGTCATCGCTTCGACCGACTATGTGCGCGCGCTGGTCGACCAGATCCGTGGCCTCGTGCCGCGCAAGTTCGTGGTGCTCGGCACCGACGGTTTCGGCCGTTCGGACACGCGTGAAAAGCTGCGTCACTTCTTCGAAGTCGATCGTTACTGGACGACGGTTGCGGCGCTCAACGCGCTCGCGGACGAAGGCAAGATCGAGCGCAAGGTTGTCGGCGAAGCGATCGCCAAGTACAACCTCGATCCGTCGAAACCCAACCCGATGACCGTCTAACGCATCACCCCCTGTGCATGGCATGCGCGCCTCCCCGAAGCGGGGAGGCGCGTTTTGTGCGGCCCCGGAGACACTAACAATGAGTCAAGCGATCGAAGTCAAAGTGCCGGACATCGGCGATTACAAGGACATTCCTGTGATCGAGGTGCTGGTCAAGGCGGGTGATACCGTCGAGAAAGAGCAATCGCTCATCACGCTGGAGTCGGACAAGGCGACGATGGACGTGCCGAGCCCGGCGTCGGGCACGGTGAAGGAAGTGAAGGTCAAGGTCGGCGACAACGTCTCGGAAGGCGTGCTCGTCCTCGTGCTGGAAGGCGCCGGCGCTGCCGCGGCTCCCGCTGCTGCACCGGCCGCTGCCCCGGCCGCCGCGCCTGCGCAAGCCGCTGCGCCCGCACCGGCCCCGGCTGCTGCTGCGCCCGCCGCGAGCGGCGGCGTGCAGACCGTCAAGGTCCCCGATATCGGCGACTACAAGGACGTTCCGGTCATCGAGATCGGCGTGAAGGTCGGCGACCGTGTCGAGAAGGAGCAGTCGCTCGTCACGCTCGAATCGGACAAGGCGACGATGGATGTGCCGAGCCCGGTCGCGGGTATCGTCAAGGAAATCAAGGTCAAGGTCGGTGACAGCGTGTCGGAAGGCGCGGAAATCATCGTCGTGGAAGCGGAAGGTGCGGCAGCCGCTGCGCCCGCACCGGCTGCGAAGGCGCCGGCCGAGCAGCCGTCCGACGCACCGCAGGCTGCGCCCGCCAAGGCCGCGCCCGCTGCGCCCTCGGCACTCGCGCAAGCTCCGATCATCCCGGCAGGCGAAGGCGGCGCGCGCCGTCCGAGCCACGCTTCGCCTTCGGTGCGCAAGTTCGCACGCGATCTGGGCGTCGACGTTGCACGCGTCGGCGGCACGGGTCCTAAGGGCCGCATCACGCAGGCCGACATCACGGCGTTCGTGAAGGGCGTCATGAGCGGCCAGACGGCGGCTCCGGCTGCCGCCGCAGCTCCGGCAAGCGGCGCGGGCCTGAACCTGCTGCCGTGGCCGAAGGTCGACTTCACGAAGTTCGGCCCGATCGACACGCAGCCGCTGTCGCGCATCAAGAAGATCTCGGGCGCGAACCTGCACCGCAACTGGGTCATGATCCCGCACGTCACGAACAACGATGAAGCGGACATCACCGACCTCGAAGCGCTGCGCGTGCAGCTGAACAAGGAAAACGAGAAGGCCGGCGTGAAGTTCACGATGCTGGCGTTCGTCATCAAGGCGGTGGTTGCGGCGCTCAAGAAGTTCCCGGCGTTCAACGCGAGCCTCGACGGCGACAACCTCGTCTTCAAGCAGTACTTCCACATCGGTTTTGCCGCCGACACGCCGAACGGCCTCGTCGTTCCGGTGATCCGCGACGCCGACAAGAAGGGTCTCGTCGACATCGCCAAGGAAATGACCGAGCTCTCGAAGCTCGCGCGTGACGGCAAGCTCAAGCCGGACCAGATGCAAGGCGGCTGCTTCTCGATCTCGTCGCTCGGCGGCATCGGCGGCACGCATTTCACGCCGATCATCAATGCGCCGGAAGTGGCGATCCTCGGCCTGTCGAAGAGCGCGATGAAGCCTGTGTGGGACGGCAAGCAGTTCGTGCCGCGCCTCACGCTGCCGCTCTCGCTCTCGTACGACCACCGCGTGATCGACGGCGCGGCTGCCGCGCGCTTCAACGCGTACCTCGGCGCGATCCTCGGCGATTTCCGCCGCGTGATCCTGTAAAACCGCTTCGACCGGCCCGCGCCGCCGCGCCGCATCCGCTTGTTCAAGCCGATGCGCGCCGCGACAGGCGCGGCCGGTCGTTCCTGAAGGGGACACCATGAGTCTCGTCGAAGTGAAAGTGCCGGATATCGGCGACTTCAAGGACATCGACGTCATCGAAGTCAACATCAAGCCGGGCGACGTGATCGAGAAAGAGCAGTCGCTGCTCTCGCTCGAGTCGGACAAGGCCACGATGGAAGTGCCCAGCGATGTCGCGGGCACGGTCAAGGAAGTGAAGATCAAGGCCGGCGACAAGGCGTCGCAAGGCACGCTGGTCGCGATCGTCGAAGTGTCGGAAGCGGTTGCCACACCGGCGGCTGCGCCCGCACCGGCCGCCGCGCCGAAGGCCGAAGCGCCCAAGGCTGCGGAGGCACCGAAGGCAGCAGCACCGGCACCGCAAGCCGGCAGCTTCAGCGGCAACGTAGACGTCGAATGCGACATGCTCGTGCTCGGCGCCGGCCCCGGCGGCTACTCGGCAGCGTTCCGCTCCGCCGACCTCGGCATGAAGACCGTGCTGGTCGAGCGTTATTCGACGCTTGGCGGCGTGTGTCTGAACGTCGGCTGCATCCCGTCGAAGGCGCTGCTGCATACGGCGCTCGTGATCGACGAAGCCGCTTCGCTCGAATCGCACGGCATCTCGTTCGGCAAGCCGCAAGTCGATCTCGACAAGCTGCGCGACTTCAAGTCGGGCGTCGTCAAGAAGCTGACCGGCGGTCTCGCCGGCATGGCCAAGGCGCGCAAGGTCGAAGTCGTGACGGGCCTCGGCTCGTTCATCGATCCGTACCACATGGAAGTGGCGGGCGAGGGCGGCAAGAAGATCGTCAAGTTCAAGCAGGCGATCATCGCTGCGGGTTCGCAGGCCGTGAAGCTGCCGTTCATGCCGGAAGATCCGCGCGTGGTCGACTCGACCGGCGCGCTGGAACTGCGTCAGCTGCCGCAGAAAATGCTGGTGATCGGCGGCGGCATCATCGGTCTGGAAATGGCGACGGTCTACTCGACGCTCGGCGCGCAGATCGACGTCGTGGAAATGCTCGACGGCCTGATGGCCGGCGCGGACCGCGATCTCGTCAAGGTCTGGGAGAAGTACAACGCGAAGCGCTTCGCGAATGTCATGCTCAAGACCAAGACGACGAAGGCCGAAGCGAAGGAAGACGGCATTTACGTCACGTTCGAAGGCGAAAAGGCTCCGGCCGAAGCGCAGCGCTACGACCTCGTGCTGGTCGCCGTGGGCCGCTCGCCCAACGGCAAGAAGATCGGCGCGGACAAGGCCGGCGTGGCGGTGACGGATCGCGGCTTCATCGACGTCGACAAGCAGATGCGCACCAACGTGCCGCACATCTTCGCAATCGGCGACGTGGTCGGCCAGCCGATGCTCGCGCACAAGGCCGTGCATGAAGGCCACGTGGCGGCGGAAGCGGCGCACGGCGAGAAGGCATACTTCGACGCGCTGCAGATTCCGTCGGTGGCCTACACCGACCCGGAAGTGGCGTGGGCCGGCAAGACCGAAGATCAGTGCAAGGCCGAAGGCATCAAGTACGGCAAGGCGGTGTTCCCGTGGGCCGCTTCGGGCCGCGCGATCGCCAACGGCCGCGACGAGGGCTTCACCAAGCTGATTTTCGACGAAGAGACGCATCGCGTGATCGGCGGCGGCATCGTCGGCCTGAATGCGGGCGATCTGATCAGCGAAGTCTGCCTCGCGGTGGAAATGGGCGCGGACGCGACCGACATCGGCAAGACGATTCACCCGCACCCGACGCTGGGCGAATCCGTCGGCATGGCCGCCGAGTTGTACGAAGGCGTCTGTACCGATCTGCCGCCGCAGAAAAAGAAGTAAGACGCTGCGTGCCGCGCTCGCTGGCGGCATGCACGTAAGCAAACGGCGCACTCCTCAGGGAGTGCGCCGTTTTTCTTTGTGCGGTGCCCCGAGCCTGGACGGGGCGGGCGGGAGCTTCGAGAGGCGCGCCGGCGCGGCAAAGTGCGCGGCGACTGACGCGGTAAAAAAGATTCCCGGTCGGGCGACCGGGTAAGTGGCATACCTTGCGGCATACCGGAGCGTCAGTCCGGCGCGGAGCGCGCAGCCGTTGCGGCGCGCGCCCCGTTCAGCGGTTCTTGGTCCGGCGGTCTCCAGCGATCAGCCGGTGCGGGCCGGCGGGGTCTGAAGATGAGTGTCGGACCGGGGCTTCAGACCGTCTTCTTGGCCGAAGCGGCTGCCGAGCGCGAAGCTTGCGCGGCGGCCTTGCTGGCCGCAGCGGTGGCGGCGTTGAAGTTGCTTTCGGCCATTTCGACCGCTTGCTTGGTGGCCTTGTGGACCGTTTCGTACGTGGTGTTCGCGGCGTTGATGGCCGACTTGATCACGGCGACAGCGGTTTCCGAACCGGCCGGTGCGTTCTTCGCGACGTTGTCGACGAGCGATTGCACCTTGCGGTTCTGCTCTTCGTAGTGAGCTTCAGCGACCTTCGCGAATTCGGCTTGCGTGGCCGAAGCGATTTCGTAGACGTGGCGGCCGTACGAGAGCACCTTTTCGGCGAGCGGTTGGGCGTAGCTCGATTGCAGTGCGAGCAGTTCCTGCGCATCCTTCACCGACAGCGCGCGCTGCGCGTGTTCCTGCGATTCCGCCAGATTCGAGCGAACGGCCTGAAGGTTCAATTCGACGAGCTTTTCCACGCCTTCGAATGCCTTGCCGGTGAGGCCGAACAGGGTTTCGAGGTTGGCTTTCTGGGCGGCGACGAATTGCTCAGGGGTCAGCAGACTCATGTTTACGCTCCTGGATGGTTGGCGGCCTCGTGTGGGTGGACCGCCTGGAGTAAGTGGCAAGACGCTGGGTGATCTGCCGGGCGCATTGGTGCGTCGCAACATTACAGACGATTTTAGGACGCCTGAGCCGAAAGTCAAGCGTCTTTTGGTGCGTCGCACCATGTCATTTATTTGTTATTAAACAGACACTTATGCGACTCGCATGGGGCAAATTGCGTGCCGGTTGGCGGCGTGCGGCATGACGCCCCGCAAGGGCAGGGCGCAAACCGGCGCCAGGCCTTGCTGGAGAAGGCCAGGCATATGCGCGCTGATTCTGGCAAGATTGAGCCTGACGGCACATCGGAGGTTGCGCCGTCGGATTCGAGGAAGTCATGTGCGGGATTTCACTTAACGCGTCCACCAGATTGCGTCATGGAACGTTAAAGATCCATTCCGGTCGAAAGCCCGGTCGAACACGCGTCGCGCGGTTCGGCAGCACTGGCGTCTGAGCATCGTCCCCGGTATTTATCCCACATAAAGTTCTGCACAACGTGCGCCGTTAATGCGTAGGCGACAGCAATAGTTGCCGGCCATTGGCGCAGCAGGGCGGGACCGCCCGGACGATTGTCTCTGTCCATCGAGAATGTGAAGCGTATTGGTCTACTCAATCAAGAACCAGATTTCGGTTTAACGAGCAGCCATAAGTGCTTCAATTTGCGAATTTTTCGTGGTTTTACTACACTTGGCGAACGATCCCGCCGCTCCATCCAGAACACCAATGAAATCCGACAAGTTCCTGTCGTTCAAGCTGGTGCCCTCATCGGTTGTCAGCACCGCGCTGTCGGTGGCTGTGTCCGTGGCCATCAGTGCGACGCTATTCGTGCCCGAGGGCGCGTTTGCTGCGTCGCAGAACACCGCTGCGGCCAATACGGCCAAGGCGAAGAAGTCCACCAAAAAGGTTGCGCCGGCATCGGCCAAGGTTGCGAAGAAGGCGGGCGCTGCCCGTACTGTCGCAGCCAAGGACGACGACGCGCGCCCGGTGGCGAAGAAACGCCGCGTGGCCTACACGATGAACGGCCGCCATCACACGGCCGTGCGCCGCGTGGCTTTCGAGCCGCGTCAGCCCACCGCTGGCCAGGCGTTCGGCCTGCATGAGACGCCCGATTCGCTGATGCTGCGCTCGGGCGTGGCTTACGTGGTCGACCAGAACTCGCTCGAGCCGCTGTTCGACAAGAACTCGCGCGCCGTGGTGCCGATCGCCTCGATCTCGAAGCTCATGACCGCGATGGTCGTGCTCGACTCGAAGGCGCCGCTCACCGAGCAGATCGAAGTCACCGACGAAGACCGCGACTACGAGAAGAACACGGGCTCGCGCCTGTCGGTCGGCTCGGTGCTGTCGCGTGAAGACATGCTGCACATCGCGCTGATGGCGTCGGAAAACCGCGCCGCCGCCGCGCTGTCGCGTTACTACCCGGGCGGCCGTCCGGCGTTCATCGCCGCGATGAACGCCAAGGCGAAGCAGCTCGGCATGACCGACACGCATTTCGAGAACTCCACGGGTCTGACGAGCCACAACGTGTCGAGCGCACGTGACCTCGTGAAGATGGTGAACGCGGCGTATCAGTATCCGATGATCCGTCAGTTCTCGACCGACCGCAGCTACGACGTGTTCACGGGCAAGCGCAACCTGGCCTACAACAGCACGAACGCGCTGATCCGCAATCCGTCGTGGGACATCGGCCTGCAGAAGACTGGTTTCATCAACGAAGCGGGTGAGTGCCTTGTGATGCAGACGGTCGTGCATGGCCGTCCGGTGATCATGGTGCTGCTCGATTCGAGCGGCAAGTACTCGCGCTTCGCCGACGCCACGCGTGTGCGCACGTGGCTGGACAATGGCGGCGCCGATCAGCAGCCGCATATCACGAGCGCGGACGCAGGCGGCGCCGGCACCTGAGCCGCCTCACGCCAGCACCGAGTTCGTTTCGCAGAACGCCCCGCAATTGCGGGGCGTTTTTGTTTTGGGTCGCGGATTGGGAGGGCGCCGAGGGGTGGCGCGTCTGCTCCTACGCCATCCGGCCAGCTTTCTACGCGAGCATTCGATCGGCAAGATTTCCAGTGATGGATCAAGGCGGCCAGCCGGGCATCGAGTTCGACTGGAGTTTGATGGTTGTCAGTTGACAACCATGTTGACGATACATACACTGGGCTTGTCGATGAGACGATCGCATGCGAAGAAAGAGGTCGAGGCGGCGCTGGTTTATGCCGAAACCCAAGGTTGGTTAGTGATGCCAGGTAAAGGCAATGGTCACGCGTGGGGAAGAATGTTTTGCCCGCTCAATCAGGCCGATTGCCGTTGTGGCGAATTCTGCATCACGAGCATCTGGAGCACGCCGCGCAACGCAGGGAATCACGCAAACATGCTTAAGCGTGTGGTGGACAACTGCACGGCGCAGCGAGTGAAGGCGCCCGTGAAGGCGCCGGTCGGCGGTGCAGCCGGAAGTGTGGCTGGAAGTGTGGCGAGCCGTGTGGCCGAAAGCGCGCGGCATCAAGGCAGGTCAGAGCGGCCCGTTGGGCCTCACAGGCATGAGTAGAGCAGGAGTCAGGCATGGAATACGTTTTCACGCTCAAGTATCAGCTTGCACCGGAAGACAGCGACCACGACGCGCTCGTCGAGCGGCTCGCGCAAGCGGGCTGCGACGACGCCACCCTCGGCGTCGGCTTGCCGGGGCGCATCGCGCTGGCGTTCACGCGTGACAGCGCCACGGCGTGGGAGGCCATCTATACAGCCTTGCAGAACGTGAAGGAAGCGGCGCCGTCCGCGCGGCTCGTGGAGGCGGCGCCCGACTTTGTCGGCTTGACCGACGTCGCGGACATGACGGGCATGTCGCGCCAGAACATGCGCAAGCTGATGCTCGTGCATGCGGCCGATTTCCCGCAACCGGTCCACGAAGGTAGTCCGTCGCTCTGGCATTTGAGCGACATCCTCACGTGGCTCGTTGGCCGCGACGGTTACACCATCAGCTCGAGTTTGCTGGAAACGGCGCACACGGCCAGGCAGGTCAATCTGGCGAAAGAGGCGCGCGCACTCGATACGCAGGTCGATCAGCAACTCGAAGCGCTTGTGGGCTGAGTTGGGCGCGAGTTCGGCGTTCTCGCGCGCAATGCGTCGAGCGGGCGAAAAAAAGCGGAGGGCTTGCCTCCGCTTCATGCGATGCGATACGCGCATCCGTGCTACGTCCGGTTCTACGTCAGGCCGTCTGCACGTTGCCGTCGGCGATTTCCGGGTGATAACCCAGCGACTCGGAAATCGTCAGCGCGGTCTTGCTCAACTGCCCGAGCCACGAGTCCTGCAAGCGGTCCGCGGGCGCGGAAAGCGACAGGCCTGCCACGAGCTTGCCGGTATCGTCGTAAATGCCTGCGGCAATGCAGCGAACGCCCAACTCGAGTTCTTCGTTGTCGCGCGCGCACGATTGCTGGCGCACATGGGCGAGTTCGCGTTCCAGGCGGCTGAGGTCCGTAATGCTGTTGCGCGTGTGGCCCGAGAGGCCGGTACGCGTTGCGTAGGCGCGCACGCGGGTGGCTTCGTCGGCGGCGAGAAACAGTTTGCCGACCGAGGTGAGGTGCAGCGGGGCGCGGCCGCCAATAGCGCGCACGACCTGCATGCCCGAGCGCTCCGAATAGGCGCGCTCGATATAAACGATTTCGTCGCCCTGGCGCACGGAAAGATTGACGGTCTGCCCCGTGAGGCGGTGCAGTTCGCGCATCGGCGAAAGCGCCGCATCACGCACCGAAAGGCGCGCTTTCACGAGGTTGCCGAGTTCGAGCAGACGCATGCCCAGCCGGTACGTGCCGGGATCGGAACGATCGACCAGGCGGCAGCTGACCATGTCGTTGAGAATGCGGTGCGCGGTCGACGGATGCAGTTCCGTGCGCTGCGCCAATTCTTTCAGGCTGACGGGGTCGGTATGCGCGGCAAGTGCGTCGAGGAGCCGCATCATGCGCTCGATCACCTGAATCGAGGTCTTCGGATCCGGATTGGTGTCGCTCATGGGTGCTTTTTCGTTTGACGCGTGAAGCGGAAAATCCATTGTATCTCGTATGGTGAAAAAAGTAAGCGCCTGGCGGGAGCCGTTGCTGCACCGCCGCAGGGGCGGATCAAGGAGTCGGCGGCCGTGTTCGGCGCGCGTCGGGGCGAGTAAAACCCGGGCAGGCCCGCGTTGGTGGTGAGCGCGAAACATCGGATAATCGGGGACGGTTTTTAGGAGGAGTCCCCATGCGAGTCGGTTTGTTCGTCACCTGCCTCATCGACACGATGCGCCCCGAGATCGGTTTTTCGACGATCAAACTGCTCGAAGCGGCGGGCTACGAAGTCGTCGTGCCGTCCGCGCAAACCTGTTGCGGGCAGCCGGCCTACAACTCGGGCGAGCGCCCGCTCGCACGCGACCTGGCCGAAAAGACGCTGCGAGAATTCGAGCAGTTCGACTACGTGGTGGTGCCGTCGGGTTCGTGCGGCGGCATGATCCGCGTGCACTACGGCGACCTGTTCCGCGACGATCCCGAGCTGATGTCGCGCTACGGCAAGCTGCGCGAGCGGGTCTACGAACTGACCGATTTTCTCGTCAATGTCGCTCAAGTCACGCTGCCCGAAGTGCCTGAAGGCGAGTTTCGCGGCCCGGTGACGTATCACGATTCGTGCTCGGGGCTGCGCGAACTGGGCGTGAAGGCGCAGCCGCGCGCGCTGCTCGCCCAACGCGGCGTCGAAGTCCAGGAGATGAAGGACTGCGAGCATTGCTGCGGCTTTGGCGGCACTTTCGCGGTCAAGTACGGCGCGATTTCCACCGCGATCGCCGACGAAAAATGCATGAACGTGCAGGCGAGCGGCACGGGCGCGGTCGTGCTCGGCGACCTCGGTTGCATGTTGAACATCGAAGGGCGCTTGCGCCGTACCGGCGATGCGCACACGCGCGTGCTGCATATCGCACAGGTGCTGGCCGGCGACGTCTGACGCGCCGCTTTGTCCACGCACGCGGCTCAATCCGCACGTTCACGCCACCATTCGCCCCGACACCACGCCATGCAAGTCCAATCGATGCAGTTCAAGGCGCGCGCCGGCCAGAAGCTTGCCGACCAGCGCCTGCAGCAGAACCTCAAGAAGCTCTCGACCAAGTTCGTCACCGCGCGCGCGGAGGCCATCACGGCCATCGATTTCGCGGCCACGCGCGCCGCGCTCAAGGAGCGCCGCAACCGCGCGCTGGAGAACCTCGACGTCTGGATCGAGCAGTTCGAGGCCGAGGCCACGCGGCGCGGCGTGACGGTGCTGTTCGCGGAGACGGCGCGCGACGCGGCGCAACTGGTGGCCGACATCGCGCGCAAGCACGAGGTGCGCAAGGTCATCAAGACGAAGTCGATGGTGTCCGAGGAAATGCAGCTGAACACCGTGCTCGCGCAGATGGGCGTGCAGTCCATCGAGACGGATCTCGGCGAGTACATCCTCCAGATCAACAACAACGAGCCGCCGAGCCACATCATTGCGCCCGTCGTCCACAAGGATAAGGACGAGATCGCCGACCTGTTCGCGCAGACGCACCATAAGCCGCGTCTCACCGAGATTCCCGACATGACGCGCGAGGCGCGCGAAGTGCTGCGTCCGCACTTTCTGTCGGCGGATATGGGCGTGACGGGCGGCAACTTCCTCGTCGCGGAAACGGGTTCGGTCGTGTTGGTCACGAACGAGGGCAACGAGGGCATGTGTACGGTGATGCCGCGCGTGCACGTGGCGGTCACCGGCATCGAAAAGGTGCTGCCCACGCTGGAGGATCTCGCCACGGCCATGCGCCTGCTGCCGCGTTCGGCGACCGGGCAGGCCACGTCGAACTATTTTTCGATGCTCACCGGCCCGCGCGGGCCCGGCGACCAGGACGGGCCGGAGCATATGTATGTGGTGCTCGTCGACGGCGGCCGCACCGGGCTGATCGGCGGCGAGTTCCAGGACATGCTGCGCTGTATACGATGCGGCGCGTGCATGAACCACTGTCCCGTTTATCAGAAGGTCGGCGGCCACGCCTACGGCTGGGTCTATCCGGGGCCGATGGGTTCGGTGCTCACGCCCAGCTACGTCGGCATCGAGAAGGCGCTCGATCTGCCGCAGGCCGCCACGCTGTGCGGCGAGTGCAACAGCGTCTGTCCGGTCGGCATTCCGCTGTCCGATCTGCTGCGCAAGCTGCGCGAGAAGCAGACCGAACGCAAGCTGCGGCCGTGGCGCGAGCGCGCGGCGCTCGCCGTGTGGGGCTGGTTCGCGCTGCATCCCACGGCCTACGGGCTGTTGACGAAACTCGGCGTGCGCGTACTGGAGCGCATGGGTCGGCAAGGGCAGGCGATCCGTAAATTGCCGTTCGCGCGCGGCTGGACCGAGGGGCGCGACATGCCCACGCCGGTCGGACGCACGTTCCGCGAGCTTTACGCGGCGCGCCAGACGCATCTGGACGCCAACACGACACGGCATCGTCAACCGTAAATCGGCCACTGTTTAATCTGCGGCAACAGTGTGTTCGTCTTTGCCGGGTTTTTCCTGATTGCGATCGTCTATATCATTTCGACTGGCGATAGTGCGTCTCAAGCACCTCGCCCCACAGTCGAGAGAGAGTCGCATCATGAAAAAGAAAATAGTGGTGTATTGGCCGCTGGCGCTGATCGTGCCGCTCGCGGCAGTTGCATGGGTTCACGCCTGGAATACCGCCGAGCAGCAACTGCCGCTCGCCGCCGATCAGGTGAGCGCCGAACTGGCGCGCGCTGTGTCGTATGGCCTTGTCGGGAATACCGGCGACGTGAAGGCGCCCGTCAAGGCGATGCGTGCCGTGAACCCGCTGCCGCAGGCAAGCACGATCTGAGCATCCCGGGCGGCGCGGGCATCACGAGCGCGCATTTGCCGCACTTTGTATAATTGCGGATTCGCCCGGATGCGGTTCCGGTCCCGGCTTTGCTCTGACGTATCTGACTATCGACTGGACGGCTCTGTACCGCGTCCAGTCCCACCCCGACACGATGAACAAGGTTTCCGTCTGTTTCGTTTGCCTCGGCAACATCTGCCGCTCGCCCACGGCTGAAGCGGTGATGCTGCGCATGGTCGAGCAGGCGGGCCTGAACGGTCGCGTGGTGGTCGATTCGGCGGGCACCGGCAACTGGCACATCGGCGAGGCGCCCGACGAGCGCGCCCAGCGCGCGGGCAAGCAGCGCGGCTACGATCTCGCGCCGCTGCGCGCGCGCCAGATCGCGCAGGAAGATTTCGCGGCGTTCGATCTGATCGTCGCGATGGACGACGCCAACGTGACCGCGCTGCATCAGGTCGCGCCGGCCAGCGAGCGCGACAAGATCCGCTTGCTGATGGAATTCGCGCCGAACGCGCAGGATCGCGTGGTTACCGACCCTTATTTCGGCGGCGCGGCGGGCTTCGAAGCGGTGCTCGACCAGTGCGAGGCCGCTTGCGCGGGCCTGCTGGCGGCGCTGCGTCCGCAACTGGTGGATTGAAGTGAACGGTGCGGCGCACGCGTTGAGCAGGATGTGCGCCGTTTTACCTTTTCGTCATGTGCCTAATAACCCGAATGGCGGCACGGATACTTGACTAAACTAGTCATGTATTTATACTTGACGAAAATTGTCGAGAATTGCGGTTCCCCTACCATCATGAGACTCACCACGAAAGGCCGTTTCGCCGTCACGGCGATGATCGACCTGGCCCTGCGCCAGGAGCAGGGCCCGGTGACGCTTGCGGGTATCAGCCAGCGCCAGCACATTTCGCTGTCGTACCTCGAACAGCTGTTCGGCAAGCTCCGCCGTCATGAAATCGTCGAATCGGTCCGCGGGCCGGGCGGCGGGTACAACCTCGCGCGCCGCGCGGAGGACGTCACGGTCGCGGACATCATCATTGCCGTGGACGAGCCGCTCGATGCCACCCAGTGCGGCGGCAAGGGCGCCTGCGAGGGCACCAAGCAGCACGACGGCCACTGCATGACGCACGAACTCTGGTCCACGCTGAACCAGAAGATGGTCGAGTACCTCGACTCCGTGTCGCTCAAGGATCTGGTGGACAAGCAGCGCGCCCGCGAAGGCGCCGCGCCGACCGTCATCCGCGACCGCCGCGCCGAGGCACCCGCGGTGGAGCCGGTGAGGGCCGTGCCGCTAGGGCCGAACTCGATTTTCAACATGGCGAGTTCGTGAGCTTGATCCGAGCCGCCAGGACGCACTACACAGTACAGCGCAGCACAAAGATTCCCCGGAGCGATAGATGAATAACGATATTCCCCACCTGCCCATTTACATGGACTACAGCGCGACGACGCCGGTCGACCCGCGTGTGGTGGACAAGATGATTCCGTACCTGCGCGAGCAGTTCGGCAATCCGGCTTCGCGCAGCCACGCCTACGGCTGGGACGCGGAGCGTGCGGTCGAGGAAGCGCGCGAGCAGGTTGCCGCGCTCGTCAACGCCGACCCGCGCGAAATCATCTGGACCTCCGGCGCGACCGAATCGGACAACCTCGCGATCAAGGGTGCTGCGCACTTCTACAAGAGCAAGGGCAAGCACATCATCACGGTGAAGACCGAGCACAAGGCCGTGCTCGACACCTGCCGCGAGCTCGAGCGCGAAGGCTATGAAGTCACGTATCTGCCGGTGCTGGACAACGGCCTGATCGACCTCGAAGCGTTCAAGGCGGCGATCCGCCCGGACACGATCCTCGTTTCCGTGATGCACGTGAACAACGAGATCGGCGTGATCCAGGACATCGAGACCATCGGCGAAATCTGCCGCGAAAAGGGCATCGTGTTCCACGTCGACGCCGCGCAATCGACGGGCAAGACGCCCATCGACCTGCAAAAGCTCAAGGTCGACCTGATGTCGTTCTCGGCGCACAAGACCTACGGCCCGAAGGGCATCGGCGCGCTGTACGTGCGTCGCAAGCCGCGCGTGCGTATCGAAGCGCAGATGCACGGCGGCGGTCACGAGCGCGGTATGCGTTCGGGCACGCTGGCGACGCACCAGATCGTCGGCATGGGCGAAGCGTTCCGCATCGCGCGTGAAGAGATGGCGACGGAAAACGAGCGCGTGCGCATGCTGCGCGACCGTCTGCTCAAGGGCCTCTCGCAAATCGAAGAAACCTACGTGAACGGCGACATGGAACAGCGTGTCCCGCACAACCTGAACATCAGCTTCAACTTCGTCGAAGGCGAGTCGCTGATCATGGCGGTGAAGGACGTGGCGGTGTCGTCGGGTTCGGCGTGCACGTCGGCTTCGCTGGAACCGTCGTACGTGCTGCGCGCGCTCGGCCGCAACGACGAACTGGCGCACAGCTCAATCCGCTTCACGGTGGGCCGTTTCACGACGGAGCAGGACGTCGACTATGTGATCAACCTGCTGAAGACGAAGATCGCCAAGCTGCGCGAACTCTCGCCGCTGTGGGAAATGCACAAGGATGGCATCGACCTGTCGACCATCCAGTGGGCGGCGCACTAAGTCAGCGCGCAGAGTTTCACGCGACGCAAAGCGAACATCGACCCGGCCGCAGCGCACACGAAACTGCCGCGCGGCCAACGAATTGAAGGAGTGTGATCATGGCATATAGCGACAAGGTTCTGGACCACTACGAAAACCCGCGTAACGTCGGTTCGTTCTCGAAAGACGACGACACCGTCGGCACCGGCATGGTCGGCGCGCCGGCTTGCGGCGACGTGATGAAGCTGCAGATCCGCGTGGGCGCGGACGGCGTGATCGAAGACGCGAAGTTCAAGACCTACGGCTGCGGCTCGGCGATCGCTTCGAGCTCGCTCGTCACGGAATGGGTCAAGGGCAAGACGCTCGACGAAGCGCTCTCGATCAAGAACACGCAGATCGCCGAAGAACTGGCGCTGCCGCCGGTGAAGATCCACTGCTCGATCCTCGCGGAAGACGCGATCAAGGCAGCGGTCGCCGACTACCGCACGCGTCACACGACCGAAGCGAAGGCCGACGCCGTTTAAGGCGCACGGCAGTACGCGCGCGACGCCCTGGCAACATGGCGCGCGGCGCGGGCAGAACGGCGGCGAACCCTCGGGTGCGCCGCCGCGGGATTAACGATTTTGGATGCAGGCAGGTTGCGTCGCATCGTGGTGAAGCAGGCATGAGCCTGCGGCACGCGGGGCGGGGCGCGGCGAAAACGCTATGGCTATTACGTTGACGGAAAAAGCGGCACAGCACGTGCAGAAGTACCTGACCCGGCGCGGCAAGGGCGTGGGTCTGCGTCTCGGCGTGCGCACGACGGGGTGCTCGGGACTTGCGTACAAGCTCGAGTATGTCGACGACCTGGCGCCCGAAGACAACGTCTTCGAGAGCTTCGGCGTGAAGGTGATCGTCGATCCGAAAAGCCTCTCCTATATCGACGGCACGCAGCTCGACTTCGTGCGCGAAGGCCTCAACGAGGGCTTCAAGTTCAACAACCCGAACGTGAAGGACGAGTGCGGTTGCGGCGAGTCCTTCCGCGTTTAAGCCCGCGCGGTGCGGTGAAAAGGCGGCCTGTGCCGCCTTTTTGATTTTGATGGCCCCACAAGAACGCTTTATCCGATGACCTCGCTTTCATCGCTTTCCGATAGCCACTTCGTGCTGTTCGGCCTGCCCGAGCAGTTCGCGATCGACGCCGATTCGCTCGACCACGCTTACCGCACCGTGCAGGCACAGGTGCACCCGGACCGCTTCGCGGCGGCCGGCGACGCGCAAAAACGCGTGGCGATGCAATGGGCCACGCGCGCGAACGAGGCGTATCAGACGCTGCGCGATCCGCTCAAGCGCGCCAAGTACCTGCTGCATCTGCGCGGCGTCGACGTCGGCGCCGAGGACAATACGGCCATGGAGCCGGCGTTCCTGATGCAGCAGATGGAGTGGCGCGAAGCGATCGAAGACGCCGTGCACGCGAAGAACGTCGATGCGCTCGACGCGCTGTCGGGCGAATTGCGCGACGACGAGCGCGCGCGCCTCGCGAAGCTCGCGGCGCTGATCGACAGCGGCTCGAACCAGCCGGCGGCGGAAGCGGTGCGCCAGCTCATGTTCATCGAGCGCGTGGCGGCCGAGATCGAGACGCAGATCGAGCGGCTGGAAGGCTGAGGCGGCGCGGCTCGCACGAGCACGCATGAGCGTGCGCCCGGCCGTGCGAAAAGAGCGTAGAACATAGGACAGGGCTGCCCGTGGCGGCCCGCAACAGATCACACAGATGGCATTACTGCAAATCTCCGAACCCGGCATGGCGCCGGCGCCGCACCAGCGGCGACTCGCCGTCGGCATCGACCTCGGCACGACGAACTCGCTCGTCGCCGCCGTGCGCAGCGGCGTGCCCGACGTGCTGCCCGACGAGGACGGCCACGTGCTGCTGCCTTCCGTCGTGCGCTATCTGGCCAACGGCGGCCGCCGCATCGGCCGCACGGCCAAGGCCGAGGCGGCCAGCGATCCGCGCAACACGATCGTCTCGGTCAAGCGCTTCATGGGCCGCGGCAAGGCCGACGTCGAAGGCGCGGCGAACGCGCCTTACGTGTTCGTCGACGCGCCGGGCATGGTGCAGATCGAGACCATCGACGGCGTGAAAAGCCCGGTGGAAGTGTCGGCGGAAATTCTCGCGACGCTGCGTCAGCGCGCCGAAGACACGCTCGGCGACGACCTCGTCGGCGCGGTCATCACGGTGCCCGCGTACTTCGACGAAGCGCAGCGCCAGGCGACCAAGGACGCCGCGCGCCTCGCGGGCCTGAACGTGCTGCGCCTGCTGAACGAGCCGACCGCGGCGGCCATCGCCTACGGTCTCGACAACGGCGCCGAAGGCCTCTACGCGGTCTACGACCTCGGCGGCGGCACCTTCGACCTGTCGATCCTGAAGCTCACCAAGGGCGTGTTCGAAGTGCTGGCGGCGGGCGGCGATTCGGCGCTCGGCGGCGACGATTTCGACCACGTGCTGTTCGACTACGTGCTCGAACAAAGCGGGGTCGCGCGCACGGCGCTCGCGCCCGAAGACGTGCGTCTGCTGCTCGACCGCGCGCGCGACGCGAAGGAAGCGCTGTCGTCGGCGCCGCAAGCGCGTATCGACGTCACGCTGTCGAACGGCCAGGCCATCGCGGTCGCCATCGACGAGCCGCGTTTCGAAGCGCTCACGCAGACGCTCGTGCAACGCACGCTCACGCCGACGAAGAAGGCGCTGCGCGATGCGAAGGTCGGCGCGCAGGACGTGAAGGGCGTGGTGCTGGTTGGCGGCGCGACGCGCATGCCGGTGATCCGCCGCGCCGTGGAACAGTATTTCGGCCAGGCGCCGCTCACGAATCTCGACCCGGATCAGGTGGTCGCGCTCGGCGCGGCGGTTCAGGCCGATCTGCTGGCCGGCAATCGCGGCGGCGACGACGACTGGCTGCTGCTCGACGTGATCCCGCTCTCGCTGGGCGTGGAAACGATGGGCGGCCTCGTCGAGAAGATCATCCCGCGCAACTCGACCATTCCGGTCGCGCGCGCGCAGGACTTCACGACCTTCAAGGACGGCCAGACCGCGATGGCGATCCACGTGGTGCAGGGCGAGCGCGAGCTCGTGGCCGACTGCCGTTCGCTCGCGCGCTTCGAGCTGCGCGGCATTCCGCCGATGGCGGCCGGTGCGGCGCGCATCCGCGTGACCTATCAGGTGGACGCGGACGGTCTGCTGTCGGTGTTCGCGCGCGAGCAGTTGTCGGGCGTGGAGGCATCGGTGGTGGTCAAGCCGTCGTACGGCCTCGAAGATAACGAAGTCGCCCGGATGCTCGAAGAGAGCTTCAAGACCGCCGACATCGACATGCGTGCGCGCGCGCTGCGCGAAGCGCAGGTCGAGGCGCAACGCGTGATCGAAGCGACGCAATCGGCGCTGGCCGCCGACGGTGAGCTGCTCGACGCCGACGAGCGCGCCGCGCTCGACACGCTGATCGCGGCGCTCGCGCAGATCGTGCAAAGCGACGACACCGATGCGATCGAAACCGCCACCAAGGCGCTTGCCGAAGGCACCGACGAATTCGCCGCGCGCCGCATGGACAAGGGCATCAAGCGCGCGCTCGCGGGCAAGCGGCTCGACGAGATCGGCTAAAGCGCGGCCAACTGCGCAACTGAACGATTAGCGAACTCTCCCGTGCGCGTTGCGCGCCGGGTGCGTGCTTTCCCGATGTGGCGAAGCGCGCGAGGTCAGTAGAATGGGCGATGCCGCCGCCGTCAGGCGGGGCGCGCCCGAATTGAAAGTTATTGGATACGGAAATCACAATGCCTCAAATCGTGGTGCTGCCCCATGTCGAACTGTGCCCCGAGGGCGCGGTCATCGACGCCAAGCCGGGTGAAAGCGTGTGCGACGCGCTGCTGGAACACGGCATCGAGATCGAACACGCCTGCGAGAAGTCGTGCGCGTGCACGACCTGTCACGTGATCGTGCGCGAAGGTTTCAACGCGCTCGAACCGTCGGAAGAAGCCGAAGACGACCTGCTCGACAAGGCATGGGGTCTGGAGCCCACTTCGCGGCTGTCGTGCCAGGCGCTCGTGCCGGCGGAAGACGACCTGGTGATCGAGATCCCGCGTTACTCGATCAACCACGCCAAGGAAAACCACTGATCCACCCGAAGAGGAGCGCACAGCCATGAAATGGACCGATACGCAGGACATCGCAATGGCCTTGACGGACACGCACCCCGAAGTCGATCCGCAGTATGTGCGCTTTACCGATCTGCATCGCTGGATCACGGAACTCGAAGGCTTCAACGACGATCCGCAAAACTCCAACGAACGCATCCTCGAAGCAATCCAGGCCGCCTGGATCGAGGAAGCGGATTACTGATCGATCTTGCTGACGGCCGCCCGCGCGCCGTCGCGGGCCGGAATGAAAAAAGGCGATTCGCTGTGATGGCGAATCGCCTTTTTGTTTGCCGGCGTGGCGAGGATCAGAGGGCGTCAGGCCGCTTCGAGCGCGCCGCGTTCGACCCGCACGCGCTGGCCTTGCTGGAACGGCGGCGCTTCGTGATAGGTGAAGTAGCGCATCTTGCCGTTATCCATGCGCACGCGCACCGAGTAGGAAGTCGTGCTGCGCAGATGCTTTTCGACCGAGTTGCCCGCGAGACCGCCGCCGAGCGCGCCGAGCAGCGTCATCGCCGTGCGGCCGCCGCCGCTGCCGAACTGGTTGCCGACCACGCCGCCCGCCACCGCGCCGCCGACTGCGCCGATGCCGGTGCCGTGGCCTTCCTGCTTGCTCGCCGAAATCGATTCGACCACGCCGCACGAGGCGCACGCGGCCTGTTGCGGCGGTGCTTCCTGCGCGGCTTGCTGAGGCTGCTGTGCGTATTGCGGCGCGGGAGCGGCGGGTTGCTGCTGCTGGGCGGCTGCCGGAGCGGGTTGCGGCTCAGCGGGCGCATTGGCTTGCGCGCCATTCTGCTGCGCGTACTGCGCGCCGTTCGCGGGCAGGGTGGAGTCCTGCGTGGCGGGCGGCGTCGCCATCAGCGTGGTCTGGCCGGTCTGCGACTGGGCGTTCTGTTCGGCCGTGCTGGAGGCCTTGGGAAACACGCCGGTGATGGCCGCCGTGGCCGCGAGACTCGCGACGATCACGGCCGCCGCCGCGGTGGCGACGAGCGGATGCAGGCGGCGTTTGCCGGACGTGTCGTGCGTGGTGGTTTTAGGATCGAATTCGTTCATGAAAGGCTCCGTCTTTTGCAGAGTTGACTCACGAATCAGTGTGAGCGAAAGCCGTGGCACGGGCGTTTCATTTTGTAACCCGTCGTGCGCGCGCGGCGAACCGCTAGCGCATCGAAAAGGTCCCGATCGCCGCACGGCGTTGCCCGGCGCGGTTTCCCGTCCTCGCGCAATCGGCATGCCCATTCGTCGCGCGAAAACCGCGCGAAGCAGGGCGGCAGCTTTTACCTATCGTTACAAACGTCCGATCATCGCGACATGACGGCCCAAAAGAAACGGGGCGCATGCGGCGTGAACCGCATGCGCCCCGTTCGGCGTCGCTGTCTTGCAGGCGTCGCTTAGTCTTCGCGGCGCAGGTGCGGGAACAGGATGACGTCGCGGATGCTCGGGCTATCGGTGAGCAGCATCACCAGACGGTCGATGCCGATGCCGCAGCCGCCCGTCGGAGGCATGCCGTATTCCAGCGCGCGGATGTAGTCGGCGTCGTAGAACATCGCTTCCTCGTCGCCGGCGTCCTTCTGCTCGACCTGCTTCTTGAAGCGCGCGGCCTGGTCTTCCGGATCGTTCAGCTCCGAGAAGCCGTTGGCGATTTCGCGGCCCGTGATGAACAGCTCGAAACGCTCGGTGATGCCCGGCGTGGTGTCCGAGGCGCGCGCGAGCGGCGAGACTTCGATCGGGTAGTCGATGATGTAGGTCGGTTCCCACAGTTGCGACTCGGCCGTCTCTTCGAACAGCGCGAGTTGCAGCGCGCCCACGCCCGCGTTGAGGAACTGCGGCTGGTTCGCGTCGACGCCGAACTTCTTCAGCTCGGTGCGCAGGAACGCGGCATCGGCGAGTTGCTCGGTCGTGTACTGCGGCGCGTACTTCTGGATCGCCTGCACGATCGTCAGACGATGGAACGGCTTCGACAGATCGAGTTCGCGGCCCTGATACGTGAGCACGGCCGTGCCCGATGCATCGATCGCGGCCTGGCGGATCAGCTGTTCGGTGAAGTCCATCAGCCACGCGTAGTCGGTGTACGCGGCGTAGAACTCCATCATCGTGAATTCCGGGTTGTGACGCGGCGAAACGCCTTCGTTACGGAAATTCCGGTTGATTTCGAACACGCGCTCGAAGCCGCCCACGATCAGGCGCTTCAGATACAGCTCGGGCGCGATGCGCATGAACATCTGCATGTCGAGCGCGTTGTGGTGCGTGACGAACGGCTTGGCCGCCGCGCCGCCCGGGATCGGGTGCAGCATCGGCGTTTCGACTTCCATGAAGCTCGCGTCGGACATGAAGCGGCGCACCGACGAGATCGCCTTGGTGCGCGCCACGAACGTGTCGCGCGCTTCCGGCGTGACGATCAGGTCGACGTAGCGCTGGCGATAACGCATTTCCTGGTCCGACAGACCGTGGAACTTGTCCGGCAGCGGACGCAGCGACTTCGACAGCAGGCGCAGTTCGGTGACGCGCACCGAGAGTTCGCCCTTGTTGGTGCGGAACAGCACGCCCTTCGCGGCGACGATGTCACCGAGGTCCCACTTCTTGAACGCGTCGTAGGTCGTGTCGCCGACGTCGGCGGGCGTGATGAAGAACTGGATCTGGCCCGAGCCGTCGCGCACCGTGGCGAAGCTTGCCTTGCCCATCACGCGCTTGAGCATCATGCGGCCGGCGATCGCGACTTCGAGCGGATTCGCTTCGAGCGCGTCCTTGTCGGTCTCGGCGTAGTCGCGCTGCAGGTCGGCGGCGTGGTGGGTGGGGCGGAAGTCGTTGGGAAAGGCGACGCCCGCTTCGCGCAGCGCGCGCAGCTTCTCGCGGCGCTCGGCGATGATCTGGTTGTCGTCCAGGTCGGGCGACGCGGCGGGCGCTGCGGCGGCCGTATTCGGCTGGGTCGGTTCGGTCATGATGGCTCGGGGTTCGGGAAATTCGGTTCCGCCGCGCGCGCCGCGCTTCTCGGACGAAGCGGGCGGCGGCACGGCGGGAGAGGGCGGCGCTTACACGCCCTGTTTCAGGCTTGCGCTGATGAACGGGTCGAGATCGCCGTCGAGCACGGCTTTGGTGTTGCTGATTTCGACGTTGGTGCGCAGATCCTTGATGCGGCTGTTGTCGAGCACGTAGGAGCGGATCTGGTGACCCCAGCCCACGTCCGACTTGCCCGCTTCGAGCTTGTCCTGCTCCGACTGGCGCTTGCGCATTTCGGCTTCGTACAGGCGCGACTTCAGCATCGCCATGGCTTCCGCGCGGTTGCGGTGCTGCGAGCGGTCGTTCTGGCACTGCACGACGATGCCCGACGGGACGTGCGTGATACGCACGGCGGAGTCGGTCTTGTTGATGTGCTGACCGCCCGCGCCCGAAGCGCGATACGTGTCGATGCGCAGATCAGCCGGATTGACGTCGATCTCGAACGAGTCGTCGATTTCCGGGTACACGAACACCGACGAGAACGACGTGTGACGGCCGCCCGACGAGTCGAACGGCGACTTGCGCACGAGGCGGTGAATGCCGGTTTCGGTGCGCAGGAAGCCGTAGGCGTATTCGCCTTCGACCTTGATGGTCGCGCTCTTGATGCCGGCCACGTCGCCTTCGGACTCTTCGAGCACTTCGGTCTTGAAGCCCTTGCGTTCGCAGTAGCGCACGTACTGGCGCAGCAGCATCGACGCCCAGTCGCAGGCTTCCGTGCCGCCCGCGCCCGCCTGAATGTCGATGAAGGCGTTGTTCGGGTCGGCCGGGTTCGCGAACATGCGTCGGAACTCGACGTCGGCGATACGCTTCTCGATTTCGGCGGCGTCGCTTTCGCAGGCCACGAGCGTGTCCTCGTCGCCTTCCTCGCGCGCCATCTCGAAGAGGTCCTGCGCGTCGCGCGCGTCGTTCTCGATACCGTCGAGCACATGCACGACGCCTTCGAGCAGCTTCTTTTCCTTGCCGAGACCCTGTGCGTGCTTGGAGTCGTTCCAGACGTTAGGGTCTTCGAGTTCGCTATTGACTTCGACGAGCCGTCGGGCTTTTACGTCGTAGTCAAAGATACCCCCGTAGCTCGCCCGCGCGTGCGCGCAGGTCCGCCAAAAGGGCTTCGATCGCGTTGAGACGTTCCGCTTCCATTTGTGTCGTGATCCGGCGTGTAAAACACGCAATTATAGCCGATTGGCCATGCATCAAGGGCGCGGCGGCCCCATGCGTGGCCTCTCGTCCACGCCGGTCAGAGCGCCGCGTGCTCCACCACCAGTTGCACGCGCGAGACGCCGTTCCAGGTGTCGCGCACGAGGCGGTAGGCGACGGTCGTGTGCTGCGGCAGCGGCTCGGTGTGGTTGAACCAGATCGCGTTGAAGCGCTGGCGGCCGCGCAGCAACTGGAGTTTCAGGTGCTTGTCCTTCACGAGCGCCTGCGAGGCGACTTCGAATTCGCCCGCGAACACCGGCGCCGGGAAGCCCTGGCCCCAGACGGCCGCGTCGATCATCTCGACGAAATCGGGCGTGAAATAGGCGTCTTCGAGATCGCCGTCGGTTTCCACGGTGCGCGCGAGCGCCTCGGCGGTGAGCCACTCGCGGCCCACGCGCTCGAAGGCGGCGGCGAAGCGCGGCACGTCGGCGGCGGCGATCGTCAGGCCCGCGGCCATCGCGTGGCCGCCGAACTTGTGGATCAGGCCCGGCTCGCGCTTGGAGATCAGATCGACGGCGTCGCGCAGATGGAAACCGGGGATCGAACGGCCCGAGCCCTTGACGAGCGCGCCGTCGTCGTCGGCGAGCGCGAAGGTGAAGGACGGGCGGTGGAACTTCTCTTTCAGGCGCCCCGCGACGATGCCGATCACGCCCTGGTGCCAGCCTTCGTTGAAGAGTGTGAGCGTGGCGCTGTCCTGCGGATCGACGTCGGCGAGATCGGCGAGCGCCTGCTGCTGCATGCCGGCCTCGATCTCGCGGCGCTCGCGGTTGATCGTGTCGAGCTGCTGGGCGAGATCCCAGGCGCGGCCCACGTCGTCGGTGGTCAGGCACTCGATGCCGAGCGACATATCCGACAAGCGGCCCGCCGCGTTCAGGCGCGGCCCGAGCGCGAAGCCCATGTCGAAGCCCGAGGCGCTCTTGGCGTCGCGGCCCGAGGCGCGGAACAGGGCGGCGATGCCCGGCTGCATGCGGCCGTTGCGGATGCGTTGCAGGCCTTGCGCGACCAGCACGCGGTTGTTGCCGTCGAGCTTGACGACGTCGGCGACCGTGCCGAGCGCGACCAGATCGAGCAGACCGTCCAGACGCGGCTCGGGCTTGCCGTCGGCGAACGCGCCGCGGCGGCGCAGTTCGGCGCGCAGCGCGAGCAGCGTGTAGAACATCACGCCGACGCCCGCGAGGCTCTTGCTCGGAAACTCGCAGCCCGGCTGGTTCGGATTGACGATCGCGCGCGCGGCGGGCAGCACGTCGCCGGGCAAATGGTGATCGGTCACGAGCACGTCGATGCCGAGCGCGTTGGCGGCTTCCACGCCCTCCACGCTGGCGATGCCGTTGTCGACCGTGATCAGCAGATCGGGCGGTCCGCCCTTGCGCTGCGCGGCGAGCGCGACGATTTCCGGCGTGAGGCCGTAGCCGTACTCGAAGCGATTCGGCACCAGATAGTCGATCTGCGCGCCGAGCATGCGCAGGCCGCGCACGGCCACCGCGCAGGCGGTCGCGCCGTCGCAGTCGTAGTCGGCCACGACGAGCATGCGGCGCTTCTGTTCGAGCGCGTCGGCGAGCAGCGCGGCGGCGGCGTCGAGGCCTTTCATGCTGGCGGGCGGAATCAGGCGGCCGAGGCCGGTCTCGATGTCGTCGGGCTGGCTGACGCCGCGCGACGCGTAGAGGCGCGCGAGCACCGGGTGCAGGCCGTGGCGGATCAGCACTTCGGTATCGGCGGGGGAGCAGGCGCGGGTGACGATTCGGGTCATGCGGACGACTTCGGAAATTATTCGATAAAGAGCGACGCGAACTCGCGGCGTCGCCAGAATTTGCGTAGGTCGCCGCGCGTGAGCGCGAGCGTGACCGAGCCGGTGTCGCCGCAGAGCGTGACGTCGAGCTGGTTCAGCTCGCCCGCCTGCAGCGCGGCGAGCGCGGGCGCGAACCAGTCGCGCTCGATCTGCGCGAACGCCGCGTTCCAGCGGAACCAGTCCTGCTGGATATAGGCCGCCGAGAACGGATCGAGTTCGACCAGCGTGGCGCCGTTTGGCGTGCCGTTCTTCGCGCCGTCGAGCGTGGTTTTCAGCGCGGCGAAATCGGCCGGCGCGGCGCTCAGCGCGGCACCCGAGGCGAGCGCGAGACCGCGCGTGGCGGCGGCGTCCGACTGCACGCGCGCGAACGGCTTGCGCACGGGGCGCAGCGCGCCTTGCGCGTGGAACCAGATCGAGTTGACGGCGGGCAGGCCGCGCGCTTCGCGCGCTTCGTTGACCGGATGCTCGAACCAGGCCATCTGCACCTCGTTCTGCACCTTCATCCACGCGCGCGAGCGCTGGCCCGAATGCGCTTCGTGCGGCAGCCAGATTTCGATGTTGCGGCCGCTCGCGCGCAGCGGCGACGCGCCCGCGAGCGTGCCGAACTGGTCGCTCGACAGATACCAGCGCTGCGGCGTCGGGGCCTCGACGCGCACGCCGAGTTCTTCGATCAGCGGTTTGGCGATGGCGTAGAGCGTGGCGGCGTCGGCGTCGGCGAGTTCGAGCGAGGCCGGATCGATCAGCACGAGGTGATCGTGCGCGATGCGCACGTGCACGGGCTGGATGCAGGCCCACGTGGCGTCGCCGGGCGTGCCGCCGTCGGCGAGCAGCATCCAGGGCGCGAGCGGGGCTTCGTCGTCGGCGCTGGCGCCGTTGGCGTTCGTCTTCCCGTTCGCGGCATCGCCGCCGAGCGCGCCGAACTGACGCGCGACCCAGCGCTCGTGCGGCAGCGTGCGCTGGAAATCCTCGCCGATCACCTGGTCGCCGAGCGTCGCGCGCGCGACGAGCTTCGAGAGCGCGGGAAATTGCAGGCCGGCGAGGGCGGTGGGCGCGACAGCCGCGGACGGCAGCGCGAAAGGCACAAGGAGATGGAGGCGGTCGACAGGCATGGTGCGCATTGTACTTCGGCGCTCGCGGCTGCTGGGCGCGGCGGACGGCGCGTCGCGCGCGCGTTTCGGCCCGGTTTGGCGCGCGACGCCATACGAATCAGTCACTTATCGGCGATCGGCCGTTTGGGCGGGCACCTGCGCGCCGAATCCGCATCCAAGGGACAGGGCCGGCGGCGGCGGCCCGCGACGGCGCAAAGTCCGTGACGCCGCCGTAGTGTGGCAAACTTCGCGCTTGATCGTCGGCATGGTCCGGCACGGAAATCGGGTGGCGCAAGGATCGACGCATCCGCATCGACGCCGCCATCGACACCACTCCGCGCGCCAGAGCCCGCGCAACGCAGACGCTTTAAAGGATTCGCTTGAAACTTCCCTACGAATGGCAGATAGGCTGGCGCTACACACGCGCCGGCAAGCGCACGACCGGCAATGGCTTCATCTCCTTCATCGCGCTGATCTCGATGTCGGGCATCGCGCTCGGCGTGGCGGCGCTGATCGTCGTGCTCTCGGTGATGAACGGCTTCCAGCGCGACGTGCGCGACCGCATGCTCTCGGTGCTCGCGCATATCGAAATCTTCTCGCCCACCGGGTCGATGCCCGACTGGAAACTGACCGCGAAAGAGGCCAAGACCAATACCGAAGTGATCGGCGCCGCGCCCTACGTGGACGCCCAGGCGCTGCTCACGCGCGGCGATAGCGTGAACGGCGTGGCGCTGCGCGGCGTCGAGCCGTCGGAAGAGCCGCAGGTCTCGGATATCGGCAAGGAAATGAAGATCGGCACCATGAACGATCTGACGCCGGGCAGCTTCAATATCGTGCTCGGCTCCGATCTGGCCGTGAATCTCGGCGTGACGAAGGGCGACAAGGTGACGCTTGTCGCGCCCGAAGGCACCATCACGCCCGCGGGCATGCTGCCGCGCCTGAAGCAGTTCACCGTGGTGGGCGTGTTCGAATCGGGGCATTACGAGTACGACAGCACGCTCGCGCTCGTGAATATCCGCGACGCCGAGGTGCTGTACCGATTGGCCGCGCCCAGCGGCGTGCGGCTGCGCCTGAAGGACATGCAGCGCGCGCCAGCGGTCGCGCGGCAACTCGTGCATACGCTCTCGGGCGACCTCTATATTCGCGACTGGACACAGCAGAACAAGACCTGGTTCTCGGCCGTGCAGATCGAGAAGCGCATGATGTTCATCATCCTCACGCTGATCATCGCGGTCGCGGCGTTCAATCTGGTGTCGTCGCTGGTGATGACGGTGACCAACAAGCAGGCCGATATCGCCATTCTGCGCACGCTCGGCGCGCAGCCCGGCTCGATCATGAAGATCTTCGTGGTGCAGGGCGTGACGATCGGCTTCGTGGGCACGGCGATCGGCGTCGCGCTCGGCTGCCTGATCGCGTGGAGCATTCCGTGGCTCGTGCCGATGATCGAGCATCTGCTCGGCGTGCAGTTCCTGCCGCCCTCGGTTTACTTCATCAGCGAACTGCCTTCGGAACTCGTCGCCGGCGACGTGATCCGCATCGGTTTGATTGCGTTCGTGCTGTCCGCGCTCGCGACGCTTTACCCCAGCTGGCGCGCGGCCAAGGTTCGACCGGCGGAGGCACTGCGCTATGAATGATCGTCAAGCAAAGAACAACATCATGAGCGGCGTGGCAAGCGACTATCCGTACGTGATCGAGGCGCACGGCATTTCGAAGGTGTTCGGCCAGGGCGCGCTCTCCGTGCAGGTGCTGCACGACACCGAAATCTCCGTGAAGCGCGGCGAAAAGCTCGCGATCGTGGGCGCGTCGGGCTCGGGCAAGAGCACGCTGCTGCACGTGCTCGGCGGTCTCGACGAACCGGGCACCGGCAACGTGAAACTGCTCGGCAAGCCGTTTACCGAACTCTCGGAGCGCGACCGCAACGATCTGCGCAACCGCGCGCTCGGTTTCGTCTATCAGTTCCATCATCTGCTGCCGGAATTCTCGGCGCTCGACAACGTGGCGATGCCGCTGCGCATCCGCCGCATGCCGCAAGAGGACGCGCGCCGCGAGGCGCTGGAGATTCTCGACCGCGTGGGCCTCGCGCATCGCGCGCGTCATCGTCCGGGCGAACTCTCGGGTGGCGAGCGTCAACGCGTGGCGATTGCGCGCGCGCTCGTGACCAAGCCCGCCTGCGTGCTCGCCGACGAGCCGACCGGCAATCTCGACGGCAGCACGGCGGACACGGTGTTCAACCTGATGCTCGAACTCTCGGACCAGTTCCAGACGAGCTTCGTGATCGTCACGCACGATCCCGATCTCGCGGCGCGCTGCGACCGCATCGTGCGCCTGCGCGAAGGCATGCTGCACGAGGAGCCGGTTCTGCCGGTCTAGGCGCGCAGCAACGGGCGTCGCCATGCGCGACGCCTCGGGCCCGCGAGTTGCGTCGCTGTTTGGCCGCGCGATTCGCGGGCCTTGTTTTTGGGTGTTTATCGACGGAGCGCCTGACCATGTGGATCGACACGCATTGCCATCTCGATGCCGGCGAGTTCGACGCGGACCGCGATGCGGTGGCGTCGGCGGCGCAGGCGTCGGGCGTGACGCGCATTGTGATTCCGGCGGTGGCGCGCGCGAACTTCGAAACCGTGCGTGCGCTCGCGCGGCGCACGCCGGGCGCGGTCTACGCGCTCGGGATCCATCCGCTTTATACGCCGCAGGCGCGCGACGAGGATATCGACGCGCTGCGCGCCGAAATCGAAGCGAGCCTCGACGATCCGAAGTTCGTGGGCATCGGCGAGATCGGCCTCGATTTTTTCGTGCCGGGGCTCGACGCGCAGCGTCAGCAATTCATCTACGACGCGCAGCTGAAGCTCGCGCGCGAGTTCGATTTGCCCGCGATCTGTCATGTGCGCAAGTCGCAGGATAAGGTGCTCGCGGGCTTGCGTCGGAACGGCGTGAAGCGCGGCATCGCGCACGCGTTCAACGGCAGTTTTCAGCAGGCGCACGCGTTTATCGAGCAGGGCATGCATCTGGGTTTCGGCGGCAATCTGACCTTCGAGCGCGCGTTGCAGATCCGCCGGCTCGCGGAGCAGTTGCCGCTCGACGCGATCGTGATGGAAACCGATGCGCCCGATATCTCGCCGTCCTGGCTCTACAAGCAGCGCAACACGCCGGACCAGGTGCCGCGCATCGGCGCCGTGCTCGCGGCCTTGCGGGGCGTGGCGCCCGAGGATATCGCCCTTGGCACGACGGCTAACGCTGCGGCTGCGCTGCCGCGGCTCGCGCTTTCGTCTGCATAATTTCCGCATGGGTGGCGCGCGAAACGGCGGGTTTTGTTGAGGCCTCGCGCCGCCGTTTCGCGGAGGCGCTATGCGGGCGGTGTGGTGCGGATTCGCGCTTGGCGTGATCGCGCTGCAACAGCAGGCTGCGTTGCCGGGACGCGGTGCGTGGTGCGGATTGATCGCGTTGATGGTCGGCGCGGCAATCGGCGGTACGTGGTTGTTGCGGCGGGGCGCGCGCGGGCGCGTGTGGCGGTTTGCGGGATGGGCGGCGGTTGGGATCGCTGCGGCGTGCGCCGGATTCGGTTACGCGGCGTGGCGCGCGGAAATCCGTCTCGTTGAAACGCTGCCCCAAGCCTGGCAGACGCGTGACGTCGACGTAACGGGGTCTATCGCGCGCATGCCCGCCTTCGGCGAAGGTTCGGCGCGCTTTCTCTTTGCGGTGGAATCGTGGCCGGGGCGTGAGCGGGCCGCGAGCGCCTTGCATCCGCCGCGTCTGCTGCAATTGAACTGGATCGCGCGCGACGCGCCCGTGCCGCCGCTCGTGCCCGGCGCGCGCTGGCGGCTGACGGTGCGGCTCAAACCGGCGCACGGCGAGGGCAATTTCGATCTGCGCGATACGGAAGCGGCCTTGCTCGCGCGAGGCGTGCGCGCGACCGGTTACGTCAGCGATGCCGCCCATGCGCAGAGACTGCCTCGGGATGCGCAGGGCATCGGCATCGCGATCGAGCAAAGGCGGGCGGCGGTGCGCGCGCGGATCGGCGCGGTGCTGGCGGATGCGCCGCATCGCGGCATCGTCGTGGCGCTCGCGACCGGCGCACAGGACGACGTCAGCGACGCCGACTGGCGGCTCATGCGCAACACGGGCACGAGTCATCTCGTCGCGATTTCGGGGCTGCATCTCGCGTTTGTCGCCGGACTCGCGGGCTGGCTCGCAGGTGCGATCTGGCGGCGCGCGCGCTGGCGCGGCGTCGACGCGCCGCTCGTCGTGCCCGCGCAGAAGGTCGCGCTGGCGGGGGCGCTGTGCGCGGGCGCGGCCTATGCCGCATTGGCCGGGTTCAACGTACCGGTACAGCGCGCGCTCTGGATGCTCGCGGTGGCGGCGCTGGCGCTGCTGGGTTCGCGCGAGGTGTCGCGCTCGCACGTGCTGGCGTGGGCGCTCGGGCTCGTGCTGCTGCGCGATCCGTGGGCGGTGACCGCGCCGGGTTTCTGGCTGTCGTTTTGCGCCGTCGGGGCCATTCTGTATGCGGCGAGCGGCGCGCCGCGCGTGCGCCGCGAAGACGACGCCGAACCCACGCCCGACGAAATCGATCCGATGCGTGATAAGGACGACGCGGCATCAGAGGCGAGGGGCGGGCGCTTCGCTTCATACGTCGACCGGCAGCGCTGGCGGCGCGCCGCCCGACGCTTCGCGGCCCGTCTGCACGACGGCGCGCGCGTGCAATGGGCGGTCACGCTCGCGCTCGCGCCGCTCACCGCGTACTGGTTCTTGCAGATTCCGCTGATCGGGCCGCTGGCGAATGCGTTCGCGATTCCCTGGGTCAGCATGCTGGTCACGCCGACGGTGCTCGCGGGCGCGGTCCTGCCTGCGCCGTTCGACGCCTTCGCGCTGCACGCCGCGCACGCGTTGCTCGATCGGCTCGCGATGGCGCTCGGCGCGCTCGAAGGGCTGCCGTGGGCGCTGTTGCGGTTGCCGCAGCCGTCCGGCTGGGCGCTGGCCTGCGCGGCGGTCGGCGTCGCGTGGATGCTTGCGCCGCGCGGCTGGCCGTTGCGCTGGCTCGCGCCGTTCACGTGGCTGCCGCTGCTCGCGTCGTCGCCGGGCGGGCCGCCGGACGGTGCGTTCCGGCTCACGGCGCTCGATATCGGGCAGGGCACTTCGGTGCTGGTCGAGACCGCGCGCCACACGCTGTTGTTCGATGCCGGACCGGGGCCGGAGTCCACGCATGCGGGCGAGCGGCTCGTCGTTCCTTATCTGCAGACGCACGGCGTGACGCGCCTCGACATGCTGATGATCAGCCACGACGACTCCGATCACTCGGGCGGCGCGCAGGCCGTGCTCGATGCGCTGCCGGTGCGGCAGTTCGTGGCCGGCATTCTGCCCGCGCATCCATTGTGGGCGAGCGCGCACGCACGTGGGGCGGAACGCGTGCAGTGCGCCGCAGGGCAGCGCTGGCAGTGGGATGGCGTGACCTTCGAGGTGCTTTGGCCCGACGCCGGGCCGCTCGGCGGGAAACCCAATGCGCATTGCTGCGTGCTGCGCGTGACGACGGCCGGAACGCCTCTCGCCGCGCCCGCGCCAGGTAACGCTGTCGCGGCCTTGCTCGCCGCCGACATCGAGGCCCGCACCGAGCGCACCCTTATGGCCCGCGGCATCGACAATCTGCGCGCCCAGATCCTCGTCGTGCCGCACCACGGCAGCCGCACGTCGTCGACTGAACCGTTCCTCGATTCTGTCTGGCCGCTCGTCGCGATATTTCAGGTAGGCTTCCTGAATCGCTTTCATCATCCTTATCCCGGCGTCTATGCGCGGTATGCGGCGCGCCACATCGCGCTTGCGCGCAGCGACTGGGATGGCGCGGCGCGCATCGAGGCCGCGCCCGGCGCGCTGACGGTCGAGCGCTTTCGCGACACGCGCCGGCGCTACTGGATGGACGATCCGAAGGCGGCGCCCGCGGGCCGCGCGCCGCGTGCGAACGACAACGGCAGCGATAACGACAATCCAACAAGAACGGACAAAACGGAGACAGACACAGATTGAAGAACGTCATCCATTTTTCCCACGCGAACGGCTTTCCGGCCTCGACGTATCGCACCTTCTTCGCCGAACTCGGCGACACCTACGAGCTGCGCTATATCGAACGCATCGGCCACGACGCACGCTATCCCGTCACGCGCGACTGGCCGCACCTCGTCGAGCAGCTGATCGAGGACATCGGCAGCCGTTATGAGCATCCGGTCTGGCTCGTCGGGCATTCGCTCGGCGGCTATCTTTCGCTGATGGCGGCGCTCAGGAAGCCGCAGTGGGTCAGGGGCGTGGTGATGCTCGATTCGCCGGTGATCGCGGGCTGGCGCAGCGGCATGCTGCGGGTCTCGCAGTGGACCGGGCTCGACGAGCGCCTGTCGCCCGCCGCCGCCACGCGCACGCGCCGCACGAACTGGGCGAGCCGCGACGAGGCCTGGCGCCACTTCTATTCGAAGCCGGCGTTCGCGCGCTGGGACGAACGCGTGCTGTCCGATTACATCGACTTCGGCATTCCTCAGACTTCGCCTGACGGCGCACGCACGCTGGCCTTCGACCGCCGCACCGAATACCTCATCTACCGCACGCTGCCGCACACCTTCGGCACGCGCCTCGCGCATGGCTCGCCGGTGCCGGTGAGTTTCGTCGGCGGCACGCATTCGAAGGAGGTGAGGCAGGTCGGCCTCGGGGCCACGCGGCGCATCGCGGGAGAGCGTTTCGAGTGGATCGAAGGCAGCCATCTCTATCCGATGGAGCGGCCCATCGAGACCGCGCGCGCGGTGCAGCGCATGCTCTACGCGATGGATAACGGCGGCTAGGCCCGCGTCCTCGCCGCGTGCCTGATAGAGACCCGCCGGCCGCCGCCTGGCGGGGCGCGATCAATTCGGCGCACGCTTCATTCGCGCCGCGCGCCGTCTCGCAAGATGCTCTTTCAAAATTCAGGGTTAGCCCTTGCTTTACGGTATAATCCGTTTTTCCCGCGAGCATCCAGCGATGACCAAATATGTTTTCGTCACCGGCGGCGTAGTTTCTTCCCTTGGCAAGGGTATTGCCGCCGCCTCCCTCGCCGCGATCCTCGAATCGCGCGGTCTGAAAGTCACCCTCCTCAAGCTTGATCCCTACATCAACGTCGACCCCGGCACGATGAGCCCGTTTCAACACGGCGAAGTGTTCGTGACGGAAGACGGAGCGGAGACCGACCTCGACCTCGGCCACTATGAGCGCTTCATCAGCACGAAGATGCGCAAGGCCAACAACTTCACCACGGGCCAGATTTACGAATCGGTGATCCGCAAGGAACGCCGCGGCGACTATCTCGGCAAGACGGTGCAGGTCATTCCGCACATCACCAACGAAATCCAGGCGTTCATCGAGCGCGGCGCGGCATCCGCGACGTGCGGCGAACCCGACGTGGCGATCGTTGAAGTGGGCGGCACGGTCGGCGACATCGAATCGCTGCCGTTCCTCGAAGCCGCGCGTCAGATGAGCCTGCGCATGGGCCGCAACAGCGCGTGCTTCGTGCACCTCACGCTGGTGCCGTTCATTGCCACGGCCGGCGAACTCAAGACCAAGCCCACGCAGCACAGCGTGCAGAAGCTGCGCGAAATCGGTATCTATCCGAACGTGCTGCTGTGCCGCGCAGACCGCCGCATTCCCGACGACGAGCGCTCGAAGATCTCGATGTTCTCGAACGTGCCCGAAGACGCCGTCATTTCGGTGTGGGACGCCGACAGCATCTACAAGATTCCGCAGATGCTGCACGACCAGGGTCTCGACTCGATCGTCTGCGACGAACTCAAGCTGTCCGCCAAGCCCGCCGACCTGTCGATGTGGGCCGAAATGGTCGAGAAGCTCGAGCATCCGCAGCACGAAGTCACGATCGGCATGGTCGGCAAGTACGTCGACCTGACCGAGTCGTACAAGTCGCTCATCGAAGCGCTGCGTCACGCATCGATCAAGACCTCCACCAAGGTCAACATCGAGTACATCGACTCGGAACTGATCGACGAAGAGGGCGTGGACAGCCTCAAGCATCTCGACGCGATTCTCGTGCCGGGCGGTTTCGGCCGTCGTGGCACCGAAGGCAAGATCAAGGCCATCCAGTACGCTCGCGAATCGAAGGTGCCGTACCTCGGCATCTGCCTCGGCATGCAGCTGGCCGTGATCGAATTCGCGCGCGACGTCGTGGGCCTGAAGCACGCGAACAGCACGGAATTCGACGCGGACACGCCGGATCGCGTTGTCGCGCTCATCACCGAATGGGCCGACCGCGAAGGCAAGGTCGAGAAGCGCTCGGAAGATTCGGACCTGGGCGGCACGATGCGCCTCGGCTCGCAGCGTTGCCCGATCAAGCCGGGCACGCTCGCTTCGGAAATCTACGGCAAGGACGTGAACGAGCGTCACCGTCACCGTTATGAAGTCAATAACGGCTACGTGCCCAAGCTCGAAGCCGGTGGCCTTATCATCAGCGCCCGTACGCCGTCTGAAGACCTGCCGGAAATGATGGAACTGCCGCGCGACATGCACCCGTGGTTTGTCGGCGTTCAGTTCCACCCGGAATTCACGTCCACGCCGCGTGACGGCCATCCGCTGTTCAAGGCGTTTGTCGAAGCGTCGGTTGCGCACCAGCAGCAGTCGCGCGCCCAGGAGAAAGCATGAATCTGTGCGGTTTCGAGGTTGGCCTCGACAAGCCGTTCTTTCTGATCGCAGGCACCTGTGTCGTCGAATCTGAACAGATGACGATCGACACGGCGGGCCGCCTGAAGGAAATCACGGCGAAGCTCGGCATCCCGTTCATCTACAAGTCGTCGTTCGACAAGGCCAATCGTTCGAGCGGCAAGTCGTTCCGCGGTCTCGGCATGGACGAAGGCCTGCGCATCCTCTCCGAAGTGAAGCGCCAGCTCGGCCTGCCCGTGCTGACCGACGTGCACACGGAAGAGGAAGTGGGCCCGGTGGCTTCGGTCGTCGACGTGCTGCAGACGCCGGCGTTCCTGTGCCGTCAGACCGACTTCATCCACGCGTGCGCGCGTTCGGGCAAGCCGGTCAACATCAAGAAAGGCCAGTTCCTCGCGCCGCACGACATGAAGAACGTGATCGACAAGGCGCGCGACGCGGCGCGTGAAGCGGGTCTGTCGGAAGACCGCTTCATGGCTTGCGAACGCGGCGTTTCGTTCGGCTACAACAACCTCGTGTCGGACATGCGCTCGCTCGCGATCATGCGCGAGACGGCGGCGCCGGTCGTGATGGACGTCACGCACTCGGTGCAGCTGCCGGGCGGCCAGGGCACCAGCTCGGGCGGTCAGCGCGAATTCGTGCCGGTGCTCGCGCGCGCGGCCGTGGCCACGGGCGTGGCGGGTCTCTTCATGGAGACGCACCCGAACCCCGCGCAAGCGAAGTCCGACGGTCCGAACGCCGTGCCGCTGAACCGCATGGCCGACCTGCTCGAAACGCTCGTGACGCTCGACCAGGCGGTCAAGCGCACGCCGTTCCTCGAGAACGACTTCAACTGATTCAAGCAGTAAGGCTCCGGCGCGCTTCATGCGCGCCGTGCGCTTTGTCGTATGGCTTTATCGCGAGCGTTGATCGATCGCGAAGTTTTTCCAGCCGTTCTGTAGCATCGCGCGCCGCTTCGATTGCATGAGCGGCGCGATGGAGGAGCCGCGGCGAGCGGCCCGCCGGCGCAGCAGGTGTCATCAAGCGATGCCATGCTGCGCAGGACGGGAACCGCGCCGCGCCAGATGTGCAAGGCAGCGTGGCGGCGCAGCGGTTACAAAGTGTATAACCCTCGCGCCGCAACAAGTTGAACCCGACGACCGCGCCGCCTGTCCCATGTGACGGTGTGTCCCGCACGAGCGCGTAGACCGCGCTTCGCCGGACCAGCAGATGGTGTGTGTCTCGCAAGAATTACTGTCATTTCCTGAGGAAACCATGAGTGCAATCGTAGATATCATCGGTCGCGAGATTCTGGATTCGCGCGGCAATCCCACCGTCGAATGCGACGTGCTGCTCGAGTCGGGCACGATGGGCCGCGCGGCTGTGCCGTCGGGCGCGTCGACGGGCTCGCGTGAAGCGATCGAACTGCGCGACGGCGAAGCCGGCCGCTACAACGGCAAGGGCGTGCTGAAGGCCGTCGAGCACATCAACACCGAAATCTCCGAGGCGATCATGGGCCTCGACGCATCGGAACAAGCCTTCCTCGACAAGACCCTGCTCGAACTCGACGGCACCGACAACAAGTCGCGTCTCGGCGCGAACGCGATGCTGGCCGTGTCGATGGCCGTCGCGAAGGCCGCTGCTGAAGAAGCCGGCCTGCCGCTGTACCGCTACTTCGGCGGCTCGGGCGCGATGCAACTGCCGGTCCCGATGATGAACATCGTCAACGGCGGCGCGCACGCGAACAACAGCCTCGACATTCAGGAATTCATGATCGTGCCGGTGAGCCAGCCGACCTTCCGCGAAGCGCTGCGTTGCGGTGCGGAAGTGTTCCACGCGCTCAAGAAGATCCTCTCGGATCGCGGCATGAGCACGGCCGTCGGCGACGAAGGCGGCTTCGCACCGAACTTCGGCAGCAACGACGAATGCCTCTCGACGATCCTGCAAGCCATCGAGAAGGCTGGCTACCGCGCCGGTGAAGACGTCCTGCTCGCGCTCGACTGCGCGGCCAGCGAGTTCTACCACGACGGCAAGTACCAGCTCGCGGGCGAAGGCCTGCAACTGTCGTCGGCCGAATTCGCCGACTACCTCGCAACGCTCGCCGACAAGTTCCCGATCGTCTCGATCGAAGACGGCATGCACGAAAGCGACTGGGCAGGCTGGAAGATTCTGACCGACAAGCTCGGCAAGAAGGTTCAGCTCGTGGGCGACGACCTGTTCGTCACCAACACGCGCATCCTGAAGGAAGGCATCGAGAAGGGCATCGGCAACTCGATCCTGATCAAGATCAACCAGATCGGCACGCTGACGGAAACCTTCGCAGCGATCGAAATGGCGAAGCGCGCGGGCTACACGGCCGTGATCTCGCACCGTTCGGGCGAAACCGAAGATTCGACCATCGCGGACATCGCCGTCGGCCTGAACGCCGGTCAGATCAAGACGGGTTCGCTCTCGCGCAGCGACCGCATCTCGAAGTACAACCAGCTGCTGCGCATCGAGGAAGATCTCGGTGATATCGCCAGCTACCCGGGCAAGTCGGCGTTCTATAACCTCCGCTAAGCGGACCTGAACGCGACAGCAGCCTTGCTGTCACCCTTCGTCATCCCTCTTCGCCGCCCTGCGTTCAGCGCAGGGCGGCGTATGTTTATCCGGCACCATCCATGCGGCTTGTCACTGTCGTCCTGATCATCCTGCTCGCGCTGATCCAGTATCCGCTCTGGTGGGGCCACGGCGGTTGGTTGCGCGTGCACGAACTGCAAGGGCAGCTCGCGCAGCAGCAAAAGCAGAACGACGACGAAAAACTGCGCAACGAACGCATCGCGGGCGAAGTGCAGGATCTGCAGAACGGCACCGCGGCCGTCGAGGAGCGCGCGCGCTACGAGATGGGTATGGTGAAGGACGGCGAGGTGTTCGTGCAGTTCGTTTCGCCGAATCAGCCGCTGCCGGCCACGCCGGCGGGGTCGTCGAATACGTCGACGCGTGGCGAGATGTCGGCGGCGCCCGTCAAGGTGGTGCCGAATCCGGTGTCGCGCGTGCCCGAGAAGCGGCACGGGCACGCCAGCAAGGATGCGAAGAAGAAGCCAGGCTGAGCGACTTGGGTGACTCGATCGACGCGGTATCTGGCGTCGATGTAAAAAGCGCGGCGATCCGATGGATGCCGCGCTTTTTTGTTGCCGCGTGGTGTTGCGTCGGCCCTGCTGCGCTTGCGCTTACGCGCGCACGCGCATCACCAACCCCAGCCCGGATAGCCGTAGCCGATTCCGGTGCCCCATCCGCTTCCCCAACCGCCGCTGTAGTAGCTGCCGTAGACGTTGACGGGCGGCGTGTAGGCGCGCGACCAGGCTTGCGCGGCGGCTTCGGCGGTCGCGGCGCGGTCGGACTCGGCGAGCGCCTGCTGGTCGATCTCGTCGTAGCGCCGCAGCTGCTCGGGCGTGAGGGCGGGGCCGGCCTGCGGCTGCGTGGCCGTGGCGCCCGCTTGATCGGCGGGCAGGCGGCTATAGATCGGCGAAGGGCCGGGCGGATCGAGCGTGCAGCCGCTCATCAGCACCACGCCCGCGCAGGTTGTCATCAGCGACATCAGCGTGGTGGTGGCGATCAGCGCTCTGGCGCGGCGCAGGGCGCGCGCCGCGAAGGCAGGTAATGCAGCCCCGAGGTTCGTTCTCATCGTCTTGCTTCCCTTTATCGGTCGGATGCCGGCGCGTTGACTTGCAGCAGCGCGGGCGCGGCGCGAATCGGCATCCTTGATGCGGCTCATGATGTGCGCGGCGCCAACGTGCTACGCGGCCGCGCCGTCCCCCGTGGCGGGAGACGGTGCGCCATGAGCCGGGGAGGCAATCGGTGGCTCAGTGGCGCTGGTCCGCTGCGGGAGAGACTCCTTCTGAGAGCCCCGGCGTGGCGAAAAGTTGCGCCACATCGACGGGATCGAACTCGTAGCGCTGGTTGCAATAGTCGCAGTGAATCTCGACGTGGCCGCGCTCCTCGATCACGCTGTCCACTTCCTCGCGGCCCAGCATCTTGAGCATCGAACCGACCTTCTCGCGCGAGCAACTGCACAGGAAGCGCGTGGTGGCGGGCTCGAAATGCTGCACGTTCTCCTGCCAGAACAGGCGGCGGAACAGCGTTTCCGGCTCCTGTTCGAGCAGTTCCTCGCGCGTGAGCGTGCCGCCGAGCGTGCAGACGCGTTCCCACGTGTCGGCGTCGAGTTCGTGCGGATGCGGCACGATGCCGCCGTCGCCGGGCAGCTTCTGCAGCAGCATGCCGACGGCGCGGTCGTCGTTCGCGCCGAGCCACAGGCGCGTGTCGAGCTGTTCCGAGTGATGCATGTAGTGCTCGAGCACTTCGGCGATCGACTTCAGCGGGCCTTCCTCGCCGTTGAGCGGCACGATGCCCTGGTAGGGCTGCTGGCCGGGATGCTTGTTGGCCGGATCGAGCGTGATCACGCAGCGGCCACGGCCGTTCACGTTGATGAGATCCGCGAGCGTGAGGTCGTCAGCGACGGTTTCCACGCCTTCGGCCAGACGCGCCGTGGCGCGCATGGAGAGGTCGGAGCTGCACTGCACGACCAGCATGCGCACCGGGCCTTCGCCGAGGATCTGCATGATCAGCGTGCCGTCGAACTTGAGGTTCGCGGAGAGCAGCGCGCACGCGGCCATCATTTCGCCGAGCACGGTGCGCACCGGCGCCGGGTACTGGCGGCGCGTCAGCACCTCTTGCCACGTGTTGCGCAGCGAGACGATCTCGCCACGCACCGGAGCGGCGCTGAACATGAATTTCTGCAACTGGTCGTTCACAATCTTTTCCTTCGTTTCGATGCGTGCGGCGCGCTCGCGCGGCATGGCGGCCCGATGCCGTCAGCCGATACGCACGAGTTGCGCCTTGAAATACTCGCGGCGTTGCGCGTAGACGTCCGCGTTACGCTTGAGGCCGGCGATGTCGGCCTCGGTGAGCTCGCGCACGACCTTGGCCGGCGCGCCGAGAATGAGCGAGTTGTCGGGGAACACCTTGCCTTCGGTGACCACCGCGCCCGCGCCAACCAGACAGTTGCGGCCGATTACCGCGCCATTCAAGACCACCGCCTGAATGCCGATGAGCGCGCCTTCCTTGACCGTGCAGCCGTGCAGCATGGCCTGATGGCCGACCGTCACGTTGGCTTCGAGCGTGAGCGGGAAACCGGGGTCGGTATGCAGCACTGCGCCTTCCTGGACATTGCTGCGCGTGCCGACCGAGATCAGCTCGTTGTCGCCGCGCAGCGTCGCGCCGAACCAGACGCTCGAGTCTTCGGCGAGTTCGACCTTGCCGACGATGGTCGCGTTGTCCGCGACGAACACGCTTTCGTGAATGGTGGGTGCGGCTTCGCCAAGCTTGTAGATGGCCACGGTGTTGCGTCTCCTTTTGTCTTGCGGGGCTGCGGCGCGCGAACGGGCGCGGGCGGCGCAGGGCGGGTGAATCGCGTATTGTAAACGGTTGCGTGCGCAGTCCGCCTGGCATGGGGCGCGTGCAGCGTGCGGCAGGCCTCGCACGCGAGGCCGCCGGAGTGTGCCGGGGCGGTGCGCGGGGCGCGCGCTTTTACTGGATCACGATGTGAATCACGCGTTTGAACCTCGTTATCGCCAGTTTTGACTGCTTTTTTGCCGTTTTTTGCCCGTTCGACGATGAATTCCGTATTTTCCGACTCCGCGCGCGATAGCGCCGAATTGCCCGTCGATGCCGCCGCGCCGCAGGCCAGCTGGCGTGCCGCCGCGCTTGCGGCATTGCGCGAATGCGATCCGCTCGCCAAGGCCGAGGCCGTGACGGCGCTCCACGCGCTCGCCCAGGACGGCGCGGCGCGCGGCGTCACGCACTGGCAGGCCGACTGCGCGCTGAGCGCCCCCGCCGACTTGCCGGGCCGTCCCGCGCGCCCGGATCTGGTCGAGCCGCGCAGCCTTCAGCGCCGCAGCATGAGCACGCCGCAAGGGCGCGTCGTGCTGCTGCACGCGCTCGCGCACATCGAATTCAACGCGATCAATCTGGCGCTCGACGCGGTCTGGCGCTTCGCGGACATGCCCGCGGACTTCTACGCCGACTGGCTCAAGGTGGCGGCCGAGGAGGCGTATCACTTTTCGCTGCTCGGCAAGCGGCTGGCGGACTACGGCCATGTCTACGGCGATTTCCCGGCGCATAACGGCCTCTGGGAAATGTGCGAGCGCACCAGCGGCGACGTGCTCGCGCGCATGGCGCTGGTGCCGCGCGTGCTGGAAGCGCGCGGACTCGACGCCTCGCCGCCGATCCGCGCGCGTCTGAAGCAGGCCGGCGACGACGAATCGGCCGCGATCCTCGACATCATCCTGCGCGACGAAGTAGGGCACGTGCGCATCGGCAACCACTGGTTCCGGCATCTGTGCGCGGCGCGCGGCCTCGATCCGCATGCGGCCTGGCTCGAACTCGCGGCGCAGTATCACGCGCCGAAGATGCGCGGCCCGTTCAACTTCGAAGCGCGCCGCTCGGCGGGCTTCGACGACGCCGAACTCGAAACGCTGAAGGCGCAGGACGCCGCGCCAGCCGCCGCCGAATCCGCCGCCGATCGCTAAACATCGGCTCCCCATCTGTCAGAACCTGCCGATATAATCGAACGACCATTCGTTTTTCTGCGCGAACGCAATGAATCCTTCCCGATCCGAATTCGTCGACGTGAACGGCATCCGTCTGCATGTGCGCCGCTGGGGCGCCGAGGACGCGCCCACGCTTTTCATGCTGCACGGCTGGATGGACGTGGCCGCCTCGTTCCAGTTCGTCGTCGACGCGCTGGGCGGCGACTGGCAGGTGATCGCGCCGGACATGCGCGGCTTTGGCCTGTCGGACTGGCCGGTCGCGCAGCGCGGCGCCGGCAACTACTGGTTCCACGACTATCTCGCCGATCTCGACGCGCTGCTCGATCGTTACGCGCCCGAGGGCGAGGTGAATCTCGTCGGGCACAGCCTGGGCGCGAACGTGGTTTGCCTCTATGCGGGCGTGCGGCCCGAGCGGGTGCGGCGCGTGGTCGATCTCGAAGGCTTCGGCATGCCCGCGACCACGCCCAGACAGGCGCCGGGCCGCGTGCGCGAGTGGCTCGACGAAATGCGCGCGCCGCCGCAGCTGCGCCCCTACAAGACGCTCGACGACGTGGCGGCGCGCCTCACGAAAACGAATCCGCGCCTGCTGCCCGCGCGGGCGCGCTTTCTCGCGCAGCACTGGTCGAAGCCGGTGAGCGGCGCGCAGGGCGAGGGCTACATGCTGCTCGGCGATCCGGCGCACAAGATGGTCAATCCCGTGCTCTACCGGCTCGAGGAAATCATGGCGATCTGGGCGCAGGTGCGCGCGAAGGTGCTGCACGTCGAGGCCACCGATTCGGAAACGCTCGCGCGCATCGCGGGCAAGGTGCCGATCGCGGAGTTCAAGCGCCGCTTCGAGGCGTTTCCCGACTGGCGCGAGCGCTTTATCGACGACGCCGGGCACATGGTCCATCACGATCAACCGGAGGCGATTGCGCGCCTCATCGAGGCGTTCTGCGCCCCTTGAAAGGCGCTTGAACCGGCTTTGAGCAAGGCCCGAACGCGCCCGGACGGCTTCGCCGCATTGCAGTAAAATAAGGCTTCATTTTCAAGACGCCCACAATGAACGCCGATCTCCACTGTCATTCCACTGTCTCCGACGGCCAGATGGCCCCGGCTGCCGTCGCGCAGCTGGCGAAGGCGGGCGGCGTGACGCTGTGGGCGCTCACCGACCACGACGAGCTGGGCGGCCAGCGCGAGGCGCGCGAAGCCGCCGAAGCGCTCGGCATGCGTTATCTCTCGGGCGTCGAAATTTCGGTCACGTGGGCGTCGCGCACGGTGCATATCGTCGGCCTGCATGTCGATCCGGCGTGTCCGGCGCTCGCCGAGGGGCTGGCGCGCACGCGCGACGGCCGCGCGGCGCGGGCCGAGGCAATCGGTGAACGGCTCGAGGAACTCGGCATCGCCGACGCCTACGCGGGCGCGCTCCAGTACGTCTCGAATCCCGACCTGATCTCGCGCACGCACTTCGCGCGCTTCCTCGTCGAATCCGGCCGCGCACAGAACACGCAGGATGCATTTTCGCGCTGGCTGGGCGAGGGCAAGCCGGGTTACGTGGCGCATCGCTGGGCGAAACTGGCCGATGCCGTCTCGTGGATCAAGGCCGCGGGCGGCGAGGCCGTCGTCGCGCATCCGGGCCGCTACAACTACACGCAGCTCGAATTCGACACCTTCTTCGGCGAATTCATCGACTTCGGCGGCAAGGCCATCGAAGTCGTCACGGGCAGCCACACGCCCGACCAGTACGGCGAGTACGCCGCCGTCGCGCGCCGCTTCGGCTTCGAGGCCTCGCGCGGCTCCGACTTTCACGCCAAAGGCCCGGACGCCATCGAGCCGGGCACGCTGCCGCCGCTGCCTTCCGACCTCAAGCCCGTCTGGGAGCGCTGGCTCTAGGCCGCGCGCACCGCGTGGTCCCGCTGGCCCGTTTTCGCTATTTCCGCCGCGCGGTCCGCGCCTTGTACCGCCGCGCGACGTCTGCTTCGCCCGTTCGCTACGCTTTACGATAACGCGTGCGCCTTGCTCGTCGCCTGCGCGCCGCCCGTCCGCCGTCCCGACTGTTCTGAATTCGTCAGCTGATTACTGCCATGTCACAGTTTTTTCGGCTTCACCCAGAGAATCCGCAGCCGCGCCTCGTCAAGCAGGCCGTGCAGATCATCCGCGACGGCGGCGTGATCGCGCTGCCCACCGATTCGAGCTACGCGCTCGCCGCGCGCATCGACGACAAACACGCCGCCGAACGCCTGCGCCGCATTCGTCATCTCGACGAAAAGGCGCTGCTTTCGCTGATGGTGCGCGACCTGTCCGAGCTGGCGAATTTCGCGATGGTGGATAACCGCCAGTACCGGCTGATCAAATCGGTGACGCCGGGGCCGTATGTGTTCGTGCTCGAAGCGACCAAGGAGGTGCCGCGGCGCCTTTCGCATCCGTCGCGCAAGACCATCGGGCTGCGCGTGCCGGGGCATCCGATTCCGCTCGCGATTCTCGAAGAACTGGGCGAGCCGCTGCTCGCCTCGACGCTGATCCTGCCGCCCGACACCGAGCCGCTCAACGACCCCGACGAGATCCGCGAACGGCTGGAAAAACAGCTCGACCTGGTGATCGACGGCGGGGCGTGTCCGTGGGAGCCGTCGACCATCGTCGATCTGAGCGGCGCGGAGCCGGTGCTCGTGCGCGCGGGCCGAGGTTCGCTCGCGCCGTTCGGTCTGGAAGCCGAAGCGTGATGCCGGTCATGCGGGCAGGGCGGGCATTTTCACGGCTTCGCGCGCATCAGGTTGCGCATCTGGACGACGATCCGGCCGCGCGCGGTGCGGCGCGCCGCTAGCGCGTTGTTACAATACGCCGCCATGGAAGCCACGATCATTCAGACGCTCGCCGTCTACGCCTTGCCCGTCATCTTCGCGATCACGCTGCACGAAGCCGCTCACGGCTACGTTGCGCGCCTGCTCGGCGATAACACGGCCTACGTGCTCGGGCGCGTCTCGCTGAACCCGATGCGCCACATCGACCCGGTCGGCACGATTGCGATGCCGCTCATTCTGTACGTGCTCACGAGCGGCGCGTTCGTGTTCGGCTACGCCAAGCCGGTGCCGATCGACTTCAACAGCCTGCGCAATCCGCGCTGGGGCAGCCTCTGGGTGTCCGCCGCGGGCCCGCTCTGCAATTTCGTGCAGGCGATCGTGTGGGGCGTGTTCCTGATCGCGCTGAGCGTGATCGGCATCGACGAGCCGTTCTTTCTGCTGATGGCACGCGCCGGCATGACCGTGAACATCGTCCTCTGCGTGCTCAATTTTTTCCCCTTGCCGCCGTTCGACGGCGGGCGCGTGCTGGCGGCGCTGCTGCCGCCGCGCGCGAACATTGCGCTCATGCGGATTGAACCGTATGGTTTCTTTATCGTCATGGCGCTCATGCTGACGGGCGTTTTCACGCGCTTCTGGATGTATCCGTTGGTTCAGGTCGGTCAACTGGCCCTGAACGTCATCCTCAGTCCCCTCGTATCGCTATTCTCATAACATCATGTTCCCAGACCGTATTTTCTCCGGCATGCGGCCCACCGGGTCGCTGCACCTCGGCCACTACCACGGCGTGCTGAAAAACTGGGTCCGGCTTCAGTCCGAATACCCGTGTTTCTTCTGCGTGGTCGACTGGCACGCGCTCACGACGCACTACGAGACGCCGGATGTCATCGAGAAAAACGTCTGGGACGTGCTGATCGACTGGCTCGCATCGGGCATCGATCCGAATCAGGCCACGCTGTTCATCCAGAGCCGGGTGCCCGAGCACGCCGAACTGGCGCTGCTGCTCGGCATGAGCACGCCGCTTAGCTGGCTCGAACGCGTGCCGACCTACAAGGAACAGATCGAGAAGCTGCGCGACAAGGATCTCGGCACCTACGGCTTCCTCGGCTATCCCGTGCTGATGGCCGCCGACATCCTGCTGTACCGCGCCTCGCTCGTGCCGGTCGGTGAGGATCAGGTGCCGCACGTCGAAATGGCGCGCGAAATGGCGCGCCGCTTCAACTACATGTACGGCCGCGAGCCGGGCTTCGAGGAGAAGGCCAACGAGGCCGCGAAGAAGCTCGGCGGCAAGCGCTCGAAGCTTTATCACGAGCTGCGCAACGCCTACCAGCAGGAAGGCAACGATGAGGCGCTCGAACAGGCGCGCGCGATGTTGTCCGAATCGCAGAGCCTGTCGATGAACGACCGCGAGCGCCTGTTCGGCTATCTCGAAGGCTCGCGCAAGATCATCCTGCCGGAACCGCAGGTGCTGCTGACCGAGGCGTCGCGCATGCCGGGCCTCGACGGCCAGAAGATGTCGAAGTCGTACGGCAACACGATTGCGCTGCGCGAAGACGCGCAGTCGATCGAAAAGAAAGTGCGCACCATGCCGACCGATCCGGCCCGCGTGCGCCGCACCGATCCGGGCGACCCGGACAAGTGCCCGGTGTGGCAGCTGCATCAGGTCTACACCGACGAGCCGACGCATCAGTGGGTGGAGAAGGGCTGCCGCTCGGCGGGCATCGGCTGCCTGGAGTGCAAGCAGCCGGTGATCGAAGGCATCCTGCGCGAGCAGCAGCCGATGCTCGAACGCGCGCAGAAGTACATGGACGATCCGTCGCTGTTGCGCGCCATCGTCGCCGACGGCTGCGACCGCGCGCGCAAGTACGCCACGGAAACGATGCGCGACGTGCGCGAGGCGATGGGCCTCTCGTACAACTAAGGCGCGCGCGATGACGCTCAAGTTCGGGTCCACGCCCGCTGCGACGGGCATGCACGGGCTCGGCGAGCCGTCGCCCTGGGTGCGCCGCTGGGCGCACCTCGTCGCGCCGGGCGGCACGGTGCTCGATCTGGCCTGCGGCGCGGGCCGGCACGCGCGCTGGTTCGCGCAGCGCGGCCATCCGGTGGCCGCGCTCGACCGCGACGGCGCGGCGCTCGCCACGATGCGCGACGTGCCCGGCATCGGCGCATTAGAGTGCGACCTCGAAGGCGCGCCCTGGCCGCTGCACGACGACGCGCGCTTCGCCGGCATTGTTGTCACGAATTATCTGCATCGTCCGCTGATGGCGCGGCTCATCGATGCGCTCGCGCCAGGCGGCGTACTTATTTACGAAACTTTCGCGCAAGGGAACGAGACGGTCGGAAAACCGTCGAATCCCGCATTCCTGCTGGCGGCGGGTGAGCTGCTGGCGATCTGTGCGCCCGCACTGCGCGTAATCGCCTACGAAGACGGATTCCTCTCACAACCGCGTGAGGCGTTCGTTCAGCGGATCTGCGCGGTGCGCGAAGCGGAAAAATCTGCTGCTGCGCCGCGTTCGGGGTCGGACGCAAAACAGGCCGAAAATTCCGGTAACGGGGCTGCGACTCAGGTACTACCCGTACCGCGTTACGATCTGACCGGCTAATCCGCTACAATCGCGGTTTAACGTACTCTTTTTTCTGACGTTTCAATGGCTAACGGCACTCAGGACGGCATTACGCTCGGCGGTAGCATTCCCGCGATCGTCACCCCCATGCACGAAGACGGCAGTCTCGATCTGCCGGCGTTCCGCAAACTGATCGACTGGCACGCGCAAGAGGGGACCGATGGTCTCGTCGTGGTCGGCACGAGCGGTGAGTCCGCCACGCTGAACGTCGAAGAGCACATCCTGATGGTCAAGACGGCCGTCGAGCACGCTGCGGGCCGCATGACGATCATCGCGGGCGCGGGCGGCAATTCGACCGCCGAAGCCATCGAACTCTCGAAGCACGCCAAGGAAGTCGGCGCGCAGGCCACGCTGCAGGTCGTGCCCTATTACAACAAGCCGACCCAGGAAGGCATGTTCCTGCACTTCGCGAAGATCGCGGAGGCGGTCGATCTGCCGGTCGTCCTGTACAACGTGCCGGGCCGCACCGTCGCCGACATGACGAACGAGACCATCCTGCGCCTCGCGCAGGTGCCGGGCATCGTCGGCGTGAAGGAAGCCACGGGCAATATCGACCGCGCGGCGCACCTGATCAAGCACGCGCCGGAAGGCTTCAAGATTTTCAGCGGCGACGATCCCACCGCGATTGCGCTGATGCTGCTGGGCGGCCACGGCAATATCTCGGTGACGGCCAACGTCGCGCCGCGTCAGATGAGCGACCTGTGCAAGGCCGCCATCGCCGGCGACGCGAAGACCGCGCGCGAGATCCATATGAAGCTGCTGTCGCTGCACAAGAACCTGTTCATCGAATCGAATCCGATTCCGGTGAAGTGGGCGCTGCAGGAACTCGGCCGCATCGAAAGCGGCATCCGTCTGCCGCTCACGCCGCTCGACGCGCGCTACCACGACGTGGTGCGCACGGCGCTGCGCGAAGCCGGTCTGCTGGGCTGATCCTCAGCCAAGCCGCCGAATTTTCAATCGACGTCGCCATCGCCCAAGCGCTGACAGTTTTCTGGCAGACCGAGGCTTAGCGTTCCTGGTATCACGAAGGTCCACATGAAACGTTCCGCTTTTTCCCTCCACGCAACCCGCATGGCGGTGCTGGCGCTCGCACTCGGCTCGCTCGCTGGCTGCGAGTCGCTGAACGACATGTTCGCGTCCGATCGCGTCAACTACAAGGACACGGCAAGTGCGCCGCCGCTGGCCGTGCCGAAGGATCTGTCCTCGGCGCCGGGCGACCAGAAGTACGTCGCGCCGCCGCCCACGGTGGCGCTCGGCGGCGCCGCGCAGCGCACCGTCACGCCGCAGGGCAACGCCGTGCTGGGCGTGCCGAGCGCGCAGGATCCGCTCGGCATGCACGTCGAGCGCGACGGCGACCGCCGCTGGCTCGTGGTCGACGGCCGCACGCCGGACGACGTCTGGCCGCAGCTCCAGGAATTCTGGACCGACAACGGCTTCACGCTGACCACCGACGCGCCGAACACCGGCATCATGACCACGGACTGGGCCGAAAACCGCGCCAACATTCCCGACGACTGGTTCCGCCGCACGATCGGCCGTGTGATCGACTTCGCGTACTCGTCGGGCACGCGCGACCGTTTCCGCACGCTGGTGTCGCGCGGCCCGGACGGCCAGACCGACATTTCGGTCACGCACAGCGCGATGGAAGAAATGCTCACGGGCCAGGACAAGACGGGTTCGAAGTGGGTCGAGCGTCCGCGCGATCCGGCACTCGAAGCCGAATTCCTCGCCAAGATCATGCAGAAGTTCGGTCTGACCGACGCGCAATCGAAGCAGCTGCTGACCGACGCGCGTCCGTCGGTGGCCGCGGTAAAGGTCGCGGCGGGCCCGGACGGCACGACGCTCAATCTGCCTGAAGCGTTCGATACGGCGTGGCTGCGTGTGGGCCTCGCGCTCGACCGCACCAACTTCACGGTCGACAACCGCGACCGCGAAAAGGGCATCTACTACGTCCGTTACGCCGATTCGATGCAGGAACTGAAGGGCGACGGCCTGTTCGGCAAGCTCTTCTACAACCCGAAGAAGGCGAAGCAGAATCAGAGTCCGGAGTTCCAGATCGCGGTGCGCCCGAACGGCAGCTCCACCCAGGTCGCGGTACTCAACCAGAGCGGTCAGGTCGATACGTCGTCGGACGCCCAGCGCATCGTCTCCGCGCTGCACGCGCAGCTGAACTGATCCCGCCGTGCGCTTTGCAAGCCTCGGCAGCGGCAGCGAGGGCAACGCGCTGGTCGTAGAAGCAGGCAGCGGCGCGACGCCCACGCGCGTGCTGCTGGACTGCGGATTCTCGGCGAAGGAAGTGGAGCGGCGGCTCGCCCGTGCGGGCCTCGCCGCCGATAGCCTCAGCGCCATCCTCATCACCCACGAACACAGCGATCACATCGGCGGCGCCCTCACGCTGGCGCGCCGCTGGTCGATCCCGCTCTACATGAGCTGGGGCACGGCGCAAGCCGTGGGCGCCGACGACGCCAACGTGGAACTCAATATCCTCTGGGGCGACGAGACGGTCGAAATCGGTGAACTCGGCGTGCTGCCGTATACGGTGCCGCACGACGCGCGCGAGCCGCTCCAGTTCGTGTTCAGCGATGGCGCGAGCCGTCTGGGCGTGCTGACCGACGTCGGCGAATCGACGCCGCACATCAATTCGGTGCTGAGCGGGTGCGACGCGCTCGTGCTCGAATACAACCACGACCTCGACATGCTCGCGGGCAGCCGCTATCCGGCGTCGCTCAAGGCGCGCATTAGCGGCTCGCACGGGCATTTGAACAACGAGGCGGCGGGCGACATTCTCGCCGCGCTCGACCGTTCGAAGCTGCGCCATCTGATCGCTGCGCACCTGAGCCAGCAGAACAACTCGCCGGAACTCGCACGCGCGGCCATGGCCGCGGTGCTCGGCAATGCGGCGACGGAAATCGGGGTGGCAACGCAGGACGAGGGGTTCGACTGGCTGGCGCTTTGATCGATCGACGCTAGCGGGCCGTTCGGCTCCCTGGCTCGAGACGAAAAAAAGCCCATGACGAAGGTCATGGGCTTTTTTGTTGGCTGCCGCTCCTGCGAGCGGGGCCGGATCAGGTCCGGCCCGCGTGGTGCAACTTAGTTGCGGTTGCCGCCGAAGATGCCGAGGATCGCGAGCAGGTTCGTGAACACGTTGTACAGGTCCAGATAGATCGCGAGCGTGGCCGAGATGTAGTTGGTCTCGCCGCCGTTCACGACGCGCTGCACGTCGAACAGCATGTACGCCGAGAAGATCACGATGGCCAGCACGGACACGGTGAGCATCAGCGCGGGCAGTTGCAGGAAGATGTTCGCGACGCCGGCGAGCAGGATCACGATCACGCCCATGAACAGCCACTTGCCGAGGCCTGAGAAGTCGCGCTTGCTGACCGTGGCGACGGTGGCCATGGCCGCGAAAATCACGCCGGTGCCACCGAATGCGAGCATGATGAGCGACGGGCCGTTCGAGAAGCCGAGGATGAACGACAGCAGGCGCGAGAGCATCAGGCCCATGAAGAACGTGAAGCCGAGCAGCACGAACACGCCGACCGAGCTGTCCTTGGTGCGCTCGATGGCGAACATGAAGCCGAATGCGATGGCGAAGAACGCCAGCAGGCTCATGGCCGGGCTGGTGGCGGCGAAAAGCGAGAAGCCCGTGGCCACGCCCACCCACGCGCCGAGGACCGTCGGCACCATCGAGAGCGCGAGCAGCCAGTAGGTGTTGCGCAGTACGCGGTTGCGGGTCTCGGCGCTGGCGACGCTGCCGCCGCGGCCGAAGTTATAGGGATACTCGTTCATGCTTTCTCCTTGCGTGAGACGCGTGGTTCACGTCATTGAGGGCGCGCGCCGGATGTGCGTTGCGCTCCCTCCTAAGATAAGTGTGACGGCCCAGAGTTTCAACGGGATGCCACACAGTTTCCGTTATCTTTCACCAGCGTATGCCGCCATTCTTAAGCCAGGCTGAAAGCCCCGGCTGTGCGGCGTTTGCACCTGATTCGCACCGGATTTGTGCAGTTTTCGGAGCAATCAGGGTTCAATCGCAATCATACATGGGAACATGCTACAATTGCGGATTCATTTGAACTTGTAACCTCTTAATTTTCTGGAGTTTTTATGGCGATCGAACGCACCCTGTCGATTATCAAGCCGGACGCAGTGGCGAAGAATGTGATCGGCCAGATCTACAGCCGCTTCGAAAACGCTGGCCTGAAGATCGTTGCCTCGCGCATGGTCCAACTCTCGCGCGCCGACGCAGAGAAGTTCTATGCTGTTCACGCTGAGCGTCCGTTCTTCAAGGACCTGGTCGAGTTCATGATCTCGGGTCCGGTCGTCATCCAGGCACTGGAAGGCGAAAACGCGATCCTGAAGCACCGCGACCTGATGGGCGCAACGGACCCGAAGAAGGCGGAAAAGGGCACGATCCGCGCCGACTTCGCAGACAGCATCGATGCGAACGCAGTCCACGGTTCGGACGCAGCGGAAACGGCACGCGTTGAAATCGCGTTCTTCTTCCCGGAAGTCAACGTTTACTCGCGCTAAGCAGTAAGCGGTAGTCCAAAGTAGCATAGGGTCGCGAACGGCGATGACGTCCACCGTCCGGTGCCGGGTTCTCTCGAAACCGGCGGTGAACGCGCTCTCGCACTGAAATGGCAGGATTCGACATGACGAGCAGTTCCACCGTCAACCTTCTCGATCTCGACGCCCAAGGGCTTGTCGCTTATTGCGAAAGCCTGGGCGAGAAGCCGTTTCGCGCCAAACAGCTTCAGCGCTGGATCCATCAATACAATGCCGCCGACTTCGACGGCATGACGGATCTGGCCAAATCGCTGCGCGAGAAGCTGAAAGGGCGCGCATGTATCGGCATGCCCGACATCATTTCCGACAACGTTTCCTCCGACGGCACGCGCAAATGGCTCGTGGACGTCGGTAACGGCAACGCGGTCGAAACCGTGTTCATCCCCGAAGAAACGCGCGGCACGCTGTGTGTGTCCTCGCAGGCGGGATGCGCGGTCAATTGCCGGTTCTGTTCGACCGGCAAGCAAGGTTTTTCACGCAATCTGTCCACCGCCGAGATCATCGGCCAGCTGCGCATGGCGGAATTCGCCCTGCGCGCGTCGCTGCTTGGCGAGGCCGGCGGCCGCGCCAACGGCGGTGAAGGCAAGGGCGAGCGCGTCATCACGAACGTGGTGATGATGGGCATGGGCGAACCGCTGCTGAATTACGACGCGGTCGTGCCCGCCATGCGCCTGATGCTCGACGACAACGCCTATGGCCTGTCGCGCCGCCGCGTCACGCTCTCCACGTCCGGCGTCGTGCCGATGATGGACCGCCTGGGCGCGGATCTGCCGGTGGCGCTCGCGGTGTCGCTGCACGCGCCCAACGACGCGCTGCGCGACGAACTCGTGCCGCTCAACCGCAAGTACCCGCTGCGCGAGCTGATGGCGGCGTGCCAGCGCTATCTGAAGGTGGCGCCGCGCGACTTCATCACGTTCGAGTACTGCATGCTCGACGGCGTGAACGATACAGAGGAGCACGCACGCCAGTTGCTCGCCGTCACGCGTGAAGTGCCGTGCAAGTTCAATCTGATCCCGTTCAATCCGTTCCCGGAATCGGGTTTGCTCCGTTCGAAGAACGAGCAGATCAAGCGTTTCGCGCAGATTCTGATGGACGCGGGCGTGGTCACCACCGTGCGCAAGACGCGCGGCGACGACATCGACGCGGCCTGCGGCCAGCTCGCCGGCGAGGTGAAGGACCGCACGCGTCTGGCGGAGCGCACCCAGCGCGCCGGGCAGAAGATCATCGAAGTCCGTCCCGTGCAGCATTGAGGACGGCGGCGCGGGCCGGTGAGGCCCGGGCCTGGCGGCAACGCCGGAGCGCTCGCGCGGGGGGTAAGCGGGGCATCGGCGAGTTTGACAAGAAACGTTGCAGAAGCGATCGGAAGCGGCACAGAGGCCGCGCATTTTGTTATAAAACGGTCTGCGAATCGGGGCCGGGCGCGTGGCGCCCGCCGGTTCCGGGATTGAAAAGAATCGACGCAAGGACTTTGGGATGAGCGAGCCGCAGCACCCCTTCGGGACAGACGGGACAGAGACGCACGCAGGCCGGACCGCGCAGGACGGTGCGCCGTCGCCGGTGCAGGCCGTGCCGGACACGCTGGGCGCGGTGGGTGCGCGTCTCGCGCAGCTGCGCGAGGCGAAGGGCTGGTCGATCGAAGACGTCTCGGCGCGCCTGAAAGTGGCCGTGTCGAAGCTGCGCGAACTGGAAGCGGGCGACATCAGCCATCTGCCGGACACCACGTTCGCGGTTGGCGTCGTGCGCGCCTACGCGAAACTGCTCGGCGCGGACCCCGCGCCGCTCACCCAGGCGCTGCGCCGCGAGCGCGGCGTGCCGGAACAGGATTTGTCGATGCCGGCGTCGGCCGGCGCCGACCTGCCGCGCGGGCGCGTGTCGCTGTCGCTCGGCGGCGGCGGGGCGCGTGCGCCGCGTCGGCGCGCGTCGTGGCTGTGGGGCCTCGGCATCATCGTGATCGCGGTCATCGCGCTCTCGATGTGGCATACGAATAGCGGTGAATCGTCGGCGTGGTTCGCGCGCATCAAGTCGATGGCTAACGGCGTGAGCGCGTCGTCGGGGGCCTCGTCGGCCACGGTGGCCGAAGGCGCGACCGCGAATGGCGACGACGCAGCGTCGGGCGCGCAGGCCGACGATCAGGCGGCGCAGGGCGGCGCTCAGACGGACGCTCAGGCTAACGATCAAGCAGCGGCGCAAGCGCCTGCCAGCGTGCCGCAAGCGGCGCAGCCGGCTAGCGCTGCTTCGGCGGCGAAGGCAGCGAATACTGCAGCAAATGCAGCCGCAAATACGGCTGCGGCAAGCGCGGCGCAGGTGGCACAAGCGGCGGCAGCAGCGGCCAGCGCCCCGGCCGTGGCAACGACCGCGCAGGGCGCGTCGGCGGCCGCGGCGTCAGGCGACGCCTCGACGTTCACGATCCGCGTGACGCAGGACACCTGGGTCAGCGTGCGCGGCAAGGACGGCAAGGAGGTCTTCTCCGGTCTGGTCCACGGCGCGGACTCGCGTGACATCAACGCCATCGCGCCGATGAAGATTACAGTGGGCAACAAGGCCGGCATCGAGTCGATGAGCATCGACGGTCAGCCGGTCGACGCGGCGAAGTACGCGTCGTCGCGCGGCAATGTCGCGCGCTTCGTGCTGCCCTGATAGAGACATGGCATGCGTCGCGGCCGGCGAAGTATCGACAAGCCGGCCGCGACGCTTTTTCAATTCGCGCGGCGCAGCAGCTGCATGAGCAGCGGCGGTGCGCGCGAGGTGTAAATGGGTTTTTCGATGCAGAGCGAAACGCAATCCTCGTCCAGCAACAGTCAGATCGTGTCCAACGAGCCGATCCTCGGCGGCCACGCGCCGCGCCGCAAGTCGCACGCCGTGCACGTGCGCTGGGGCGGCCAGCTGGTGACGATCGGTGGCGACGCGCCGGTGCGCGTGCAGTCGATGACCAATACCGACACCGCTGACGCGATCGGTACGGCAATCCAGATCAAGGAACTCGCGCAAGCCGGTTCGGAACTCGTGCGCATCACGGTCAACACGCCGGAAGCGGCGGCCGCCGTGCCGCACGTGCGCGACCAGCTCGACCGCATGGGCGTGATGGTGCCGCTGGTCGGCGACTTCCACTACAACGGCCACCTGCTGCTGCGCGACCATCCGGCCTGCGCGGAAGCGCTCTCGAAGTACCGGATCAACCCGGGCAACGTGGGTCAGGGCGCGAAGCGCGACACGCAGTACGCGCAGATGATCGAAGCGGCCATCAAGTACGACAAGCCGGTGCGTATCGGCGTGAACTGGGGCAGCCTGGATCAGGACCTGCTCGCGCGCATGATGGACGAAAACGCGGCGCGCAGCGTGCCGTGGGAAGCGCAAAGCGTGATGTACGAAGCGCTGATCCAGTCGGCCATCGGCTCGGCAGAACGCGCGGTCGAACTCGGCCTTGGCCGCGACAAGATCATCCTGTCGTGCAAGGTCAGCGGCGTGCAGGATCTGATCGCCGTGTACCAGCAGCTCGCGAAGCGTTGCGATTTCGCGCTGCACCTGGGCCTCACGGAAGCGGGCATGGGCTCGAAGGGCATCGTCGCTTCGACGGCGGCGCTGTCGGTGCTGCTGCAACAGGGCATCGGCGACACGATCCGCATCTCGCTCACGCCGGAACCGGGCGGATCGCGCACGGGCGAAGTCGTGGTTGGCCAGGAAATCCTGCAAACGATGGGCCTGCGCTCGTTCACGCCGATGGTCATCGCGTGCCCGGGTTGCGGCCGCACGACCAGCACGCTGTTCCAGGAACTGGCGTCGCAGATCCAGGGCTATCTGCGTGCGCAGATGCCGATCTGGCGCGACGAGTTCCCGGGCGTCGAGACCATGAACGTCGCGGTCATGGGTTGCATCGTCAACGGTCCGGGCGAGTCGAAGCACGCGAACATCGGCATCAGCCTGCCGGGCTCGGGCGAGAACCCGGCCGCGCCGGTTTTCATCGACGGCGAAAAGGTCAAGACGCTGCGCGGCGAGCGCATCGCCGAAGAGTTCCAGCAGATCGTCAGCGACTACGTCGCGCGCAAGTACGGCAAGGCCGAACAAGCGACCCAGGAAGCGGCCCACTAAGGGCAGATTCAGCATCGCGGCGCGCCCCTCGCGGGCGCGCGCCAGACCGCCGCGCTCAGCGTCTCACGAGTTTGCACTCGATGAGCCCCGAGCCACCGAGCGAACCGACTGCCAAGCACAACCGAACATCGTCAATCGCAACACCATGAGCGAACAGAAAAGAAAGCCCGAAAAGCTGACCGGCGTGAAGGGCATGAACGACATCCTGCCGCAGGACGCCGCGCTGTGGGACTTCTTCGAAACCACCGTGAAGTCCATGCTCCGTTCGTACGGCTATCAAAATATCCGTACGCCGATCGTCGAGCACACGCAGCTCTTTACGCGCGGTATCGGTGAAGTGACCGACATCGTCGAAAAAGAGATGTACAGCTTCACCGACTCGCTGAACGGCGAGCATCTCACGCTGCGCCCCGAGAACACGGCGGCGGTCGTGCGTGCGTCGATCGAGCACAACATGCTCTACGACGGCCCGAAGCGTCTCTGGTACGTCGGTCCGATGTTCCGTCACGAGCGTCCGCAGCGCGGCCGTTATCGCCAGTTCCACCAGGTCGGCGTGGAAGCCCTCGGCTTCTCGGGCCCGGACGCGGACGCGGAAATCATCCTGATGTGCCAGCGTCTCTGGGACGATCTCGGTTTGACCGGTATCAAGCTTGAGATCAACTCGCTGGGTCTGGCGGAGGAGCGCGCGGCGCATCGCGTCGAGCTCATCAAGTATCTGGAGCAGCACGTCGACCTGCTCGACGAAGACGGCAAGCGCCGCCTGTATACGAACCCGCTGCGCGTGCTCGACACCAAGAATCCCGCGCTGCAGGAAGTCGCGGACAACGCGCCAAAGCTGATCGACTTCCTCGGCGAGCATTCGCGCGCGCACTTCGAGGGGCTGCAACGCATCCTCAAGTCGAACAACATTCCGTTCAAGATCAATCCGCGTCTCGTGCGTGGTCTCGATTATTACAATCTGACCGTGTTCGAGTGGATCACGGACAAGCTCGGCGCGCAGGGTACCGTCGCGGCCGGCGGCCGTTATGACCCGCTGATCGAGCAGCTTGGCGGCAAGCCCACGGCGGCCTGCGGCTGGGCGATGGGCATCGAGCGCATTCTCGAATTGCTCAAGGAAGAAGACCTCGTGCCGCAAGCGGAAGGTTGCGATGTCTACGTCGTGCATCAGGGCGAAGCGGCGCGCGATCAGGCTTTCATCGTCGCGGAACGTCTGCGCGACACGGGCCTCGACGTCATCCTGCATTGCAGCGCGGACGGTCAGGCGGCGAGCTTCAAGTCGCAGATGAAGCGTGCCGACGCAAGCGGCGCGGCGTTCGCCGTGGTGCTCGGCGAGGACGAAGTGGCGAAGGGCGTGGCGGGTGTGAAACCGCTGCGCGGCGTGGCCGCCGATGCCCGCAACGAGCAACAAACGGTAGCGCTTGAGGACTTGACCGAATATCTGATCAATGCGATGGTTGCATCCGCCGAAGACGGCGACGACTGATCGCGACGCTCGAATCAAGATTGGATCAAGACTGGCGGCGTGTCCGCGCTGCACGAAACGCCTGAAAAAACGGCGCGAAATGCGGTGGCGCGCCCCCTAACAGGCTTCAGAAAAAACGAGGAATCGCGACGCGATGAGTTACCACGACGAACAGGAATCGATCGAGAGTTTCAAGGCATGGTGGACGCAGTGGGGTAACGCCGCTACGTGGGTCGTGCTGATCGTACTGCTCGCGCTCGCCGCGTGGAACGGCTGGAACTTCTGGCAGCGCCGCCAGGCGGCCGAGGCCGCCGTGCTGTACGACCAGGTCCAGCAGGCCGTCAACGGCAGCGACAAGGCGCTCATCACGCGCGTCGCGAGCGATATGGAAGACCGCTTCGGCGGCACCGCGTATGCGCAGATGTCGGCGCTCGCGGTGGCGAAGGCGCTCTATATGGCGGGCGACACGGCTGGCGCGAAGGCGCAGCTGCAGTGGGCCGCCGACCATGCGAAGGACGAGGAATTCCGCCAGGTCGCGAAGCTGCGTCTCGCTTCGCTGCTGCTCGACGAAAAGGCCTACGATCAGGGCCTCGCCCTGATTCCGCAGCCGGATGCGGGTCCGTTCAAGGGCGTCGTCGCCGACGGCCGTGGCGACCTGCTCGCGGCAGCGGGCAAGCGCGACGACGCGCGCGCCTCGTACAAGCTCGCGCTCGACACCCTGCCGAAGACCGATGCGTCCGAGCGTCAACTGATCCAGTTCAAGCTCGACGCGCTGGGCGGCTAAGCAAGCGGCGGGCGTGACGCACCGCGTGCGCCGCCCGCGAATCGAATCAACAAATCAACTCAACTCCTTTGATGCTTCGTTCACCGATGAATCTGCTGAAACGAACCGTTGTGCCCGTCGCCTGCGCGATGACCGTCCTTGCTCTGGCGGCCTGCTCATCGACGAAGGACGAGCGCCGCGTGCCGGTGCCGCTGACCGAGTTCAAGCCGGTGCTGGACGTCCAGCAGGTGTGGAAGGCGAGCGTCGGCAAGGCCGGCCGCTACCTGTTCTCGCCGGTCGCCGTCGGCGACGCGGTCTATGCCGCTGGCGCCAACGGTTCGGTCAAGAAGATCGACGCCGCTTCCGGCAAGGAAGTCTGGAGCACGAAGCTCAAGGACGACATTTCGGCAGGCGTCGGCAGCGACGGCAACCTGACGGCCGTCGGCGGCCTGAAGGGCGAAGTCTACGTGCTCGACTCGAACGGCAAGCTCTCGTGGCAAGCCAAGGCGCCGGGCGAAATCATCTCGCCGCCGCTGGTCGGCAACGGTCTCGTGATCGTGCGTACGATCGACGGCCAGATCGTCGCGTTCAATGCGCAGACGGGCGAGCAGAAGTGGCTCTATCGCAACCGCGCGGTGCCGCTGAATCTGCGTGTTTCGGCCGGCATGACCTTCGCGGGTGACCAGGCGGTGCTCGCGGGCTTCCCGGGCGGCGCGTTCGCGGCGATCAACCTGCAAAGCGGCGACGCCTTCTGGGAAACGCCGGTGTCGTATCCGAAGGGCGTGACCGAAGTCGAGCGTATCAACGACGTGAGCGGACCGCCCACGCTCGTCGGCGCCACGACCTGCGCAGTGACGTTCCAGGGTCAGCTCGGCTGCTTCGACGCCAACTCGGGCCGTGCGATGTGGGAGAAGGCGTTCTCGAGCACGAGCGGTATCGCTCAGGACGACGCCACCGTGGTCGGCGGCGACGACTGGTCGGTCGTGAAGGCGTACAGCGTGTCGACGGGCGCGCAGTCGTGGAGCACCGACAAGCTCAAGAATCGCGACGTCAGCGTCCCGGCACTGCTGGGCCACGCGGTCGTGGTGGGCGACTATCAAGGCTACGTGCACTTCCTCTCGCTCGACGACGGCAGCTTCGTCTCGCGCGTGAAGACCGACGGCAGCCCGATCGTTGCTGCACCGGTGCTCGCGGGCAACACGCTCGTCGTGCAAACGAAGGACGGCGACCTCTACGGTCTGCGTCCGCGTTAAGCGAATCAAGGCGTCCGGCGCGCGTCGCCGGTCGCAGTGAAGGGGCCGCCCCTGCGGGGTGCGGCCTCTTGCATTTGGTGCGTCACAGCGCCACATGCAGAAATCAAGACGGCGTCCGGGAATGATTCGGTGCGCCGTCGAGCGGGCCGGCGCACGCCGGCCGCGCGCATGTCGGCACGGCCCCGCATGACGCCACGCGCGTCGCGCGCAGTCCGGGCCCGGCTGCTGGACCCGGCGAACGCTTCTGATCGCCTGGCCGGTGTGCCGGGTCGGTCTGCGAGGCCGAAGAAGAAAGTCGATCCGGGCCGCCCGAAGCTTCATGCGGCGCATACCGGGTGCCGACGACCGGTCAATGGCCGCGAGCGTCGGGCCCGGTGCCCATTTCGTGATAATTTGCAACTGATGCAGCCCTGCGGGCTACCTTGCAGGCGCTTGCCGCGCAGCGGGCCGGACGTTCCGGCGCCGCGCCTTACTGTAGAAAAGATCAGATGAAACCCGTTATCGCCCTCGTCGGGCGCCCCAATGTGGGGAAATCCACGCTCTTCAACCGGCTCACGCGTTCGCGCGATGCGCTGGTGGCCGATTTGCCCGGTCTCACGCGCGACCGCCATTACGGCGAGGGGCGAGTGGGCGATCGCGCGTATCTGGTTGTCGACACCGGCGGTTTCGAGCCCGTGGCGAAGGACGGCATCCTGCATGAAATGGCGCGCCAGACGCGTCAGGCCGTGGAAGAAGCCGACATCGTCGTGTTCATCTGCGACGGCCGCAACGGCCTCGCGCCGCAGGACAAGCACATCGCCGATTACCTGCGCAAGACCGGTCGTCCGATCTTCCTCGTGGTCAACAAGGCCGAAGGCATGAAATACAGTGCTGTGGCCGCCGACTTTTACGAACTCGGCCTCGGCGACCCGCGCGCGATTTCGGCCGCGCACGGCGACGGCGTGACGGAAATGATCAACGAGGCGCTCGATCAGGCCTACACCGATCGCCCCGAAGAAGACGAGGACGACGCGAGCAAGCACGGCGTCAAGATCGCCATCGTCGGCCGTCCGAACGTCGGCAAGTCGACGCTCGTGAACACGCTGATCGGCGAAGATCGCGTGATCGCCTTCGACATGCCGGGCACGACGCGCGATTCGATCTATGTGGATTTCGAGCGTAACGGCAAGAAGTACACGCTCATCGATACGGCCGGTTTGCGCCGCCGCGGCAAGGTCTTTGAGGCTATCGAGAAGTTCTCGGTCGTGAAGACGCTGCAGTCGATCGCCGACGCCAACGTGGTGATCCTGCTGCTCGACGCGCATCAGGAAATCTCCGACCAGGACGCGCATATCGCGGGCTTCGTGGTCGAGCAGGGCCGTGCGCTGGTGGTGGGCGTGAACAAGTGGGACGGCATGGACGACCACGCGCGCGACCGCACCAAGCATCACCTGCAACGCAAGCTGAAGTTCCTCGATTTCGCCAAGATGCACTTCATTTCGGCGACGGAAAAATTCGGCATTGGCGCGCTCATGCGTTCGGTGGACGACGCCTACGCCGCCGCGATGGCCAAGCTGCCGACGCCGCGCCTCACGCGCGCGCTGATCGAAGCGGTGGAGTTCCAGCAGCCGCGCCGCCGCGGTCCGGTTCGCCCGAAACTGCGCTATGCGCACCAGGGGGGCCAGAACCCGCCGATCATCGTGATCCACGGCAATGCGCTCGATGCGATTACCGATACTTACAAACGCTATCTGGAAAACCGTTTCCGGGAAACTTTCTCGCTGACGGGGACTCCATTGCGCATAGAGTTTCGTTCCTCGACGAATCCCTACACTGACAAGAGTTGAGCTCCGTTCGCTACCGCGCTTAACCTGGTCGTTCACCGCCCTGGCCGGACGGCCAGTACAGTCGCGGCAGAACGAGAATCAGCTATAGTGTAGCGATTGGCGGCGGATCTCTTTTTCTTCGCCGCCAATTTAAGTTAAACCTGCAAAAAAATACGGAGTTTGCTATGAGCAACAAAGGGCAACTGTTACAAGACCCGTTTCTGAACGCGCTGCGCAAGGAGCACGTGCCTGTTTCGATCTATCTGGTCAACGGCATCAAGCTTCAAGGGAACATTGAATCGTTCGACCAGTACGTCGTGTTGCTCCGTAATACGGTTACGCAAATGGTTTACAAGCACGCCATTTCCACGGTGGTCCCGGCCCGTCCGGTGAACTTCCACCCGGATTCGGAAGCGTCCTGACCTATGACGCGGCCGGTCCGGGGCGCCTCGCTGGCGATCCGGACCGGCCGTTTCCATTTTGACATCAGCTAATTTGATCAACGCCGCACTTGTCGGCATCGACTTCGGCAAGACCGACTTCGAAGCCAGCCTCGAAGAACTCAGCCTGCTCGCCAAAAGCGCGGGCGCCCATCCTGCCGTCACGCTCACCGGGCGTCGCTCCAGCCCCGACGCCGCCATGTTCATCGGCAGCGGCAAGGCCGAGGAACTGCGTCTCGCCTGTGAAGCGAACGACATCGAAATCGTCATCTTCAATCACGCGCTGTCGCCCGCCCAGCAACGTAATCTGGAGCGCGCACTCGGCCGCCGCGTGATCGATCGCACGAGCCTCATCCTCGACATCTTCGCGCAACGCGCCCGCAGCCACGAAGGCAAGCTGCAGGTCGAACTCGCCCAGCTCCAGTATCTCGCCACGCGCCTCGTGCGCGCCTGGACTCACCTTGAGCGCCAGAAGGGCGGTATCGGTCTGCGCGGGCCGGGTGAAACGCAGCTCGAAACCGACCGCCGGCTGATCGGCGAACGCATCAAGATGCTGCAGGGCAAGCTCGCCAAGCTGCGCCGTCAACACGGCACGCAGCGGCGTCAGCGCGAACGCACGCGCACGATGAGCGTGTCGCTCGTCGGCTATACGAACGCGGGCAAGTCCACGCTGTTCAATGTGCTCACGAAGGCGCAGGCCTACGCGGCCGACCAGCTGTTCGCAACGCTCGATACGACCTCGCGGCGCGTCTGGCTCGGCGACGAAGTGGGTCAGATCGTGCTGTCCGACACCGTGGGTTTCATCCGCGAACTGCCTCACCAACTGGTGGCCGCGTTCCGCGCGACGCTGCAGGAAACCGTGCAGGCCGATCTGCTGCTGCACGTGGTGGACGCTTCGAGCGCGGTGCGTCTCGATCAGATCGATCAGGTCAACGAGGTGCTGCACGAGATCGGCGCCGACACGATCCGCCAGGTGCTGGTGTTCAACAAGATCGACGCCGTGCCCGAACTGGCGGCGCGAGGCGGGACGGTCGAGCGGGATGAGTATGGTAATATTTCGCGCGTCTTTTTGAGCGCGCGCACGGGCGTCGGACTGGATGCGCTGCGCGCCGCCATCGCCGAAATCGCGACCGCCGATTCGCTTGCCGAGGCGTCGCAGCCCCCGGCCGCAGCCGACTGGAATGCGCTGCCGCACGAACCCAGCAGGGAAGCCGAGCACGGCCGCTGAGCGGTCCGTGGGGCGCCCGTGCGGCGCCCGGCGGTTTCTCCCACGCACATGACCCGCTGTCTACTCTGGTGAACGAACTCAGGTGAACGATTACAACAAGCGGACTGGCTGGCAGCGCCCCCGCGCCATTTTCTCGCTGAACGACCCGCGTTGGGGCCGTGGCGAAGGCAATGGCCAGCGCACGGAAGACACCCGGCGCCCGTCGGGCAATAACGGCAACAACGGTGGCGGCAAGGGCGACGGCCCGCCCGACCTCGACGAAATGTGGCGCGATTTCAATCGCCGTCTGTCGTCGCTGTTCGGCAAGAAGGGCAAGGGCCCCGGCGGCATCGGTCCGCGCCCGGACAACGGTCACGGCGCGCGCATCGGCGTGGGCATCGTGCTCGGCGTGCTGATCGCCATCTACGTGGGCAGCGGCGTGTTCGTGGTCCAGGACGGCCAGGCCGGCGTCGTGCTGCAATTCGGCCAGTATCGCCACACGGTGGGTCAGGGCGTGCACTGGCGCCTGCCGTTCCCGTTCCAGACGCATGAAATCGTCAACGTCGGGCAGATCCGCAGCGTCGAGATCGGCCGCAATAATCTCGTGCGTCCGTCGAACGTGAAGGACGCCTCGGTGCTCACGCACGACGGCGACATCCTCGACGTGCGCTTCACCGTGCAATACCAGGTCAAGCAGCCGACCGACTACCTGTTCCGCAGCGCCGATCCCGATCTGACCGTGAGCCAGGCCGCGCAGGCGGCGGTGCGCACGGTGGTGGGCGCGCGCAGCACCAACGATCTGCTTTACGCCGACCGCGAGCCGATCCGCGCGCAACTGGCCGACACCATTCAGCACGCGCTCGACGAATACAAGACCGGTCTCGGCGTGACGGGCGTGACGATCCAGAGCGTCACCGCGCCCGACCAGGTGCAGGCCGCGTTCGACGACGAAGCGAAGGCGCATCAGGACCGCGAGCGTGCGAAGCGCGACGCCCAGGCTTACGCCGATCAGCTGCTGCCGCGTGCGCAAGCCGACGGCGCGCGTCTGATCGACGATGCCAAGGCCTACAGCGACCGCGTGGTCGCGCAGGCGCAGGGCGACGCCCAGCGTTTCAACAGCGTCTACGAGCAATACGCGAAGGCGCCGGCCGTGATTCGCGAGCGCATGTACCTGGACACGATGCAACAGATCTACTCGAATGCGACGAAGGTGTTCGTCGACAGCAAGTCGGGCAACAACGTGATCTATCTGCCGCTCGACAAGCTCGTCGAGGCCACGCGTCAGCGAGCCGCCGCAGCGGCGGGTGCGTCGTCCGCGCCTGCGGTCACGGCGCCGAATGCCGCCTCGGCACCCGATGCGAACGGCGCCGCCGCGCCGGCCACGAGCAGCGACACGCAGTCGCAGGGCGCGCAGCCGCAGAGCGCACCGCAAGGCGCCCAGCAGAGCGCGGCGCCCGCACCTTCGGCCAGCGACGCCGCGCAAGCGGCCAGCGATGCCTTCCGTTCGCGCGACGCCCTGCGTTCGCGCGGCCGCGAAGACGACGTGCAATAACGGAGCGCCGATATGAACAAGATCATTGCGTTCGTCGTCGCCTTCGTGGTGGTGGTGCTGCTGGCTTCGTCGTCGGTGTTCGTCGTCGATCCGCGTCACGTGGCCGTGCTGTCCTCGTCGGGCGGCTCGAAGGCCACGCTCGCGGAGCCGGGCCTGCACGTGAAGCTGCCGCCGCCGTTCCAGACCGCGACGTTCATCGACACCCGCATTCAGGCATTCGACGCGCCTGATGCCGATCGCTACACGACGTCGGACAAGTCCGAGTTGCTCGTGAATCCGATCGTGCGTTATCGCGTGGCCGATCCGCTCAAGCTGTTCGCCGCCACCAAGGGCGACGCGCAGACGCTTGCCGACCGGCTCGCTTCGCTGTCGCGCGACGCACTCGGCGACGCCTTCTCGAAGGTTTCGCTGTCCGATGCGCTTCAGCAGCAGGAAGCCATCGCCCATGCCGCGCGCGACGAACTCAAGACGGCCGCCGCGCCGCTCGGCATCGACGTGGTCGATATCGAGCTCACGCGCATCGACTATCCGGCGGAAGTCGCCAATGGCGTCTACAAGCGCATGAGCGCCGCGCGCGAGCAGGCCGCGGCCGACCAGCGCGCGAAGGGCGCCGCCGAAGCGCAGCAGATCAAGGACGACGCGGAGCGCAAGCAGCAAGCCGCGGTCGCCGACGCGTACAGCCAGGCGCAGGCCATCAAGGGCGAAGGCGACGGCAAGGCCGCCGCGATCGCTGCGCAGGCCTACGGCCGCGACCCGGACTTCTATCGCTTCTACCAGAGCATGCAGGCGTACCGCGCGAGCTTCAAGCCGGGCGACGTGGTCGTGGTCGACTCGTCGAGCGACTTCTTCCGCTTCATGCGCAGTCCGAACGGAGACGCGCCGCAGGCTCCCGCCGCGCCGCGCAAACACTAAATTGAGACACGGGCGCCGCGCGTGTGCGCGGCGCTATTTCCCGCATGGACATAGCCGGTTCCCTGTTGCTCGCGATCGCACTGATGCTGATTATCGAGGGCATGTTCCCGTTCGTCTTTCCGACGGCGTGGCGCGACACATTTCGTAGAATTGCGGAACGGCCGCCGCATCACATCAGGATCGGCGGATTGATCGTGATGGCGCTCGGCCTCGTGCTGCTGATGCTTGCCACCTGAATTCAAGGCGCGTGCCGCGAGGGGCGCGCCGTTTCTATCGTCCGGTCCGTTCATGGCCCGAGTGAGGCGCGCCTTCGCGCGCGCCGCCGGCCTGCGTGGCCCTTTTTGTCGTAGGACTCACCGATGTCGACCTGGTTACTTCCCGAGAATATCGCCGACGTGCTGCCGTCCGAGGCGCGCAAGATCGAAGAACTGCGCCGCCGCCTGCTGGACCGCTTCCGCGCCTATGGCTACGAAATGGTGATGCCGCCGCTGCTCGAATACCTCGAGTCGCTGCTCGTCGGCAGCGGGCGCGATCTGAACCTGCGCACCTTCAAGCTCGTCGACCAACTCTCGGGCCGCACGCTCGGCCTGCGCGCCGACATGACGCCGCAGGTCGCGCGCATCGACGCGCATCTGCTGAACCGTCAGGGCGTGACGCGCCTGTGCTATGCGGGCAACGTGCTGCACACGCTGCCGCGCGGCCTGCACGCCACGCGCGAGCAGATCCAGATCGGCGCTGAAATCTACGGCCACGCCGGCCTCGAAGCCGACCTCGAAATCCAGCAGCTGATGCTCGATGCGCTGCGCCTCGCGGGTCTCACGCAGGTGCGCCTCGACCTCTCGCACGCGGGCGTGCTCGCGGCGATCTTCGAAGCCGATCCCGCAGCCGCTGCGCTCGGCGACGCTTTGTATGAAGCGCTCGCAGGAAAGGACGTGCCGCGTCTGGCCGAACTCACGGCGAGCCTCGCGCCGGTCACGCGCGACGCGCTGCGCGCGCTGCCGACGCTGTACGGCGACGCGAGCGTGATCGACGAAGCCCGCAAGCGTCTGCCGGCGCTGCCCGGCATCGCGCGCGCGCTCGACGACCTGGCGTTCCTCGTCGGCAAGATCGAGGGCGCGGAACTGGCACTCGATCTCGCCGATCTGGGCGGTTACGCGTATCACAGCGGCGTGATGTTCTCGGCTTACGTCGACGGCGTGCCGAACGCGGTTGCGCGCGGCGGCCGTTACGACAAGGTCGGCGAGGCCTATGGCCGCGCCCGCGCAGCAACGGGTTTCTCGCTCGATCTGCGCGAAGTGGCGCGGATTTCGCCGGTCGAAGCGCGCAGCAGCGCGATCCTCGCGCCGTGGAAGCACGACGAGGCGCTGCGCGCCGCCGTCGCGGCCCTGCGCGACGCGGGCGAAGTCGTCATCCAGGCGCTGCCGGGTCACGATCACGACATGGACGAGTTCGCCTGCGACCGCACGCTGGTCGAGCGCGACGGCGTGTGGGTGGTCGAAGCGCGCGCATAAGCGGGCGCGCGCCGGGACACAAAACGGCCACAAAGCGGGCATCGAACCACGCCCGGCGCACGCGCCGGGCAGGGCGTCTCGCAGCGCATGCCGTTGAGTGCAAAAGGAAATTCCTGGAATTTCGGGAAAAAAAGGCGGTCTTGTCGCCGAACCCAGGTAGAATACGTTTTTAACCAGCTAACGAAACACCATGTCTGCCAGCGCAGTGAATGTAACCCCGGGACGCAACGTCGTCGTCGTGGGCACCCAATGGGGCGATGAAGGCAAGGGCAAGATCGTCGACTGGCTGACGGACCACGCGCAAGGCGTGGTGCGTTTCCAGGGCGGTCACAACGCCGGCCACACTCTCATCATCGGCGGTAAGAAGACCATTCTCCGACTGATCCCGTCGGGCATCATGCGCGCCGGCGTCGCCTGCTACATCGGCAACGGCGTGGTGCTGTCGCCCGAAGCCCTGTTCAAGGAAATCGGCGAGCTGGAAGAAGCGGGCATCGACGTTCAGAAGCGCCTCTTCATCTCCGAAGCCACCACGCTCATTCTCCCGTACCACATCGCCATCGACCAGGCGCGCGAAGCCAAGCGCGGCGCCGCGAAGATCGGCACGACCGGCCGTGGCATCGGCCCGGCGTACGAGGACAAGGTCGCGCGCCGCGGTCTGCGCGTGCAGGATCTGTTCGAGCCGGAAACGTTCGCCGCGCGTCTGCGCGAGAACCTCGACTACCACAACTTCGTGCTCACCCAGTACCTGGGCGCGCCGGCCGTGGACTATCAGCAGACGCTCGACACGATGCTGTCGTACGCCGAACGCCTGAAGCCGATGGTCACGGACGTTTCGCGTCGTCTGTACGACGTGAACAACGAAGGCAGCAACCTGCTGTTCGAAGGCGCGCAAGGCACGCTGCTCGACATCGATCACGGGACCTATCCGTTCGTCACGTCGAGCAACTGCGTCGCAGGTGCGGCTTCGGCAGGCGCGGGCGTCGGTCCGCAAAAGCTCAACTACGTGCTCGGCATCACCAAGGCGTACTGCACGCGCGTCGGTTCGGGTCCGTTCCCGAGCGAACTGTATGACGCCGACAACGCTGACCGCCAGGAAGAAGTGGGCCTCACGCTCGCGAAGGTCGGCAAGGAATTCGGTTCGGTCACGGGCCGTCCGCGCCGCACCGGCTGGCTCGACGCCGCCGCGCTGCGCCGCTCGATCCAGATCAACGGCGTGACGGGCCTGTGCATCACCAAGCTCGACGTGCTCGACGGCCTCGAAGAAGTGAAGCTCTGCGTCGGCTACAAGGTCGACGGCCAGGACGTGGACATCCTGCCGCGCGGCGCCTCGCAAGTGGCGGCCTGCGAGCCGGTCTACGAGACCTTCGCGGGCTGGAAGGAAAGCACCATCGGCATCACGCAGTTCGATGCGCTGCCGCAGAGCGCGCAGGCATACCTGAAGCGTGTGCAGGAAGTCGCCGGCGTGCCGATCGACATGGTCTCGACCGGCCCGGATCGCGACGAAACGATCCTGCTGCGTCATCCGTTCAAGGTCTAAGTGGCAAGAAGGTAGAAGCAAAAATGATTCAAATGATGGACCCGCGCAACGACGACAAGAACCTGTGGGTCGGCTGGGACGAATACCACCGGCTGATCGAAATGCTCGCGCTTCAGGTGCATGAATCGCGCTGGAAATTCGATCAGATCCTGTGTCTCGCGCGCGGCGGCCTGCGCGTGGGCGACCAGCTCTCGCGCATCTACGATCTGCCGCTGGCGATTCTCGCGACCAGCTCGTACCGCGAAGCAGCGGGCACGGAGCAGGGCGACCTCGACATCGCGCAGTACATCACGATGACGCGCGGTCACCTCGAAGGCAACGTGCTGCTGGTCGACGACCTCGTCGATTCGGGCGTCACGCTCGCGCGCGTGCAGGATCACCTGAAGGAGCGTTATCCGGCGGTGACCGGCGTGCGCTCGGCGGTGCTCTGGTACAAGGGCTGCTCGAAGGTGAAGCCGGACTATTTCGTCCAGCATCTGCCGACGAATCCCTGGATTCACCAGCCGTTCGAGGAGTGGGACACGGTGCGTCCTCACAACCTCGGCGCGTGGATCAAGCGCGGCCTGCAACAAGCCCAGCAGCAGAACTCGCAGGGTTGAGCGCGTTGGCGCGCCGCCGCGGCCTACGGGTCTGCGCGGCGCGGCCAGGCCATGAACGGAGCCTTTCGAGGCTCCGTTTTTTTTGCTGTCGCGGTGCGCTCCGATGGGCCAGTTCGCCCGCCGGGGCGCAGACGGCAGACTGCTGCAAAGCGCGAATGCTAAACTGCGCGGGGACAAGAGTACGTCGCGGGGTCGCAACGTGTACTCTGGTTCCACCCGCAGCCGGTTTAGAATAGCGCTCGAATTTTTCCGCCTCAAACGGATCTCTGCGTATATGACAACTAGCACGCACGTGGCAAAACAGCCGCTACCTTCCCTGGCCGTAGCGGCCATCGGCGTGGTGTTCGGCGATATCGGCACGAGCCCGCTGTACTCCCTGAAAGAGGCGTTCAGCCCTTCTCACGGCATTCCGCTTACCAACACGTCCATCCTTGGCGTCATCTCGCTGCTGTTCTGGGCGATCATGATCGTCGTCAGCGTCAAATACGTCCTCATCGTGATGCGCGCCGATAACAACGGCGAAGGCGGCGTGCTCGCGCTCATGGCGCTCGCGCTGCGCTCGCTCGACCGCAAGAGCCGCTCGGTCGTGGTGCTCACGGCGCTGGGCATCTTCGGCGCCTGCATGTTCTACGGCGATGCGGTGATCACGCCGGCCATCTCGGTGATGTCGGCGGTCGAAGGTCTGGAGATCGCCGCGCCCAAGCTCGCACATCTCGTGCTGCCGCTGACGATGGTGATCCTGATCGCGCTGTTCTGGATCCAGCGCCACGGCACCGCGCTCGTCGGCCGCCTGTTCGGGCCGATCATGGTGATCTGGTTCATCACCATCGCCGTGCTCGGCGCCGCGCGCATCGTGCAGCAGCCGGGCGTGATCGCGGCGCTCAATCCGTACTACGCCATCTCGTTCATGAGCGCGCACCTGCTGCAGGCCTACGTGGTGCTCGGCTCGGTCGTGCTGGTGCTGACCGGCGCGGAAGCGCTCTACGCCGACATGGGCCACTTCGGCGCGAAGCCGATCCGCTGCGCGTGGTACGGCCTCGTGATGCCTTCGCTGGTGATCAACTACTTCGGTCAGGGCGCGCTGCTGATGCAGGATCATCGCGCGATCGAAAATCCGTTCTTCCTGCTGGCGCCGGACTGGGCGCTCTTGCCGCTCGTCGTGCTCTCGACGGTCGCCACGGTGATCGCTTCGCAAGCCGTGATCTCGGGCGCGTACTCGCTGACGAGCCAGGCGATTCTGCTGGGCTACGTGCCGCGCATGAAGGTGCTGCACACGTCGGATCTCGCCATCGGCCAGATCTATGTGCCGGTCGTGAACTGGATGCTGCTGTTCATCATTCTGTGCATCGTGGTGGGCTTCAAGAGCTCCGATAACCTCGCCGCCGCGTACGGCATCGCCGTGACCGCGACCATGGTGATGACCACGATCCTCGTGAGCGTCGTGATGACGAAGCTGTGGAAGTGGAACAAGTGGCTGGTCGGGCTCATCATAGCGGGCCTGCTGATCATCGACCTCGGCTTCTTCGGCGCGAATCTGCTCAAGGTCGAAGAGGGCGGCTGGCTGCCGCTCGGTATCGGCGCGCTGCTGTTCTTCCTGCTCATGACGTGGTTCAAGGGCCGCATGATCGTGAAGGAGCGCACGGCCGCCGACGGCATTCCGCTGATGCCGTTCCTGCAAGGTCTGCTCGCGCATCCGCCGCATCGTGTTTCCGGCACCGCGATCTATCTCACGGGCAGCGACACGCTCGTGCCGGTGAGCCTGCTGCATAACCTGAAGCACAACAAGGTGCTGCACGAACGCACGATTTTCCTCACGTTCAAGATTCGCGATATTCCGTACGTGTCGAACGCGGAGCGCGTGAGCGTGAAGGATATCGGCGGCGGTCTCTATCTCGTGAAGGCCGATTACGGCTTCAACGAAACGCCGGACGTGAAGGCCGTGCTCGAGGAGATTGGGCGTATCGAAGGCATGTCGTTCGAGATGATGGACACGTCGTTCTTCCTCGCGCGCGAGACGGTGGTGCCGACGCAATTGCCAGGCATGTCGATCTTCCGCGAGCGCGTGTTCGCGTGGATGCACCAGAATGCCGCGAAGCCGACTGACTTCTTCAGCATTCCCGCGAATCGCGTGGTGGAACTGGGGACGAAGATCGAGATTTGATCGTCAGCTTCAAGATGCAAAAAAGCCGCCCTTGGGCGGCTTTTTTGTTGCGCTTGAATTGCGCGGTTCACGCGCGGCGCGGGCTTGCATGGTGTGCGGCCCGCGCCGCGTGCGGCCTACGTTAGCGCTTGAGCTTCGCAAACGCCGCAGCCATCGCGTTCACCGGCTCCTCGCCGCGCGAACGTTGACCGCCGCGATTCGCGTTGCCGCCGCGATCATTGCGATCGCGACTGCCGCCATTGCCCGCGCCGCCACCGGCGCGCTGCGCCGCGCTTGCGGGATCGTCATCCATACGCATCGTGAGCGCGATCCGCTGACGCTTCACGTCGACGTCGAGCACCTTCACCTTCACGACCTGACCGGCCTTCACGACTTCGTGCGGATCCTTGATGAACTTCGTCGACAGCGCCGAGACGTGCACGAGACCGTCCTGATGCACGCCCACGTCGATGAACGCGCCAAACGCCGCCACGTTGGTCACGACGCCTTCGAGCACCATGCCCGGCACGAGATCCGAGACCTTCTCGACGCCATCGCGGAACGTTGCCGTCTTGAACTCGGGACGCGGATCGCGGCCCGGCTTTTCGAGCTCGGAGAGAATGTCGCGCACGGTCGGCAGACCAAAACGCTCATCGACGAATTCAGCGGGCGAGAGACCCGAGAGCGCTTCACGGCTACCGAGCACGTCGCCGATATTGCGCTGGATCTTCGCGAGCATGCGCTCGACGACCGGATACGCTTCCGGGTGCACCGACGAACGGTCGAGCGGATTCTCGCCGCTGTTGATGCGCAGGAAGCCCGCGGCCTGTTCGAAGGTTTTATCGCCGAGACGCGGCACCTTCTTCAGATGCTCGCGCGAGGGGAACGGACCGTTCGCATCGCGGTAATCGACGATATTGCGCGCGAGCGTCGAGTTCAGGCCCGACACGCGAGCGAGCAGTGCGACCGACGCCGTATTCGCATCGACGCCCACCGCGTTCACGCAGTCCTCGACCACGGCATCGAGCGAGCGCGCGAGTTCGCGCTGGTTCACGTCGTGCTGATACTGGCCGACGCCGATCGCTTTCGGCTCGATCTTCACGAGTTCGGCGAGCGGGTCTTGCAGACGGCGCGCGATCGACACGGCGCCGCGCAGCGATACGTCCAGTTCCGGAAATTCCTTCGCCGCTAGTTCGGACGCCGAATAAACCGACGCCCCGGCTTCGGACACGACGATCTTCTGCAGCTTCAGTTCGGGATGCTTCGCGATCAGTTCGCTCGCGAGCTTGTCGGTCTCGCGCGAAGCCGTGCCGTTACCGATGCTGACGAGTTCGGCCTGCGTCTGCGCGGCGATGCGCGCGAGCTTCGCGAGCGAGCCGTCCCAGTCGCGGCGCGGTTCGTGCGGATAGATCGTGTCGGTCGCGAGCAGCTTGCCCGTGCGGTCGACCACGGCCACCTTCACGCCCGTGCGCAGACCCGGATCGAGGCCGATCACAGCCTTCGGGCCGGCCGGCGCGGCCAGCAGCAGATCCTTGAGGTTGCGCGCGAACACGCGGATCGCCTCGGTCTCGGCCAGCTCGCGCAGATTCGTGAGCAGTTCGTTTTCGAGGTGCGGCTGCACCTTCACGCGCCAGCACCAGCGGCACACGTCGGCGAGCCACTTGTCGGCGGGGCGGCCCAGATTCGCGATGTTGAAGTGGCGCGCGATATGGCCTTCGCCCGGATGCGGCGTCTGCGTGTCGAGTTCGCCGCCGAGGCCCAGCTTGACCATCAGCACGCCCGCGTTACGGCCGCGGAACAGCGCGAGCGCGCGGTGCGACGGCACGGTCTTGATGGTCTCGGAGTAGTCGTAGTAGTCGCGGAACTTCTCGCCTTCCTCTTTCTCCTTGCCTTCGATCACGGTCGACGTCACCACGCCCTGGTTTTGCAGCCAGTCGCGCAGCTTGCCGAGCAGTTCGGCCGTTTCGCCGAATTGTTCGGAGAGGATGTCGCGCGCGCCGTCGAGCGCGGCCTTCACGTCGGCCACGCCTTTCTCCGCGTCCACGTACTGCGCGGCTTCCGTCTGCGGATCGAGCAGCGGATTGGCGAGCAGCGCGTCGGCGAGCGGCTGCAGACCGGCTTCGCGGGCGATCTGCGCGCGCGTGCGGCGCTTGGGCTTGTACGGCAGATAGAGGTCTTCGAGGACCTGCTTGCTGTCCGCGGTCTCGATGGCGGTGCGCAGCTCGTCGGTGAGCTTGCCTTGCTCGTCGATGCTCGCGAGGATCGTGGCGCGGCGTTCTTCGAGTTCGCGCAGATACAGCAGACGCTCTTCGAGCGTGCGCAGCTGGGTGTCGTCGAGATTGTCCGTGACTTCCTTGCGGTAGCGGGCGATGAACGGAACGGTCGCTCCTTCGTCGAGAAGCTGGACGGCGGCCGCCACCTGGCGCGGTTGAACGCTCAGTTCAGTGGCGATACGCTGGACGATCTTGAGTGCTACGGTTTCCGTCATAGGGTCTGGATATTCCTGCGAGGATCGGTTTGCAGTCCGGTTTTCGGTCCGACGACCGGGCGGAGCGCACCCGCGAGGGAACGCCCGCTGGCCGGTGGAGCGGGGCATTTTGCCATAAATGGCCGGGCGCTCGAGTCGGGGGGTGTTAGAATTTCCCCCATGTTCCGCTGCCCTCAGAAGACGTTGATCCCATCCCGTTTGTCACCTGTCCGGTCCGTTGCGCGCGAAGGCGCTGCATGGCGGACCTCCGCCCGCGCGGCGGTTTGTGCCGTCGCGTTGCTGGCGATGGCGAACGTTCCGGCCCTCGCGCAAGATGAGGCCGCCCAAGGCGGCGCGGCTAGCGGTGCGCAAGCCACGAGCCCGGTCGAAGTAGGCGGTCCGATCGGCTCGGGCGCTTCGGCGCCGCTTGCGGCTTCGGGCGCGGCGAATGCCGGGGTGCAGAACGATTTTGGCGCGCGTCAGAAGGTGCTTGACCGCCGCACGGCGGAGAACAACTACCAATACGGCGTGGCGCAGCACAATTGCTACGACACGTTCTTCGTGAATCACTGTCTTGGCAAGGCGCGCGACGCGATGCGCGTGGTGCAGGCGGACATCCGCCATCAGCAGTTGCAGCTCGACGAAGAACAGCGCGCCGACAACGCGCGCCGCCGCGACGAGCAGGCCGCCCTGCAACGCGCGCGCGACGAAGCCGACGCGCCGCAGCGGGCCGCGAACGAGGCGAAGAGTTCGCAGACCTTCGAGGACAAGCAGCGTCAGCACGCGCTCGATCAGGCTCAGCGTCAGGCCGAAGCGCCGCAGCGCGCCGCGAACGCGCAGGCGTATCAGGACAAGCAGCGTCAGCATGCGCTGGATCAGGCGCAGCGTCAGGGCGAACAGGCTCAGTCGCAGCGCGCGGCGAATCAGGCCGCGTACGACAAGAAGCAGTCGGACTACCAGAAGCAACTGGAGCAGGCGCGCGCGCAAGGTCAGCAGAAGGCGCAGGAACGCGCCGACAAGGCTGAACGCTTCCAGCAGAAGCAGGACGAGGCGGCGAAGCATAAGGCTGACGTGGAAGCGCGTCAGAAACAGGCGGCTGAGAAGGCGCAGCAGCAGGCGCAACAGAAGCAGCAGCAGGAACAACAGCAGCAACAGCAGCAGCAATCGCAGGGCAAGTAGCACTCCGCTTTTTCAGCCGGTCAGCAACCTCAGGCGCGCGCCTCTTCGCACGGCGTGCGCCGATCATGACGAGGAGGCGAGCATGCGCGAGCATCGTGAAGTCAAAGGCGAGGTCCTTCGTGACCGCATTCTGCAACTGGAATCGGAACACGGCGATCTCAATCGTCTGATCGAGAGGCTCTGTGAGAAGTCGGACTTCGACGATCTCGAACTGCAAAAGCTGAAGAGGCGCAAGCTCAAGCTCAAGGACAACATCATCCTGCTGCAATTGCAGCTGGACCCCGATTCAACGAAGACCTCGAACGGGCACGCCTGATTCCGGGTCCCGGCAGGCGCCGGGGCGCGGCCGCAATCGGGCTGTGCCTCGAGGACCGAGCAGGAACCGCTTGCCTTGAATTCAACGACCGTTTCCCGAACCCAGTCTGCACGCGATGGCGGCGCGCGGACTGGCGACGCTCGCGCCGCGCAAGCCGCATCGCCCGCGCTGAGCACGCGTCGCGCCGCCGAACTCCAGGAACTCTTTGCCGCCGACGGCCTGCTCGCACGCGAGATCGATGGTTATCGTCCGCGTGCCGCGCAGATCGAGATGGCGAGCGCCGTCGCGGCCGCGATGGAAGCCGCCGCGCAGGCGCAGCCCGATCCCGCCGCGTTCGAGTTGCAGTCGCGCCCGGCGCGGCGTCTGGAACGTGGCGCGCCCGTACCGGCCTCCGCGAACGGCGACGACGCATCGGGCGCCGGCGAGTCGGGCGACAACACACTGATCGTCGAAGCGGGGACGGGCACGGGCAAGACCTACGCCTATCTCGTGCCGGCCATGCTGTGGGGCGGCAAGGTGATCGTCTCCACGGGCACGAAGCACTTGCAGGATCAGCTTTTCGCCCGCGACATTCCGACCGTGCGCGACGCGCTCGCGGTGCCCGTGAGCGTGGCGATGCTCAAGGGTCGCTCGAACTATCTGTGTCACTACTATTTGCAGCGCACGGCCGACAACGGCCGCTTGCCGTCGCGCCAGGAAACCTCGTATCTGCAGGAGATCATCCGCTTCGCGAAGATCACGCGTTCGGGCGACAAGGCCGAACTCGCGAGCGTGCCCGAGACGGCGGCCGTGTGGTCGATGGTCACCTCGACGCGCGATAACTGCCTCGGTCAGGAGTGTCCGCATTACAAGGATTGCTTCGTGATGCAGGCACGCCGCGAAGCGCAGCAGGCGGACATCGTGGTGGTCAATCACCATCTGTTCTTCGCCGACATCATGCTGCGCGACACCGGCATGGCCGAACTGCTGCCGAGCGCGAACACGATCATCTTCGACGAAGCGCATCAGTTGCCCGAAACCGCCACGCTGTTCTTCGGCGAGACGCTCTCGACGGCGCAGTTCCTCGAACTCGCGCGCGATTGTGTCGCAGAAGGTCTCGCGCATGCGCGCGATGCGGTGGAGTGGGTGAAGCTGGCAGCGGGCGTCGAACGCGCCGCGCGCGACGTGCGTCTTGCGTTCAAGGAAGATTCGCTGCGGCTCTCGATCACGCAGTTGCCCGAGGACCATCCGCTGTTCGATGCGCTCGATGCGTTGCAGACCGAACTGGGCACGCTCGCCACGGCGCTGGCGGGTCAGGCCGAACGCGCGGAATCGCTGGGCACCTGCCTGCGCCGCGCGCGCGAGCTACAGGGCATCCTCGCGGGCTGGACTGGCGCCGCGGTGGCCGAGCCGGCGCGCAAGCCCGAAGGCGAGGGAGAGGCCGCCAACGATCACCCGGGCGACGACGAAAAGGTCCGCTGGGTCGAAGTGTTCTCGCATACGGTGCAGTTGCACGAGACGCCGCTCTCGGTCGCGCCGATTTTCGCGAAGCAGCGCGCGGGCGTGCCGCGCACGTGGATTTTCACGTCGGCGACGCTGTCGGTGCGCGGCGACTTCACGCACTACGCGGCGCAGATGGGCTTGAGTTCGCGCCGTTCGATGACCTTGCCGAGCCCGTTCGATTATCCGCAGCAAGGCTTGCTGTACGTGCCGCGCAACATGCCGCAGCCGTCGTCGCCGCAGTTCACCGACGCTGTGTTCGATGCCGCGTTGCCGGCGATCGAGGCATCGGGCGGCGGCGTGTTCATGCTGTGCACGACGCTGCGCGCAGTCGACCGTATTGCGACGAAGCTGCGCGATACGATCGAGGCGCGCGGCTGGAATACGCCCTTGCTCGTGCAGGGTGACGCGAGCCGTACCGAGCTGCTGGAGCGCTTCCGCGCGTACGGCAATGCGATCCTCGTGGGCAGCCAGAGCTTCTGGGAAGGCGTCGACGTGCGTGGCGATGCGCTCTCGCTCGTCGTCATCGACAAGCTGCCGTTCGCGCCGCCCGACGATCCCGTGCTCGCTGCGCGACTCGATGCGCTGACCAAGAAGGGTTTGAGTCCGTTTGCGGTACATCAACTTCCGCAAGCTGTAATCACGCTCAAGCAGGGCGCAGGGCGCTTGATTCGTGCGGAGACCGATCGCGGCGTGTTGATGATCTGCGATACGCGTCTCGTCGATAAGCCGTATGGACGCCGTATCTGGCAAAGTCTGCCGCCGTTCAAGCGCACGCGCGAAATCGAAGTCGTGCAGGCGTTCTTCGAAGGCGAGGAAGAAGAGGGCGGGCAAGCCGGCTAATCAGGCTGCGCGCGTAATACACGCTTGCAGATGCGTCGCGGTTGTTACATGCGCGACGCATCATGCAATCACGATGGAAAACAAAAAAGCCACGAACTTGCGTTCGTGGCTTTTTTGCTTGCCCGCTGTGCGACTGACGATGTCGTCAGGCTGCACCGCGGTTCGCTGCGATGCCCGCTGGAGCCGAAGCTCTGCACGGGCCTCGCGCGAATGCAGCTTACTGGCTTGCGCCCGATGCCGGAGCAGCTGCCGAAGCGGCTGCGTCCGAAGCAGCAGCGCCAGCGTCCGAAGCAGCAGCCGTAGCCGAAGCAGCAGCGTCGCTCGCAGCAGCAGCAGCGCCCGAAGCAGCAGCAGCAGCGTCCGAAGCGGCAGCAGCCGGTGCCGAAGCAGCCGTTGCGTCGCTAGCCGGCGCAGCGGCTTGGTCGCTGCTCTTGTTGCACGCAGCGAGTGCAACAGCTGCCAGCAGGGATGCTACGAGGAGGGATTTCTTCATGATCACGTCCTTTTATGGTTAAAGGTAAGCAACAGCGCAAAATAATACCGGTAAATGTGCCCCAACACCGACCTGAGCCGCTGGTGGAGATGCACTGCAAGAGCGTGAATCTTCCCTACGGCCTGGGCGGAAATTATAGGCACTTTCGTATCGACCGTCGACAAATCCGGGGACAATACGTTGTCTTTCTCATACAAGCACTATATTAGTACGGTATAACAGTCCGAAGCGCTTACGCAAGCTCTCCGGTCCGTATCCAGCCCGCACAATACCATTCGTGTAGTAACGCTGTCACACACGAATCGTGTGAGAGTGTTACAAAGCGTTTCCCATCCAGAAAGCGGTTGTCAGCCAAGGCCGGCAGCCACTTTCGGGCTTCTCTGAGCAAGTACTGTTCCCCGTTCAGGTAGTACGACCGCGCATCGTAAAGCAGGATTGTCCTGCGGTCGAGTCTTATCCCGCTTTTCGCGGCGCGCGCAACAAAACGGGCCTCGTCGAGGGGTTTTTCGGGGGCGTCGAAGACCACATTGGCCTTCGGTTCCGAAAGGTACGAGCCTACGAACGACGACACATCGGCGTCGCTCCAACGCACTTTAGCAAGCACGGACGCAACGCGCTCCACAAGTGCCGGGGGCAATTGCGCGGGATGCGTCACGGCGGGCTGATCCGGGTCGCGATAAAGCCCGTTCTTGCCCGCTTTCGCGCCGGGTTGTGCGGCATCGTCTGCGCCACGTTCGGCGAGCCAGTAAAGAAACTGGTTCGTGAGCTCCGACGTGGAAGGCGAGCGAAAGCCGATCGAGCAGGTCATGCACTCGCCCTCGGCCACGCCGTCGTGCGCGATATGCGGCGGCAGATAGAGCATGTCGCCGGGTTCCAGCACCCATTCTTCCTCGGGCTCGAAATTCGCGAGAATCTTCAGCGGCATGCCTTCCTGCAACGAGAGGTCGCGCTGCGCGCCAATGCGCCAGCGGCGCTTGCCGTGCACCTGCAGGAGAAACACATCGTACGAATCGAAATGCGGGCCGACGCCGCCGCCATCGCTCGCATACGAGATCATCAGATCGTCGAGGCGCGCGTCGGGCGCGAAGCGAAAGCGTTCGAGCAGCGCGCGGGCGCGGTCGTCATGGAGATCGGCGCCTTGCACGAGCAGCGTCCATTGACGCGTTTTCGGCGTCGGCAGATCGTCGGGCGAGAAAGGGCCGTGTTCGAGCGACCAGCGCTTGCGGAAATGCGTGATGAGGCGCGATTCGACGTCGTCGCTGTCGGCGAGCGCGAACAACTCGTCGCGCGAGAGCGGCGCTTCGATGCCGGGTATCGCCTGGCGGATCAAGAGCGGCTTTTTCTGCCAGTATTGCTTCATGAACTGCGCCGGACTCAGGCCGTTTAGCAGCGGCGTGGGGGTGTCAGGCGCGGGGCGTGCCGGGGAGGAGGGGGCGCGCTGCTTGCGCGCGTCCTCCAGGTGGTCAGGGGACCGCTTGGGCATCGTATAATGAGGTCTGTAATCTGGAGGATCGAATGAAAATTGCAAAGGACACCGTCGTGTCGGTCGCTTACAAGCTATCGGATGCGCAGGGCAATCTGATTGAGGAAAGCGACGAGCCGATGGTCTATCTGCACGGCGGCTATGATGGCACGTTCCCCAAGATCGAGGAAGTGCTGGACGGCAAGGAGCCGGGCTTCGAGACCCAGATCCAGCTTGAGCCGCAGGATGCGTTTGGCGAGTACGATCCCGAACTCGTGAAGATCGAGCCGCGCACGCGCTTCCCGGAACCGCTCGAAGTCGGCATGCAGTTCGAAGGCACGCCGGAAGAAGGCGACGAGGATCTCGACGCGCTCATCTACACCGTCACCGACGTCGCGGAAGACAAGGTCGTGCTCGACGGCAATCATCCGCTCGCGGGCATGGCCCTGCGTTTCGCGCTCACCGTGAAGGAAGTGCGTCAGGCGACGGAAGACGAAATCGAGCATGAGCACGCGCATGGCGCGGACGGACTCGAAGTCATCGACGAAGACGAGGAAGACGACGGCGACGAAGCCGACTCGAAACCTACCCTGCACTGATCTCGCCGATCAGTCGACGCGCCGGCCTCAGGGCCGGCGTTTTTCGTTTACGCGTGTGTTGCGCGGCTGTTCGATCGAGGCGCGTGCGCTCAGTTGATCACTCAGTCATTCGGCGCCGCGCTGCTGGCGGGTGTGGCACCGTGGCCGACCCAGGGCGGCGCGAACTGCGGCTGGTGCTGCGTGGAGAGTGAAGACGCCGAAGAAGGCGAGGACGCTGCACCCGGCGCGGTAGTCGCCGGCGCGCCTGGCCAATCCGGTGGCACGGCCGCACCGCTCGCGGGCGCAGCGGGCATGCCGTTCACGCCATACGCACCATTGACGTCCGGGGCCTGCTGCATGCCGGGAATTTCGGTGACGTCGGGCATCGACGACACTTCGGGCATGTCCGGCACAGCCGGCGACATATTGATGCCGGGCAACGACGGCGGTTCCTGCGGCGGCAGCAGCGGCAGATGTTTCGGTACGTCGCGCACGCTGATGCGCAACGGTGTGCGGCGTGTCATGTCCGCGTCGATCTGTAGCCACTGCGTGAGCGGATCGCGCAGCGCGACCGAGATGCGCGTCACGTTAGCAATCCTGACGCCCTTCTCGGTGCGCAACGGCTGATCGATCGCGAAACCGCGCGCGAGCCGCGCCTCGTCGGGATTGATGATCACGATCGGGCCGCGGAAGGTCTCGGACGCCTTGACGAGGCTGCGCCGCAATTCGGTATAACCGTCGCGCTGCGCGTGCCTGAAGCGCAGCCACGCGAAGCGCTCGGGCCGCTCGTAATGCTCGGGCATCGCATTGCCCTGCATGAAGATGACGATGGCGCGCGCGTTGCGCCGCCGCGCATATTCGGCCGCGTGTTCGATCCAGAAGCCGTTGGCGATGACGCGGTCTTCGAATTCGCCGTTGCGGCCGCCCGCGTTCAGATAGTGGTTGTTGTCGCCGGGCACGTTCAGCGCGATGAACACCGTGTCGCCGGTCTGCCAGCGCGCGTTTTCGCGATAAGGCCGAAAGCGCGACACTTCGCTTTCGCGCGTGAGCGTGAGCGGGTTTTCGCCGAGCGAATTGCTGTCGCCGAAAAAATTCTGACGCAGAAAATCGAGCCGCTCGACCGGGTCCCACGCGCCGCTGCCGTTCGTACCGCAATTCGCCCAGTCACGCTGGCCGGGCACGAATATGAGCGGCGGACGCGACCCCGAAAGCAGCGCATGACGACGCTCGTACAGGCTGTCCGCACAGGATTCGCGCGGGCCTTTGAGATTGCCGTCGTAGACCACGAAGGAAATTTGCGGATCGCGGCCGATCGCATCGACGAGACGTTGCAGCGTGCCTTCGTCGCCCGGTTCGGTGACGACGTTCGCGAGGACCGCGAACGCATAGCGTTGCGAGGCAGCGGGCGCAGCCGATTGCGGTTGCGCGTGCGCGAGACCGGGCAGCGCGAGCGCAATCAGCGAACCCAGCACGCCGAACATGCTGATAGTCAGGCGCAGCGCATGCACCAGTCTGACGATCGACTTGCGCCTAATGCCGCGCACATTTTTCAGATAACGCGAATGCGCAAGCCCGCGGCCTCGTATGGCAGGCCGCGGTGGCGTCGCAGGGCGACGCTCAGCGTTTGGCGTCCGGCGCAGTGGCCAGCTCATGCAGTTCGTACAGCAGGTCGAGCGCATCGCGCGGGCGCAGTTCGTTCGGATCGATCGCGCGCAAACGCTCGGCGACACGCGCCGCCGCGAGATCTTCCTCGGCTTGCGGTGCGTCTTCGACGTAGTGTTTGGGTGCGTCGAATTCGTCCTCGCTCGCAGCGGACGGCGCGGCGAACAGATCGAGCTGCGGCGTGGGCTGGCCCGCCGACATCTGCTCCAGATGCACGAGATGCTTGCGCGCCGCGCGGATCACCGGATTGGGCACGCCCGCCAGTTGCGCAACCTGCAAGCCGTAACTCTGGTTCGCCGGGCCTTCGCTGACGGCGTGCAGGAACACGATGCCATGACCGTGCTCGACCGCCGAAAGATGCACGTTGGCCGCCTGCGCGAACTCGGCGGGCAGTTGCGTGAGTTCGAAGTAGTGCGTGGCGAACAGCGTCTGGCAACCGTTGCTCGACAGCAGATGCCGCGCGATGGCCCACGCGAGCGCGAGACCGTCGAAGGTCGAGGTGCCGCGCCCGATTTCGTCCATCAGCACGAGGCTTTGCGGCGTGGCGTCATTGAGGATCGCCGCGGCTTCCGTCATCTCGACCATGAAGGTCGAGCGCCCGCCCGCGAGATCGTCGGCCGCGCCGATACGCGTGAAGATGCGGTCGATCGGACCAAAGCGCGCGCGCTTCGCGGGCACGTAGCTGCCCACGTAAGCCAGCAAGGCGATCAGCGCGGTCTGCCGCATGAAGGTCGATTTACCGCCCATGTTCGGGCCGGTGATCAGCAGCAGCTTGCGGTCCGCGTTGAGCACGCAGTCGTTCGCGATGAACTGTTCGACCTGCGCTTCGACCACCGGATGACGGCCTTGCTCGATCTCGATGCCGGGCGCTTCGGAAAATTCCGGCGCGGCCCAGTCGAGTGCGCGCGCGCGTTCCGCGAAGGCGGCCAGCAGGTCGAGCTCGGCGAGTGCGGCGGCCACGCGCTGGCAGTCGAGCAGATACGGCAGCAGCGATTGCAGCAGCGCTTCGTAGAGCGCTTTCTCACGTGCGAGCGCGCGCTCCTGCGCGGAGAGCGCCTTGTCTTCGAACGTCTTCAGTTCGGGCGTGATGTAGCGCTCGGCGTTCTTCAGCGTCTGGCGTCGGCGATAGTCGTCGGGGACTTTGTCGGTCTGACCGCGCGTGACTTCGATATAGAAGCCGTGCACCTTGTTGTATTCGACGCGCAGATTGCCGATGCCCGTGCGCGTGCGTTCGCGTGCTTCGAGATCGATCAGGAACTGGCCGCAGTTCTCGGACATGTCGCGCAGTTCGTCGAGTTCCGCGTCGTAGCCGCGCGCGATCACACCGCCGTCGCGGATCATGGCCGCCGGTTCGGGCGCGACCGCGCGTTGCAGCAGTTCGGCGCAGCCGGGCGGCGGATCGAGCAGGTCGACGATGCGCGCGAGCGACGCCGACGCGCCGCCTGCGGCCGCGACCTGTTCGCGCAGCGCGGGCAGGGCGGCGAAGGTGTCGCGCAGGCTCGACAGGTCGCGCGGACGCGCCGAGAGCAGCGCGAGACGCCCGGTGATGCGTTCGACGTCGGCGATCTGGCGCAGCGCGCTGCGCAGGGAATCGACGCTCGCGGGCGGCGGGGCGTCGAGCAGCGCGCCAATGGCTTGCTGACGCGTTTGCGCGATGCCGGCGTCGCGCGGCGGATGATGCAGCCAGTGACGCAGCAGACGGCTGCCCATGGTCGTGCTGCAAGTGTCGAGCAGCGAGCAGAGCGTGGGCGACTCGGTGCCGCGCAGCGTTTCGGTGAGTTCGAGATTGCGCCGCGTGGCCGGATCGAGGCCGATATATTCCGATTCGGCTTCGACCTTCAGGCTGCGCACGTGACGCAGTTGCTGGCCTTGCGTGGCCGCCGCGTAGAGCAGCAGCGCGCCGGCCGCGCCGCAGGCGCTCGTGAGCGTTTGCGCGCCGAAGCCGTCGAGGCTCGCCACGTCGAGCTGGTCGCACAGGCGCTGGCGGCCCGACGCGACGTCGAAGTGCCACGCAGGCACACGCGTGAGCGCGCCGGGCGTCGTGCCCGAATTCGCGGATGGCGGCGCCCAGCCCGACGACTCCGCGGGCATTTCGGCGACCAGAATTTCCGCCGGACGGATGCGTTCGAACGCCGCCGCGACCTGTTCGGGCGCGACTTCCGCGAGGCGCAGCGCGCCGCTTGCGAGATTGAGCCACGCGAGGCCGACGTTGACCGTCGCGCCGCGCCGGTTGTGGCCGGGGCAGACCGCCATCAGGTAGACGTCGTTCTTGTCGGAGAGCAGGGCCGCGTCGGTGAGCGTGCCGGGCGTGACCACGCGCACGACCTTGCGTTCGACCGGCCCCTTCGAGGTGGCGGGGTCGCCGATCTGTTCGCAGATCGCCACCGATTCGCCGAGCTTCACGAGCTTGGCGAGATATTGCTCGCAGGCGTGATGCGGCACGCCGGCCATCTTGATGGGATTGCCCGCCGATGCGCCGCGCTGCGTGAGCGTGAGGTCGAGCAGGCGCGCGGCCTTCTCCGCGTCTTCGAAGAACAGCTCGTAGAAGTCGCCCATCCGGTAGAACACGAGCGTGCCCGGATGATCGGCCTTGATGCGCAAATATTGCTGCATCATGGGAGTGTGTTGCGCGGTGTCGGCTGCGCCTGCGGTGTGTGTAGCCATCCTCGGTGTCTTGCTTAAGGTTCAGGGCGTGAGTGTAACCCGCGCGGGGGGCGCGTGAACCTGGCCGGATGGCTAGCGCATGCGCGCGCCATGCCGCCAGGCGGTGTTCGCGCTCATTCGTCGACGAGCGCCTGCATGTCCACGGCGCGCGCGTTCGCGGCACTCCGTCGCATCGCGAGCCAGATCATCCCCGAAACGAACACGCCGAATACGACGATGATCCACTGTACGGGCATCTTCGCCGTGAGCAGTAGCGCGTAGGCGCCGAGCATCATCAGCACGGCGAGGTTCTGGTTGAAATTCTGCACGGCGATCGAATGGCCGGCCGAGAGCAGCGTCGCGCCCCGATGCTGGAGCAGCGCGTTCATCGGCACGATGAAAAAGCCCGCGAGCGTGCCGAGCGCGATCATCAGCGGATACGCGAAAAGCAGGTAGAAGGGCAGCACGAAGGTGCCGAAGCGCAGGCCTTCGCCGGCCGGGAACAGGCTCTTGCTGTAGAACGCCATCGCCATCGCCACGATGCCGCAGAGCACGCCCACCGGCAGCACGCGCAGCGACGCGCGCAACGACACCCACGCCGCCGCCGCGCCCGCGCCGAGCGCGATGCCGAGCCCGGTCACGCCCTGCATCACGGCCGCTTTCGAGAGCGTGAGGCCAAGATTGGCGTCGGCCCATTTGAGCACGAGCAACTGCAGCGTCACGGCCGCGCCCCACATCAGGGTCGTGACCCACAGTGCGATCTGCGCGAGCTTGTCGGCCCACAGCACGTTGAAACAGTGCACGAAGTCGCCGACCAGTCGCGCCGGTTCCTTGAGGCGGTTTTCATAGCGCGCGCCGGTATCGGGAATGCCGAAGTTGATGAGCGCCGCGATGGCGTAAGTGATCATCACCGCGAGCATCGCGAGATCGGCTGCGGAGTGGATCAGCGGCATCGGATGATGCGTGACGAAACGCTGCGCGTAGGTCGACACGAGCGCGCCGCCGAGCATGGTGCCGACGATGGTCGAGAGCACCGTCGCCGATTCGAGCCACGCGTTGGCCGCGACGAGTTTTTCGGCAGGCAGTAATTCGGTCAGGATTCCGTACTTTGCGGGCGAGTAGGCCGCCGCGCCGAAACCGACCACGCCGTACGCGAGCATCGGATGCACGCCCGCGATCATCAGCAGGCAGCCGGCGGCCTTGAGCGCGTTCGAGACGAACATCACGTGGCGCTTTTGCAGCGCGTCGGCGAACGCGCCGACGAAGGGCGCGAGCAGCACGTACGAAACCGTGAAAAAGATTTGCAGAAGCGGCGTGACCCAGGCCGGCGACGAGATCACCGTGAGCAGCGCGATTGCCGCGATCAGCAGCGCGTTGTCGGCGAGCGACGAAACGAACTGCGCGGCGATGATCGTGTAGAAGCCTTTTTTCATCGCGGGTTGGAGCGGTTGAACGACGGCTCGATGGCCCCGGCGACCATGGCGCGGGAAACGCAATACAACGAAACCGGCACGGAAAAACGATGAAAAAAGCGGCCGAAGCCGCTTGATGGTGCGGGTGAGTGTCGCGTGGCGCGCGGCGCGAGTACGCGCTGCCGATTCGACGCTTGTCCCCGCTGCCTTGCTCGTCCTGATCCGTGCCGCTTTGCAGTTTCCCGGATTGTGACACGCGCCGCCGCGCGCCGCAGTGTTCCTCGCAATCGCCTTACAGCTTCATGCGGGACGCTCGCGGCTGCGTTGCCGCTTTGATGCGGCGGCGGCTCAGCGCGCTCAGGCTTCCTTCTTGACGCGCGTGTACTTCGAGAGGATCGGCACCATTTGCGCGTAGATCTTCGGGTTGCCCGCGACGATTTCGCCGACGTGCAGGAAGTCCGAGTCGCCCGTGTAGTTGCCGATCAGGCCGCCGGCTTCCGTCACCAGCAGCGCGCCCGCGGCGACGTCCCACGGCTTGAGGCCCTGTTCGAAGAAGCCGTCCATGCGGCCCGCGGCGACGTTCGCCAGATCGAGCGCGGCGGCGCCCGGGCGGCGCAGGCCGGCGCAGGCGTTGGTCATGGCGGCGAACAGTTCGCAGTAGCTGTCGAGGCCGTCCTTTTCGCGGAACGGGAAGCCCGTGCCGATCAGGCCGTCGGCGAGACGGTCGCGGCGGCCCACGCGGATGCGGCGGTCGTTCAGGAACGCGCCGCGGCCACGCGAGGCGGTGAAGAGGTCGTTGCGGGTCGGGTCATAGACCACGGCCTGCGTGACGATGCCCTTGTGCACGAGCGCGATCGAGACGCAGTAGTACTGGAAGCCGTGGATGAAGTTCGTGGTGCCGTCGAGCGGATCGATGATCCACTGGTATTCCGACTCGTTGGCCGATTCGCCGGATTCTTCGGCGAGGATCGCGTGGTCGGGGTAGGCGGTGGTGAGCGTTTCGATGATGGCGGCTTCGGCCGCCTTGTCGACTTCCGTGACGAAATCGTTGTGCTGCTTCTTCGCGACCTGCACGAGGTCGAGATCGAGCGACGCGCGGTTGATGATCTGTCCGGCGCGGCGCGCGGCCTTGACAGCGATGTTGAGCATGGGATGCATGAGCCTGGATCCTTGTTGTCCGGCGCGCGCATCGGCACGCGCACCGGTGGTGCGAAAGATAAAGCGTCTAACGATTGGACAGGGCGCGGGCCTGGCGGCCGCGGAACCTGTCCCGCCAACGGAGACGAATTGAATAAGAACGGGGCGCGGCGGCCTTGCGGGCCCGGTTTTCCGGTCAGTCTGACGGCCGGAAAACGCGCGCGAATCTGGCATTTTACCCGATTTCCGGTCGGCTTCGGGGGACTTCGGATGGGCGGAATGCGAGCGGTGCTCGGGCGATGCCGGGGCGGTGCTGGCGGGCTTGCTCCGCGCCGTCCCCAATAGGCCCGGCGCGCGAGCCGCGCTAACATAGATGCTTCACTGACCACGCCGTACGAGATTCATCTTGGAGCACCCCGATTCACACGCCGCCGATGCGGCACACGAGCCGCTGCGCGGCGGTTTCACGTCCACGCGTTTCGTGCTGGTCGAGCCCAGCCATCCGGGCAACGTCGGCGCTGCGGCGCGCGCGTTGAAGACGATGGGTTTTTCGCGGCTCGTGCTGGTCGCGCCGCGCGTGCCGCAGGTGCACTGCGATCCCGAGGCGATCGCCATGGCCAGCGGCGCCGACGACGTGCTGGCCGCCGCCCACATCGTCCCCACGCTCGCCGACGCCCTCGCGGGCTCGTCCTGGTCGCTCGCGCTCACGGCGCGTACGCGTGAATACGGGCCGCCGCCGGCCGCGCCGCGTCACGCGGTGCAGGACGCCTGCCGTCAGGTCGCGCACGGCGACATCGCGCTGGTGTTCGGCAACGAGCGCACCGGCCTGTCGAACGAGGACGTCGAGCGCTGCACGGCGCTCGCGCACATTCCCGCCAATCCGGCCTATAGCTCGCTCAACCTCGCGCAGGCCGTGCAGGTGCTGGCCTACGAACTGCGCCTCGCGTATCTGTCCGAGGACTCGCCGGGTGCCGCGCTGCCGACCGCCGGCACGCCGGATGCAGGCACGCCGCTCGCCACGAGCGACGATATCGAGCGCATGTACGTGCATCTGGAAAACGCGCTGATCGCGCTCGATTTTCTCGATCCGGCCAATCCGAAGAAGCTGATGTCGCGTTTGCGGCGTCTGTTCGCACGTTCGGGGCTCGAGCGCGAGGAAGTCAACATCGTGCGCGGCATCGCCAAGCACATCCTCCTCAAGAGCAAGGACGGCGCGAAGTAAGCGTCGCGGCTCCGACCTTGATGGCCGCGTGGACTTGCCAGGCCACGCGCGCCTTTGGCCTACAATCGACTGCACATCACAAGCAAATCAGCGTGGCTGCTAAGGGATTGCCGAGGGATCGCGAGGCGGAATCGTCCGCCATCGACCGCGATTTCCTGCGTATCCCGAGTTTCCCGACGCCACGCGCGAGCCGTGCGCGCCCCGAGTGGGCGACGCGCAGCCGATTCCCCTGTTCCTCACGTTCGAAGCGTGTGAAAGCCATGTTCAAGAGACTTCGCGAAGATATCGCCACGATCCGCGAGCGCGATCCCGCCGCTCGCAGCGCCTGGGAAGTCCTCACCTGTTATCCGGGGCTGCACGCGCTCGTGCTGCATCGTTTCGCGCATGCCTGCTGGCTCGCGAAGCGCCGCTGGCTCGCGCGTTACGTCTCGCAGCTCGCGCGCTTTCTCACCGGCATCGAGATCCATCCGGGCGCGACCATCGGCCGGCGCGTGTTCATCGATCACGGCATGGGCGTCGTGATCGGCGAGACGGCGGAAGTCGGCGACGATTGCACGATCTATCAGGGCGTGACGCTCGGCGGCACCTCGCTGACGCGGGGCGCCAAGCGTCACCCGACGCTCGGCGCGGGCGTGATCGTGGGCGCGGGCGCAAAGGTGCTCGGCGGCTTCACGGTGGGCGCGCAAGCCAAGATCGGCTCGAATGCCGTGGTCGTGAAGCCGGTGCCCGAGGGCGCGACGGCGGTGGGGAATCCGGCGCGTATCGTCGCGCCCGCGAAGACGCCGCCGCAGCAGGCGAAGGCCGCATCCGCGCGCGAGGGCTTCTGCGCGTACGGCATCTCGCCGAACGCCGACGATCCGGTGTCGCTGGCTATTCACGGCCTGATCGATCACGCGGCGACGCAGACGCAACGCGTCGACGCGATCGTGGTCGCGCTCGAACGGCTGGGCGCCCGTCTCGAAGCGCTGCATGGCGCGGATGCCGCGCTCGCGGAATTGCGCCGTCTTTCGGCGGGTTTTGAAGGCGGCGCGGCGGCGCGTGAGGGTGAGCAGGCGCAGACGCGCGATGAGGCTGCGGCGCGGGTTTGAGCGCGTAGCACCCGATACGTTCATAACGCGTCGTAAGGTAAAACAGCCGCTTCAAGCGGCTGTTTTTATTTCCGGTCCGATGTACCGAGCCCCGCGCCCCTCAATCGAGCGGCAACATCCTGAACCCTTCCGCGTCCACGCGCAACAATCCGCCGCGCGGCTTGCCGTGGTCGAGATCCCAGTCGGGCAGCACCCAGCGTGTGCCGCCGGGTTCCTGATGACGCGCGGGCCGGTGCGTATGCCCGTGAATGATCGTGTTCGCACGAGCGCGCTTGAACAGCGCCGCGACGCCTTTCGCCGTCACATCGTATTTCGGCAGCGACGGCCCGTCGCGACGTTCCTCGCTCGCGCGTCGCGCGCGTTCGGCGAGTGCGATGCGCCAGCGGTACGGCCACGCGAGAAACAGCAGTTGCGGCAGCCGGTTGCGCGCGAATTTGCGGAAGAACTGATAGCCGCGGTCGTCGGTGCACATGGCGTCGCCGTGCGCGAGCGCGATGCGCGTGCCGAACGCGGTGATCGCGATGGGGTCGGGCAGCCAGATCGCGCCCGCCGCTTTCATGAAGCGTTTGCCCATCAGGAAATCGCGATTCCCATGCATGATGTACAGCGCGATGCCGCGCTCGGAGAGCGTGTGCATCAACGCGGCCATGCGCGCGAAAAACGGATTGGCGAGCATGTCGTCGCCGATCCAGTATTCGAAGAGGTCGCCGAGTATGAACACCGAGTCGGCCTGATCGGCCGTCACATGGATGAAGTGTTCGAACGCGGCGACCGTGTGCGGAATCGCTTCATTCAGATGCAGGTCCGAGATGAAGAGAAACGGGCGCGCCGCATGAGGGCGCTTGCCCTCGCCGGGCACGCCCGCGGCGGCGTGTCTGAGTGCCTTGTCCTGCAGCATCGATGAAGCGAGCGCCCTGTTGCGTTATTCGACGACGACAGCCTTCTCGATCACGACGTCGTCGACCGGCACGTCCTGATGGAAGCCCTTCGAGCCCGTCTTGACCGACTTGATCTTCTCGACCACGTCCAGGCCGTCGACGACCTTGCCGAACACGGCGTAGCCCCAGCCTTGCGGCGTCGGCGACGAGTGGTTCAGGAAGTCGTTGTCGGCGACGTTGATGAAGAATTGCGCCGACGCCGAATGCGGGTCGTTGGTGCGTGCCATCGCGATCGAGCCGCGCACGTTCTTCAGGCCGTTGTTCGCTTCGTTTTCGATCGGCGCTTCGGTCGGCTTCTGCTTCATGCCGGCTTCGAAACCGCCGCCCTGGATCATGAAGCCGTCGATGACGCGGTGGAACACCGTGCCGTTGTAGTGGCCGCTGTTCACGTAGTTAAGGAAGTTAGCGACCGTCTTCGGCGCCTTTTCGGCGTTCAGTTCGAGCTTGATGACGCCGTGGTTCGTATGCAGTTCGACCATGATGGAATCCTTTGCCTATGGGTGCCTGAGTGTGTCTGAGGCGGGGGGTGAAAGGGCGGTGCGGTTTCGGCACGAGGCGAGGCGTCTGCCTTCGCGTGTGCCGGCGCCGCGCCGCGCGACGAATGGTGGGGTGTGAGCTTACTTGCCGACCACGGTGGCCGACTGGATCACGACGTTCGTTTGCGGCACGTCGGACATCGGGCCGCGCGAAGTGGTGGGCGTCGCTTCGATCTTCTTCACGACGTCGAGACCCTGCGTGACCTTGCCGAACACCGCGTAGCCGTTGCCGTCCGGGTTCGGATAGTCGAGGTTGGCGTTATCCACGGTGTTGATGAAGAACTGCGCCGTCGCCGAATTCGGGTCGCTCGTGCGCGCCATCGCGAGCATGCCGGTGGTGTTCTTCAGGCCGTTCTTGCTTTCGAGCGGAATCGGCGCGCGCGTGGGCTTCTCGACGAAGCTCGTGGTGTAGCCGCCGCCCTGGATCATGAAGCCGCGGATCACGCGATGGAAGATCGTGCCGTTGTACTGGCCGGACTTCACGTACTGGAGGAAGTTGTCGACGGTCTTGGGCGCCTTCTCGGGATAGAGTTCGACGCGAATGTCGCCATCACTGGTCTTGAAGAGCACCTGCGGATGCGCGGCTTGCGGGCCGTTCTGCGCAAAGGCGGGTGCGTTCGCGATCAGGGCGGCGCTGCCGAGCGCCAACATCAACCATTTCATGAGTATCCTCGGAAGTGCGGGGAAAAACGTGTCGCAGTCACGCCGCGCGCGGCGTGCTGCGGCTTAGTTCGATGGCGCCACGAACGGCGGCATCGCGAGCGACCCGGTCGGGCCGCCGAACTGGATCACCGGATTGTCGAGCATCGGGCCCACGTGCTTGCTCGTGGCCGTCTCCGATGCGCCGGATTCGCCCTTGGCCTTCTTCGACTTCGGCGGATTGACGATCTTCTCGATGTCGGCGAGACGCTGCTGCGTGGGGCCGCTCGTATGGCCGAGCGTGCTCGCGCGGCGGTACGAGGCGTCGGCCAGACGCAGGTACAGATCGCCGAGATTCTCCCACGCGAGGCTGTACGACGGATTCGCCTTCGTGGCCGTTTCCAGCGCGATGCGGGCTTCGTCGTAACGGCCGTGCTTCGCGTAGAGCGCCGCGAGATTGTTATAGGGCTCGGGCAGTTCCGGGTAGGTCTGCGTGAGTTCGGTGAAGGCCTCGATGGCGTCGTCGTCGCGGCCAAGACGCGCGAGGATGGTCGCGCGCTTGAACTTCGCCTGCACGTCGCGCGGGTTCGACTTGATGCGCGCGTCGAGCTCGTTCAGCGCCGTGGCCCAGTCGTGCTGGCCGATGGCGGAGTCCGCGGCAGGCGTGCCGTCGGCCGTAGCGGGCGGTGCCGCATGCGCGGCGGACAGGCCGCCGAGAACGAAACCGAGGCTCGCGAGAGCCGCCGCCGCAAAGGTCGCAGCGCGAGGCGCGCGGCCGCTGGAAGATTTCATAGGGTGAGGTCGCGGTGTTATACTCCGAGCCATTCTAACAAAAGGTCTGTGCGTTTTCGTCGCGTGAAATCGCTGCGCCCGATTCGGCGCCGGTTCCAGCTGGTTACGGCCAGTTCCGGGACGGTTGCATGAAGGGGTTGCGTGCCAACATCGCGAATGGGAACGCAAGCGTCGTGCAAGCGTCGCCGCCACGCAAAATCGCTCGCGACGCTGCGCTGAACGCCAGGCTTTCTTTCGCCACTCGTGGTCGTCTCCGCCCTGATGACTGATTGAGCGCGACTGTACGCAGCTCCAGGAGCGCGGTGCTTCGCATGCCCCGCTCGCTGCTGTCGGCGCCACCGCGGATTTCTTTCGACCCACGTATCCATCGTCTTTATGGAATCACTGCGCATCTACAACACGCTCGCGCGTGACAAGCAAAATTTCGTGCCACTCGAGCCCGGCGTCGTACGCATGTACGTCTGCGGCATGACGGTGTACGACTATTGTCACGTTGGCCACGCGCGTGTGATGGTGGTGTTCGACGTCGTACAGCGCTGGCTGCGCACGCTCGGTTACAACGTGACCTATGTGCGCAACATCACCGACATCGACGACAAGATCATTCGCCGCGCGGTGGAAAACGGCGAAACCATCAAGCAGCTCACCGACCGTTTCATCGACGCGCTGCATGAAGACGCGGACGCGCTGGGCGTCGCGCGTCCCGATCACGAGCCGCGCGCGACGCAGTACATTCCGCAGATGCTCGACATGATCGGCATGCTGGAAAAGAACGGCTACGCGTATCAAGGTTCGGACGGCGACGTGAACTACGCGGTGCGCAAGTTCGCGCACTACGGCGCACTTTCGGGCAAGTCGATCGAAGACCTGCGCGCGGGCGAGCGTGTGGCGGCGAACGATGCCAAGCAGGATCCGCTTGACTTCGTACTGTGGAAACAGGCAAAACCAGAGGAGCCGGCGGACACGAGCTGGGACTCGAAATACGGCCGTGGCCGTCCGGGCTGGCATATCGAATGTTCGGCGATGGGCTGCACGCTGCTCGGCGATCATTTCGATATTCATGGCGGCGGGCAGGATCTGCAGTTCCCGCACCATGAGAACGAAATCGCGCAGAGCGAAGGCGCGACGGGCGAGAAGTTCGTCAACTACTGGATGCACAACGGTTTCGTGCAGATCGACAACGAGAAGATGTCGAAGTCGCTTGGCAACTTCTTCACGATCCGCGAAGTGCTCGCGAAGTACGACGCCGAAGTGGTGCGCTTTTTCATGGCGCGCGCGCATTACCGCTCGCCGCTGAATTACAGCGACGTGCATCTCGACGACGCACGCAATGCGCTCACGCGTCTGTACACGGCGCTCAAGGATGTCACGCCGGATGCCGGCGAGCTCGACTGGAACGAGGCGTACGCGCAGCGTTTCCATACCGCGATGAACGACGACTTCAATACGCCGGTCGCCATCTCGGTGCTGTTCGAACTCGCGACGGAAGTGAACCGCACGCGCGACGTGGTGCTGGCGCGTCAGTTGCAGCGTCTGGGCCGCGTGCTCGGCGTGCTCGTGCGCGAACCGCGCGCGTTCCTGCAGCAGGCTGCGGGCGCGCAGGACGCGGGTGCGCTCGACGTGTCGGCGATCGAGGCGAAGATTGCCGCGCGCGTCGCCGCGAAGCAGGCAAAACAGTATGCGGAGGCGGACCGGATCCGGGCCGAACTGCTCGATGCCGGTGTTGCGCTCGAAGACAAACCGGGCGGATTGACCGAGTGGCGCCGCGTTTGAGCGGGCTGTCCAGTTTCCACTGATCGATTCGCGAGGCAGGAGGCAGGATGGCAACGGCCACGAAGACGCAGGCCAGGCGGTCTGCGTCGCTTACGGGCGCGGCAGGCGATGCGGCGAAACGCGCCGCGCGCGGCGCCCAGAAACAGCAGGAAGCCGACACCGTGAAGGCGGACGGCGTCAAGAAGCACGCGCTCAACGGCGCGGCGCAGGAAGGTGCGGGCAAAACGCGCGCGAAGGTCAACGGCGCGGCCGATAGCATCGGCGCGATGCCGGCCGCGTCGCCCGAAGGCGCGCATGGCGACGCTGCGGATGCAGCGGCTGCGCCGTCGCGCGGCGTCGAGTCCGACGTGGTGCGCCCCGACTATTGGGACAAGGCCTGCGCGGACCTCGTCAAGCGCGACCGCATCCTCAAGAAACTCATTCCGAAATTCGGCCCCGTGCATCTGATGAGCAGCGACGATCCGTTCGTCACGCTCGCGCGCTCGGTGGTCGGCCAGCAGATTTCGACGGCCGCGGCGCAGGCGCTGTGGCAGAAGGTCGAGGCCGCATGTCCGAAGCTCGTGCCGCAACAGTTCATCAAGCTCGGCCACGAAAAACTCGCGGCGTGCGGACTGTCCAAGCGCAAGACGGAGTACATCCTCGATCTCGCGCAGCACTTCGTGTCCGGCGCGCTGCACGTGGGCAAGTGGACCACGATGGACGACGAGGACGTGATCGCCGAACTCACGGCCATCCGCGGCATTGGCCGCTGGACCGCCGAGATGTTCCTGATCTTCAATCTCGCGCGTCCGAACGTGCTGCCGCTCGACGACCTCGGTCTGATTCAGGCGATCAGCGTCAATTACTTCAGCGGCGAGCCCGTCACGCGCAGCGAAGCGCGTGAAGTGGCGGCCAACTGGGAGCCGTGGCGTACCGTCGCAACCTGGTATATGTGGCGCAGTCTCGAGCCTTCGTAAGCCCGGGGCGATCGGGCGGGGCGCCGCGCGCGGGGTGCGCGGCAGTTCCGTCCCCGATTTGATTCGTCCTGGTTTCTTCAGCTTTATCCTATCGTTATAAGAATTCGATAGTTCTGCGCCGATTTCGACACGGGCCGGCGCGGTTAGAATACGCGCTGCCGCAAAGTGCAAGGATTCCAACACATGAAAACCACGTTTCTGGATTTCGAGCAGCCGATCGCTGAACTCGAAGCGAAGATCGAAGAACTGCGCTTCGTTCAGGACGACTCGGCTGTCGATATTTCGGAAGAAATCGACCGGCTGTCGAAAAAGAGCCAGCAACTCACGAAGGACCTCTACGCGAACCTGAGCCCGTGGCAGGTTTCGCAGATCGCGCGTCATCCGCAGCGTCCGTACACGCTCGATTACGTGCATGAGCTGTTCACCGATTTCCACGAACTGCATGGCGACCGTTCGTTCGCGGACGACCTGTCGGTGGTCGGCGGCCTCGCGCGCTTCAACGGCCAGGCCTGCATGATCATCGGCCACCAGAAGGGCCGCGACACGAAGGAGCGCGCCGCGCGCAACTTCGGCATGCCGCGTCCTGAAGGCTATCGCAAGGCCGAGCGCCTGATGCGCCTCGCCGAGAAGTTCGGCCTGCCCATCTTCACGTTCGTCGACACGCCGGGCGCGTACCCGGGCATCGGCGCGGAAGAGCGCGGCCAGTCGGAAGCCATCGGCCACAACCTCTACGTGATGGCCGAGCTGAAGACGCCGATCATCACGACGATCATCGGTGAAGGCGGTTCGGGCGGCGCGCTCGCGATCGCGGTCGCCGACACGGTCATGATGCTGCAGTTCTCGACCTACTCGGTGATCTCGCCGGAAGGTTGCGCATCGATCCTCTGGAAGAGTGCCGCCAAGGCGCCCGAAGCTGCTGAAGCGCTGGGCCTCACGGCGCACCGCCTGAAGGCGCTCGGCCTGATCGACAAGATCGTGAACGAGCCGCTCGGCGGCGCGCATCGCGATCCGAAGGGCATGGCCGCGCTGCTGCGCCGTGCGCTTTCCGACTCGCTGCGCCAGTTCCAGGGCATGAGCATCGCCGAGCTGAAGGACCGCCGTTTCGAGCGCCTGATGACCTACGGCAAGTTCAAGGAATCGACGCCGGGCGCGTAAGCGCACGCCGTCATCAACGTCTGCCGGCGCTCGAGCGCCGTCACGCCTTGACCGACCATCCCGAATCCGACGCCGGGCGCATCGTTATCGATGCGCTCGGCGTTGTGCTTTCCGCGCTACCCGAAGACACGCGTATCGCCATCGCGTACAGCGGCGGGCTCGACTCGTCCGTGCTGCTCGACGCGGCCGTGCGTGCGGCCGGCCCGGCGCGGCTCGTCGCGCTGCACGTGCATCACGGCCTGAGCGCGAACGCCGATCACTGGCTCGCGCACGGCGAGGCGACGGCGCGCGCGTATGGCGTCGCGTTCGAGGCGCGCCGCGTGGAGGTGGCGCACGACGATCCGTCGGGTGTCGAGGCGGCCGCGCGCGAGGCGCGTTATCGCGCGCTGGAGGCGATGTGCGCCGCGCACGGCGCGCAGTCGCTGTGGCTCGCCCAGCACGCCGACGATCAGGCCGAAACCGTCTTGCTGCAATTGCTGCGCGGCGCGGGGCTGGCGGGCCTCGCGGCGATGGCGCCCGAGCGCGCCGTGGCGGGCGCGGTACCGCGCGTGCGGCCCCTGCTGTCTTTGTTGCGCGTGCAACTTGAACGCTACGCGCACGCCTACGATCTGCGCTGGATCGAGGACGAATCGAACGAGGACACGCGTTATGCGCGCAACGCGCTGCGTCACGACGTGACGCCCGCGCTCTCGGCGCATTTCCCCGGTTTTCGCGAGGCGCTCGCGCGCACGGCGGCGCACGCGGCGTCGGCGCAGCGTCTGCTCGACGACCTCGCGCGTATCGATCTGCGTGACGCCGCGCAGGCGGACGGCGACGCGTTATCGCACACGGCGCTCGTCGCGCTCGACGATGCGCGCGCGCTCAATCTGCTGCGCTACTGGATGCGTGCGCGCGGCATGCCGGCGGCATCGACCGCGCGTATCGCCGACGCCTTGCGTCAGTTGCGCGAGATCGCGCTCAAGGGCGAGGGCGGTGATCACGCGTTGCGCGTCGATCACGCGGGCTTCACGCTGCGTTGTTATCGCGGACTCGTCAGTTGGGACGATACGCGTGGCGAAAACTCATCAGATAGCGAGGAATCGATGGACGAGGGCAATGCACGCGCGCCGGTGCAACTCGACTGGCGCGGCGAGGAAGTGTGGCGTTTGCCGTCGTGGCGCGGCAGCTTCGTGTTCGCGCCCGCGAGCGCCGACGATCCCGATGCCGTTCCCGAAGCCGTGCTTCGGCAGACACCGCTCGTGGCGCGCGCGCGTTCGGGCGGCGAGCGTGTGCGCGACGAGGCGGCCAACGTGAGCCGCACGCTCAAGAATCTGTTTCAGTCGCGCGGCGTGCCCGCATGGGAGCGCGACGTGCCGCTACTGTACGCGGGCGAGACGCTGTTGTTCGTGCCCCGCATCGGTGTGAACCGGTCGGCGTTCGGCGCATTCGAGGCCGACGCTGTCGATTCTGCGAACCCGAGCGTGCGCTGGCGCCGTATCGAGTGGCGCGAGGATCTGACGATCGCATGACCGGTTGGCGCGTGGTTGGCGCGCAGTTGTCCCGCAGTTGTCGCGCAGTTGTCCCGCGTGATGCGCCGGGCATCGCGGTCAAAGTTGCCGTTTCGCCGCAAATCCTTGCCACACAAGCCTTTTTCGGCTCCCGTCGGCCATTTTCGTCTTGTAATTTTGACCTCGATCGGGTAGGGTAACTCGTTTGTCCAGCCCGCTTTTTCGCGTTCACGGACGCCGTCAAAAGCGGCGCTCGCCGTGAAGGCGCGATTTTTCCTTCGAGCGGTTTCCATCCGACGGTTGCAAGGACGTCGTAGCGGTATGCGGGCGGAGCGCGCGGGTCAGCACGGCCACGCGGTTCCGAGGGCAAACTCCGCGTGTGCTGCACGCGCCGGAGCGCCGCCGCGGCCTCTATCCCGGGACACCCCCGGGCTCCCCGGCGGTGCCGATCCCGGCGCGCCAGCGCGGTAACATCTCCAGTTCAGAACGACAATGGCACTCATCGTACACAAATACGGCGGCACCTCGATGGGCTCGGTCGAGCGCATCAAGAACGTCGCCAAGCGCGTCGCCAAATGGCACAAGGCCGGCCACCAGATGGTCGTGGTGCCCTCGGCGATGTCCGGCGAAACCAATCGTCTGCTCGGCCTCGCGAAAGAGATTTCGGCGCAGCCTAGCCCGCGCGAGCTCGACATGATTGCGGCGACCGGCGAACAGGTGAGCGTCGGTCTGCTCTCGATCGCGCTGCAGGATGCGGGCGTGGACGCCATCAGCTACACCGGCTGGCAAGTGCCGGTCAAAACCGATAGCGCGTTCACCAAGGCGCGCATCAACGAGATCGACGACGAGCGCGTGAAGGCCGACCTCGACGCCGGCAAGGTGGTCGTGATCACGGGCTTCCAGGGCATCGATCCCGAAGGCCACATCACGACGCTCGGCCGCGGCGGCTCGGACACCTCGGCGGTCGCGGTCGCGGCCGCGCTGAAGGCCGACGAATGCCTGATCTACACGGACGTGGACGGCGTCTACACGACCGACCCGCGTGTGGTCGACGACGCTCGCCGCCTCGACCGCATCACGTTCGAAGAGATGCTGGAAATGGCCAGCCTCGGCTCCAAGGTGCTGCAGATCCGCTCGGTGGAATTCGCGGGCAAATATCAGGTGAAGACGCGTGTGCTCTCCAGCCTGACCGACCCGCTGATGAACCTCGACGAGGAAATGTCCTCGGGCACCCTGATCACCTTTGAAGAAGACGACACCATGGAAAAAGCAGTCATCTCGGGTATCGCGTTCCAGCGCGACGAGGCCCGCATCATCGTGATGGGCGTGCCCGACAAGCCGGGCATCGCGTATCAGATCCTCGGCCCGGTCGCCGACGCGAACATCGACGTCGACATGATCATCCAGAACCAGAGCGTGGACGGCAAGACCGACTTCACGTTCACGGTGCCGCGCGGCGACTATCAGCGCGCCATCGACGTGCTGAACAACACGGTCAAGGGTCACGTGAGCGCCGAGCAGGTGCTGGGCGACGCGAAGGTCTCGAAGGTTTCGGTCGTGGGCGTGGGCATGCGCTCGCACGTCGGCGTCGCGAGCAAGATGTTCCGCACGCTGTCGGAAGAGGGCATCAACATCCAGATGATCTCGACGTCGGAAATCAAGATCTCGGTGCTGATCGACGAGAAGTACATGGAGCTCGCCGTGCGCGCGCTGCACAAGGCGTTCGAGCTGGAACACGCGTAAATCGCGGATAGCGTGAGAGGAGTGTGACGGTCAGTTTGTTTTGAGATGCCCCTGCAAGCCTTTGTTTGTGCGCGGTTTGTGTACCGCTTGTGTGCCGCGTGTGTGCTGCTCCTGTGCTCACTGCAGCCGCGCAGAAAAAAGTTTGCAAAAAAAGCGTCTTATGAATTGACCGGAGCGTTCTAACCCGCTATTATCTTGGCTTCGTTGCGCTGCCTCCCTGGCGCGAACGAAGTTTTCGGGAGACGTGGCCGAGAGGTCGAAGGCACTCCCCTGCTAAGGGAGCATCTGGGCCAAAACCTGGATCGAGGGTTCGAATCCCTCCGTCTCCGCCAGTAAAATGGCGGTGGAAACCCCGCAAGTCTCGGCTTGCGGGGTTTTTCTTTTTCCGCGCGCAAAATCGCTGTGCGTGAATTTCGCGATGCTTTTGTTCGCGGCTTTTCCTGAATTTATCGTCGCGGTTTTTCGCGTTGGCATTCGCTCTCATCGAATGAATCTTTCAATTCGATTTTGATAATCAGGATGCCAAAATAAATCGCGCAAAAGTTTTTTCACTGTCGGCCGTTATTGCGTTCGTGCGTTTTTGAATCAGCGCCGAAGTCGATGCGCGCAAGCCGTTTTGCGAATGAGCAGCACGCTGCAGGCCTCGCCGATGCGTTGTCGTAGACGGTGCTATTCTCGCGTCGCTGTTATGCGCACGCTTGCGTGCGTGGTTACCTGCGTTGTTGCGTTATTTCGTCGCTCTGTAACCAGACGTAACTCCAGAGATCGCATCGTGCTTTTGTGCATCAGTTATTACAAAGTTGAAATACGCGGGCCGGGGTGCCTGCGCTATATTGGCTTCAACAAAACATCAACCCCAAAAGGTGAGTCCATGAAGTTCGCTCGTGTTGTTGCAATGCTGCTCGGGGGCTTGGCTATCGGTGCGTCGAGCGTGGCGATGGCTGGCGTGAGCGTCGGTGTCAACATCGGTATTCCGGCCCCGGTTTATGTCGCGCCCGCACCGGTCTATGCGCCGCCGCCTCCGCCGCCGGTCGTCTATCAGCCCGCGCCGGTCTATGCCGCGCCGGCCATCGTGATCGGCTGGCATGGCGATCGTTATTGGGACGGCCGCCGCTACTGGGGCCGCGACGACTGGTATCGCCATCACGGCGGCTACGGTCCTGGTGGTCCGCGCGGTCACTGGGATCGTGGCGGCCCGGATCACGGCGGCCCGCCGCCGGGACACTGGCACTAAGCCGCTATTCGGCCCATCGCGAGCGTGCATGACACGCGCGCGGGCCAAAAGAAAAAGCCGCCCGAGGGCGGCTTTTTTCATGCTGCTTCGATCGACGTTGCGTTCGGCCTGGCGTTTGGCGTGGCGTTCAACGTATCGATCGACACGCGGTTGCATGCGCAACGAAGCGCACGCAAGCGCGCATCGGCTTACTCGCCGAGATGCGCCATCCCGCCGACGACCGCGTTGAAGCCCGCATCGACGTGAACGATTTCCGCCGTCACGCCGCCCGCCAGATCGGAGAGCAGGAACGCGGCCGTATTGCCGACCTGTTCGATCGTCACGTTGCGTTGCAGCGGCGCGTTGTGTTCGACGAAGTCGAGGATCTTCCCGAAGCTCTTGATGCCGCTTGCCGCGAGCGTCTTGATCGGGCCCGCCGAAATGCCGTTCACGCGCACGCCCTTCGCGCCGAGCGACACCGCGAGGTAACGCACGCTCGCTTCGAGCGAGGCCTTCGCGAGACCCATCGTGTTGTAGTTCGGGATCGCGCGTTCGGCGCCGAGGTAGGTGAGGGTGAGCAGCGCGGCGTTGTCGGCGAGCATCGGCTGCGCGGCTTTCGCGAGCGCCGGGAAGCTATAGGCCGAGATGTCGTGCGCGATGCGGAAGTTCTCACGCGTCATGCCGTCGAGGAAGTCGCCCGCGATGGCTTCGCGCGGCGCGAAACCGATCGAGTGCACGAGACCGTCGAGCGTGTCCCAATGCTGCTTGAGGTCGGTGAAGAGGGCGTCGATCTGCGCGTCGTCGGCGACATCGCAGGGGAACACGAGATTGCTGCCGAATTCCTGCGCGAATTCCGTGATGCGGTCCTTGAAGCGTTCGCCGACATAGGTGAACGCGAGTTCCGCGCCTTCGCGCTTGCAGGCCTGCGCGATGCCATAAGCGATCGAGCGGTTCGACAGCAGACCGGTCAACAGGATGCGTTTGCCAGCGAGGAAGCCCATGAATTCTCCTAAATCAGGTCAATGCGACGGGCGCTGGACGAGGCGGCGCCGCGCGGTTTGGGTAGAATTCTCTCACACTTGACTTGGCACCCCGGACGACCCCTTTTCTATGACGACAGGTACGCGAGGCAGGCAAACGCGCGCGGCGCGTGAGGCAAATCATCCTGCCTGGCGGCGCGCTTTGCGGCGCAGGCTGGCGACGGCGGGCGCGATGCTGGCGCTGTGTTTCGCGGCCATGCCGCAGGCGCACGCGGTCTATGCGATCGCCCAGTATGGCGAGCCGAAGTATCCGGCCGACTTCAAGCACTTCGACTATGTGAATCCTGACGCGCCCAAAGGCGGCACGCTCGTGCTAGCGAATCCCGACCGCCTGACGAGCTTCGACAAGTTCAATCCCTTCACGCTGCGCGGCAACTCGGCGCCGGGTCTGGGGATGCTGTTCGAAAGTCTCACGACGGGCAGCATGGACGAAGTCGCGTCCGCCTACGGCCTGCTCGCCGACGATATCCGCATCGCGCCCGACCGTCTCTCGGTGACCTTCCATCTGAATCCGCGCGCGCATTTCTCGAACGGCGACCCCGTCACCGCCGACGATGTGAAGTTCTCGCTCGACACGCTCAAGAGCCGCAAGGCCGCGCCGTCGATGCAGGCGTATTTCAGCGACATCACGCGTGCAGTCGTAGTCGATGCGGCGACTATCCGCTTCGAGTTCCGCACGAACAATCGCGAGCTGCCGTTCATCGCGGGCGGCATGCCCGTGTTTTCGCACAAGTGGGGGCTGCGTCCCGACGGCAGCCGCATCGCCTTCGACCAGATCGCGTTCGAGCAGCCGATCGGCAGCGGCCCGTATCTGATCGACCGCTACTCGAACGGCCGCACGATCACGTACCGTCGCAATCCGAATTACTGGGGCAAGGATTTGCCCGTGCGCGTGGGGCAGAACAACTTCGAGCAGATCGTCTACAAGCTCTATTCCGACGATGTCGCGCGTCTCGAAGCCTTCAAGGCGGGCGAGTACGACACGCTCGTCGAATACGTCGCGCGCAACTGGGTGCGCCGCGACGTCGGCAAGAAGTTCGACAGCGGCGAGCTGATCAAGCGCGAGTTCCCGCAGCACAACGGCACCGGCATGCAGGGCTACGTGATCAACCTGCGCAAGCCGATGTTCCAGGACGCGCGCGTGCGCCAGGCGCTCGATCTCGCGCTCGATTTCCAGTGGCTCAACCGCATGCTGTTCTATAGCCAGTACAAGCGCATCGACAGCTGGTTCGTGAACACCGATCTGCAGGCGAAGGGCCAGCCGTCGCCGGGCGAACTCGCGCTGCTCGATCCGTGGCGCAAACAGCTCGATCCGGCCGTGTTCGGTGCGCCGCCCGCGCAGCCGAATACCGATCCGCCCGGCTCGCTGCGCGCGAATCTGCTCAAGGCGCGCGCGCTGCTCGCGCAGGCGGGCTGGACCTATCGCGACGGCGCGCTGCGCAACGCGCAAGGTCAGCCCTTCGTGTTCGAGGTGCTCGACGATACGGCCGCTTCCGCGCAATGGGCGCCGATCATGGCGCAGTACACGCAGGCGCTCGCGCGCCTCGGCATCCGCATCAATTATCGGTCGGTGGATTTCGCGCTCTATCAAAAGCGTCTCGACGACTTCGACTTCGACATCACGACGATCCGCTTTCCCGACGTGCAGGTGCCGGGCGCCGAGCAGATCGACCGCTTCGGCAGCAAGGCCGCGGGCGAACCGGGTTCGGGCAATCTGATCGGGCTGAAGTCGCCGGCCGTCGACGCGATCCTGAAGGCGATGTCGCAGGCGCAGACGCGCGAGCAACTGCTCGACGCCACGCACGCGCTCGACCGGGTGCTGATGCACGGCTACTATGTGGTCCCGCAGTGGTATAGCGCGACGCACCGCGTGGCCTACAAGAACACGCTCGCGTATCCGTCGAAGCTGCCGCTGTACTATGGCGCGACCGACTGGATCATCTCGACGTGGTGGCTCAAATCGCTGGCGCAAACGCCGTCTCAAGCGCAACCGCAGCACTGATCTTCTTCGAAGCGAGCACAGAATCATGTGGAGCTACATCGTCAAACGCCTGCTGCTGATGATCCCGACGCTGCTCGGCGTGCTCACGCTGACCTTCGCCGTGATCCAGTTCGTGCCGGGCGGTCCCGTCGAACAGGCCGTGCGCGATCTGCGCCGCGGCGCGGAGCAGGGCATGCCCTTCGGCATGCGCACGCACTCGGGCGTGGACGCGCAGCAGATCGCGCAACTCAAGCAACTCTACGGCTTCGACAAGCCGCCGCTGCAACGCTATTTCCTGATGCTCGGCCGATTCGCGCGCTTCGATCTCGGACAGAGCTACTTCCATCATCAGAGCGTGTGGAAGCTGATCATTTCGAAGCTGCCGGTGTCGATCAGCATCGGCTTGTGGACGTTCTTTCTCACGTATCTGATATCGGTGCCGTTGGGCATCGCGAAGGCGGTGCGCAACGGCTCGCGCTTCGATCTCATCACGAGTCTGATCGTGCTGATCGGCTATGCGATTCCGGGCTTCGTGCTGGGCGTGCTGCTGCTCGTGCTGTTCGGCGGCGGCACCTTCCTGCAACTCTTCCCGCTGCGCAATCTCACCTCCGACGACTGGGACACGCTCTCGCTCGGCGGCAAGATTCTCGATTACCTCTGGCATATCGCGCTGCCGGTGACGGCTTCGGTGGTCGGCAGCTTCGCCGTCACGACGATGCTCACGAAGAACGCGTTCCTCGAAGAGATTCGCCGCCAGTACGTGCTGACCGCGCGCGCGAAGGGTCTGTCCGAGCGCACGGTGCTCTGGAAGCACGTGTTTCGCAACGCCTTGCTGCCGCTCGTGGTGGGTTTTCCGGCCGCGTTTATCGGCGCATTCTTCACGGGCAGTCTGCTGATCGAAACGCTGTTTTCGCTCGACGGTCTCGGCCTGCTTTCGTATGAGTCGGTGGTGCGGCGCGACTATCCGGTCGTGCTCGGCACGCTGTATCTCTTCACGCTGATTGGACTGCTGACCAAGCTGATTTCCGATCTCTGTTATGTGTGGGTCGATCCCCGCATTCAATTCGAACAACTGGAGCGCTGAGTTGAACCGAGTCCGCACCGGCGCCGAACCCGAACAGCGCACCGAGAGCGTGCGCGCCTTCAAGTCGCCCACGCCCGCGCGGCGCGTCTGGCTGCGTTTCAAGCAGCAGCGCCTGGGCTACTGGAGCCTGATTATCTTTATCGTGGCGTTCGCGGCGAGCCTCGCGGGGCCGCTCTGGTGCAACGACAAGCCGATCGTCGTGCGCTACGAAGGGCATCTGTATTTCCCGCTGTTCAAGGACTACCCGGAGACCGCGTTCGGCGGCGATTTCCCGACGCCCGCCGACTATCTCGATCCCTACGTGCGCCAGCGCTTCGACGCGCCGGGCAACTTCGCGCTCTATCCGCCGAACCCGTACTACTACGACACGCTCAACTATTTCTCGAAGGTGCCGAACCCCGCGCCGCCATCGCGGCAGAACTGGCTCGGCACCGACGCGAGCGGACGCGACCTGTTCGCGCGGCTCTTGTACGGCTTCAAGGTGTCGGTGCAATTCGCGCTCGTGCTCACGGCCATCGGCACCTTGCTCGGCGTGCTGGCGGGCGCGGTGCAGGGCTATTTCGGCGGGCGCGTCGACATCGTCGGGCAGCGCCTGATCGAGATATGGAGCGCGATGCCCGAGCTGTATCTGCTGATCATCTTCGCGTCGATCTTCGAGCCGGGTTTTATCCTGCTGATCGTGCTGCTGTCGCTGTTCGGCTGGATCGGCTTGTCCGATTACGTGCGCGCCGAATTCCTGCGCAACCGCAATCAGGACTACGTGCTCGCCGCGCGCGCGATGGGTTTGTCGAACTGGCAGATCATCTGGCGCCATGTGCTGCCCAACAGCCTCACGCCCGTCATCACGTTCCTGCCGTTTCGCATGAGCGGGTCGATTCTCGCGCTCACGAGCCTCGACTTTCTGGGCCTCGGCGTGCCGCCGCCCACGCCGAGCCTCGGCGAACTGCTCGCGCAGGGCAAGGGCAATCTCGACGCCTGGTGGATTTCGATGTCGACGTTCGGCGTGCTCGTGGTCACGCTGCTCTTGCTCACCTTCATGGGCGACGCGCTGCGCAACGCGCTCGACACGCGCATCTCCGACGCGATGAAAGCCGGAGGCAACCAGTGAGCGCCATGCCTCAAGACATCTCCGCGCCGCTGCTTTCGATCGAGCATCTGAGCGTGCGCTTCGGCGACACGCTCGCCGTCGACGACATCGCGCTCGCGATCGGACGCGGCGAGCGCGTGGCGCTGGTCGGCGAATCGGGTTCGGGCAAGACGGTGACGGCGCTCGCGATCCTGCGCCTGCTGAGCGATGCGCAGATCGGCGGCACGATTCGCTTCGACGGCGAAGACCTCGTCACGAAAAGCGAGCGCGACATGCGCGGCCTGCGCGGCAACGACATCGCGATGATCTTCCAGGAGCCGATGACCGCGCTCAATCCGCTCTATACGATCGGCGAGCAGATCGCGGAAACCATCGTGCTGCACGACGGCGTGTCGAAGAAGGAAGCCTACGAACAGGCCGTGGGGCTGCTGGAGCGCACGGGCATTCCCGAGCCGCGCCGGCGCCTGTTCAACTATCCGCATCAGCTCTCGGGCGGGCAGCGCCAGCGCGTGATGATCGCGATGGCGCTCGCGTGCCGTCCGCGTCTGCTGCTGGCGGACGAGCCCACCACGGCGCTCGACGTGACCATCCGCGGCCAGATCGTCGATCTGCTGCTCGAATTGCAGCGCGAGGAAGCCGCGCGGCGCGGCATGTCGGTGCTGCTGATCACGCACGACCTGAATCTCGTGCGCCGCTTCGCGCAGCGCGTGGCGGTGATGGAGAAGGGCAAGCTCGTGGAAACGGGCACCGTCGAGCAGATTTTCGGGTCGCCGCAGCATCCCTATACGCAGCGCCTGATCGCGAGCCGGCCCGAGCGCAACGTGCTGCCCGTCTTGCCGATCGCGCCGGTGCTGCTGGAAGCGAAACAGGTGAGCGTCGATTTCGCCACGAAGCTGCCCGGTTTCAAGGGCTGGTTCGAGCGCGGCCGCTTTCGCGCCGTGAACGACGCGAGCGTGTCGGTGCGCCAGGGCGAGACGCTGGGCATCGTCGGCGAATCGGGGTCGGGCAAGTCGACGCTCGCCATGGCGATGCTGGGGCTGCAACGCACGGCGGCGGGCGCGGTCGAGTTCCAGGGGCGCTCGATCGCGAGCTATCAGGGCCGGGACAAGCTCGGCTTGCGCTCGCATCTGCAGGTGGTCTTTCAGGATCCGTTCAGTTCGCTTTCTCCGCGACAGACCGTCGAGCGCATCGTGGGGGAGGGGCTCGCGCTGCATCGCGCCGATCTTTCCGCGGAGGAGCGGCGCAAGCGCATCGTGGGCGTGCTGCGCGAGGTGGGGCTCGACCGCACGGCGCTGCAACGCTATCCGCACGAGTTTTCCGGCGGCCAGCGCCAGCGCATTGCGATTGCGCGCACGCTGGTGCTGGAGCCGCGCGTGATCGTGCTCGACGAACCGACCAGCGCGCTCGACGTCTCGATCCAGCAGCAGGTGCTGCGTTTGTTGACCGAACTGCAACGCAAGTACAACCTGGGCTATGTGTTCATCAGCCACGATCTGGAAGTGATCGGGGCGATGGCGCACCGCGTCGCCGTGATGCAAAACGGGGCCATTGTCGAGTCGGGAGATGTAACAAAAATCTTTGACGACCCCATTCACCCTTACACGCGAAAGCTGCTGAAAGCCGCCTTCGATCGCTGAACGATCGCGGAACTTTAGGGGGAATATTGGTGAAATTCACCAATGAGGTGCGCATCGCGATTGTATTTTTCTATAAGTTTTGACACACAAATACTTACTGGCTAGTATCGTCCAAACTTTTCTTCTAACTCCCTGATTTACGGGCAATTTCTACCGACCCATGCAGCACCGATACTTGACCCAGGCTTGCACGCGCGTCGTCGCCGGGATGTTCATCGGCGTCCTGATGGCAGCAGCTCCCGGCGCGTTCGCCGACGAAGCTAGCAGCTTTAACCAGAATGTCTCATTTTCGCCGAGCAATTCGGCGAATGCACAGTCGCTCCCCGCCGTTCAAAACGCCACCCAAACCGCATCGCAGGCTGCTCCGGCCCCGTCCGAAGGCGGCGCGAAGTCGTTCCTGTCCGGCATGGCCGGCAAGGCCGGCGACGTGGTGGTCGGCGCGCTGAACATGATCGGCGTGCGTTACCGCTGGGGCGGCAACACGCCGGATTCGGGGCTCGATTGCAGCGGCTTCGTGCGCTACGTGTTCCAGGACACGCTGGGCCTGAACCTGCCGCGCCGCGCTGAAGAAATGAGCCGCGTCGGCGAGAAGGTGAGCATGAGCAACCTCAAGCCGGGCGACCTCGTGTTCTTCAACACGATGCGCCGTACGTTCTCGCACGTGGGCATCTATATCGGCGACAACAAGTTCGTGCACTCGCCGTCCACCGGCAGCACGATCCGCGTCGACGACCTGGACGACGGCTACTGGGAAAAGCGTTTCACGGGCGCACGCCGCGTCGAAACGTCGTTCACGCCGGATCAGGCGCAGAGCCTCAAGCAGCGCGTGAGCGCGCAGTTCGACGGCAGCGGTAACTAAAGTATTGCAGTAGGGGTCTGCCGGTCCGCCAAGGCGGCATCGGCGCAAAAAAAGCCTGCTTCACGCGAAGCAGGCTTTTTTGCGTCTGGGCTCAGCAAACGGGCCCCATATTCGTGGCGCCCGATCGCGCCGCGCTCAGGCTGCGCGGGCCGCCGCGAGCTTGCGCTCGATTTCCGCCGCCGCGCGCGCACCGGCTTCCTCGCCCGCGAGGATCGCGGCGTTGCGCTGCGTGAAGTCGCTGCTCGACATCGCGTTGAGGCTCGGACGGATCACGACGTCGGCGTACTTCTCAAGCTCGTAGGTCTTGATCGACTGGCCCATGATCGTGAAGGTCTGCATCAGCACGTCGAACTGGCTCAGCGTCGAGGCCGTTTCCGGGCGCGCCGAGATATCGACGGCGATCACGAAATCGGCGCCCATCTTTTTCGCGAACGAGGCCGGCACCGGGCTCACGAGGCCGCCATCGACGTATTCATGGCCGCCGATCTTCACCGGCTCGAAAATCGACGGAATGCTGCACGACGCGCGCACCGCGATGCCGGTATTGCCGCGCTGGAACAGGATCGGCTGGCCGGTTTGCAGGTCGGTCGAGACCACGCCGAGCGGCTTGGCCATCTTCTCGATCGGCCGGTCGTGCAGCGTGGTGTTCAGGAAGTTCTGCAGCGCGACGCCTTGCAGGATGCCGCGCGTGCGGAACGGCATGGCCCAGTCGCTGATCGAGGCTTCGTCCATCGTCAGCGCGAGTTTGTTGAGCGCGAAACCGTTCATGCCCGACGCATAGAGCGCGGCGACCACCGAGCCCGCGCTCGTGCCGGTGATCAGATCGACCTGGATGTTGCGCGCCTCGAGCGCCTTGATCACGCCGATGTGCGCGAAGCCGCGTGCAGCGCCGCCGCCGAGCGCGAGGCCCACACGGACCGGGCGCGGATTGCGCGCGACGGGCGGCGGGGCGATCGGCGGCTTGTTCTGCGGCGCCTGCGTGCCCGCGGTCGTGCAGGCGGCGAGGACGGAGGAGGCGGCCGCAAGCGAGAAGTGGCGGCGGCTCAGTGACAGCGAGGCGGACGGCGGCGCGGACGGCGTTTGATCGAGATCGTCGAGATCGTTGTGCTGGTCAGGCTTCGAACGGGACTTCAAGCAATTTCTCCAGGCGGCGCGGGCAAGGACGTCGAGCGTGTGGCGTGCGCGCCGCATTTTTTCTCTCGGACCGCGGCTGCGGACCGGGCGGAACTGGCGAGGAGGCCAGCGCGCCGACATGATAAGGCAAAGCGGTACGCGCTTACGCTTCGTGCTTGTAACGTGGCGTGACGCGCGGCCGCGCACGTCACCGATTGCCGGACGGGCGCCGTCCGCGCCCACTGCCGCCAAGGCCGAAGCCGTCTGCGGCGGGTATAATCCCGTCTCTAATTTTCCCGGTTTTCGTTCGCGTGAGCGCCGGGTGCCGCCGGGCTTTTCACGAGCCCGCCGCGCCGCCACGGCCCGCGCCGCGACCCTTCGCCGAGCGCCGCCGACAGAACGCGCCCGCGACGTTGTCCGCCTTGCGCGCAACGCCGCCGCGCCTTCCGTTCGCCGGCCGGCATCGTCCTCGAGTATTCGCCCATGACCACGACTCCCGTCCGTACCCGTTTCGCGCCGAGCCCGACCGGCTTCATCCACCTCGGCAACATCCGCTCCGCGCTCTATCCGTGGGCTTTCGCGCGCCGCAACGAGGGCGTCTTCGTGCTGCGGATCGAGGACACCGACGTCGAGCGCTCGACGTCCGAATCGGTCGACGCGATTCTCGAAGGCATGCAGTGGCTCGGCCTCGATTTCGACGAAGGCCCGTTCTACCAGATGCAGCGCATGGACCGTTATCGCGAAGTGCTCGCGCAGATGCAGCAGCAGGGCCTCGTGTACCCGTGCTACATGTCGACGGAAGAACTCGATGCGCTGCGCGAGCGTCAGCGCGCCGCAGGCGAGAAGCCGCGCTACGACGGCACGTGGCGCCCGGAGCCGGGCAAGGTGCTGCCGACGCCGCCGGAAGGCGTGCAGCCCGTGCTGCGCTTCCGTAACCCGCTCACGGGCGTGGTCGCGTGGGACGACGCCGTGAAGGGCCGCGTGGAAATCTCGAACGAAGAACTCGACGACCTCGTGATCGCGCGCCCGGACGGCACGCCGACCTACAACTTCTGCGTGGTCGTCGACGACCTCGACATGAAGATCACGCACGTGATCCGGGGCGACGACCACGTGAACAACACGCCGCGTCAGATCAACATCCTGCGCGCGCTGGGCGCCGAGCCGCCCGTCTACGCCCATCTGCCGACCGTGCTGAACGAGCAGGGCGAGAAGATGAGCAAGCGCCACGGCGCGATGAGCGTGATGGGCTATCGCGATGCCGGTTATCTGCCGGAAGCGGTGCTGAACTATCTCGCGCGCCTCGGCTGGTCGCATGGCGACGCGGAAGTGTTCACGTGCGAGCAGTTCGTCGAGTGGTTCGACCTGGAGCACCTGGGCAAGTCGCCGGCGCAGTACGACCACAACAAGCTCAACTGGCTCAACAACCACTACCTGAAGGAAGTCGACGACGCGCGCCTCGCCGAGCTCTCCAAGCCGTTCTTCGCGGCGCTCGGCGTGGACGAGGCGGCGCTCGCGAAGGGCCCGGCGCTCGACGGCGTGGTCGCGCTGTTCAAGGATCGCGCGAACACGATCAAGGAAATCGCCGAAAGCGCGATGATGTTCTATCGCGAACCGCAGCCGGAAGCGGACGCGCTCGCGCAGCACGTGACCGATGCGGTGCGCCCGGCGCTCGCCGATCTCGCCGTCGCGCTCAAGGGCGCGGAGTGGAGCAAGGAGGCGATCTCGGCGGCGTTCAAGGCCACGCTCGCGACGCACAAGCTCAAGATGCCGCAGCTCGCGATGCCGGTGCGCCTGTTCGTTGCGGGCACCACGCATACGCCCGCGATCGACGCCGTGCTCACGCAGTTTGGCCGCGATGTCGTAGTGAGCCGCATCGAACAAGGACTCGCGAAGGGCGCGTAAGCGCGTCTTGAGCGCATCGAATGGATGCGCGAAAGCCGGGGCGTGAACTTTTTTTGAAGTTTTTTCGCTCTGGCACTAGCGCGATGCCAAGAGTTCTTGTAGTATTCGGGCTCCGTTGAATACGGAGCGCGAAACAGCAGCAAGTTTCACGCAGAGAGTGGCTGAATCGAGCAACGATGTTTCTCTGAAACGCCGAAGCGATGAAAAAAAGATTCAAAAAGCTCTTGACGAAAGCGAAAATGATGTTTAAAATCTCGCTTCTGTTCTGCAAGGGGGTATAGCTCAGCTGGGAGAGCGCTTGCATGGCATGCAAGAGGTCAGCGGTTCGATCCCGCTTACCTCCACCATCAGAACAGGTTGTTTCCCAGTCGTAGTAAAGCTGGTGATTCGCAGGAATAGCTGTACAGTGTAGTAAGGCATTATCTGAAAAGATCATGTCCCCTTCGTCTAGAGGCCTAGGACATCACCCTTTCACGGTGAGTACAGGGGTTCGAATCCCCTAGGGGACGCCAGACATGAGCGTCGTCAACGAGGTTGGCGAGGCAGCAGGTGGGAGTCAACCAACGCCCATCTGTGATTGTCGCGTTGGAGCGGTAGTTCAGTTGGTTAGAATACCGGCCTGTCACGCCGGGGGTCGCGGGTTCGAGTCCCGTCCGCTCCGCCAGATAGAAGCCCGTTCAGAAATCGTGAGCGGGCTTTTTAGTTGTAGCAGGATAAGGTGTAAGCCTGTGTTGTCCCCTTCGTCTAGAGGCCTAGGACATCACCCTTTCACGGTGAGTACAGGGGTTCGAATCCCCTAGGGGACGCCAAAGTTTTCTGCGGCGCCATCAAGCATCAAGGCGACGCCGCCAGCGGGAGCTAACCAACGCCCGCCGGTGTAGCAGTCAAGCAGTACTGGAGCGGTAGTTCAGTTGGTTAGAATACCGGCCTGTCACGCCGGGGGTCGCGGGTTCGAGTCCCGTCCGCTCCGCCAGATTCGAGTTGTGCGCGCAAGCGTGCAGCGTGTAGTTCAAGGCGCAAGCCTGTGTTGTCCCCTTCGTCTAGAGGCCTAGGACATCACCCTTTCACGGTGAGTACAGGGGTTCGAATCCCCTAGGGGACGCCAAAGTCATCTGCGGCGCCATCAAGCAGTCAAGGCGACGCCGCCAGCGGGAGCTAACCAACGCCCGCCGGTGTAGCAGTCAAGCAGTACTGGAGCGGTAGTTCAGTTGGTTAGAATACCGGCCTGTCACGCCGGGGGTCGCGGGTTCGAGTCCCGTCCGCTCCGCCAGAATCAAAGCCCGCTGGAAGTTCCAGCGGGCTTTTTTCTTTTCCGCCGCCAGTTTCTTCTCGCGCGCTCTTTCTCTTCCGATCTTTGGTGCGGCGCAGTCCTACGGGCTGTTCGTCGACACGTACGGACAAAATGCCATTGCCTGAGGCGGCGCGTTATCGTAGCGTTGTCGAAACTCCGAATTTCCGCGATTGCCGCGTTGCCTCCCATGTTCGCACCGAACGACATTCCGTCGCGCTTCCAGCTGCGCCACGCCACCATGGACGACTTCGAGTTCGCCGAGTCGCTCACGCGGCGGAACATGGGCGGCTATTACCAGCGGCATCATCTGATCTGGCGCGGCGATCTGTTTCTCGCGAGCTACCGCGAATCGGAGAATTTCATTCTCGAACTCGACGGCGAAGCGATCGGCGTGCTGCGCGTGACGCAGGAGGGCGATTCGCTGCATATCCGCGACGTGCAGATCGCCGAGGGCTATCGCGGCAACGGCGCGGGCACCTTCCTGCTCGACATCTCGCATCAATGGGCGCGCGAGCGCGGGCTGCGCGAATTGCAGCTGCGCGTGTTCGTCGATAACCCGGCGGCGCGGCTGTATCTGCGCAAGGGGTATCGGGTGGCGGGGCCGCGGCTCGCGCGGCTGGGCTCGATCCGGCACATGACGCGGCTGGTTTGAACGCGGTTTTGCGCGTATCTGGCGGCCGCTGACAGCCGTTGGCAGCCGCTCATGGCCGTTGAGCGCGCAATGAACGCGCGCGTCGCGCGTGTCAGTTGTCCGGCGCTTCGAGCGGTTCGTCGTTCGCCGAGTGGGTTTCGTCGAGATCCTGTTCGCGGTCGCCGGTGCCGCGTGCGATAAAGGCCCGCGGACTTTCGCCGAACGCGCGCCGGAACATCGCCGAAAACGCGCTCTGGCTTTGATAGCCGAGTTCCTGCGCGACGATCGACATCGGCTTGCCCTGGTTCAGCAGCGGAATCGCGCGCGCGAGGATCGCCTGCTGACGCCACTGCGAAAAACTCACACCCAGTTCCAGCCGGAACAGCCGCGCGATCGTGCGTGTGCTGGCGCCTACGTGTGCGGCCCAGTATTCGAGCGAGCCGGGACCGGCCGGATCGGCGAGCAGCGCCTCGCAGAGCGCGCGCAGACGCTTTTCCTCAGGCATCGGCACCGCGAGCGGCAGAGGCGCCGAGCGCGTGATCTCGTCGAGCGCGACCGCGCCGAGCAGACGCTCGCGCGCCGGTGCGATGCCTTGCTCGTCGAAGGCGGCGATGGATTCACGCAGCAGCCCCGACACCTCCACGACCCGGCACGCGTCCAGCCCGGCCGGAATCACCGACTGATCGACATACAACGTGCGCAGAAACGCGTCCTCGACGATCGCCACTTCGTGCGTGACGTGCGGCGGCACCCAGATCGCGCGCGACGGCGGCACCATCCACGTGGTGCCGGGCGTGGCCATGCGCAGCACGCCGCGCGACGCATACGCGAGTTGCGCCCACGCATGCGTGTGCTTCGAGATGCGCACGCCGGCAGCCATCGGCCGCGAACGCACGCGGATCGGATGCTCGAGGTTCGGCGCGAACTCGGGCGGGATCTGGGCGAACGTCGCCGAAAGGGCATCGGTCGCGTCGATGGCGGGGGCGTCGGCGGTCATGGCGTGCGGGCGTATAGCGGGTACTGATGGGCGAGAACAGGTGCGCGAAGAGGTGCGAGAACAGGTGCGCGAACAGGTCAGATTAAGTGCTTCATTGTAGGCGCGTGCGCGGATCGGCGCGCAGCCGTGCCGATGCACCGCCGAAGCGCCGCCCGCAAACATTTTGGGTATCGCATAATGCTGCGGATATCAGGAGCAAGGAGCGGAATCCATGAAATACGTGTTCGTCTACGGCACGCTGCGCGCGGGCGAGATCAACGACATCAACCTCGCGGCGGATCGCAACGCGATCGCGCGTCCGCGTCATCTCGGGCTTACGTCGCTGTCGGGTCGGCTGTTCGACTTCGGCACGTATCCGGGCATGGTGGCTGGTGCGCACGATGCTGCTGCGAAGCAAGCGGATCACCAGGCGCGCGTAGTCGGCGACGTCTACGAAATCGACGATGCGCTGCTGGCCGTGCTCGACGAAATCGAGCAGGTGTATCCGGGCGTCGACGGCCTGTTCGTCTCGAAGGCCGTGAGCATCGAAGTGCAGGGCGAGCGCATCGACTGCCTGTACTATCCGGTCGCGCCGGGCGCGGTCGCGGGCCGTCCCGAGATCGCGAGCGGCGACTGGGTGGAGCATCGGCGCGCGCGTTAAAGCCTGAACCACACGCTCGATAAGAGCGCCAAAAACACGAAGGCCCGGCGGACTCCCATCCGCCGGGCCTTTTTTCATCGGCGTATCGCGTCAAGCGAAGCCGATCAGATTTCCTCGTACAACGGCAGCGTCAGGAATTCGACGAAGTCTTCCGACGTCGACATCTGTTCGAAGATCTGTGCGGCGCGCTCATACGGCTTCGTATCGCCGCCGACCACGCCCTTCACCTTGTCCAGTTCCTGCGGGATCAGTTCGCGCACGAGTTCGGCCGTCACCTTGCGGCCGTCGTCGAGCTTGCCCTTCGGCGAGCGGATCCACTGCCACACCTGCGAGCGCGAGATTTCGGCGGTCGCGGCGTCTTCCATCAGGTTGTGGATCGGCACGCAGCCATTGCCCGCGAGCCACGAACCGAGATAGTGGATGCCGACGTTGATGTTGTTGCGCAGACCCGTTTCGGTGATCGGCGCTTCCGGGCGGAAGTCGAGCAGATCCTTGTTCGTCACGTTGACGTCGGGGCGCTGCTTGCCGATCTGGTTCGCCTTGTCGCCGAGCACCTTCACGAACTCTTCCATCGCGATGGGCACGAGACCCGGGTGCGCGACCCAGCCGCCGTCGTAGCCGTCGCTTGCATCGCGCGCCTTGTCCGAACGCACGCCGCCCATCGCCTTGTCGTTCGCGGCCGCATCGTTCTTGATCGGAATCAGCGCGCTCATGCCGCCGATCGCCGGTGCGTTGCGCTTGTGGCAGGTCTTGAGCAGTTCGAGCGCGTAGGCGCGCATGAACGGCACGGTCATCGTGATCTGCGAGCGGTCCGCGAGGCAGAAGTCCGCGTCCTTCTTGAACTTCTTGATCGCCGAGAAGATGTAGTCCCAGCGGCCCGCGTTCAGGCCCGAACTGTGTTCGCGCAGTTCATAGAGGATTTCGTCCATCTCGAACGCGGCGAGGATCGTTTCGACGAGCACCGTCGCGCGGATCGTGCCGCGCGGAATGCCCACGCCTTCCTGGGCCGCGACGAAGATGTCGTTCCACAGGCGCGCTTCGAGGTGGCTTTCCATCTTCGGCAGATAGAAGTACGGGCCGCTGCCGCGCGAGAGCAGTTCCTTCGCGTTGTGGAACAGGTAGAGCGCGAAGTCGAAGATGCCGCCCGACACGCGCTGGCCGTCGACCGTCACGTGCTTTTCGTCGAGGTGCCAGCCGCGCGGACGCACGATCAGCGTGGCGGTCTTGTCGTTGAGCTTGTACGACTTGCCGTTCTGTTCGAGCGAAATCGTGCGGCGCACCGCGTCCTTGAGGTTGATCTGGCCGGTGATCTGGTTGTCCCAGTTCGGCGCGTTCGAATCCTCGAAGTCGGTCATGTACGAGTCCGCGCCCGAATTCAGCGCGTTGATGATCATCTTGCGCTCGACCGGGCCGGTGATTTCCACGCGGCGGCATTCGAGATCCTTCGGCAGCGCGGCGATTTTCCAGTCGCCTTCGCGGATCGACTTCGTATCCGCGAGGAAGTCCGGGCGCTCGCCCGCGTCGAGGCGCTGGGTGCGCTCGACGCGCGCCTTCAGCAGTTCCTGGCGACGCGGTTCGAAAGCGCGGTGCAGCTTCGCGACGAGTTCGAGCGCCTCGGGCGTGAGGATCTGTTCGAAGCCGGGTTGGATCTCGGCCGTGATCTGCATGCCTTGCGGCAGTTGCAACGTGTTCGCCATTTGCTAACTCCTTGGTCGGTCAGATGTGAATGCGTGATGTGCTGCTATCCGTGCTCGCTGAGCGATGCCGTCACGCGCCCGGGCTGGGGCGGGGGCGGCTTCGTTCGGCGGGCGCGGCGGTTTCGATGAAGGCGGCCAGTTCAGCCATGCCGCCGCCGGTGCCGTGCGGCGCGACGCCGAGTTCTTCGGCGGGCAGTCGCTGGCGGTTGATCCAGAACGTGGTGTAGCCGAACCAGCCGGCGCCCGCGGCGTCCCAGCCATTCGACGACACGAACACCATCTCGCGCGGCGCCGCGTCGAACGCGGCCGTGCCGAGCGCGTACGCGGCGGCGGCGGGCTTGTAGGCGCGCACGGCGTCCACGGAGAGCACGTGGTCGAACAGGCCGTTCATGCCCGCGCTCTTGACCGCGATGTCGAGCATCTGCGGATTGCCGTTCGAGAGGATTGCGAGACCCGTGCGGCTGCCGTCTTCGCGCGGCTCGCGCAGGCGGCGCAGCACGGGCAGGACGTCGGGGAAGGCAGAGAGGCAGGCGTATTCGTCCATCAAACGCTTTTCGCCGGCGCCCGTGAGCGCGAGGTTCAGACGGCGCGCGGCATAGCGCAGCGCGTCGAGCGTGATGTCCCAGAACGGCTTGTAGCGCGCGCCAGCGGGGTCCGAGAGCGTGCGCAACTGCGTGTATTCGATCTGCTTGAGGCGCCAGAGCTGCGAGAGCGCTTCGCCCTGGCCCGGGAACATCTGCTCGGCAGCGGCGACGACCGAATGGACGTCGAACAGCGTGCCGTACGCGTCGAAGATCACAGCCTTGGGAAAATGAGTTGTCGTTGTGGCCGACATAGCCTTGCACTCCGTCGTCAGAGGTCGAGGTGAATTGTATTCATGAGGTGGATTGCTGAAAAAGGCGGGATTGATCACTTGATCTTTTACTTTTACCCACCTAATCTGACGACCATTCGCTTTTTTGCAGCCATTTGCGCTGCGCAATCCGGCTCCTTTTTTCTCCAGATGGATCGATTCAAGCAAATCGAGACCTTCGCGATCGTCGCCGCGAAGGGCAGTCTTTCGGCGGCCGCGCAGGCCGAAGGCGTCGCGCCCGCGATCATCGGACGCCGTATCGACGCGCTCGAGGAACGCCTCGGCGTGAAGCTGTTCGTGCGCACCACGCGGCGCATCACGCTGACCTTCGAGGGCTCGGCGTTTCTCGAAGACTGCCAGCGCATCATTCACGACATGCAGAACGCCGAGGCGAGCGTCTCGGCGGGCGGCGTGAAGGCGAGCGGACACCTGCGCGTGTCGGCGCCGGCGGGTTTCGGACGGCGCCACGTCGCGCCGCTCGTGCCCGATTTCACGGTTGCGCACCCGGACGTGACGATCACGCTCGATCTTTCGGACCGGCTCGTCGATCTGGTCAACGAAGGCTTCGACTGCGCCGTGCGTCTGGGCGAATTGCCCGACTCGTCGCTGGTCTCGCTGAAGCTCGGCGAAAACCGCCGCGTGGTGGTGGCCGCGCCCTCGTATCTGTCGCGGCGCGGCGAACCCGAAACACTCGCCGATCTCGCGCGCCACAACTGCCTCGCGTTCGGCGCGAGCGCAAACCAGCAGCGCGGCTGGACCTTCCAGCAGGACGACAAGGTGGTGCAGATCCGCGTGGGGGGCACGATGGAGTGCTCGGACGGTGCGGTGCTGCACGAGTGGTGTCTGGCGGGCCACGGTCTCGCGTGGCGCTCGTGGTGGGAAGTCGGCGAGGACATTGCGGCGGGCCGGCTCGCGCGCGTGCTCGACGCTTACGCCGCGCCGCCCATCGGCATTCATGCCGTGTTTCCGCAGCGCCGGCACCTGCCGTTGCGCGTGCGTCTCTTTCTCGACTTTCTCAAGCATACGTACGGTCAACCAGGTTACTGGGGCCAGGACTGACGGCGTCGGTCTCGCTTTCTTCGGCTTGCTTTGTCATCGCGCGCGGCGGGATGTGGGTGTTTCCGATATGCGGAGATGCCCGCATGCCCGCCGCGCCGCGTTTTTTAGCGCACTACAATCGGCACATGAGATCGGCGCATGAGTCGGCAGCGCACATGAACACGGAGGGCGTCATGTTCAAGCACATCCTCGTTCCGACCGACGGCACGGATCTGTCGAAAAAGGCGATCGACGGCGCGATCGCGCTCGCGCGCACGGTGGGCGCGCGCGTCACGGCCTACGCCTGCATGCCGCAATATCCGTACTCGCCTTATCCCGATGACATCGCCATCGAGCTTCCCGGCGACTTCCAGACGCGCAGTGAGCGAGAGGCGCGCACGCATCTGCAGGAAGTCGAGGAGGCGGCGCACAGCGTGGGCGTGGCGTGCGACAGCTGCACCAGCGTCCATCCTTCGCCTTATCTCGGCATTATCGAAGCCGCCGAAAACCGGGGCTGCGACGTGATCTTCATGGCCTCGCACGGCCGTCGCGGCCTGGGTAGCCTGCTGATCGGCAGCGAGACCCAGCGCGTGCTCAGTCATACGAAGATTCCGGTGATCGTGTATCGGTGAGAAACGGGGCGGCGTTCTGTCGGCGTGTGTCTCGTGTTTTTGTTGTTTTGCCGGTGTCTCTCAGGTCGCTTTGGTCTTTTTAGGTCTTTTAGGTCTCGCTGATCATGCGGACGTTCGGCGCGCGTCCAGCGGTGGCGGCGGCCGGCATGCCCCGCCAAGGTTTCGCAGGCCGGCCGCCGCGCCGCGGACGGCGCCAGAACGGGCGAGGGCACCCCAAACCCTCGCCAGCGGTGGTCTTACGCCACCTTCTTGTCGAAGAACTGCTCGTCTTCCGTCGAACCGTGCAGCGCGGTGGTCGACGCGTTGTGCTCGACCGTCTGCGTCACGGCGTCGAAGTAGCCCGTGCCCACTTCGCGCTGATGCTTCACGGCGGTGAAACCCTTCTCGGCGGCGGCGAACTCGGCCTGCTGGAGTTCCACGAACGCGCTCATGTTCTGGCGCGCATAGCCGTGCGCGAGGTTGAACATCGAGTAGTTCAGCGAGTGGAAGCCCGCGAGCGTGATGAACTGGAACTTGTAGCCCATCGCGCCCAGCTCGCGCTGGAACTTGGCGATCGTCGCGTCGTCGAGATTCTTCTTCCAGTTGAACGACGGCGAGCAGTTATACGAGAGCAGCTTGCCCGGGAATTCCTTGTGGATCGCCTCGGCGAACTGCTTGGCGAACGCCAGATCCGGCTTGCCCGTTTCGCACCAGATCATGTCGGCGTAAGGCGCGTAGGCGAGGCCGCGCGAGATCGACTGATCGAGGCCGTTGCGGGTGCGGAAGAAGCCTTCCACGGTGCGCTCGCCGGTCAGGAACGGCTTGTCGTTGTCGTCGATGTCGGACGTGACGAGATCGGCGGCTTCCGCGTCGGTGCGGGCGAGCAGCACGGTCGGCACGCCGCAGACGTCGGCGGCCAGACGCGCGGCAGTCAGCTTGGCGATGTTTTCGCGCGTCGGCACGAGCACCTTGCCGCCCATGTGGCCGCACTTCTTCACCGAAGCGAGCTGGTCTTCGAAGTGCACGCCCGCTGCGCCGGCTTCGATCATCGCCTTCATCAGTTCGAACGCGTTCAGCACGCCGCCGAAGCCCGCTTCAGCGTCGGCCACGATCGGCTGGAAGAAGTCGGTGTAGCCTTCGTCGCCCGGATTCTTGCCTTCGGACCACTGGATCTGGTCGGCGCGCGTGAGCGTGTTGTTGATGCGCTTGACCACTTGCGGCACCGAGTTGGCCGGGTAGAGCGACTGGTCCGGGTACATTTCGCCCGCGAGGTTGGCGTCGCCCGCGACTTGCCAGCCCGACAGATAGATCGCCTTGAGGCCGGCCTTGACCTGCTGCATGGCTTGATTGCCGGTGAGGGCGCCCAGCGCGTTGATGAACGGCTCGGTGTTCACACCCTTCCAGAGCTTTTCCGCGCCTTGCTTCGCGAGCGTGTGCTCGGGCTGGATCGAACCGCGCAGGCGCACCACGTCTTCAGCCGTGTAGTTGCGCTTGACGCCCTTCCAGCGCGGATCCGTATCCCATTGCTGCTGGAGTTGCTGTGCTTGCTGTTGACGAGTCGACATGGTGCGCTCCTTCTGTTTACCTGATAGATGAACCGCTGATCGGAACTGCTGAACCGGTGAACGTCGCGAAGCCAGTGTCTCGTTGATGCCTGGAGGCGTTTCGTTTCGCGAACTCTTATATAAGAGTCTAGGCAAACCGATGCTCCGGCAACAGGGCGGCAAAGGGGATTTTTGTGGATTTTTAAATAAATAAAATCAATGAGTTATGTCTTGCGTTTCGCGATAAGAAACGCAATTTTCCATCTTGCAATGGCCCGGTTTGTGCCACGCAGCACGAGATTTTACGAAGCAAAAAAATTTTTCGTATCGTGAAATTCTGTCTGCGGACAAAAAAAGACCGGTGACGAAGCACCGGTCTTTTTATTGGCTGCGGGCGCGAGGGCGGTGTTGACCGCCGCTCGACGCCGTTTTCAGCGTTGCTTAGCTGTCGCGACGTGCGCCACGCGGGCCGCCGTCACGGCGGCCGCCGCCGAAGCCTTCGCGCGAACGGCCGTAGCCGTCGCCGCGCGGCTGGCCGTAGCCGCCACGATCGCCGCCTTCGCGGCGCGAGGCGCCGTAGCCGCCTTCACGCTGGCCGTAGCCGCCGCGCGAATCCGACGACTTGTTGCCCCAGCTGTTGCCGTTGCGGTCGCCTTGCGGACGATCGCCTTGCGGACGGTCACCGAAGCTGCGCTCGCCGTTGCCGTTGCCGCCGCCGTAGCCGCCACGGTTGTTGCCGTAGCCGCCACCCGGCTTGCCGCCGAAGCGACGGCCACCGCCGTTGCCGCCGCCCGGACGGCCGCGGCCGCCAAAGCCACGGTTAGCCGGCGGTGCCTTGCGCGGCTCGAAGCCTTCGACGACGTTGACCGGCAGCGTGCCGCGCACGAAACGCTCGATGCGCTTGAGCGCGCCTTGCTCGGCGTGGTGCACGAGGCTCACTGCGGTGCCCGAACGGCCCGCGCGACCCGTACGGCCGATACGGTGGACGTAGTCTTCCGCGAACTTCGGCAGGTCGTAGTTGAAGACGTGCGTGATGCCCGGGATGTCGATGCCGCGTGCCGCGACGTCGGTCGCGACCAGCACGCGCACGCGACGCTCGCGCAGTGCGCGGATCGTGCGGTTACGCGCGCCTTGCGGCAGGTCGCCGTGCAGCGCGGCGGTTTCGAAGCCGGCGTCGGCCAGCTTGCCCGCGAGTTGATCGGCGTCCATCTTGGTCGCCGTGAACACGACGGCCTGGTCGAGCTTTTCGTCGCGCAGCAGATGGTCGAGCAGACGATCCTTGTGATCGCGGTCGTCGACGTAGTGCACGGTCTGGGCGATGTTCGAGCTCGCTTCGATCTTGCGGACGATTTCGATACGCTCCGGGTCCTTCAGCAGACGGCCGGTGATCGACGCGATCTTGCCGTCGAGCGTGGCCGAGAACAGCATCGTCTGACGCGTTTCGGGCGTGGCGGCGACGATCGTGTCGATGTCGTCGATGAAGCCCATGTCCAGCATGCGGTCGGCTTCGTCGAGCACGAGCATCTTCAGCTCGGACAGGTCGATACGGCCGCGCTCGAGGTGGTCGAGCAGACGGCCCGGCGTCGCCACGAGGATTTCGGGGTTCTTGGCGAGCAGCATCAGCTGCTGGCCGTAGGCCACGCCGCCGAGAATGCTGACGGTGCGCAGGCGGCGCAGGTGCTGGCCGTACGTCGAAGCGGCCGTCGTCACCTGCATGGCGAGTTCGCGCGTCGGCGTGAGGACGAGCAGGCCGGGGCGTGCCACCGGCTGCGGACGGCGTTGCGGGCGGCGATCGGCTTGGCCGTTCGCGCCTTGCGGACGCGGCTCGCGCGGCTGCGCGGCTTGTGCCTTCTGGATCTGCGCGAAGCGCTCGATGGCAGGCAGCATGAAGGCTGCGGTCTTGCCCGAACCGGTCGGGCTGGAGACCAGCAGGTCGCGGCCCGCGATGGCTGCAGGAATGGCGCGTTCCTGAACCGGCGTCGGAGCCTTATAGCCCGCTGCGGTCAGCGCGGAGACGATCTCCGGCGACAGACCGAGCGACGCGAACGTCGGGCCTTCCGGCGTGTCGGCGGCAGGCGCGGCGCCTTCAGCGGCGGCGGCGACAGGCTGCTCGAGGCCGAGGGCGTCGTTGGCGATCGCGTCGAGGGGGCTTTGGGTATTGCTCGAAGTCATGAAAATCCTTGGTACACAGGAAATAGAACGTCGGCGCCAATCGGCATACCCAAGTCGTCGGATTGTGCAAACAAATCGAAAAACGGGGGCAATCCGCACACGGGGGCGGATTTTCGTTAGAAGCTGTTTTGGGTGCGGCTCAGCCCGGATTGGCCAACCGCCAGCCTGATACTTGACGGCCCGGAAGCAGGGCCACGGCAGGGAGGGACAGGTTCTAAACTGGATTGGAGCTTAACGCTACGTGGCGTTGGGCTGATCGCAAAGGCGACCGGAGCGCAACGCAGCGGAGATTATATCTCGTTTTGTTGCAGCGCGCCAGCGTTGTGACGGGCGAACGGATACTTGCACGCGGATCGGTGCAAAAGAGGGTGCGAACAACGGAAAATCGGCGGGAATCCGGGGCGGCCGGGCGTAGGGCTTCGGCCGTGCGGGTCGTGCCGCGTATTGCTGCTTTTTTGCTGCTTCGTGTGCCGCGTCGTTCCCCGCGCCTTGCTGGTTCAGCTTGCCGCGCCGCTCTTGAGCGACTCGACGAGTTCCACGTACTGCGTCTTCGCCGTGTCCTGTGCGGTGCCTTGCAGCGCTGCCCAGGCGTCGTACTTATATTTGCCGACGATGTCGGTGAAGCCCGGCTTGTCGCCGCGCACGTCGCCTTCGCTGGCCTGCTTGAACAGCGCGTACAGACGCAGCAGCGTCAGGTTGCCCGGGCGCTCCGACAGCTTCTGCACGTCTTCCTGGGCCTGCGCGAATTGGGCGTTGATATCGCTCATTGTGGTTTCCTCCGCTTGAAATCGATCGAGTCCGACGATGGTAGCAGCGACATCTGTCATGGGGCTGGAACGATTCCTCCACTCTAGAAGGTGCCAGGCTGTCGGCGTGGGCGGCGCGCAGCGCGCATGCCTGGGCGGCGACTGGGCGAGGGCGCCGCATTACAATAGCGGTCATGACTGAAACCGTGCTGCTTGCCATCGATACCTCGACCGAATTCTGTTCGGTCGCGCTGCTTCGCGCCGCCGCGCCCGCGAGCGGCGCATCTGCCCAGAATCCGGCTCAGAACGCCGCTCAAGAGCCGTCCGCGCCGCGCGTCTGGGTGCGGCATGAAGCCACAGGGGCGGTTTCCAGCACGCGCCTGCTGCCCGCGATCGGCGAAGTGCTCGCCGAAGCCGGACTCGCGCTCGCCGACTGCGATGCGATCGCCTTCGGCGCAGGACCCGGCTCGTTCACGGGCTTGCGCACCGCCACGGGCGTCGCGCAAGGCCTCGCGTTCGGCCTCGATATTCCGGTCGTGCCGGTGAGCACGCTGCTCGTCTGCGCGGAAAGCGCGCGCCAGCGCGATCCGTCGGCGACGCGCGTGCTGGCGGCGCTCGATGCGCGTATGGACGAAGCCTATTGGGCCGATTACGCGTGGGACGCGGCGGCGGACGACTGGCAGACGCTGCGCGCCGCCTCGCTCGACGCGCCCGAGGGCATCGTCGCGCCGGATGCGCCGTTCACGCTCGCGGGCAACGCGGCGGCGGCCTTCGGCTCGCGCCTGACGGCGGCCACGACCGCGCGCGTGATCGACGCCGAGGCGCTGCCGCACGCCGTGCCGCTCGCGCATGCCGCGCTGCGTGCGTTCCGCGCCGGACGCACCGTGCCCGCCGACCAGGCCGCGCCGGAATACATCCGCAACAAGGTCGCGCAGACCACGGCCGAGCGCCTCGCCGCCAAGTCGGCCGCGTCCGGGGAGGGCCGATGAGCGGCGTCCTGATGACCGACCGCTATTTGTCCCAGATGACCGAAAGCGATCTCGACGAGGTCGTCGTCATCGAGAAGTCGGCGTACGAATTTCCGTGGTCGCGCGGCAATTTCGAGGATTCGCTACGCAACGGGTACTACGGCATCTGCATGCGCCACGTGACCGGCACGCTGATCGGTTATTGCGTGCTGATGCCGGTCGTTGACGAGATGCATCTGCTCAATCTGTGCGTCGCGCCGCAGGCTCAAGGCGCGGGCGCGGGGCTCGCGCTGTTGCGCGAAGGCGTGCGGATGTCGCGCGCGCAGGGGCTCGAAGGACTGCTGCTCGAAGTGCGGCCGTCGAATCATCGCGCGATCCGCCTGTACGAGCAGTTCGGTTTCGTGACCGTCGGGCGGCGCAAGAATTACTATCCGGCCCGTCACCACACCCGCGAAGACGCGATGGTGATGCGTCTGACTTTTGCAGAGGAGGGCGCGGATGGCGCTCGATGAATACGCGCTCGAGGAGCTGGGGCTCGCGCCGCGCTGGGTGCGCAAGGGCGCGGCGGCTGATGCAGGCGTCGCGGCCGAGGCTGGAACGGCGGTCGCGCGCGATGTGACGGAAGCCGCGCCGCCGGTTGAGGCGGTCGTGGCGCGCGCCGAAGCGCCGACGCAGGCACAGACGCAAGCACCTTCGCAGGCGCCGATGCCGCGTCGCGAGCCTGCCGCCACCGCCGCGCCGCACGCGCAGCCCGGGACGCGCGAACCCGCGCCGTCCGAAGCGAAGCGCGTGCAACCTCTGCAGTTCGCTCAGTCCGCTCAGTCCGCTCAGTCCGCGCAACCCGCCGCCGACGAACCGCCGCCTTTCACCGAAGACGATTTCGCGTGGTTCGACTCGGTCGCCGAGCCGGTGCTGCCGCAGGACATGGACGCGCCCGCGCGCGCGCCGCGCGACGACATCGCGACGCTCGACTGGGACACGCTCGCCGAACGCGTCAAGTCGTGCGAGCGCTGCCGTCTGTGCGAGAAGCGCACCAACACCGTGTTCGGCGTGGGCGACCGCGAAGCCGACTGGATGCTGATCGGCGAAGCGCCCGGCGAGAACGAAGACCGTCAGGGCGAGCCCTTCGTCGGCCAGGCGGGCAAGCTGCTCGACAACATGCTCCACGCGCTCTCGCTCGCGCGCGAAGATAACGTGTACATCGCCAACGTCATCAAGTGCCGTCCGCCCGGCAACCGCAATCCCGAGCCGGACGAGGTCGCGCGCTGCGAGCCGTATCTGCAACGCCAGGTCGCGCTCGTGAAGCCGAAGATCATCGTCGCGCTCGGACGCTTCGCCGCGCAGAGCCTGCTCAAGACCGACGGCAGCATCGCGTCGCTGCGCGGCCGCGTGCATGAGTACGAAGGCGTGCCGGTGATCGTCACGTATCACCCGGCGTATCTGCTGCGCAGCCTGCACGACAAGTCGAAGGCGTGGGCCGATCTGTGCCTCGCGCGCGATACGTGGCGCAAGGCGGCGGGCGGCGAGTCGTGAACGCCGACGGGTGCGGCGGGGCGCGCCTCGCGGTGCCGAACGCAATGTCCGACACCGCGCGCGATCCGCTGGCCCGGTACGCCGATCCGGCCGTGCGCGATCTCGCGTGGCTCTTGCTCAGCGCCGATTTGTTGCGCGCGCAACCTCACGCGCCGCTCGCGCAGCCCTGCGCCGATGCCACCGATGACGCCGCCGACAAAACCGCGCACGCCGTCGCCGACTGGCTCGCGCAACTCGACCGCGATCCGTCCAGCCTGCATGCGCTGCTCGAAGCGGCGCATCTCACCCGCCTTGGCCGCTACGCCGAAACGCTGCTCGCGGCGTGGCTGACGCTCGGCCCCGCGCCGCGGCTCGTCGCCGCCAATCTCGCGCTGCGGCATGCGGGCCGCACGCTCGGCGAGTGCGATTTTCTCGTCGAGACCGCCGATGGCCGCAAGCTCCATTGGGAACTCGCGGTGAAGTGCTATCTGCATGCGGACATGCAGGAGGCGCGCGCTGGCCGTCTCGCGGATTTCGTCGGGCCGAATCTGCGTGACCGCTTCGACTGGAAGTACGCGCATCTGCTCGACCATCAATTGCGGCTGACGCAGCGCGAGGAGTTTGCCGCGCTGGGTCGTGGCGGTCCCTGGCTCGCGCAGATGTTCGTGAAGGGCTGGCTGTTCTATCGCGCGGATTTGCACGCGGACGATACGGCGGCGAGTGCGCCGGAACTCACGGCGGAGCACGGGCGCGGCTGGTGGATTACGCAAGCCGAATGGACCGCATTCACCGAACGTCACGGCGCGGATGGCTGGAGTGTGTTGCCGCGCCTCGCGTGGCTCGCGCCGCGTCATCTCGGCGCGCATGAATTCGCGGATCGCGACCGCGCCGATATCGCAACTAACAGCCAGTCCAGCGCGGCGAGCGAGAGTGGGAGTGGGAGAGAGGTTGGTGGTGGTGCGGGCGAAGGTGGCGTGGCCGGGGCGTCGGCTCGCAGGGCGGTTGGCGAGTCAGTTGGCGACTCGGTCGGTGAGTCGGCCGGTGAGCCAGCGGGGCCGTTGCCTGGTGAATCGGCCACTGCATCGGCCGACGAAACGCCCACGAGAAAAGCTGATGACGACGGCGGCTTCCTCAGCCGTCTCGCCGTTGCGCGCCCAACCGATGCGGCGACGCTATTCGCGCATCTGCCGCGCAAGCACGATCCGGTGATGGTCGCCGCTTTCGTCGCCGATGGCGCGGGCGGCTATATCGAGCGCTCGCGTGGTTTCATCGTCCCCGACGACTGGCCCGAGCGGGCCCGCGCTTTCGCGCTGCAATAAACCGTGCGTCGCGGCGCTTACCACCAGCGCCAGAAGTGATGCACCGGCCCCACGCCGTGACCGACCTCGAGCCGGTCGCTCGCTTCCAGCGCGCCAGTGAGATAGGTCTTCGCCTGCGCGACCGCATCCGCGAGCGTCGCGTTCTGCGGCCAGAGCGCGGCAATCGCCGAGGACAGCGTGCAGCCCGTGCCGTGCGTATTCGTCACCGGCACGCGCGGTCCGCCCAGGCGCAGCGTGCCGCCGGCTTCGATCAGCCAGTCGGGGCTGTCGTCGCCGCCGAGGTGGCCGCCTTTCATCAGCACGGCTTGCGCGCCGAGCGCGCGCAGGCGCTCGCCTTGCTCGACCATCGCGGCTTCGTCGGTGGCGGCGTCGATGCCGAGCAGCGCGGCCGCCTCCGGCAGATTCGGCGTGACGATACCCGCGAGCGGCAGCAGTTCCTCGCGCAGCGCCGCGACGGCTTCCGGCGCGAGCAGCGCGTGATTGCTCTTGGAGATCATCACCGTATCGAGCACGACGCGCGGCGGCTTGTGGCGGCGCAGCGCATCGGCCACGGCGCGCACGATCGACGCGTTGGCGAGCATGCCGATCTTCACGGCGTCGATGCGGATGTCGTCGAACACGGCGTCGAGCTGCGCCGTCACGAAGGCGGCGTCGGGCGCGTGGATCGCGGTCACGCCGCGCGTGTTCTGCGCGGTCAGCGCGGTGATCACGCTCGCGCCGTACGCGCCGAGCGCGGAGAACGCCTTGAGGTCGGCCTGGATGCCCGCGCCGCCGCCCGAATCGGAGCCGGCGATCGTGAGGACGTGGGAAATCGGTGAGGTCATGGCAGCGTCGCGAAGGCGTCGCGCGCGCATCGCTCCGAAACCTCGAAGACCGCCGCGCGGACGCTGAAAAGTTCGATGAAGAGGACGACGGCGGCGCCGTGGCGCGGCCGGTCAGTGTCCGTGATTTTCGCCGATCAGCGCGACCGAGTCGAACGCGCGCTGATTGGCCTGGTGGCGCCGCATCACGAGCCACATCATCAGGCAGACGAAGGTGCCGAACAGCACGATTACGATGGTCACCGGCACGTCGAGCCAGACGAGCACGGCGTAGAGGCAGAGCATCACGAGCACCGAGAGGTTCTCGTTGAAGTTCTGCACGGCGATCGAGTGGCCGGCGGACAGCAGCACGTGGCCGCGATGCTGGAGCAGCGCGTTCATCGGCACGACGAAGAAGCCCGACAGCGCGCCCACGACCATCAGGAACACATAGGCGAACAGCAGGTATCCCGGAATGCGCATGTGGCCGATATGCAGGCCCCAATGCGGCGGAAAGAGATTGCGCGTGTAGAACGCCATCAGCATGACGGCGATGCCCATCAGAATGCCGACCGGCAGCACCGAGAGCGACTTCTTGAGCGGAATGCGCGCGGCGGCGATCATTGCGCCGGCGGCCACGCCCACGGCCACCACGGCCTGCAGCACGGCGCCTTCCGAGAGCGACATGCCGAGCGAGACTTCGGCCCACTTCAGCACGATGAACTGCAGCGTCGCGCCCGCGCCCCAGAACAGCGTCGTGACGGCGAGCGAGATCTGGCCGAGCTTGTCGTGCCACAGCGTGTTGAAGCAGTCGGCGAAGTCGGTGATGAGGCGGATCGGACCGTGCTGCTGGCGCGGATAGCGCGCGCCGGTGTCGGGGATGCGCAGATTGAAGAGGGCGGCGATCACGTAGATGGCCATGATCACGAGCATCGCGGCTTCGGCCGGCGTGTTGATCGAGGCGGGCGTGTGGCGGATCACGTGGGCGGCGATGTGCGGGCTGATCAGCGCGCCGCCGAGCACGGTGCCCAGAATAATGGAGCCGACCGTGGTGCCCTCGATCCAGCCATTGGCGGCGACGAGCCGTTCGGGCGGCAGCAGCTCCGTCAGAATGCCGTATTTGGCGGGCGAATAAGCCGCCGCGCCGAAGCCCACCACGCCATACGCGAGCAAGGGATGCGTGCCGGCCAGCATCATGGCGCAGCCCACGACCTTGATCGAGTTCGTGATAAACATCACTTTGCCCTTAGGGCGGGAATCAGCAAAGGCGCCGACGAATGCGGCTAGAACGACGTAGGAAAGGACGAAGAACAGCTTGAGCAGCGGCGTCATCCAGTTCGGGGCGTGAAGGTCTTTCAGCAGTGCAATCGCAGCGATCAGGAGCGCATTGTCGGCCAACGACGAAAAAAACTGCGCGGCCATGATGGTGTAAAAGCCTTTTTTCATCTGATGCGATGCTGTCCTCTCGCGGTCCGTCCGCCCCGGACGGGTGGGAGGCATCCGGGCTTATTACGTTCGAAATGGGTTGTGCGCAGGGCTTTATATCACGAAAATAGCTGCATTCGGACTAGCACATTCCTTGACCGCCCATCAGGCGGGCCTGCCGGGCGCTGAAAACACCCTGTAAGCTCCTGATTCGAAAGCGTCTTTACGAAAATCTCCCATGCCGCGCCCCCTCTCAGCCACGATCCACACCGCCGCTCTCGCGAATAATCTCTCCGTCGTCCGGAAATACGCGCCGAAGTCGAAAATCTGGGCCGTGGTCAAGGCCAACGCCTACGGGCACGGGCTCGCGCGCGCGTTCCCCGGCCTGCGCGCCACTGACGGCTTCGGCCTGCTCGACCTCGAAGAGGCCGTGAAGCTGCGCGAGCTCGGCTGGGCCGGTCCGATCCTGCTGCTCGAAGGCTTCTTCCGGCCGACCGACATCGACGTGATCGACCGTTACAGCCTGACGACCGTCGTCCATTGCGACGAGCAGATGCGCATGCTCGAAATGGCCCGCCTATCGAAGCCTGTTAACGTGCAGCTCAAGATGAATAGCGGCATGAACCGGCTCGGCTACACGCCCGAGAAATACCGCGCCGCGTGGGAGCGCGCACGCGCCGCCGCCGGCATCGGTCAGATCACGCTGATGACGCACTTCGCGGACGCCGACACGCCGCGCGGCATCGGCGAAGCGATGGAAACGTTCGAGCGCGGCGCGCACGGCATCGCGGGCGCGCGCAGCCTGGCGAATTCGGCGGCCACGCTCTGGCATCCGTCGTCGCATTTCGACTGGGTGCGGCCCGGCATCGTGCTCTATGGCGCGTCGCCCTCGGGCGTGGCGTCGGCGCTCGACGGCACCGGCCTGCAACCGGCGATGACGCTCGCGTCCGAGCTGATCGCGACGCAGAACGTCGCCGAAGGCCAGTCCGTCGGCTACGGCTCGATCTTCACGGCGCGCAAGCCGATGCGTATCGGCGTGGTGGCCTGCGGCTACGCGGACGGCTATCCGCGCGTGGCGCCCGAAGGCACGCCCGTGATTGTCGACGGCGTGCGCACGCATGTCGTCGGCCGCGTGTCCATGGACATGCTGACCGTCGATCTCACGCCGGTGCCGGGCGCGGGCATGGGGACGCGCGTCGAGCTGTGGGGCGCGAAGCTGCCGATCGACGACGTGGCCGCCGCGTGTGGCACGATCGGCTACGAGCTGATGTGCGCAGTCGCGCCGCGCGTGCCGGTGCGCGCGGAATAAGCGGGCAAAAAGCGGCCAAAAGCGCAGCGGGTCGGAAAGCGAGAACAAGACAAAGGCGGTATGGCAAAAAGCATGGCAAAGGTTAAGACGCTCTATATCTGCACCGAATGCGGCGGGCAGGCGCCGAAGTGGCAAGGCCAGTGCCCCGCGTGCAGCGCGTGGAACACGCTGGTCGAAAGCGTCGCGGAGCCCGCGGGCAATCACCGTTATCAGGCGCTCGCGAAAAGCGCGCCGGTGCGGCGTCTGGCCGATATCGAAGCGTCCGACGTGCCGCGCTTCACCTCCGGCGTGGGCGAGTTCGACCGCGTGCTGGGCGGCGGCCTCGTCGCGGGCGGCGTGGTGCTGATCGGCGGCGATCCGGGTATCGGCAAGTCGACGCTGCTGCTGCAATCGCTCGCGGAAATCGCGGCCGACCGCCGCGCGCTCTATGTGAGCGGCGAGGAATCGGCGGCGCAGATCGCGTTGCGCGCGCAACGTCTCGGCTTGCTCGAAAAAGGCTCGAAGATGAGCGAGCTGCAACTGCTCGCCGAAATCCAGCTCGAAAAGATCCAGGCGACCATCGAGACGGAAAAGCCCGACGTCGCGGTCATCGACTCCATCCAGACGATCTATTCCGAAGCGCTGACGTCCGCGCCCGGCTCGGTCGCGCAGGTGCGCGAGTGCGCGGCGCAGCTCACGCGCATCGCCAAGCAGTCGGGCACGTCGATCATCATGGTCGGCCACGTGACGAAGGAGGGCAACCTCGCGGGTCCGCGCGTGCTGGAACACATCGTCGACACGGTGCTGTATTTCGAGGGCGACACGCACTCGTCGTTCCGTCTCGTGCGCGCGTTCAAGAACCGCTTCGGCGCGGTCAACGAACTGGGCGTGTTCGCGATGACCGAGCGCGGATTGCGTGGCGTTGCCAATCCTTCAGCACTCTTTCTCTCGCAACACGAGCAGAGCGTGCCGGGTTCGTGCGTGATGGTGACGCAGGAAGGCTCGCGGCCGCTGCTGGTGGAAGTGCAGGCGCTGGTCGACACCGCGCAGGTGCCGAATCCGCGCCGGCTCGCGGTCGGGCTCGAACAAAACCGGCTCGCGCTGCTGCTGGCGGTGCTGCATCGGCACGCGGGCATCGGCTGTTTCGATCAGGACGTTTTCCTGAACGCGGTGGGCGGCGTGAAGATCACCGAGCCGGCCGCCGACCTCGCCGTGCTGCTTTCGATTCATTCGTCGATGCGTAACAAGGCGTTGCCCAAGGGTCTGATCGTTTTCGGCGAAGTCGGGCTGGCCGGCGAGATCCGGCCCTCGCCGCGCGGCCAGGATCGTCTGAAGGAGGCCGCGAAGCTCGGTTTCACCTGCGCGCTGATCCCTCGCGCCAATGCGCCGAAGCAGCCGATCGAGGGCCTGAACGTGATCGCGGTCGAGCGTATTGAGGAAGCGATCGACCGGGTGCGCGAACTGGAGTGATATCGATGCGGCAGGCATGCTCTGTCGCGTAATGATTGGTAACAACCCTGGTTCGCACTGTAACCAGAAACTTTTGCGATTTCCCTATCCTTGGCCGCATATGCAACCCCGCATCCAGCGGAAAGGATAGCGACTTGAAACAGACAGAATCGTCCTTCGTCGGAAACTCGATCGTGGTGCGCGGCTGCCGCGTCTCGGATCCGCTTGTTCAACCCTTCGGCGGCACTTGCCGTATCGTCGAATGGATCGATGGCGACGGCCGTATTTCGCGGCAGGTGGTGGCTGGCAACGTGACGGCCGCGCAGGTGCGCAGCACCATCGCCCATCATGTGGAAGGTCGCAAACACGTCATGTACGACGACGAGCGCATGCCGCGTCAAACGCTGCCGCGGCGCTAGGCGCGCGGCAAGGAGCCGGCTGGTTCCTCGGGGTTGCAGCCCCGGCCAAAGAAAATGGGCGCTCCGTGCGCCCATTTTTCATCCAGCCTGCCTTTCCTTAACTTTCATTTTGATTAGCTCCACGGGCCATAGTTGAACGGCTTCTTGCCGGTCGGCTGGCCGGGCGCGTGCGTGCCGCCGCCTTGCGGCGCGTTCTGCGCGTAGCCCTGCATGCCCGGCGTGTTGGTGGCGAAGGCGTTCTGGGGGCTGGGAGTGGCCGACGCATTCTGTACGTTCTGTGCGTTCTGCGCGTTTGCCGGGTTCTGCGCGCCCGGCATCCCATAGGCCGCGGCCGCACCCGCCTGCGCGAACGGCGCGGGCGCAGGTCCAGGCGCGAATCCCGCGGCGCGGCGCGCTTCCGCTTCGCGTTGCGCGGCGATTTCGTCGAGCACCGCCTGGAGCGCTTCCGGGTTGAACAGCGGATGATTCGCCGCCTCGCCGGGCGTGAGCACCGGCGAGACGCAGCAGTCGATTATTTCGAGCCGGTCGATCCACGTTTGCAGCGGCTCGGCCGCGATCATCGCGGCGAGTTCCTGCGTGAGCGCCGCCGCATCCGTGCCGCCGATCGCCTGACCGAGGCTCCAGTGGCGCTGCGCCCAGTCCTCGCGGCCGATCGCCGTGCAGAGCGCCTGCCAGAATTTCAGCTCCAGCGCGCCGACCGCGAGCCAGCGGTCGTCCTGGGTGCGATAGAGGTTGTAGCAGGGCACGCCGCCGTTGAGCAGGCCGCCGCCCGCTTCGAGCGCGGCCGCGTCGTCGTTGGCGAGCGCGACCTGGGCGACCACGTTGTGCGCGTGCGAGACGTGCGCCATCGACACATCGACGAAACGGCCTTCGCCGCCGCGCGAGACCTGCCAGAGCGCGGCGAGAATCTGCGTGACCGCTGCGAGCGCGCCGCCCAGCAGATCGGCGATCTGGAAATTGGGCAGCACGGGCGCGCCGTCGCGCGCGGCGATCTGGTGCAGCACGCCCGAATACGCGACGTAGTTGATGTCGTGGCCGGCGCGCTCGGCGAAGGGGCTGGTCGTGCCGTAACCCGTGATCGCGCAGTAGACGAGCTTGGGATTGATCGCGCGCAGCGTCTCGTAGCCGAGGCCCAGCCGGTCCATGACGCCGGGCCGGAAGCTCTCGACCAGCACGTCGGCGTCGCGGGCGAGCGCGAGCAGCACGGCGCGGCCGCCCTCGGACTTGAGGTCGAGCCGCGTCTCGCGCTTGCCGCGGTTGACGATCTGATAGAACGCGCCCGGACGGCCCGCGATTTCGTCGGCGCTGCTGCGCATCATGGCGCGCGAGGCGTCGCCGGCGCCCGGCGGCTCGATCTTGAGCACGTCGGCGCCCATTTCCGCGAGGCGCAGCGTGGCCACTGGCCCGGGCAAAAGACGGGTCAGATCGAGAACGCGGAGGCCTTGCAAGGCGGGTGTCGACACTCGGGTGACTCCTGACGTGAGAGCGGTGACGTCGTTAAGGCGAAAAGACGGATCAGGATCCATTGTGCCGCACGCGGGGCGCAGGCAATCAGCCGATCTGCTCGAGTTCTTCGTGCGCTTCCAGCCAATCGGCTTCGAGCGTTTCGAGCCGCGACTGGACTTCGGCCTGACGGCGGATCGCGTCAGTCAGACGCGTCTTCTGCTCGGGCTCGTAGCTGGCCGGATCGGCGACGAAGGCGTCCAGCGTGCCTTTCTCCGCATTGAGCGCGTCCATTTCCTTTTCGATCTTGCCGATCTTCGCCTGCAGCGGCTTCTTCAGATGCGCGAGGCGCTGACGCGTTTCCGCTTCCTGGCGGCGCTGTTCCTTGCGGTTCACGCCTGAATCGGCGCTGTCGATATCGCCGCCCGCATTCGCCGTGCCGCCGGCCGCCGCGGCCTTGAGCGCCGCGCGCTGCTCGGCCGCGTGCTGAAGCAGCCAGTCGCGGTAATCGTCGAGATCGCCGTCGAACGGTTGCAGGCGGTGTTTGGCGACCAGCATGAACTGGTCGGTGGTGGCGCGCAGCAGATGGCGGTCGTGCGAAACCAGAATGAGCGTGCCCTCGAACTGCGCGAGCGCCATGGTGAGCGCGTGGCGCGTTTCGAGATCGAGGTGGTTGGTCGGTTCGTCGAGCAGCAGCAGATTGGGCTTTTGCCAGATGATCAGCGCGAGCGCGAGACGCGCCTTTTCGCCGCCCGAAAAGGGCGCGATGGCCGCCGTGGCCATTTCACCCGGGAAATTGAAGCCGCCGAGGAAGTCGCGCAACTCCTGCTCGCGCGTGTCGGGCGCGAGGCGCGCGAGATGCTGGAGCGGCGAGTCGTCGGGGCGCAGCGTTTCGAGCTGATGCTGCGCGAAATAGCCGATCTGCAAGCCTTTGCCGGTGCGTGTTTCGCCCGAGAGCGGCGCGAGCGTGCTCGCGAGCGTCTTGATCAGCGTCGATTTACCCTGGCCGTTCGCACCGAGCAGGCCGATGCGCTGGCCGTTCTGGATCGACAGCGCCACGCGCTCGACGATCGGCGTTTCGGTGCCGTCTTCGGCGCGATAGCCGCAGCGCACGTCTTCCATCACGAGCATGGGATTGGGCGCCGAATCGGGCGTGCGGAACTCGAAGGTGAACGGCGAGGTCGCGTGCGCGGGCGCGATCAGTTCCATCTTTTCGAGCGCCTTCACGCGGCTCTGCGCCTGGCGCGCCTTGGTGGCCTTGGCCTTGAAGCGGTCGATGAAGCTTTGCAGATGCGCGACGGTCTTCTGCTGCTTTTCGTAGGCGCTTTGCTGGAGCGCGATCTGCTGGGCGCGCAGGATCTCGAACTGCGAATAGTTGCCGCCGTAGCGTTTGACCTGCTGGTTTTCCAGATGCAGCGTGACGTTGCAGATCGAATCGAGAAATTCGCGGTCGTGGGAAATGACGACGAGCGTGCCCGGATAGCGATGCAGCCAGTCTTCGAGCCAGACGATGGCGTCGAGGTCCAGGTGGTTCGTGGGTTCGTCGAGCAGCAGCAGGTCGGAGCGGCACATCAGCGCCTGGGCCAGATTCAGGCGCATGCGCCAGCCGCCCGAGAAGCTCGCCACGGGCTGACGCGTCTGGTCGAGCGTGAAGCCGAGGCCGAGCAGCAGCGCTTCGGCGCGCGCGGGCGCGGTGTAGCCGTCGGCGTCGGCGAACGCGGCGTGGGCTTCGGCTTCGGCCGCGCCATCGTGGGCCGCCGAGGCCGACGCGATGCGCGCTTCGATCTCGCGCAGGTCGGCGTCGCCGTCGAGCGTGTATTCGAGCGCGCTCCGGTCGACGGCGGGCGTTTCCTGCGCCACGTGGGCGATCTGCCACGACGGCGGCAGCGAGAAGTCGCCGGCGTCCGCGTGCAGTTCGCCGCGCAGCACGGAAAACAGCGTGGACTTGCCCGCGCCGTTTGCGCCGACGAGGCCAGCCTTTTCGCCCGGATTCAGGGTGAACGAGGTCTGTTCGAAAAGCGGCTTGGTACCGCGGGCAAGACTGAATTGGTTGAAGCGGATCACGGGAGCGCGGGCGCGGACGAAGCCGCGGATAAAACGTAAAGCGCTATTTTAACTGCGCGGCGGGCGTCCAATAACTAGCCGAACGGCTAGCCGTCCGGCCAGGGTGCGGAGCGCACCTTTTCTCCATTAGACTGGCGCTTTCCTTTGGAGAGCCAGATGACGACGGTGTATGCGTTTTCGGCCGAGCCGCTGGGCGGCGGCGCGCCGGTCAGCCTCGAACAGTACGCGGGCAAGGTCTTGCTGATCGTGAATACCGCGAGCGAATGCGGTTTCACGCCGCAGTACGCGGGTCTGCAAAAGCTTTACGAGCAGTACGCCGCGCGCGGCCTCGCGGTGCTCGGCTTCCCGTGCAACCAGTTCGGCAAGCAGGAGCCGGGCGACGCCACGCAGATCGGCGCGTTCTGCGAGAAGAACTTCGGCGTGACGTTCCCGATGTTCGAGAAGATCGACGTGAACGGTGCGAACGCGCATCCGCTCTACCAGTGGCTGACCGAGGAAGCGCCCGGCGTGCTCGGGCTCGAACGCGTGAAGTGGAATTTCACGAAGTTTCTCGTCGACCGCAACGGCAACGTGGTCAAGCGCTACGCGCCGGTCACGAAGCCCGACGCCATCGCTGCCGACATCGAAAAGCTGCTGTAACGCGGCGCGTCAGAGAATCGGCGCGAACAGCCGCGCGAGATGCATGGTGATCTTGCGCCAGGCGGGCGCGTTGCGGTATTCGCTGCGGTCGATTTCGAAGCTCTGCGCGAAGTCGTGCTCCAGCATCGCTTCGACTTCGGCGGCGAAGCCCCGGTGCACGGTCAGCACCATGATTTCGAAGTTCAGGCGGAACGAGCGATTATCCAGATTCGCGCTGCCGATCGCGGCGGCCACGTCGTCGATCAGCACGACCTTCTGGTGCAGGAAGCCCGGCTTGTAGCGGAAGATGCGGATGCCCGCGCGTACGGCGTCGTAGGCATAGAGCGTCGAGGCTTCGAACACCACGTAGTGGTCGCGCCGGCACGGAATCATGATGCGCACGTCCACGCCGCGCAGCGCGGCCAGGCGCAGCGCGGAGAGCACCGCCGAGTCGGGCACGAGATAGGGCGTGGTGATCCAGACGCGCTTGCTGGCGGCGTTGATCGCTTCCACGAAGAACAGCGAGCAGGTTTCCTGACGGTCGGCGGGGCCGGTGGGCATGACGAGGCACTGCATGTCGTCGCCGTCGCGCGGCGTGACGGCGGGCGGCTCGGAGCCCGGCAGTTCCTGCGTGACCCAGTACCAGTCTTCCGTGAAGGCGAACTGGATGCTGGCCACCACGGGGCCACGCACTTCGATATGCGTGTCGCGCCACGGCGAGAGGCGCGTGTTCGCGCCCAGATATTCGACGCCCACGTTGTGACCGCCCACGTAGGCGCGCTCGCCGTCGACCACCACGATCTTGCGGTGATTGCGGAAGTTGAGCTGGAAGCGATTGACGAAGCGGCGCTTCGCCGAAAACGGATGCACGTCGATGCCGCCCGCGCGCAAATCGCGCACGTAGCTGGCGGGCAGATCGAAGCTGCCGATGCTGTCGTAGAGAAAGTACACGCGCACGCCGCGCTGCGCGGCGGCGAGCAGCACGTCCTTGAGCATGTCGCCGAGCGCGTCCGCGTGCACGATGAAGAACTGCACGATCACGTAGTGCCGCGCCTGTTCGATTGCGTCGAAGATGGCCGAGAAGGTGGCTTCGCCGTTCACGAGCGTGCGCACCGTGTTGCCCGGCACGAGCGGCATGCCGCCCAGTTGCGCGAAGGTGCGGATCACGCGCTCGCTGAGCAGATCCGTCGGGCCGGTGCTGGCCGCAGGACGGTCGCGTTCGGGCGAGTGGGCCCGCGCACGCAGCGTTTCGTTGCGGATGCGCCGGGCGTCCGCGTAGCCTTCGAACTTGCTGCGGCCGAGGAACAGATACGGGATCAGCGTGAGGTAGGGCATCGTCGCGAGCGAGACGGCCCAGGCGATCGCACCTTGCGAGGTGCGCGTATTGAGAATGGCGTGGCAGGCCGCGATCAGTCCGAATACATGGACGACCGCGAGCAGGGTGCCGAGCGTTGACCAGTCGAAGTGCATAAAGGCGCGGGACGTTGCGGGCGTGCCAGCCAACGTCCAAGCCGCATGAGCCGGAAAACGGTCATCTTACCCAGGGCGGCGCGGCGCGCGCTATGGGGCCGGCGGCGACGTCTGGCCGCCGGTTGTGCTGCGGTTGTCCTGCATTTGTCCCGCTTGTGTCCGGGATGCGTGCGCGAGCGCGCCCGCTGGCGCGGGCTCACTCGCAGGCGCGGGTTCAGACCGGCAGGTCGCGGGCCTGGATCAGGAACACCTGGTCGTCGCCGGCGCTCGTCGACAGCCAGACGAGATCGAGGCCGCCGAACGCCGCTTCCACGTTCTCGCGCTCGTTGCCGATCTCGACCACGAGTACGCCGTCGTCAGTCAGCCAGTTGCGCGCGTCCTTGATGATGCGGCGCACGATGTCCATGCCGTCCGCGCCGCCCGCGAGCGCCATTTCCGGCTCGTGACGGTACTCGGCCGGCAGCGCGGCCATCGAATCGGCGTTCACGTAGGGCGGATTCGTGATGATCACGTCGTAGCGGCGTTCCGGCAGCGGCGCGTAGAGATCGCCTTCGAACAGCGAGATCTTCTCGTCGAGCTCATGCTCGTGCACGTTGCGCTTCGCCACTTCGAGCGCGGGCGCGGACAGATCCACGGCGTCGATATCGGCGTTCGGGAACGCGTGCGCGGCCAGAATCGCGAGGCTCGCGGAGCCGGTGCACAGTTCGAGCACGGCGCTCACCTGCTCGGGGTCTTCCACGTACGGCTGCAGGCCGTCCGCGAGCAGTTCGCCGATGAACGAACGCGGCACGATCACGCGTTCGTCCACGTAGAAGCGCAGGCCGTGCATCCACGCTTCCTGCGTGATGTAGGCGGCCGGCACGCGGTCGTTCGCGCGGCGCTCGATCACGCCGAGCACCTTCTCGATCTCTTCGGGCGCGAGGCGCGCGTCGAGGAACGGATCGAGCAGGTCGAGCGGCAGATTCAGCGTGTGCAGAACCAGATAGGCGGCCTCGTCGTAGGCGTTGGACGAGCCGTGGCCGAACGAGAGTTTCGCCGCGGAAAAACGCGAGACGCCGTAGCGCAGCAGATCGCGCACGGTCGAAAAGGTGGTGGCAAGCGGATGGGTCATATCAGGGGCTCCAGTGCGTGCGGGCGGACCGCTCAGGCGATCAGCTGTTCGAGCACGCGGCGGTAGACGTTTTTGAGCGGATCGATGAATTTGACTTCGATGTGCTCATCGATTTTATGGATGCTGCCGTTGGGCGGCCCGAATTCCACGACCTGCGGGCACATGCGCGCGATGAAGCGGCCGTCCGAGGTGCCGCCGGTGGTCGAGAGTTCGGTGGTCACGCCGGTTTCGTCGTGAATCGCCTTTTCGAGCGCGTTCGACAGCGCGCCACGCGGCGTGAGGAAGGGCAGGCCGCTCACGCTCCAGTGCAGATCGTATTCGAGGCCGTGCTTGTCCAGAATCGCGTGCACGCGCTGCTGCAGGCCTTCCACCGTGCTCGCGGTCGAGAAGCGGAAGTTGAACTGCACGTCGGCGTGGCCCGGAATCACGTTGCTCGCGCCCGTGCCGCTATGCATGTTCGAGACCTGCCACGTGGTGGGCGGGAAGTATTCGTTGCCGTCGTCCCACTTTTCGGCGACGAGTTCGGCGAGTGCCGGCGCGAGCAGATGCACCGGATTCTTCGCCAGATGCGGATAGGCAATGTGGCCCTGCACGCCCTTGACGACGAGCTTGCCCGACATCGAGCCGCGGCGGCCGTTCTTCACGCAGTCGCCGAGCGTATGGGTCGACGTCGGTTCGCCGACGATGCAGTAATCCATCTTTACGCCGCGCGCCTGGAGCGCCTCGACTACCTTGATCGTGCCGTCGGTGGCCGGGCCTTCTTCGTCGCTCGTGATCAGGAAGGCGATCGCGCCGCGATGCTGCGGGTGCGCCGCCACGAACTCCTCGCTGGCCACCACGAACGCGGCGAGCGAGGTCTTCATGTCGGCGGCGCCGCGGCCGTAGAGTACGCCGTCGCGATGCGAGGGCTGGAACGGCGGCGAGCTCCATTGTTCGATGGGGCCGGTCGGCACCACGTCGGTGTGGCCCGCGAAGGCGAGCAGCGGCGCGTCGGCGCCGGCCGTGCCGCGCTTGACGGCCCACAGGTTGGTCACGCCGTTGGATTCGATCGTTTCGCACGCGAAGCCGAGCGCGCTGAGGCGTTCGGTCATGATGCGCTGGCAGTGCTGGTCGTCGGGCGTCACGGACGCGCGCGCGATCAGGGCTTCGGTAAGGGCGAGGGTGGCGGACATGAAGGGACCACTTTCAATAAAAATGCCGGCGCCGCTGCAATGCAGGGGCCGGCAACAGCTTGTGACGATGGTGCGCTACCCGTTTCGCGCCGGCCTCGATGTATCACCGATGGCTGGCGCGCCGGTCGCGCAGCGCCTCAAACACAGTTCAGGCAAACAGCTCCGCGTACTGCTCGGCCGAAAAACCGAGCGTCTTCACGCGGCCGTTCACGGCCACGACCGGGCGCTTGATGATCGACGGCTTGTGGATCATCAGCGCGATCGCGCCGGCAGTCGAATCGGCTTCGGCCTTGTGGACCTCGGACAGGCCGCGCCACGTCGTGCCGCGCTTGTTGATCAGCTGATCGAGCGACACATCCTTGAGCCAGTCCTGCACCAGCGCGTTCGACACGCCCGCTTTCTTGAAGTCGTGAAACTCGAACTCGATGCCGTGTTCTTCCAGCCACACGCGGGCCTTCTTCACGGTATCGCAGTTCGGAATGCCGTAGACGACCACGGTTTTTGCGGCCTTCGCCATCAGTCGCCTCGCAGCAGCTCGTTCAGGCCGACCTTGGCGCGCGTCTTGGCGTCCACCTTCTTGACGATCACGGCGCAGTAGAGGCTGTGCGAGCCGTCCTTCGAGGGCAGGTTGCCGGCCACGACGACCGAGCCCGCCGGGATGCGGCCGTACGAGATTTCGCCGGTTTCGCGGTCATAGATCTTGGTCGACTGGCCGAGGTACACGCCCATCGAGATGACCGAGTTTTCTTCGACGATCACGCCTTCCACGACTTCCGAGCGCGCGCCGATGAAGCAGTTGTCTTCGATGATGACCGGGTTGGCCTGCAGCGGCTCCAGCACGCCGCCGATGCCGACGCCGCCCGAGAGGTGCACGTTCTTGCCGATCTGCGCGCACGAACCGACCGTTGCCCACGTGTCGACCATCGTGCCTTCGTCGACGTATGCGCCGATGTTGGTGTACGACGGCATCAGCACGACGTTCTTGCCGATGAACGAGCCGCGGCGCGCGATGGCCGGCGGCACGACGCGGAAGCCGCCCGCGGCGAAGTCTTCAGCCGTGTAGTTGGCGAACTTCGAGGGCACCTTGTCGAAGAATTGCGTGAAGCCGCCGGCAGCCATCGGCGCGTTGTCTTCCAGGCGGAACGACAGCAGCACGGCCTTCTTCACCCACTGATTGACGACCCAGTCGCCGTCCTTCTTTTCGGCGCAGCGCAGCGCGCCCTTGTCCAGTTCGGCGATGACGTGGGCGACGGCTTCACGCACGTCGTTCGGCGCGGACTTGGGCGAAAAGTCGGCGCGGTTTTCCCAGGCGGTGTCGATGATCTGCTGAAGTTGTTGCGACATGGTGATGATTTCGTGTGAGTTCAAAAGCCGTTGGACGGCGGGAATTCGGCGGCGATACGCGCGCAGCGGGGCGCGCGTTCGGCGGTGGCGTGACTGCTGACTGTTTACCGCTGACTTTTCGTGCTGAAGTTACGGCTTGAGCGAGCGGCAGAAGTCGACGATGCGCTGCGCGCCCTCGGTGCATTCGTCGACGTCGGCGACGAGCGCCAGACGGACGAAGCCTTCGCCCGGATTCGCGCCGTGCGCTTCGCGCGCGAGAAACGAGCCGGGCAGGACCGTCACATTATAGTCGGCGTAGAGGCGCTGGGCGAACGCGGTGTCCGAGAGGCCGGTGCGGGCGACGTTGGCCCAGAGGTAGAACGCGGCGTCCGGCAGCTTCACGTCGAGCACGTCGGCGAGCATGGGCGTGACGGTCGAGAACTTCTGGACGTACTTCGCGCGGTTCTCGCGCACGTGCGTTTCGTCGCCCCAGGCGGCGATGCTGGCGGACTGCCAGACCGGCGACATCGCCGAGCCGTGATAGGTGCGGTACAGCAGGAATTGCTTGAGGATCGCCGCGTCGCCGGCCACGAAGCCCGAGCGCATGCCCGGCGCGTTCGAGCGCTTCGACAGGCTGGACAGCATGATCAGACGTTCGAAACCGCGGCCGAGGCGGTGCGCGGCTTCCAGACCGCCGAGCGGCGGCGTCGATTCGTCGAAATAGATCTCCGAATAGCATTCGTCCGACGCGATCACGAAGCCGTAGCGGTCGGACAGCGCGAACAGTTCGCGCCAGTCGTCGAGCGTGAGGACGGCGCCCGTCGGGTTGCCCGGCGAGCAGACGTAGAGCAGCTGCGTGCGCGCCCAGATTTCCTCAGGCACCTGCGAATAGTCGCAGGCGAAGTTGCGGGCCGGATCGCTGTTCACGAAGTACGGCTCGCCGCCCGCGAGCAGCGCCGCGCCTTCATAGATCTGGTAGAACGGGTTCGGGCAGAGTACGATCGCGCGCTTCGCCGGGTCCTGCGCGCCCGCCGTGGGATCGACGACCGCCTGCGCAAGCGCGAACAGCGCCTCGCGCGAGCCCGAAACCGGCAGCACCTGCGTGCTCGCATCGAGGGCGGGCAGGCTGTAACGCTCGCTTACCCATTTCGCGATCGCCTCGCGCAGCGCCGGGCTGCCGCCCGTGGCCGGATACACCGACAGACCGTCGAGCGAGGCGACGATGGCGTCGCGGATCAGCGCGGGCGTCGGGTGTTTCGGCTCGCCGATCCCGAAGCTGATGTGGCGCAGGCCGGCATTCGGCGCGACGTCCTTGAACAGTGCGCGCAGCTTTTCGAAGGGATAGGACTGGAGGGTGTCGAGTAGCGGATTCACAGGGCTGGGCGGCGTAAGCGAAAAGCGGATGGAGCGACGGGCGCGGGCACGCGGGCGGCTTTGCGGCGCTTATTGCGACGCTCGGCGCGGCGCAGGGTGTGCGCCGGACGGCCGGCTGATGGACCCGGCTAGCCCGGATGGGGCTGTGCCGGATAACGCGGGCGGTGCGGCCGCTGTCGCTGGCAAAACGTGAATTATAACGTGGCCGCCGTTTGCCGATGGGCGGGCGATGGGGCGCGGGGTGGGGCTCCCTGGTGGCGCTCGTGGCGGCGCGAGCGGCAAATAAGCCGCAAATGAGCGGCAAACGAGCTGGAACGAAACAAGGATCGATATGCAGTCTGAAAAACGCGGGACGGCCGCGAGGGTCGCGCGATGAGCGGCGCCCAGTCGAGCAGGCGGAACCTGAGCGCGGGCTGGCCGACGCTCGCCATCATGATCGGCGCCTCGGTGTGGGGCGTGATCTGGTTTCCGCTGCGCACGCTGGCGAGTTTCGGCCTGACCGGCACGGCCGCGGGCGCCGCGACGAGCGCGGCGGGCTGCCTGTTTGTGCTGCTGCTGCGCCGCCGTTCGATTGCGACGGTGCGCTGGCATGGGGTCTTGCCACTGCTCGGACTGGCGGCGGGCGTCACGAATATCGGTTTCGTGTGGGGCGCGATCCACGGCGAAGTGATGCGCGTGCTGCTGCTGTTCTATCTGACGCCCGCGTGGACGGCGATTTTCGCGCATTTCATCCTGCACGAGCGCCTGACGTGGTCCGGCGCGGCGCTGGCCGCGCTGTCGCTGGCGGGCGCGGTGCTGATGCTGTGGTCGCCGAAGCTCGGTGTGCCGCTGCCGGGCAGCGCCGCCGAATGGGCGGGCCTCGCGGGCGGCATGGGTTTCGCGATGAGCAACGTGCTCGTGGTGAAGACGAGCCGCGTGCTGCCGCAGATGAAGCCTGAAATGCGCACCGCCGTGATTTTCGGCGGCGCGGCGATATTCGGCCTGATCGCCTCGTTTTTCGAGCCGATGCCGACGCTGCACGCCGGCGAGCCGCTCGCCCGCGCGGTGCTGCTCGTGCTCGCCCTCGGCGTGCTGCTGGGCGTGAACAACATGCTCGTTCAATACGGGCTCGCGCGCGTGCCGGCGAATCGGGCGTCGATCATCATGTTGTTCGAAATCGTCGTGACGGCGCTCTCGTCGTGGCTGCTCGCGGGCGAGACGCCGGGGCCGCGCGAATGGGCGGGCGGCGCCTGTATCGTGCTCGCCTCGCTGCTGTCGAGCTGGGTGCATCGCGCGCAGGAAGCGCGCAAGCGTCCTCGTCAGATCGCGCACGCAAGCGCCGAAGCCAGCGCGATTGCTCACGCCGATGCAGGCCTGCTCGATGACGAAAGCGGTCATGACGATCGCGATCAGAACGACAAGCAAATGGGTGACGGTCGCGGCGATCTTGACGGCAAGCACAGCGGCAACCGCAGTGAGGATCAAACCGACTCACAAAACGACGATCCAGCCGCCGACAAAAACGACGACAAAAACGCCAATCGCCACGGCAGTCCCGGCGCCCGGCCCGATGGCGGGCAGAATGGCGCGCGTGCGATGGTATGATTGCCCCTGATCCTCGCCGGCCGGGCGCGCACTGAGGTGCATCAGGCGCTTCGCACGGCGAGCCGTGGCGGCTGTCCGTGCTGTGCGCGCCGTTCGTTCGGCCAGATGCGAATCCTGCGGCGCCTCGCGCCGCCGTGCGACTGAAGTGACGGTCGACGGCGCGCGGCGGCGGCCCGGGCGGTCCCGTTCACTCTTCCAATTCAAACAGCGATATCGCCGTGCGTCTGACCTCGATTAAACTCGCTGGCTTCAAATCATTCGTCGATCCCACGCATTTCCAGGTTCCGGGCCAACTCGTCGGAGTGGTCGGACCGAATGGCTGTGGTAAATCGAACATCATCGACGCCGTGCGCTGGGTGCTCGGCGAATCCCGCGCGTCCGAATTGCGCGGCGAGTCGATGCAGGACGTCATCTTCAACGGTTCCACCGCGCGCAAGCCCGGCAGCCGCGCGAGCGTCGAACTCGTGTTCGACAACGCCGACGGGCGCGCCGCGGGCCAGTGGGGCCAGTATGCGGAGATCGCCGTCAAGCGCGTGCTGACGCGCGACGGCACCTCGAGCTACTACATCAACAATCTGCCGGCGCGCCGCCGCGACATTCAGGACATCTTCCTCGGTACCGGTCTCGGTCCGCGTGCGTACGCGATCATCGGGCAGGGCATGATCGCGCGCATCATCGAGGCGAAGCCCGAAGAACTGCGCGTGTTCCTCGAAGAAGCCGCGGGCGTTTCGAAGTACAAGGAACGCCGCCGCGAGACCGAAAACCGCCTGCATGACACGCGCGAGAATCTCACGCGCGTGGAAGACATCGTGCGCGAGCTTTCCACGAATCTGGACAAGCTCGAAGGCCAGGCCGTGGTGGCGACGAAGTACCGCGAACTGCAGGCTGACGGCGAAGAAAAGCAGCGCATGCTGTGGCTGCTGCGCAAGAACGAGGCGGCGGGCGAGCAGCAGCGCCAGCAGCGCGCCATCGAACAGGCGCAGATCGATCTCGAACGGCATACCGCGCAACTGCGCGAAGTCGAGGCGCAGCTCGAAACGCTGCGCGTGGCGCACTATTCGGCCAGCGACGCGATGCAGGGCGCGCAAGGCTCGCTCTATGAAGCGAATGCCGAGGTGAGCCGTCTCGAAGCCGAGATCAAGTTCATCGTCGAGTCGCGCAATCGTGTGCAGGCGCAGATCGCAGCGCTCACGGCGCAGCGCGAGCAATGGCAGGTCCAGGCGCAGAAGGCGCAGGACGATATCGAAGACGCCGAAGAACAGCTGGCGATGGGCGAGGAGAAAGCCGCCATCGCCGAGGAAGAGGCGGCCGCGAAGCAGGAAGCGCTGCCCGCGCTCGAAAACCGCTGGCGCGACGCCCAGGCGCAACTGAATGACGAGCGTGCGGGCATCGCGCGCACGGAGCAGGCGCTCAAGCTCGAAGCCGCGCATCAGCGCAACGCCGACCAGATGCTCCAGCAGCTTCAGCAGCGCCACGAGCGCCTGAAGTCGGAGGAAGGCGGTCTCGACGCACCGGATGAAGCGCAGCTCGAAGAACTGCGCATGCAGCTGGCCGAGCAGGAAGAGATCCTGCGTGACGCCCAGGACCGCCTCACCGACGCGCAGGAAACCGTGCCGCGTCTGGACGCCGAGCGCCGTGCCGCGCACGATCGCGTGCAGGCCGAAAACGCGCAGATTCACCAGTTCGAAGCCCGTCTCGCCGCGCTCAAGCAACTGCAGGAGAACGTGCAGACCGAGGGCAAGATCCAGCCGTGGCTCGAACGTCACGAACTGGGCGCCCTGCCGCGTCTGTGGAAGAAGCTGCACGTCGAAGCCGGTTGGGAAACCGCGCTCGAAGCGGTGCTGCGTGAGCGTCTGGCGGCGCTCGAAGTCTCGAATCTCGATTGGGTCAAGGCGTTCGCCAGCGATGCGCCGCCCGCCAAGCTCGCGTTCTACGCGCCGCCGCTGGCGGGCCAGACGGCGAGCGCGCCGGCGGGCCTCACGCCGCTGCTCTCGCTCGTGCGTATCGACGATGCGGGCCTGCGCGCGGTGCTCAACGAATGGCTCGGCACGACCTTCGTCGCGAACGATCTGGCCGAAGCGCTCGCGCAACGCGCGCAACTGCCCGAGGGCGGTGCGTTCGTGGTGAAGGCCGGCCACTCGGTCTCGCGCGTGGGCGTGCAGCTCTACGCCGCCGACACCGAGCAGGCGGGCATGCTGGCGCGCCAGCAGGAAATCGAAAATCTCACGCGCCAGGTGCGCGCTCAGGCGCTGCTCGCCGACGAAGCGCGCTTGGCTGTCGTGCGCGCCGAAGCTGCGCACACGCAGGCGGCTCAGGTGCTCGGCGAGGCGCGCCAGCAGGCCGACCGCGCCACGCAGCGCGTGCACGCGCTGCAAATGGACGTGCTCAAGCTCACGCAGGCGCACGAGCGCTACACGGCGCGCAGCACGCAGATCCGTGAGGAGCTCGACGAAATCCGCGCGCAGATCGAGGAGCAGCGTGCGCTGCGTGCCGAATCGGAAGCGAATTTCGAGCGTCACGACGGCGAACTTGCCGAACTTCAGGCGCGCTTCGAGGACAACCAGCTCGCGTTCGAGGCGCTCGACGAAGAACTGGGCGCGGCGCGTAACGCCGCGCGCGATCTCGAACGCGCAGCGGGCGACGCGCGCTTCGCGGCCCGCAACATGGCCGCGCGCATCGAGGAACTGCGCCGCAACATCCAGATCTCGCACGACCAGAGCGAACGCGTCGCGGGCTCGCTCGAAGACGCGCGCGCCGAACTCGAAACGATCAACGAGCAGACCGCGCACACGGGTCTGCAGGACGCGCTGGAAATCCGCGCGGAGAAGGAAGAACTGCTGCGCAACGCGCGCGCCGAACTCGACGATCTGAGCGCCAAGCTGCGCGCCGCCGACGAAACGCGTCTCGCCGCCGAACGCGCGCTGCAGCCGCTGCGCGACCGCATCACCGAATTGCAGCTCAAGGAACAGGCCGCGCGCCTGAACGGTGAGCAGTTCGTCGAACAGTTGCAGGCCGCGGGTGTGGACGAAGCGGCGCTGCAGGAAAAGCTCACGCCGGACCTCAAGCCGTCGTATCTGCAAGGCGAAGTCACGCGCATCAACAACGCGATCATGGCGCTCGGCCCGGTCAATATGGCGGCACTGGACGAACTGGCCGCGGCGAAGGAGCGCAAGACCTTCCTCGACGCGCAGTCGGCCGACTTGACGAGCGCGATCGAAACGCTCGAAGACGCCATCCGCAAGATCGACCAGGAAACGCGCACGCTGCTGCAAGGCACGTTCGACGAAGTGAACAAGCATTTCGGCGACCTGTTCCCGCGTCTCTTTGGCGGCGGCCAGGCGAAGCTCATCATGACGGGCGACGAGATTCTCGACGCGGGCGTGCAGGTCATGGCGCAGCCGCCGGGCAAGAAGAACTCCACGATTCACCTGCTGTCGGGCGGCGAGAAGGCGCTGACCGCCACGGCGCTCGTGTTCGCGATGTTCCAGCTGAATCCGGCGCCGTTCTGTCTGCTGGACGAAGTGGACGCGCCGCTCGACGACGCCAATACGGAGCGTTTCGCCAATCTCGTGCGGGCGATGTCGGACAAGACGCAGTTCCTGTTCATCTCGCACAACAAGATTGCGATGGAAATGGCCCAGCAACTGATCGGCGTGACGATGCAGGAGCAGGGTGTCTCGCGCATCGTGGCGGTCGACATGGAAACGGCTGCCGGTTTCGCACAGAATACGGTCTGATTCGCGGGTTATTTCGCAGGTTAATTCGCGATCTGAATCGCGGTCGATATCGCTAGACAAGGACGGCGCGCGGCGCGCGCCGCCGGAAAAAGAATTGCAGATGGAGCATGCATGGATCAGTTGACTCTCGGGTTGATCGGCGCGGGTGCCGTGGTCGTCGGGGGCGTGGTGGTGTACAACGCCTGGCAAGGCGCCAAGGTGCGCCGGCGCATGCCGCGACCGATGCCTGAAGAGGCGGTCGATACGCCGCTGGGCGGCGAACTCGAGGAACAGAGCCCGTTCATCGAGCCCGCCCGTGCGCCGTCGCGCCGCGAGCCTTCGCTCGCGGGCGGCGAACTGGCCGAGGAGCGCATGGAACCGGGCTTCGGCACGGCGGCGCCGGCCGATACGCCCGTGGACATTCAGGCGGAGAACACGTCGCCGAACGGTTTCCCCGAAGCCGAACAGGCGCAGGCTGAGGGCGAGGGCGGCGAGCCGGCCACGGTTGCAGCCGCCGCTGACGCGGCCGAGACGTCCGACGCAGAGCCCGCCGAGGCTGCCGAGAGCAAGGACGCCAAAGACTCGAAGGTCAGCAACGAAGCGAAGGACGCGAAAGCCGCCGAAGGCGAGCGCGTCGAGCCCGTACTGCCCGCCGCGACGACGATTTCGTCGGCGCCGCCGGCCGTCGTGGACCGCCGCATCGACTGCATCGTGCCGATCCGGCTGGGTGCCGCGCTGCCCGGCGAACGTGTGATCCCGCTTGCGCAGCGCTTGCGCCGTGCGGGCAGCAAGCCGGTGCACATCGAAGGCAAGCCCGAGGGCGGCGACGGCTGGGAGCTGCTGCAAAACGGCGTGCGCTACGAGGAATTGCGCGCGGCGGCACAGCTTGCGAACCGCAACGGCCCGCTCAACGAGCTGGAGTTTTCGGAGTTCGTGACGGGTGTGCAGCAGTTCGCTGACGGCGTGGACGGCTTGCCTGAATTCCCAGACATGATGGAAACGGTCGCGATGGCGCGCGAACTCGACGGCTTTGCCGCGCAGTGCGATGCGCAGCTGTCGATCAACGTGCTGTCGGACGGCGCGCCGTGGTCGGCGAACTACGTGCAGGCGGTGTCGGCGCAGGACGGCCTGCTGCTGTCGCGCGACGGCACGCGTTTCGTCAAGCTCGACGCCCGGCAGAGCCCGGTGTTCATGCTCCAGTTCGGCGACACCAACTTCCTGCGCGACGACCTCACCTACAAGGGCGGCCAGATGATCACGCTGATCCTCGACGTGCCGGTGGCCGACGAGGACATCCTGCCGTTCCGCCTGATGTGCGACTACGCGCGTTCGCTCGCGGAGCGCATCGGCGGGCGCGTGGTGGACGACCAGCGCCGTCCGCTGCCTGAGTCGGTGTTGCAGAACATCGACAAGCAGCTCATGACGCTCTACGCGAAGCTCGAGCAGGCCGGCATTCCGGCGGGCTCGCCGGCCACGCGCCGGCTGTTCAGCCAGTAAGGGCTGACGCAACGAGACCGCGAAAGGCGCGGCGCTGTCAGGGCGCCGCGCCTTTTTTGCGTTCTGGGCGTGCCGTATGCACGTGGGCGGCAGAAGCGGCCCGGCTCGCGCGCCGGGCATGGGACAGGGATTCGGGAGGGTCATGGGTGATGCGCTGGACGCGGCTCGCGCTCGGGTTGCGGTGCCTTCAAGGTCGCATCGGCGCGGGCGCTCGTCAATGCATCCGGCCCAACGTTAGCCGTTCGGCCAGGAGTTTCGGGCGTCGCGTTCGGCGGCGCACGAAACAGGCCTGAAGTTGGCGCGACGTTAGCCATTCAGCCGATGCGACACGGGCGGCTTCCTGAGATAATCTGACTCCGAAATCACTTGTCAGAAACCGTCTCCAGCATGGTCCGTCATCCCGCCCGTCCCTCCGAAGCATCCCCCGCGACCGAGCGCGCGGCGTGGCTGCGCGCCGAACTCGAGCGCGCCAATCACGCGTACTACGTGCTCGACCAGCCGGAGCTGCCCGACGCGGAATACGACACGCTGTTCCGCGAGCTTCAGGCCATCGAAGCCGAGCATCCCGATCTCATCACGCCCGATTCGCCCACGCAGCGCGTCGGCGGCGAGGCGTCCGAGGGTTTCGAGCAGGTCGTGCACGACGTGCCGATGCTCTCGCTCAACAACGGTTTCGCCGACGAGGACATCGCCGCGTTCGACAAGCGCGTACACGACACGCTCGGCAAGCCCGAGGACGAGCAGGTCGATTATGCGTGCGAGCTCAAATTCGACGGCCTGGCCATTTCGCTGCGCTATGTCGACGGCGTGTTCGTGCAGGCGTCCACGCGCGGCGACGGCACGACCGGCGAGAACGTCACCGAGAACGTGCGCACGATCCGCTCGCTGCCGCTGCGCTTGAAGGGCCAGCGCGTGCCGAAGCTGCTCGCCGTGCGCGGCGAAGTGCTGATGTTTCGCCGCGACTTCGCGCGTATGAACGAGCGCCAGCGCGAGGCCGGTCAGAAGGAGTTTGCGAACCCGCGCAACGCCGCCGCGGGCAGCCTGCGCCAGCTCGATTCGAAGATCACGGCGCAGCGTCCGCTGTCGTTTTTCGCGTATGGCATTGGCGTCCTCGAAGGCGAGCCGATGCCGGCCACGCATAGCGAACTGCTCGACTGGTACGCGGAAATGGGGCTGCCGGTGAACAGCGAGCGTGCGGTCGCGAAGGGCGCGCAGGGTTTGCTCGACTTCTTCCGCGCGGTCGGCGAGAAGCGCGAGAGCCTGCCGTACGACATCGACGGCGTGGTCTACAAGGTCAACCGCCGCGACGAGCAGGACGCGCTCGGCTTCGTCTCGCGCGCGCCGCGCTTCGCACTCGCGCACAAGTTCCCGGCGCAGGAAGCGCTCACGAAGCTGCTGGCGATCGATGTGCAGGTGGGCCGTACCGGCGCCATCACGCCGGTTGCGCGGCTCGAGCCGGTGTTCGTGGGCGGCGCGACCGTCACGAACGCGACGCTGCATAACGAAGACGAAGTGCGCCGCAAGGACATCCGTATCGGCGACACGGTCATCGTGCGACGCGCCGGCGATGTGATTCCCGAAGTGGTGAGCGCGCTGCTCGATCGCCGTCCGGCCGACGCAGCCGAGTTCGTCATGCCGACCGAATGTCCGGTGTGCGGCTCGCGCATCGAGCGTCTGCCCGACGAGGCCATCGCGCGTTGCTCGGGCGGCCTGTTCTGTCCGGCGCAGCGCAAGCAGGCGCTCTGGCATTTCGCGCAGCGGCGCGCACTCGACATCGACGGTCTGGGTGAGAAGATCATCGATCAGCTCGTCGAGCAGAATCTCGTGCGCACGCCCGCCGATCTGTTCAATCTGGGCTTCGCCACGCTCGCGGAACTGGATCGCATGGCCGAAAAATCGGCGCAAAACCTGCTCGATTCGCTCGAAAAAGCCAAGTCGACCACGCTCGCGCGCTTTATTTATGCGTTGGGCATACGTCAGGTGGGCGAGTCCACCGCGAAGGATCTGGCCAAATACTTCGGCTCGCTCGATCCCATCATGGACGCGAGCATCGAGCAGCTGCTCGACGTGAAGGACGTGGGACCGATCGTGGCGGAATCGATCCACCAGTTCTTTGCGGAAGAACATAACCGCACGGTGATCGAGCAACTGCGCGCGCCCGGCAAGGTCACATGGCCTGAAGGTCCGCCTGCGCCGAAAGCGCCGGTCGGCGTGCTCGCGGGCAAGACGGTGGTGCTCACGGGCACGTTGCCCACGCTCACGCGCGACGAGGCGAAAGAGATGCTGGAAGCGGCTGGCGCGAAGGTGGCCGGCTCGGTGTCGAAGAAGACCGACTACGTGGTGGCGGGTGCCGACGCGGGCAGCAAGCTCGCGAAAGCCGAGGAACTCGGCGTGCCGGTGCTCGACGAGGATGGGTTGCACAAGCTCCTGGAGGGGCAAACAACATGATTCGCGAAATTCTCAGGATGGGCGATCCGCGCCTGCTCGGTATCGCCAGACCCGTTGATCATTTCGATACGCCCGAGTTGCACGAACTGATCGCCGACATGTTCGACACCATGCACGCCGCGAACGGCGCGGGTCTCGCCGCGCCGCAGATCGGCGTTGACCTGCAGGTGGTGATCTTCGGTTTCGAGCAGAACGAGCGTTATCCCGAGGCGCCGGCGGTGCCGCAAACCGTGCTGATCAATCCGGTCATCCATCCGCTCTCGCACGACATGGAAGAGGGCTGGGAAGGCTGTCTGTCGGTGCCCGGCCTGCGCGGCGCGGTGAGCCGCTATTCGATGATCCGCTACAACGGCTTTGATCAGTACGGCACGCCGATCGAACGCGTCGCGGAAGGCTTCCATGCGCGCGTGGTGCAGCATGAATGCGATCACCTGATCGGCAAGCTGTATCCGATGCGTATCACCGACTTCTCGAAGTTCGGCTTCACGGACATCCTGTTCCCGAATCTCGATCCGAATAGCGACGATTGACGCGCGCGAGGCGCTTGATGGGCCTCGGTTTGGCCGTTGTCCGCTGATCGGGACGCAAATAAAAACGGGAGCCAGTGGCTCCCGTTTTTCATGGCTGGCGGTTCAGGCCGAACCGCGTTGCGTGTCAGAACCCTTCGTCGGCCGACAGATAGCGCCACTGGCCTTGCGGCAGCGCGCCGAGCACCACGCGTCCCATGCGCACGCGCTTGAGGCCGACGACGTGTAGGCCGACCAGTTCGCACATGCGGCGGATCTGGCGCTTCTTGCCTTCGCGCAGCACGAAACGCAGTTGCTCGCCGTTCTGCCAGCTGACTTCGGCGGGCTTGAGCGGCACGTCGTCGAGCGACAGGCCGTGGCACAGTTTCGCGAGCAGGTCGGCCGGGAAGTGGCGGTCGACTTCGGTCTCGACGTCGCCATAGGTCACGCGCACGAGGTATTCCTTGTCGATGTCCGAGCTTTCGCCGATCAACTGTTTCGCGACGCGGCCGTCCTGGGTCAGGACGAGCAGGCCGGTCGAGTCGATGTCGAGACGGCCTGCCGGCGCGAGCGTGCGCAGATGCTGCGCGGAGAAGCGGATGCCCGAACGGTCGCCGTCCCAGTGGTTGTCACTGTTGATGAGCGTCACGGCGGGTTCGTAGCCGTCTTCGGCCTGACCCGACACGTAGCCGACGGGCTTGTGCAGCAGGATCGTCACCTGGCGCGCCTGGGCGGCGAGGGCAGCGGGATCGACTTCGATGCGCTGCTCGGGCGTGACCTTGGCGCCGAGTGTGTCGACGACTTCACCGTCGACGAAGACCCAGCCTTTTTCGATCCACTCGTCGGCTTCGCGGCGCGAGCACAGGCCGAGTTCCGACATGCGCTTGGAGAGGCGCATCGCGTTGTCGCCGTCGACTTCGGCGCGCGCCGCGCGTTGCGGGGCGGCACGGTCGCCGCTATCGGCGTCGCGGCGCGGACCCTTGTCGAAGGATTTGCGCGCGGGCGCGCCGTCACGCTCGCCCCACGACGACTTCACGGGACGTGCGGAACCGCGGTCTTCGCGCGGACGGAATTCGCGGCGGTCGTTGCCTTCGTCGCGGCGCTGGAACGGTCGACGTTCGCCGTTTTCGTCGCGCGGACGGAATTCGCGACGCTCGCCGCCTTCGTCACGACGCTGGAACGGGCGACGTTCGCCACCTTCGTCGCGCGGACGGAATTCACGACGCTCGCCGCCTTCGTCACGACGCTGGAACGGACGACGTTCGCCACCTTCATCGCGTCGTTGGAACGGACGGCGTTCGCCGCCTTCTTCACGAGGACGGAATTCGCGACGCTCGCCGCCTTCGTCACGGCGTTGGAACGGGCGACGTTCGCCACCTTCATCACGTCGCTGGAACGGACGGCGGTCGCCACCGTTCTCACGCGGACGGAATTCGCGACGCTCACCGCCTTCGTCACGGCGTTGGAACGGGCGACGTTCGCCACCTTCATCACGTCGCTGGAGCGGACGGCGGTCGCCACCGTCCTCACGCGGACGGAATTCGCGACGCTCACCGCCTTCGTCACGGCGTTGGAACGGGCGACGCTCGCCACCCTCATCGCGTCGCTGGAACGAACGGCGTTCGCCGCCTTCCTCGCGCGGACGGAATTCACGACGCTCGCCGCCTTCGTCACGGCGTTGGAACGGGCGACGCTCACCACCTTCATCGCGACGCTGGAACGGACGGCGCTCACCACCTTCTTCGCGCGGCCGGAACTGACGACGTTCGCCACCTTCCTCGCGACGCTGGAACGGGCGACGTTCGCCGCTTTCTTCGCGCGGACGGAATTCGCGACGCTCACCACCTTCATCGCGACGCTGGAACGGACGGCGCTCACCACCTTCTTCGCGCGGACGGAACTGACGACGTTCGCCACCTTCATCACGTCGCTGGAACGGACGGCGTTCGCCGCCTTCCTCGCGCGGACGGAATTCACGACGCTCACCGCCTTCGTCACGTCGCTGGAACGGCCGACGCTCACCACCTTCCTCACGCGGCCGGAATTCGCGACGCTCACCACCTTCGTCACGTCGCTGGAACGGCCGACGCTCACCACCTTCCTCACGCGGCCGGAATTCGCGACGCTCACCACCTTCATCACGTCGCTGGAACGGCCGGCGCTCGCCACCTTCCTCACGCGGACGGAACGGCCGACGCTCACCACCCTCATCGCGACGCTGGAACGACCGACGCTCCTCGCCCTCACCACGGCCGCGCGAAAAACCGCGTTCGCCGCGTTGATCGCCGTCGGCGCGTCGCGGGGGACGCGCATCGCCGTCACGCGGCGGGCGCGACGGTTTCGACGACGCGCCCTTGGGCCCCGTCGACGGGGCGAAAGGCTTCGCCTCGGCCGGACGCACCGGCTTGCGCGCGGTCGTGGCGCCGCGGCGGACGGGGGCGCGTTCCGGGGTAGTCGGGCGCGGATGCTTGGCTGTCAGTTTGGCTCGCATGATTCCAGGTATTTCGATGTTGCTCGGTGTTGCATTCAGACTGCGATCGCGCGCAGCAATTCCGTTTCGACGCGGATCTGCAGACGGTTATCGGAAAGTCCCGACCCGTCCAGCAGGAACACGTCCTCGACGCGCTCGCCGAGCGTATTGATTCGCGCCGCCTGGACGCCAATCCGGTGCTCGGCCAGCACGCGCGCGATCGAATAAAGAAGGCCCGGCCGGTCGTTCGCCGACACGGACAGGATGTAGTACTGGCCGCGCTCGTCGGCCCGCAGGTCGACGCGCGGCGTCACCGGGAAGGTGCGCGACAGGCGCGAGAGGCGGCCCTTGGACGGCTCCGGCAGCACATGGCTTTCGGCCGTGAGCCGCTCGGCGAGTTCCTGCTCGACGAGGTTCGCGATATCGCGGTAATGCACTTCATCCTCGGTATTCGCGACGATGAAGTTGTCCAGCGCGTAGCCGTGGCGCGTCGTGCTCACGCGCGCGTCCAGCACGGACAGGCCGCTGCGGTCGAAGTACGCGCACATCGTCGCGAACAGATCCGGGCGGTCCTTCGCGTAGACCAGCACCTGCAGCGCTTCGCCAACCGGCGAGGGGCGCGCGCGCACGACGGGCGACGGCGTCTCCACGTGGCGGTACAGCACGCGCGTTTGCCAGGCGATATCGGCGGCGTCGTGGCGCAGGAAATAGCCCACGTCGAGCTTGTCCCAGAGCGCGCGATGCGCGTTCTCCGGCACGGTCTCCAGGCGCAGCAGCGCGAGCGCCAGTTCCTGGCGCGTCTTCAGCTCGGAATGCGCGTCGGGCTTGGCGCCGCCGAGCACCGCGAGCGTCGCGCGGTAGAGGTCTTCGAGCAGCTTGCCCTTCCAGTTGTTCCAGACCTTCGGGCTGGTGCCGCGAATATCGGCGACCGTCAGCAGATAAAGCGCGGAAAGGCGGCGCTCCGTGCCCACCAGATCGGCGAAACGCTTGACCACTTCCGGATCGCTCGTGTCCTGCTTCTGCGCGACCTGGCTCATCGTAAGATGCTGCTCGACGAGCCAGACGATCAGGTCGGCGTCCTCGCGCTCGATGCCGTGGTCGCGGCAGAAGCGGCGCGCATCGGCCATGCCGAGCTGCGAGTGATCGCCGCCGCGGCCCTTGGCGATGTCGTGGAACAGCGCCGCCACGTACAGCACCCACGGGCGCTCGAAGTTCGCGATCAGCTGGCTGCAGAACGGATATTCGTGCGCGTGCTCGGCCACGGCGAAGCGGCGCATGTTGCGCAGCACCATCAGGATGTGCTGATCGACCGTGTAGACGTGGTAGAGGTCATGCTGCATCTGCCCGACGATGCGCCGGAAATTGAGCAGATAGCGCCCGAGCACGCTCGTCTGGTTCATCAGCCGCATGGCGTGCGTGATGCCGGCGGGCTGGCGCAGGATTTCCATGAACAGGCGGCGGTTTTCCGGGTCGCGGCGCCAGTGCTGATCCATCGTGTCGCGCGCGTTGTAGAGCGCGCGCATCGTGCGCGCCGACAGGCCCTTCACGCCGGGCACCTGTTCGTAGAGCAGGAAGGCTTCGAGGATCGCGTGCGGGTCGCGCTCGAAGACATCGTCGGTGACGATTTCGAGCATGCCCTGCTTCTCGACGAAATGCGCCGACAGCGTGCGCGTGATGCCGCTCGTGCTCGGAAAGAGCTGTGCCTCGATGTTCTGGATCAGGATGCTCGCGAGCTGCGTGACCGCCTTGGCCGCCCAGTAGTAGCGGCGCATGAGCTGTTCGCTCGCGCGACGCGAGCCGCTGGCCTTGAAGCCGAAGCTCTCCGCGACGGCGGTCTGCAGATCGAACACGAGAATGTCCTGGCGGCGTCCCGTGATGACGTGCAGGCGCGCGCGCAGCGTCTTCAGGAAGGTCTCGTTGCGGCGCAGTTCGCGCGCTTCGCGGCCGGTGATCAGGCCGCGCTCGTCGAGCTCCTTCCAGCTGCTGCCGAACGCGGCCGCCTCGGTCATCCAGATAATCAGTTGCAGATCGCGCAGGCCGCCGGGGCTTTCCTTGACGTTCGGTTCGAGCGAGTAGGGCGTGTCCTGGAAGCGCGCATGGCGCTGGCGCATTTCGAGCACTTTCGCCTGGAAGAACGCGCGCGGGTCCATGGCGTCGCGGTAGCGCTGCGCGAAGTCGCCGAACAGCGTCGCGCTGCCGGTCAGGCGGCGCGCTTCGAGCAGCGACGTGCGCACGGTCACGTCGTTGGCCGCTTCTTCCAGACACTGCGAGACGCTGCGCACGCTGCTGCCGATCTCCAGCCCCAGATCCCACGCGAGGCCGATGAAGCGCTCGATGCGCGCTTCGAGCGGCGCGAGCGCTTCGTCGTCGGGCAGCAGCACGAGGATGTCGACGTCGGAAAACGGCGCAAGCTCGCCGCGCCCATAACCGCCCACGGCGACGAGCGCGAGCGAGGCCGGCAGCTCGCACAGGTTCCAGGCGCTGCGCAGCGTGTCGTCGGTGGTGCGGGCGAGAGCGCGCATCAGCGTGTCGACGTTGGAGGCGGTCTTGAACCGTTCGAGCAACTGGGCCTTGGCGGCCTTGTAATCGGACCTCAGCGACGACGTATCGGGTGCGGCGGCGAGAACGCTCATGAACTGGAACTGGACGATGGTTGGCGCACGGGGCGCGGTCGATGGGTCGGGGCGGCGGGCCGCCGGGCGGGGGCGCCGCTGGCGCGCACAGGCGCCGTCACTGCATGGTCTTGCCTGAACTGAACTGCGTGAACTACCGCGGGCGGGGCGTTCGACGCCGGCTCGCATTCATGATGCTTGACTGCGTGGCCGGCGGCGCTGCGGCGCGCTTTCCGGCCGACTACTTCCACTACTCATTTCCTGATGGCGCTCGGGCGCCCCGGCGTTTGGGCGGCAAGTGCGGCGCCAGACTCACGCGAACCGCCGCCGCCCGACCCGTGCGCTCAATCGGCGATCAGGCTACGCTGCCCGCCATCTGCGCGACGATCGCCGGCTTGGCGGGCGTGCCCGCCGATACCGTCAGCACCTCGTAGCCGGTTTCGGTCACGAGCACCGTGTGTTCCCATTGCGCCGAGAGGCTGCGGTCCTTCGTCTTGACGGTCCACTGGTCCGGCATGGTGCGGATGTCACGGCGGCCGGCGTTGATCATCGGCTCGATCGTGAAGATCATGCCCGGCAGCAGTTCCACGCCCGTGCCGGCGCGGCCGTAATGGAGCACTTGCGGCTCGTCGTGGAACACCGTGCCGATGCCGTGGCCGCAGTATTCGCGCACCACGCTATAACCTTGCGATTCGGCGTAACGCTGGATCGCATGCCCGATGTCGCCGAGATGGCCGCCCGGACGCACCTGGTCGATGCCGAGCCACATGCACTCATACGTGGTCTGCACGAGGCGCTTCGCGAGAATCGAGCCTTCGCCGACGATGAACATGCGGCTCGTGTCGCCGAAATAGCCTTCCTTGATGACGGTGATGTCGATATTGAGCGTGTCGCCGTTCTTCAGCGCCTTGTCGCCCGGAATACCGTGACAGATCACATCGTTGACCGAGGTGCAGATCGCCTTCGGGTAGGGCGGGTAGCCGGGCGGCTGATAGTTCAGCGGCGCGGGCACGGTGCCCTGCACGTTGGTCATATATTCGTGACAGAGGCGGTCGAGCTCGCCGGTCGTGACGCCCGCGACGACGAACGGCGTAATGTAGTCGAGCACCTCGCTTGCCAGGCGGCAGGCGACGCGCATTTGCGCGATGTCGTGTTCGTTCTTGATCGAAATGGCCATGGTGTGCGCCCGAAAATGCAGTCGAATATCGAATTATCGCACCTTATCCCGGCGGTCGCTGGGCTAATACTGGGGGATCGCCGCGGTATCGTCGCCGGCTTGGGGCGGGTTTGGTGCTGGCTTGGGGCTGGTTTGCCGCCGGATTGCGCCGCGGTGGAGTCGGGGGCGCCACCCGCTGCCGTCCGTTCTGCGAGGGTAATAGCTGGCTTGAGCGGCTTTGATTTCGCGTGCTATAATCTTCGGCTAAGTCGCTCCCCGTATTCTTTCAATCCATGACTAGCATGGATGAATGGCGTAGCGGGGCGGCTGAGTCCGCAGTCGCCGCGGGCGCAATGCAGTAATAAGTAGTGGCAGAAAGCAGTAGCAGTAGCAGTAGCAGTAGCAGTAGCAGTAGCAGTAGCAGAGCAGCAGGCGACATTTTTTTAAATCGCGAGCCGGCGCACCCAGGGTGTCGGGCGCTCATCCGCTGAGGCGGAGGGCGCTACGATACGGCAGCCGGCTTAAGGCCCAAACCCTAGCGGAGAAATTCTCATGGCAGTTACCATGCGCCAAATGCTGGAAGCCGGTGTCCACTTCGGTCACCAAACGCGCTTCTGGAACCCGAAGATGGCCCCCTTCATCTTCGGTCATCGCAACAAGATTCACATCATCAACCTCGAAAAGACGCTGCCGATGTACAACGACGCACTGAAGTACGTGCGTCAGCTGGCATCGAACCGTGGCACGATCCTGTTCGTCGGCACGAAGCGTCAATCGCGTGACACGATCGCCCAGGAAGCGCAGCGCGCTGGTATGCCGTTCGTGAACGCACGCTGGCTCGGCGGTATGCTGACCAACTTCAAGACGCTGAAGGTTTCGATCAAGCGCCTGAAGGACATGGAAGCAGCGGTTGAGGCAGGCGAACTCGAAAAGATGAGCAAGAAGGAAGCGCTCCTGTTCGAACGCGAAATCGCCAAGCTGCAAAAGTCGATCGGCGGCGTGAAGGACATGGGCGGCATTCCGGACGCGATCTTCGTGGTCGACGTCGGCTACCACAAGATTGCCGTGACGGAAGCCAACAAGCTGGGCATCCCCGTCATCGCTGTGGTCGACACGAACCACTCGCCGGAAGGCATCGACTACGTCATCCCGGGTAACGACGACGCCAGCAAGGCAGTCGCGCTCTACACCGAAGGCGTGGCCGACGCGATCCTCGAAGGCCGTGCGAGCTCGGTCAACGAAGTCGTCGCAGCAGCGCGCGGCAACGACGGCGACGACGAGTTCGTCGAGGTCAACTCGGAGGCGTAAGCTGCCCCGTGTCCGGCAAGAAAAGGGGGCTTTCCATAGGCCCCTTTTTTTTAAGCCGCGACTTTCGTCGCCGCGTCATCACCGCGGCACCGTAGTCCTGTAGAAGCAGCTGTAAAAAAGCGTTTCAGAACAGACTCGAACGGAAACGAATTCCAGCCGGCCGCATCGAAGCATGCGGCGCGGCGTGTACCAGACAGACTCAAGGAGCGAATGATGGCGGCAATTACCGCAAGCATGGTGGCAGAACTGCGCGCGAAGACCGATGCGCCGATGATGGAATGCAAGAAGGCGCTGACGGAAGCCGACGGCGACCTGGCGCGCGCTGAAGAACTCCTGCGCGTCAAGCTCGGCAACAAGGCGAGCAAGGCTGCATCGCGCGTCACGGCTGAAGGCGTGATCGCTTCGTTCATCGGCGGCAACGCTGGCGCGGTCGTCGAACTGAACTGCGAAACCGACTTCGTCGCGAAGAACGACGACTTCCTCGCATTCGCGAACACGGTGGCCGAACTGGTCGCCACGCAAAACCCGGCTGACGTCGCCGCTCTGTCGGCTCTGCCGCTGGAAGGCTCGACGGTCGACGCAGTGCGCCTCGCACTGGTCGGCAAGATCGGCGAAAACGTTTCGATCCGCCGTTTCGCGCGCTTCGAAACCGCCAACCAGCTGGCTTCGTACCTGCACGGCACGCGTATCGGCGTGCTGGTCGAGTACACGGGCGCAGAAGAGCAGGTCGGCAAGGACGTGGCAATGCACATCGCCGCGATGAAGCCGGTCTCGCTGTCGTCGGACGAAGTGCCGGCCGACCTGATCGCCAAGGAGCGCAGCATCGCCGAACAGAAGGCTGCCGAATCGGGCAAGCCGGCTGAAATCGTCGCCAAGATGGTCGACGGCTCGGTGCAGAAGTACCTGAAGGAAGTCTCGCTGCTGAACCAGCCGTTCGTGAAGAACGACAAGCAGACGATCGAACAGATGCTCAAGGCGGCTAACACGTCGGTGCAGAAGTTCTCGCTGTTCGTCGTTGGCGAAGGCATCGAGAAGCGCCAGGACGACTTCGCTGCCGAAGTGGCCGCGCAAGTCGCTGCTGCAAAGCAGCAATAAGGGCCGCGCAGCCTTTAGCTTTATCGAGCCGTACCCGCAGTAAAAGTCTCATCGCAGTCCCGTAGTACGCCGCGGCGGCGCATTTCCGCCGCGGTGGGGCAGCGTAGCGACGCCCGATGTAGCGACGCCCGGCGCCTCGTGCCGGGCGCAGCGGTCTTCCGCTGTGCCCCGTGGCACAAATCTTCGCTATTTCTGGTGGCGCTTGCCCCAAGCCGTATTTCACCCCTACAGTTTCAAGTTATTGCCCTTTGCGCGCGATCCTGGATACCTCCATGCCCACACCCGCCTATAAACGCGTCCTGCTCAAACTTTCCGGCGAAGCCCTCATGGGCGATGATGCCTTCGGCATCAACCGCGCCACGATCGAACGAATGGTGGCAGACGTGGCCGAGGTGGTGCGGCTCGGCACCCAGCTCGCAGTCGTGATCGGCGGTGGCAACATTTTCCGCGGCGTCGCGGGCGGCGCGGCCGGTATGGACCGCGCGACCGCCGACTATATGGGCATGCTCGCGACCATGATGAACGCGCTCGCGCTGCAGGACGCCATGCGCCACGCCGGTATCGAGGCGCGCGTGCAGTCCGCGCTGCGCATGGATCAGGTGGTCGAGCCGTACATCCGCCCCCGCGCGATCCGTCAGCTCGAGGAAGGCAAGGTCGTGATCTTCGCGGCCGGCACCGGCAACCCGTTCTTCACGACCGACACCGCAGCCGCGCTGCGTGGCGCGGAAGTGGGCGCGGAAGTCGTGCTCAAGGCCACCAAGGTCGACGGCGTCTACTCGGCCGACCCCAAGAAGGACCCGACGGCCACGCGTTACTCGACGATCAGCTTCGACGAGGCAATCGGCCGCAATCTGCAGGTGATGGACGCCACGGCCTTCGCGCTGTGCCGCGATCAGAAGCTGCCCATCCGGGTTTTTTCGATCGTCAAGCCGGGCGCGCTCAAGCGCATCATTCAGGGCGAAGACGAAGGCACGCTCGTCCACGTGTAAACTCTCGTTTCACACGAAATCGATTTCGGGCCGCGCCGCCCTCTATGCGCGCTGGCGGGCCCGTACCGCAACAAAGGTTCGGAGGTATCAAAATGGCTGTGGCTGACATCAAGAAGGGCGCCGAGCAGAAAATGCAGCGCTCGATCGACTCGTTCAAGGGCGATCTCGCGAAGATCCGCACGGGCCGCGCCCACACGGGCCTGCTCGATCACATCCAGGTCGACTACTACGGTTCGCCGGTGCCCATTTCGCAGGTGGCCAACCTGACGCTCGTCGACGCCCGCACGATCGGCGTCCAGGCGTGGGAAAAGAAGATGGTTCCGGTCATCGAAAAGGCGATCCGCGAGTCGGATCTCGGCCTGAACCCGGCAACGCACGGCGATCTGATCCGCGTGCCGATGCCCGCGCTGACCGAAGAGCGCCGCAAGGAACTCACGAAGGTCGTCAAGAACGAAGGCGAAACGGCCAAGGTCGCCGTGCGTAACCTGCGCCGCGACGCCAACGAGCAACTGAAGAAGCTCGTGAAGGACAAGGAAATCTCGGAAGACGACGAGCGCCGTGGCAGCGACGACGTCCAGAAGCTGACGGACCGCTTCGTCTCGGAAATCGACAAGCTCGTCCAGACCAAGGAAGCCGAGATCATGACGGTTTGAGGCCGCGAGGCTCTCATCCCGCCAGGGTTTCTCTTTCCTTATCGCAGTTATAGTCCGACGGCCATGACCTATACCAGCTCAACCGTTCGCGTGCCCGAAGTGGCGGCCGTGCCGCGCCACATCGCGATCATCATGGACGGCAATGGCCGTTGGGCGACGCAACGCCGCTTGCCGCGCGTCGCGGGCCACACGCGCGGCGTGGACGCCGTGCGTGCGGTCGTCGAAGGTTGCGTCGAGCGCGGCGTCGAATACCTGACGCTGTTCGCCTTCAGTTCCGAGAACTGGCGGCGCCCAACCGACGAAGTCTCGTTCCTCATGCGCCTGTTCATCTCGGCGCTCGAGCGCGAGGTAGGGCGTCTGCACGCGAACGGCATCCGCCTGCGCGTGGTCGGCGACCTGTCGATGTTCAACGAGCGCATCCAGGACCTGATTCGCCGCGCCGAAACCAAGACGGCGCGCAATACCCGTCTGACGCTGACCATCGCCGCGAATTACGGCGGCCGCTGGGACATCCTGCAGGCCACGCGCAAGCTGGTCGAAGCCTCCGTGGCGGCAGGCGAGCCGGTGCCGGTCACCGAGGACACGCTCGGCCAGTACCTGGCCATGAGCTATGCGCCCGAGCCGGATCTGTTCATCCGTACGGGCGGCGAGCAGCGCGTGAGCAATTTCCTGCTCTGGCAGCTCGCTTACGCAGAATTCTATTTCACCGATACGTTCTGGCCCGACTTCGATCGCGACGCGCTCAACCGCGCCATCGAGTCCTACACCGAACGTGAGCGCCGCTTCGGCCGCACCAGCGCGCAACTCGACACTCAGTCCCAGAACGCCGACTCTCTTTCATGCTAAAGACCCGTGTCATCACGGCGATCGTCCTGCTGGCCGTGCTTTTGCCGGTCACGCTGTTCGCGCCGGTGGCGGCCTTTGGCCTGCTGATCCATGTCGTGGTGGCGTTCGCCGCGTGGGAATGGGCGCGTCTGCTCAAGGCTGGCAAGGTCGGTTCGATCGTCTATGCGCTGATCGCCGCGCTGGCCGTGCTGGCGAGCGAGCATCTCGCGTCGCCGCGGCCGCTGTTCCAGGCCGCGGGTATCTTCTGGATCGTCGCCGGGCCCTATGTGCTGGTGCGCAAGCCGGTGCTCGCCGCGGGCGCCTGGCGCGCCTTCCTGCTGGCCGCCGGGCTCGTGATCTTCTGCGCCTGCTGGCACGCGCTGGTGCTCGCGCGCACCTCGGGCGTGGCCTTCGTGCTGTCGCTGCTGCTGGTGGTCTGGCTGGCCGATATCGGCGCATACTTTGCCGGTAAGGCATTCGGCAAGCATAAGCTCGCGCCCGCCATCAGCCCCGGCAAGACCTGGGAAGGGGCCGTCGGCGGCTGGGCGGCCGTGATGATCGTCGCCGCTGCCGCGCTCGCGCTGCACGCGTTCGAACCCACGCTTTATTCGGCGCTGGCCGGCCATCTTGGCCTGGGCCGCGCGTTCTTCGTGCTTACCGTGCTGGTCGCGTTCAGCGTGGTCGGCGATCTGTTCGAATCGATGCTCAAGCGCCAGGCTGGCGTGAAGGATTCGAGCGGCCTCCTGCCGGGTCATGGCGGAGTGCTCGACCGCATCGATGCGCTGTTGCCGGTGCTGCCGCTTGCCATGCTGCTGCTTGGCTAAGAGGCATCCGGCTAGAGAAATGGAAATGCAAAAACGACTCACCCTGCTCGGTTCTACGGGCTCGATCGGAGACAGCACGCTCGACGTCGTCGCGCGTCATCCTGACCGCTTCTCGATTTACGCGCTCACGGCGCACCGCAACGGCGACAAGCTCGTCGAACAATGTCTGCGTTTCGCGCCCGAAGTGGCCGTGGTCGGCGACGCCGCAACGGCCCAGGACGTCGAGCGCAAGCTGCGCGCGGCCGGTTCGAAGACCCTCGTGGCGCACGGCCCGCAGGCCCTCATCGATGTCGCGAAGAGCGACGGCTGCGATACGGTGGTCGCGGCCATCGTCGGCGCGGCGGGCCTCGAGCCCACGCTCGCGGCGGCGCAGACCGGCAAGCGCATCCTGCTCGCGAACAAGGAAGCGCTCGTGATGTCGGGCGACATCTTCATGAACGCGGTGCGCGACAACGGCGCGGTGCTGCTGCCCGTCGACAGCGAGCACAACGCCGTGTTCCAGTGCCTGCCGCGCGAAGCGGCCATGCACGGCGGCGTGACCAAGATCATTCTGACCGCCTCGGGTGGCCCGTTCCGCACGCGCGAACCGTCGACGCTCGTCGACGTCACGCCGGAGCAGGCCTGCAAGCACCCGAACTGGTCAATGGGCCGCAAGATTTCGGTCGACTCGGCCACGATGATGAACAAGGGTCTCGAAGTCATCGAGGCGCATTACCTGTTCGATCTGCCGGGCGACCGCATCGACGTGCTGATCCATCCGCAGAGCGTGATCCATTCGATGGTCTCGTACGCGGACGGTTCGGTGCTCGCGCAACTGGGCAACCCCGACATGCGCACGCCGATCGCGCATGCGCTGGCTTACCCGGACCGCGTGGATTCGGGCGTCGCGCAACTCGATCTCGTGCAGGTCGCGACGCTCAACTTCGAGCATCCCGACTACACGCGTTTCCCGTGCCTCGCGCTCGCCATGAAGGCGCTGAACGAGGGCGGCGTGGCGAGCGCCACGCTCAACGCGGCCAACGAAATCGCGGTCGAGGCCTTCCTCAACCGCCGCATCGGCTTCATGGCCATCGCGCAGACGGTCGACGCCGTGCTCAACGCACTGCAGAATCGTCCCGCCACGAGCCTTGAAGTCGTGCTCGAAGCCGACGCCGCCGCACGCCGCGCGGCACACACCATCATCGACAGCCTGCCGGTGCCGGCTTAAGGTCCGACGGCGGGCCCGCGAGCGGGCCCAGCGGCGAGCCGGGGCGTGTCCGGGGACACACGCGGCACGCCGCTCCAGCACCTGCGTGCTGCTTCCAGCAGAGGAGGCGCATATGAATCTGCTCACCGAACTGGTGGCTTTTATCGTCGCGATCGGCGTGCTCGTCGTCGTGCACGAGTATGGGCACTACAGCGTCGCGCGTTTGTGCGGCGTCAAGGTTCTGCGATTCTCGATCGGCTTCGGCCGGCCGCTCGTGCAATGGGTCAGCAAGAAAAGCGGCACCGAGTGGACCATCTCCGCGCTGCCGCTCGGCGGCTACGTGAAGATGCTCGACGAGCGCGAGTCGCCCGAGACGATCGACGCGGCCGATCTGCCGCACGCGTTCAACCGTCAGCCGGTCAGCAAGCGCATCGCCATCGTCGCGGCCGGTCCGGTCGCGAACTTCATTCTTGCCATCGTGCTGTTCGGCGCGGTCTACGCGAGCGGCGTGACCGAACCCGTGGCCGTCGTGGCCGCGCCGCCCGCGCAATCCGCGGCCGCGCAGGCGGGCTTCCAGGGTGGCGAAACAATTCTCTCCGTGAGCAATGCCAGCGGCAGCCACACCGAACCGGTGCGTTCGTGGGCCGACCTGCGCTGGAAGCTCATGCCGACGGCGCTCGAACATGGGCGCGTGGTGCTCTCCGCGCGTGACGGCGCCGGCACCTACGATTTCCCGCTCGATCTCTCGCGTCTCACCGGTCAGGATCTCGACGACGACTTCATGTCGAAGCTCGGTCTCGAAGCGGGCGGCGGCACGCTGCGCATCGCGGGCGTCGAGCCGGGCAGCGCCGCGCAGCAGGCCGGGCTGGAAAAGGGCGACCGCCTGCGCGCGATCGACGGCCGTCCCGTTGACAGCGCAAGCAGTTTCATCGCGTATGTGAAGGCGCACGCGGGCAAGCCGGTGCATCTGTTGATCGAGCGCGGCGGCGCGGACGATGGCGCGAATGTCGGCGATGCGGTTGCAGGTAGTGATGCAAGCAGCGGTGTAAGCAGCGGTGCCAGCAGCGGCGCAGGCAAGAATGCCGCGGCGAAGCCGCAAACGCTCACCGTCACCGTGACGCCGCACGCGCAGCTCGACGAGGAAACGGGCAGCCAGGTGGGCCGCATCGGGGCGGCGCTGTCGGCGCAGGCGCCGTCGGTGGAGGTGCGTTACGGCCCGATCGAGAGCGCGCGGCTGGGCGCTTACCGCACGTGGGACATCGCGCTGTACTCGCTGCGGATGTTCGGCCGCATGCTCACGGGCGAGGCTTCGCTGAAGAATCTTTCGGGGCCGGTGACGATTGCTGACTATGCCGGCAAGAGCGCGCGGCTCGGTCCTTCGGCATTCCTGTCGTTCCTCGCCCTTGTCAGTATTAGCCTGGGCGTACTCAACCTGCTCCCAATTCCCGTTTTGGACGGGGGGCATCTGTTATATTATGCGGTTGAAGCCGTAACGGGCAAAGCCGTCTCGGATCGCTGGCAGCTCGTGCTGCAGCGAGCGGGACTTGCCTGCATCGTCGCGCTGTCGGCGATCGCGTTGTTCAACGATCTGGCTCGGTTAATCCATTTCTAAAGGTGTCTGGCGGCGACCGAGGGCGGGCCGCCTGACCTGATGCAGCTATACATACTGGGGAAGCACGTTGTTTAGACCTCATCGCTTGGTTCCAAAAACGGTTGCGGCTGCGGCGATCGCCGCACATGGTCTCGTTGTCCACGCAGCGACGACGCCTTTCGTGGTACAGGACATCCGCATCGAAGGACTGCAACGCGTCGAGCCGGGCACGGTGTTCGCGTACCTGCCCATCAAGCAGGGCGATACCTTCAACGACGACAAGGCTTCCGAAGCCATCCGCGCATTGTATGCGACGGGCTTTTTCAACGACGTGCGCATCGCCACCGAAGGCGGCGTCGTGGTCGTTCAGGTGCAGGAGCGTCCCGCGATCGGCACGATCGACTTCGCCGGCATCAAGGAATTCGACAAGGACAACCTCACGAAGGCGCTGCGCGCAGTCGGTCTCTCGCAAGGCCGCTACTACGACAAGGCACTCGTCGACAAGGCCGAGCAGGAACTCAAGCGCCAGTACCTCACGCGCGGTTTCTACGCCGCCGAAGTGACCACCACCGTCACGCCGATCGACCGCAACCGCGTCGGTCTGCTGTTCTCCGTGGTCGAAGGTCCGAGCGCGAAGATCCGCCAGATCAACTTTATCGGCAACAAGGCATACAGCAGCGGCACGCTCCTGAGCGAAATGCAGCTGTCCACGCCGAACTGGTTCTCGTGGTACACGAAGAACGACCTGTACTCGAAGGAAAAGCTCACGGGCGACCTCGAGAACGTGCGCTCGTACTACCTGAACCACGGCTACCTCGAGTTCAACATCGACTCCACGCAGGTGTCGATCTCGCCCGACAAGAAGGACATGTACCTCACGATCGGGCTGCATGAGGGCGAGCCGTACAAGATCTCGGGCATCCATCTCGCGGGCAATCTGCTGAACCGTGAAGCCGAGCTCACCAAGCTGATCAAGATCAAACCGGGCGATACGTTCTCGGCTGAGAAGCTGCAGGCCACGACCAAGACGATCGTCGACAAGCTCGGTGAATACGGTTACGCATTCGCGACCGTCAACGCGCTGCCGCAGATCGACCAGGCGCATCACACGGTCGAACTCACGCTGCAGGTCGATCCGAGCCGCCGCGTCTACGTGCGCCGCATCAACGTGGTGGGCAACACCCGCACGCGCGACGAAGTCGTGCGTCGCGAAATGCGCCAGCTCGAAAGCTCGTGGTTCGATTCGAGCCGCCTCGCGCTCTCGAAGGACCGCATCAACCGTCTGGGCTACTTCACCGACGTCGACGTGACGACGGTGCCGGTGGAAGGCACGGCCGACCAGGTGGACGTCGACGTCAAGGTGGCCGAAAAGCCGACCGGCGCGATCACGCTGGGCGCGGGCTTCTCGTCCACGGACAAGGTGGTGCTGTCGGCCGGCGTGTCGCAGGACAACGTGTTCGGTTCGGGCACCTCGCTGTCGGTGAACGTGAACACCGCGAAGACGTACCGTACGCTCGCGGTCACGCAGGTCGACCCGTACTTCACGGTGGACGGCATCAAGCGCATCACCGACGTCTACTACCGCACGTATCAGCCGCTGTACTACTCGACCGATTCGAGCTTCCGCATCATCACGGCCGGCGGCGACCTGAAGTTCGGCATTCCGTTCTCGGAAGTCGATACGGTCTTCTTCGGCGTGGGCTTCGAGCAGGACCGCCTCGACGTCGACTCGTACACGCCGCAGAGCTACATCGACTACGTGAACCAGTTCGGCCGCGTGTCGAACAACGTGCCGCTCACGATGGGCTGGTCGCGCGATGCGCGTGACAGCGCGCTCGTGCCGAGCCGCGGTTACTTCACGCAGGCGAACGCCGAATACGGCACGCCCGCGGGCGCCACGCAGTACTACAAGGCCGACGTCCAGGCGCAGTACTATTACTCGTTCGCGCGCGGCTTCGTGCTGGGCATGAACTTCCAGGCCGGCTACGGCAACGGTCTCGGCGGCAAGCCGTACCCGATCTTCAAGAACTACTACGCGGGCGGTATCGGCTCGGTGCGTGGCTACGAACCGAGCTCGCTCGGTCCGCGCGACAAGACCACGAACGACCCGATCGGCGGCTCGAAGATGGTGGTCGGCAACATCGAACTCACGTTCCCGCTGCCGGGCACGGGCTACGACCGCACGCTGCGCGTCTTCACCTTCATCGATGGTGGTAACGTCTGGGGCGACGAGGGTTCGAGCATCGGTTCGAATGGTCTGCGCTATGCATATGGCGTGGGTCTCGCGTGGATTTCGCCGATCGGCCCGCTCAAGCTCAGCCTGGGCTTCCCGGTCACGAAACACGAAGGCGACCAGTACCAGAAGTTCCAGTTCCAGATCGGGACGGCATTCTGACGAGACGCGCCGCCACAGGCTATTTCAGAAACGAGAGGATAACTTTGCTAACGGGATTGTTTTCCAGACGGACCATCGGGGCCATGACGCTGTCGCTGGCGATGCTTGCTCTCGGCACGGGCGCGGCCCATGCGCAGGAAGCCAAGATCGCCGCGGTCAACTCCGACCGGATCCTGCGCGAATCCGCCCCCGCGAAGGCCGCGCAGACCAAGCTCGAAGCCGAGTTCGCGAAGCGCGACAAGGACTTGCAGGACATGGCGCAGCGTCTGAAGACGATGTCGGACTCGATCGACAAGAACGGTCCGTCGATGTCGGCGACCGACCGCGCGCAGAAGCAGCGCGATCTGTCGCAGCTCGACAGCGACTTCCAGCGCAAGCAGCGCGAGTTCCGCGAGGACCTGAACCAGCGCCGCAACGAGGAACTGGCCGCGGTGCTCGACCGCGCGAACAAGGTCATCAAGCAGATCGCCGAACAGCAGCATTACGACCTGATCGTGCAGGAAGCGGTGTACGTGAGCCCGCGCATCGACATCACCGACCAGGTGCTGAAGGCGCTCGCAGCCAACAGCACCGGCAGCAACAGCAACTAAGGCAGGAGCAGCACGCGTATGGCATTTACGCTTGAGGAAATCGCCGGGCGGTTCGGCGGCGAAGTGGTCGGGAATCCGGCGCAACGCGTCGGCTCGCTCGCGCCGCTCGACCAGGCCGGTCCGCAGCAGCTGGCGTTCCTCGCCAATCCGAAGTACCTGTCGCAGGTGGACGCCACCCGCGCCGGCGCGGTCCTGATCAGCCCGAACGATCTGGCAAAGCTCGCTTCGCGCGAGGGCCGCAACTTCATCGTCACACCCAATCCGTATGCTTACTTCGCGCGCGTCGCGCAGGCGTTCATCGACCTCGCTACGCCGAAAACGCAGCCGGGCGTGCACCCGAGCGCGCACGTCGACGCGTCGGCCAAGGTCGCCGCGAGCGCGGTGATCGGCCCGAACGTCACCGTGGAAGCGGGCGCCGTGATTGGCGAGAACGTGCGTCTGGACGCGAACGTGTTCATCGGCCGCGGCACCCAGGTGGGCGAGGGCGCGCACTTCTACCCGGGCGTCACGGTCTATCACGGCTGCAAGTTCGGTGCGCGCGCGATCGTGCACGCGGGCGCCGTGATCGGCTCGGACGGCTTCGGTTTCGCGCCCGATTTCACGGGCGAGGGCGAGGCGCGCACGGGCAGCTGGGTCAAGATTCCGCAAGTCGGCGGCGTCTCGATCGGGCCGGATGTCGAAATTGGCGCGAACACGACGATCGACCGCGGCGCAATGGCCGACACGATCATCGAAGAGTGCGTGAAGATCGATAACCTCGTGCAGATCGGCCACAACTGCCGCGTCGGGGCTTACACCGTTATCGCGGGCTGCGCGGGCATCGCCGGCAGCACGACGATCGGCAAGCACTGCATGATCGGCGGCGCGGTCGGCATCGCGGGGCACGTCACGCTCGGCGATTACGTGATCGTCACGGCGAAGTCGGGCGTCTCGAAGTCGCTGCCCAAGGCCGGCATCTACACGAGCGCGTTCCCGGCGGTCGATCACGCCGACTGGAACAAGAGCGCCGCGCTGCTTCGCAACATCGACAAGCTGCGCGACCGCATCCGCGCGCTCGAAGCCGCCCAGAAGCCGCAAGGCGACGCCTGAGCTGGCACAGGCAAGAGAACCCATAAGAATCAACAGCAGTTTCGGGGCACCGGGCAGCGCGTCGTTGCGAGTCATACGGCGCGCGGCCTGGCCGGCACGCAAAAGCCGGCGCCACGCGCGGGCGCCGTTTTTTGCGTGCCGCTTTGCGTTCCGGGCCTCGGGCCGTCGGCCCCGGGGCAATCCGCATGCACGAAGGGCAGCGCGTGGCGCATACTGCGCCTCAGCGCGGGCCGACGAGGTACGTCAGGCACTTCAGGCATCGCATCCGATAGTCACACGCGCAATTCCTGCGTGAGCAGAACCACCATGAACATCGAAAAACTCAACTTCGACATCCACAAGATCCTCACGCTGCTGCCGCACCGCTATCCGTTCCTGATGGTGGACCGGGTCATCGAGCTCGAGCCGCACAAGAGCATCAAGGCGTTGAAGAATGTGACGATCAACGAGCCCTTCTTCACGGGCCATTTCCCGCAGCGTCCGGTCATGCCCGGCGTGATGATTCTCGAAGCGCTGGCCCAGACCGCCGCGCTGCTGACGTTCTCGGAAGAGGAGCAGGACTTCGAGAACACGCTGTATTACTTCGTCGGCATCGACGGCGCGCGCTTCAAGCGCGTGGTCGAGCCGGGCGACCAGCTGATCCTGAACGTGACGTTCGAGCGCTACATGCGCGGCATCTGGAAGTTCAAGGCCGTCGCCGAAGTCGAAGGCGTGGTCGCCTGCGAAGCGGAACTGATGTGCACCGTCAAGAAAATGGACGCAGCGCAATAAGACGCGCCGCGCAATGCCGTCGCGCGCCGGGTGGCGCGCGGGCACGCTAACAGAATTCGGAGAGCGAGGACGAATGAGCAGGATCCATCCCACTGCGATCGTCGAGCCGGGCGCACAGGTCGATGAAACGGTCGAGATCGGCCCGTATGCGATCGTTGGCGCGAACGTCACCATCGGTGCGCGCACCAAGATCGGCTCGCACAGCGTGATCGAAGGCCACACCACGATCGGCGAAGACAACAGCATCGGCCATTACGCGTCGGTCGGCGGCCGCCCGCAGGACATGAAGTACAAGGGCGAACCCACGAAGCTCGTGATCGGCAACCGCAACACCATTCGCGAGTTCACGACGCTGCATACGGGGACGGTGCAAGACACCGGCATCACCTCGATCGGCGACGACTGCTGGATCATGGCCTACGTGCACGTCGGTCACGACTGCCGTCTGGGCAACAACATCATCATGTCGAGCAACGCGCAGCTCGCGGGCCACGTGATCGTCGACGATTACGCGATCGTCGGCGGCATGACCGGCGTGCACCAGTTCGTGCGCATCGGCGCGCACTCGATGGTCGGCGGCGCCTCGGCGCTCGTGCAGGACGTGCCGCCGTTCGTGGTCGCCGCAGGTAACAAGGCGGTGCCGCACGGCATCAACGTCGAAGGCTTGCGCCGCCGCGGTTTCTCGCCCGACGCCATCTCGGCGCTGCGCTCGGCGTACCGCACGCTCTACAAGAACAGCCTGTCGCTCGAAGAGGCGAAGGTGCAGCTCGCCGAACTCGCCCAGGCGGGCGGCGACGGCGACCAGCACGTGAAGGCGCTGCTCGATTTCGTCGAGCTGTCGCAGCGCGGCATCATCCGCTAAACGATGGCGCTGCAAAACCGTCCGCTACGTCTCGCGATGGTCGCCGGGGAACCGTCCGGCGACCTGCTCGCGGCGTCGCTGCTCAAGGGGCTCGTCAGCAAGCTGCCGGATAGCACGCAGTACTACGGAATCGGCGGCCCGCGCATGCAGGCCGTCGGTTTCGACGCGCACTGGCCGATGGACAAGCTCACCGTGCGCGGCTACGTCGAGGCGCTCAAGCACATTCCCGAAATCCTGCGCATCCGCAACGAGCTCAAGCATCAGCTGCTCGCGGATCCGCCCGACGTCTTCATCGGCGTCGACGCGCCGGATTTCAACTTTGGTCTCGAACACCCGCTGCGCGACGCCGGCATTCCGACGGTGCACTTCGTCTGCCCGTCGATCTGGGCGTGGCGGGGCGGGCGCATCAAGAAGATCCAGAAGTCGGTGGATCACATGCTCTGCGTGTTCCCGTTCGAAACGGCGATTCTCGAAAAGGCCGGTGTGGCCGCGTCCTACGTGGGGCACCCGCTCGCCGACGAGATTCCGCTCGAACCCGACGTGCCGGCCGCGCGCCGCGCGCTGGGCCTGCCCGAAAGCGGCCCGGTGATCGCCGTGCTGCCGGGCAGCCGGCGCTCGGAGATCAACCTGATCGGCCCGACCTTCTTCGACGCGATGCAGATCATGCAGCAGCGCGAGCCGGGCCTGCGTTTCGTGATGCCGGCGGCCACGCCGGCGATCCACGCGCAGTTGCAGGAACTCGCGAATTCGCATCAGGGTCTCGCGCTCACGATCATCGACGGTCAGTCGCAAGTCGCGATGACGGCCGCCGACGCGATCCTCGTGAAAAGCGGCACGGTCACGCTGGAGGCCGCGCTGCTCAAGAAGCCGATGGTCATCTCGTACAAGGTGCCCTGGCTCACGGGCCAGATCATGCGCCGCCAGGGCTATCTGCCATATGTCGGTCTGCCGAACATTCTCGCGGGGCGCTTCGTCGTGCCCGAGATTCTTCAGCATTTCGCGACGCCCGAGGCGCTCGCCGAAGCCACGCTCACGCAGTTGCACGACGAGGCGAACCGGCGCACGCTGACGGAGGTGTTCACGCAGATGCATCACGCGCTGCGCCAGAACACGGCGGAGCGCGCGGCGGAAGTGGTCGCGCGTATCGCCGAAGGCCGCAGGAGCAAGGCATGACGGAACGGACGACCCGCGCGAAAGCCGTGCCGAAGGGTGCGGCGGGCGCGGCAACGCGAGCGAAGGCGCCTTCGCAGGCCGCGCAAAAGCGCGCCGTGCGCCTGCAGCGCGCGGAGCAGGCCGGTCTGCTGTTCGAATCGCCCGACGACGTGATTTGCGGCGTCGACGAAGCCGGGCGCGGCCCGCTCGCCGGTCCCGTGGTCGCGGCCGCCGTGATTCTCGATCCGGCGCGTCCGATCGCCGGACTCGACGACTCGAAGGCGCTCACGGCCAAGGCGCGCGATGCGCTCTACGATCTGATCGTCGAGCATTCGCTCGCCTGGTGCGTGGCCGAGGCGAGCGTCGAGGAAATCGACACGCTCAACATCCTGCACGCGACCATGCTGGCCATGCGCCGCGCGGTCGAGGGCCTGAGCATCACGCCCACGCTGGCCAAGATCGACGGTAATCGCTGTCCGGTGCTGCCGGTGCGCAGCGAAGCCGTGATCGGCGGCGATGCGCTGGTGCCGGCCATTTCGGCGGCCTCGATCATCGCCAAGGTCACGCGCGACCGCATGCTGACGCAGATGCACGAAACCTTCCCGGCGTACGGCTTCGACGCGCACGCGGGCTACGGCACGGCGCAGCATCTGGCCGCGCTGCGCGAGCATGGACCGTGCGAGCATCATCGGCGTTCGTTCGCGCCGGTGCGCGAGGCGTTTGCGCTGCACGGCGTGGTCCTGACCGCGAGCGCGAATCAGGCTGCGCCCGCTGCCGAAGGCGACGCGTTCGCGCCGCTCTAGCCGCGCCGATGCCGCCGCGCAGCCCCATCGGCGTCGCCTCGTGCGGCGCCGTTTTCCTTTTCATTCATCGCATTACTGATCGTCAGGCCCGCCCGTGAAAGCCATTACCTCGCGCGACAATCCGCTCTACAAGCGCCTCAAGGCGCTGGCCGGCTCGACCCATCAGCAGCGCCGCGCGCATCAGGCGCTGCTCGAAGGCTTCCATCTGGCGAGCGCGTGGCTCGACGGCGGCTCGCAGCCCGAATACTGCGTCGTGACCGAAGGCGCGCTCGCGCACGCGGAGGCGCAGGACATCGTCGCGCGCGTGGACGAACGCCGCGTGATCACGCTGCCCGACGCGCTGTTCGGCCAGTTGTCCAACGTCGTGCACGGCGCGGGCATGTTGCTGCTCGTCGATATGCCCGAAGCGACGCTGCCGCACCGCGTCGAATCGACCTGTCTCGTGCTCGACGGCCTTCAGGACGCGGGCAACGTCGGCTCGATCCTGCGCAGCGCGGCGGCGGCGGGCATCGACAAGGTGTTCTGCACGCCGGGTACGGCCTACGCGTGGTCGTCGAAGGTGCTGCGCTCGGCGATGGGCGCGCATTTCCTGTTGCAGGTGTTCGAGAACGTCGAACCGGAGACGCTCGTCGATCTGCTCGGCGTGCCCGTCGTGATCACGGATTCGCACGGCGCACAGGCGATCGACGAAGCCGATCTCGCGGGGCAGGTGGCGTGGGTGTTCGGCAACGAAGGCGCGGGCGTCTCGCAGGTCTGGCGCGACGCGGCGACGCTGCGCGTGACGATTCCGCAGCCGGGCGGCATGGAGTCGCTGAACGTGGCGGCTGCCGCCGCCGTGTGCGTGTTCGAGCAATGCCGGCAGCAGCGCCGCGCGCGCTGAATTGATCGCTGATTTTTATCGCGGATTGTTTCGCTGAATCTTGCGGATCGTTGTCGCGACATGAAAAAGGCCCGCTCGATGCGGGCCTTTTCGTTTGCTGCAATCCGCTGCGGGATTGCCCGCGCGCCAAAGCTCAGTAAGCCGGCTTGTCGATGCGGATTTCCTGCAGGATCGTCGTGGCGATTTCCTCGATCGACTTGTGCGTGGACGAGAGCCACTTGATGCCTTCGCGGCGCATCATTGCCTCGGCCTCGTTCACCTCGTAGCGGCAATTCTCCAGCGCCGCGTACTTGCTGCCAGGACGGCGCTCGTTGCGGATTTCCGTGAGGCGCTGCGGATCGATCGACAGGCCGAAAATCTTGCCGCGATGCGGCAGCAGCGAATTCGGCATCTTGCCGCGCTCGAAGTCGTCGGGAATCAGCGGATAGTTCGCGGCCTTCACGCCGTACTGCATCGCCAGATAGAGGCTCGTCGGCGTCTTGCCGCTGCGCGACACGCCGACGAGGATCACATCGGCGTCGGCGAGATTGCGGTCGGACTGGCCGTCGTCGTGCGCGAGCGAGAAGTTGATCGCCTCGATGCGGTTCTTGTACTCGTCGGTGTCGGCGTTCTGGTGGCCGCGGCCCATTGCGTGGCTCGACTTGAGCTCCAGCTCCTGTTCGAGCGGTTCCACGAAGGTCTGGAACATGTCGAGCACGAGCGCATTCGCGCGTTTAACAATCTCGTTCGAATTGCTGTCCACGAGCGTCGTGAAGACGATCGGGCGGCGGCCTTCCTGAATGGCGGCTTCGTTGATTTTTTCTGCGGTCGAATAGGCTTTTTCCGTCGAATCGATGAACGGAACACGCACGAGGCGGAATTTCTGGTCGAACTGCGACAGGATCGAATGCGCGAAGGTCTCGGCGGTGATCCCGGTACCGTCGGAGACGATGAATACGGTTGGCGGCATCGGATGAGGCTGGGTACGTGAACTGCTGTGCGGCTCACAGGACGGGCTTGGGCGCCCGGACGGCGCCTGCGGGCGGGGCCGCGGCGCGATTCTCGCCGACTGACACATTTTCTGTAGTCGGCACGGTAGAATAGCGGCAACCTGTTGGATAAGCAATTGCAGTGCAACCACGCCAAACGGCAGCCCATCGTGGCTGAAACTGGCGTCAACTTGCAGCGAATTTGCATAACTCCTTGCAATCGCGCGCATCTTCCTGCTTTTCCTCCCGTTGTTTGTGAGCGGTCGCGCCATCGGCGATTGCTTCTCCAACAGGTTGCGCAAGACGCGAATCCGCTTCCTATGAGCGGACCGCGTTCGAGCCCACTTGCGCAGCCGTGAATTTTTTTCACACTTAGGGGCTTGTATGACTAACACCGTTGCCAAGGATCAGGCGTATGTAGTGCCTTTCGAGCAGTTGCGGATGACCGATGTCGAGATCGTGGGCGGCAAGAACGCCTCGCTCGGCGAAATGATCAGCCAGTTGGCTGAGGCTGGCGTGCGCGTACCCACGGGTTTCGCGACGACCGCGCTCGCTTTCCGCGACTTCCTGAAGCACAACAACCTGACCGAGCGGATCGCCGCCCGTCTGGAAACGCTCGACGTCGACGACGTCAAGGCGCTGGCCGAAGCGGGTAAGGAAATCCGTCAATGGATCGTCGACGCGCCGCTGCAGCCGCAGCTGGAAGCCGACATTCGCACTGGCTTCGAAACGCTGAAGGCGAGCTCGCCGTCGGAACTCTCGTTCGCCGTGCGTTCGTCGGCAACGGCGGAAGATCTGCCCGACGCTTCGTTCGCCGGTCAGCAGGAAAGCTACCTGAACGTGGTCGGCATCGACGACGTGCTCGACCGTCTCAAGCACGTGTTCGCGTCGCTCTACAACGACCGCGCTATCTCGTATCGCGTCCACAAGGGCTTCACCCACGCTGAAGTCGCGCTGTCGGCGGGCGTGCAGCGCATGGTCCGTTCGGACCGCGGCTCCGCTGGCGTGATGTTCACGCTGGACACGGAATCGGGCTTCAAGGAAGCGGTGTTCATCACGTCGAGCTATGGCCTCGGTGAGACCGTTGTGCAGGGCGCCGTGAACCCGGACGAGTTCTACGTCTTCAAGACCACGCTCGAACAGGGCAAGGCCCCGATCATCCGCCGCTCGATCGGCTCGAAGCTCATCAAGATGGAATTCACGCAGCCGGGCGAGCCGGGCCGCGTGAAGACGGTCGACGTCTCGCACGAACAGCGCAACCGTTTCTCGATCACCGACGAAGACGTGATCGAGCTGGCCAAGTACGCGGTCATCATCGAGAAGCACTACCAGCGTCCGATGGACATCGAGTGGGGCAAGGACGGTCTCGACGGCAAGATCTTCATTCTCCAGGCACGCCCGGAAACCGTGAAGAGCCAGGCCGCCGGCAAGGCCGAGCAGCGCTTCAAGCTCAAGGGCCAGTCGCAGGTTCTCGCAACGGGCCGCGCAATCGGTCAGAAGATCGGCGCGGGCCGCGTGAAGGTGATTCACGATCCGTCCGAAATGGAACGCGTGCAGCCGGGCGACGTGCTGGTCGCCGACATGACCGACCCGAACTGGGAGCCGGTGATGAAGCGCGCAGCGGCAATCGTCACGAATCGTGGCGGCCGTACCTGCCACGCGGCGATCATCGCGCGTGAGCTGGGCGTGCCGGCAGTCGTGGGCTGCGGCGACGCAACCGACCTGCTGAAGGACGGCGCGCTGGTGACGGTGTCGTGCGCGGAAGGCGACGAAGGCCGCATCTACGACGGTCTGCTGGAAACGGAAGTCAGCGAAGTCCAGCGTGGCGAGCTGCCGGCCATTCCGGTCAAGATCATGATGAACGTCGGCAACCCGCAACTCGCGTTCGACTTCTCGCAGCTGCCGAACGCAGGTGTGGGCCTCGCGCGTCTCGAGTTCATCATCAACAACAACATCGGCGTTCACCCGAAGGCGATTCTCGAGTACCCGAACGTCGACGCCGACCTGAAGAAGGCCGTGGAAAGCGTGGCACGCGGCCATGCATCGCCGCGCGCGTTCTACGTCGACAAGCTCACGGAAGGCATCGCCACGATCGCGGCGGCGTTCTATCCGAAGCCCGTCATCGTGCGTATGTCCGACTTCAAGTCGAACGAGTACAAGAAGCTGATCGGCGGCTCGCGCTACGAGCCGGATGAAGAAAACCCGATGCTGGGTTTCCGCGGCGCGTCGCGTTACATCGCCGACGACTTCGCGCAGGCGTTCGAAATGGAGTGCCTGGCGCTCAAGCGCGTGCGTGAAGAAATGGGCCTCGCGAACGTCGAGATCATGGTGCCGTTCGTGCGTACGCTGAAGCAGGCGGAGCGCGTGGTCGGCCTGCTCGCGAAGTACGGCCTGAAGCGCGGCGAAAACGGCCTGCGCCTCATCATGATGTGCGAAGTGCCGTCGAACGCGATCCTCGCCGAAGAGTTCCTGCAGTACTTCGACGGCTTCTCGATCGGCTCGAACGACCTCACGCAGCTCACGCTCGGCCTCGACCGCGACTCGGGCATGGAACTGCTGGCCGCCGACTTCGACGAACGCGATCCGGCCGTCAAGTACCTGCTCAAGCGCGCGATCGAAACCTGCCGCCGCCTGGACAAGTACGTCGGCATCTGCGGCCAGGGCCCGTCCGATCATCCGGACTTCGCTCAGTGGCTCGCCGACGAAGGCATCGCTTCGATCTCGCTGAACCCGGACACGGTCGTCGAGACGTGGCAGGCGCTGGCAAAGTCGCAAGGCAAGTAAAGAAGCACGCGCCCCATGCATCTCGTATGTGGCGCGCAGTGTGTGAAGGTTGAGGCGGTCGAGGTTCCTTACGCTTCACTTTCGCATGCTGCGGAAAAAAGTGTCAGCTTCGTGCTATAACACCCCGGTCTATCCGGGGTGTTTTGCTTTGGGAGGTCGAAGTGGGTCCGCATGGTGTGTTCTGGTGGATCGGCGCGGGCGTGCTGATCGTGGCCGAGCTGATGACCGGCACCTTCTATCTGCTGATGATCGCGCTGGGCTTTCTGGCGGGCGTGGCAGCCTATGGGCTGGGTGCGCCGCTCGACTTGCAACTGATGTGCGCGGCGCTCGTCGCGCTGATCGCCGTGATCGTGCTGCGCCGCTCGCGCTTTGGACGTCGCCGTCGCATGGTCGACGCGTCGACCGATCCTGGCGTGAATCTCGACATCGGCTCGACATTGACCGTCGCCGCGTGGCACGAGGGCCGTGCGCGCACGATGTATCGCGGCGCCGAATGGGACGTGGAGCTCGCACCCGGCGAGCCGGACAACGCCCATCTCTATGAAATCCAGGCCGTGCGCGGCAACTGTCTGATCGTGGGCGCGCATCGCGAAGCGGGCGCGGCGCGTCACGCGTGAACATTCGTAACAAGCCAATCGAAGCTCAAGGGGGAAGCGTATGCAAGTGCCTGTCGTCGGGTTGATTTTGCTCGTGATCGTCATCGTGCTGGTCTCGAAGACGGTCAAAATCGTGCCGCAGCAGCACGCGTGGGTGCTGGAGCGTCTGGGCCGTTACCACGCGACGCTCACGCCGGGCCTCACGATCGTGCTGCCTTTTATCGACCGCGTGGCTTACAAGCACGTGCTCAAGGAAATCCCGCTCGACGTGCCGAGCCAGATCTGTATCACGCGCGACAACACCCAGCTTCAGGTCGACGGCGTGCTGTACTTTCAGGTCACCGATCCGATGAAGGCGTCGTACGGCTCCAGCAATTTTGTGTTCGCGATCACGCAGCTTTCGCAAACCACGCTGCGCTCGGTGATCGGCAAGCTGGAGCTCGACAAGACCTTCGAGGAGCGCGATTTCATCAATCACAGCGTGGTGTCGTCGCTGGATGAAGCGGCATCGAACTGGGGCGTGAAGGTGCTGCGCTACGAGATCAAGGATCTCACGCCGCCGAAGGAAATCCTCCATGCGATGCAGGCGCAGATCACGGCCGAGCGCGAAAAGCGTGCGCTGATCGCGGCGTCGGAAGGGCGCAAGCAGGAGCAGATCAACCTCGCGGCGGGCGCGCGCGAGGCGGCGATCCAGAAGTCGGAAGGCGAGAGGCAGGCGGCCATCAACCAGGCGCAAGGCCAGGCGGCGGCGATTCTGGCCGTGGCCGAGGCGAACGCACAGGCGATCCAGAAGATCGGCAATTCGATCCAGGCGCAGGGCGGCATGGACGCGGTCAACCTGAAGGTGGCCGAGCAGTACGTGAACGCGTTCGGCAATCTGGCCAAGCAGGGCAACACGCTGATCGTGCCCGGCAATATGAGCGATCTGAGCTCGATGATCGCGTCGGCGCTGACCATCGTGAACCGTACGGGCATGAAGGAAGGGCAGCTGAGCCGGGACGCGGCGAAGGGCGCTTAAGGGCGCTTAAGGACGCTTAAGGACGTTTGAGGCCGATTCAGGCGCGCGCGGCTGCGGCAAATCCGCGCGTTTTTGGTGCCGGGTCGGCGTCGTTCCGGTCCAGATCCGACGAAAAAAGGGCGGCTCGAGGCCGCCCTTTTTGCATCCGAACGCAGGGAACCGGAATGCGCCTGCTGATCGCTTACGTCGGCGTGCGCATCAGGCGCGCCTTTTCGCGCTGCCAGTCGCGCTGCTTCTCGGTTTCGCGCTTGTCGTGCTGCTTCTTGCCCTTCGCGAGGCCGATTTCGCACTTCACGCGGCCGCCCTTGTAGTGAAAATTCAGGGGCACGAGCGTAAAGCCGCGCTGCTCGATCTTGCCGATCAGCTTGTCGATCTGCTCGCGGTGCAGCAGCAGCTTGCGCGTGCGCGTGGGATCGGGATTGATGTGCGTCGAGGCCTCCGGCAGCGGGCTGATGTGCGTGCCGATCAGGTAAAGCTCGCCGTCCTTGATCACGACGTAGCCTTCCTTGATCTGGGCCCGCCCGGCGCGCATTGCCTTGACCTCCCATCCTTCGAGCACGAGCCCCGCCTCGTAGCGCTCTTCGATGAAGTAGTCGAAGAACGCTTTTCTGTTGTCGATGATGCTCATAGGAAAATGGAAAAGGCCCAACTCTTGTAAAATTAGGATTTTAGCAAAGCGGGCCAGCGAAAGCCCGTCGCGCTTTCACCCTTGCCTCGCATTGCGCAATTTATGGCGGATGTCCAGAAAACCGTGTTGATTCGCCATTCGGCGGAACAGATGTTCGACCTCGTCACCGACGTCGACGACTATCCCAACTTCCTGCCGTGGTGCGGCGGCGTCGAGGTTCGTCGCAAGGACGAAACCGGCATGGAGGCGAAGATCGACATCAACTTCAAGGGCATCAAGCAGCACTTCGCCACCCGCAACACGCAGACGCGCCCCGAGCGTATCGATATGGAGTTCACGGACGGCCCTTTCAAGAAATTCACGGGCTCCTGGCGCTTCACGCCGCTGCGCGCCGACGCCTGCAAGATCGAATTCTCGCTGCACTACGAGTTTTCTAACATCATTCTCGAGAAGATCATCGGGCCGGTGTTCCATCACATCGCGAACACCTTTGTCGATTCGTTCGTCAAGCGTGCCGACCAGCGTTACGGCAAGAACAAGGTATGAGCGCGACACTTTCCATCGACGTCTGCTACGCGCTGCCCGATACGCAGACGCTCATCGGCGTGCAGCTGGCGCCGGGCGCGACGGTGCAGCAGGCCATCGAGGCGAGCGGCGTGCTCGCGCGCCATCCCGAGATCGATCTGACGAAACAGAAGGTGGGCGTCTACGGCAAGCTCAAGGCGCTCGACACGGTGCTCGCCGACCACGACCGCGTGGAAATCTACCGTCCGCTGCTCGTCGATCCCAAGCTCGCGCGCCAGCGCCGCGTCGACAAGACGCGCAAGGAAGGCTCCATCGAAGGGCGCAAGTGGCAGAACAAGGATTCGCGCTGAGCGCTCCGGCGTTTTTAGTGTGACCGATAAAAATTCGGCGCGGCCATCGTTTGATGGACCGCGCCGAATGCTTTTGGGCGAGCGTTTTCGCCGTGAACGCCGCGCTGAGGATTCCGCGCTGAGGCGGGCGCTCAGGCCGTCTTGCGGCGTCGCTCGCTGCCGTTGCCGGGCGTGTGCGTGCCCGAATCGCCGCCGAGGCCCGGCAGATCGCCTTCCGGCACGATGCCGTCGCCGTGCGCGGTGTCTTCCGGTCCGCTCGCGTGCTGGCGGACCGACCAGCTCACGCCCGCCATCAGCAGCACGATGGCCGCGATTTCGAGCGGGCGCGGCAGGCGGTGGTCGTAGATGAAGCCATAGAGCAGCGCGAACAGCGTCTCGAACACGATCATCTGCCCGGAGAGCGTGAGCGGCAGGCGTTTGGCGGCCGCGTTCCAGAGCCCGTTGCCGAGCCACGATGCGCCGATCGCCAGCACGAGGTTGAGTTGCCAGAACGTGGCCCAGCGGCCGTCGGCGACCGTTTCCTGCACCGAGCCGGACGGCAGCACGAGAATCACGAGCCACAGCAGAGCGCCGAGCGCGCCCGTGACCACGCCCCAGAGCACCGACCATTCATTGCCGCCGAAGTGGTCGTTGCGCTGCAGATAGCGCGCGTTTTCGACCGCGAACCAGGTCCAGCAGATCAGCGCGCCGACCGCGCAGCCGAGCCCGGCGATCTTGGTCAGCACGCTCGCGTGGTCCGACGCGCCAGCTGCCGTGAACACATCCACGTTGATGCAGACGATGCCGACCGCGATCATCACGAGCGGCCAGACGAGCTTCGAAAGCGGCACGGCGCCGTGGTCGCCGCGGCCCAGATACGTGACGGTCACCGGCAGCACGCCGACGATCAGCGAGGCGGGCGCGATGCCCACGAGATGGATCGCACTGGCGAGAAAGAGGTAATAGAGCAGGTTGCCCATCAGCGCGAGCTTGACGAGCGCGATCAGATCCGCGCGCGTGATGCGCGGCCAGACGCGGCGCAGCATCGGCATCAGCGCGGCGAGCGAGACGAGCCCGTACATCACGTAGCGCCCGGCACTCAGCAGCAGCGGCGAAAACTCCGGTAATTGCCGGGGCACCAGAAAGACGGTTCCCCATAACGCCCCGGCCAATACGCCGTACAACACACCACGCTGCATTTCACTTGCCTCCGCTTCACATCGCTTCATTGCGCTTGATTGCGCCTCCTGGCGCACAGGCGGCCCGCATGGCCGCACAGAACAGGCGTCAGGATAGCGGGGCGGGGCGCGCGCGTCTTGTTCAATCCTGCATGGGCGTTCCGGGCGGCGCCCCGGGGGCAGGTGAGTGCGATGCGCAGGCAAGGTGGCGCGCGATGAAATTCGGGTCGAATTCGCGATGCGTCCGCGAAGGCCAGGCCACCGCCGCACCCGTTCAAAACTTCGCGGAAATCCCAAATTCGGCGCTAAGCTACTGTAGGCACTGATGATTTCCAGGGCGGTATCCCGTATAATCTGCTTTTGCGCCTATAGGATTTGCCATGCGTCTGATCCAGAAAGCACTCACGTTCGATGACGTGCTCCTCGTTCCCGCCTTCTCCGACGTTCTCCCGCGCGACACCAGCCTGAAGACCCGGCTGACCCGCAATATCTCCCTGAACATTCCGCTCGTGTCGGCCGCAATGGATACCGTCACGGAAGGCCGTCTGGCAATCGCCATGGCGCAGCAGGGTGGCGTCGGTATCGTCCACAAGAACCTCACGCCGGCCGAGCAGGCGCGCGAAGTCGCGAAGGTCAAGCGTTTCGAGTCGGGCGTCGTGCGCGATCCGATCACCGTGCCGCCGCAGATGAAGGTCGCCGATGTCATCGCGCTCTCGCAGCAGCATGGCATTTCGGGCTTCCCGGTCGTGGAAGGCGCGCAACTCGTCGGTATCGTCACGAACCGCGACCTGCGCTTCGAAACGCGTCTCGACGAACCCGTGCGTTCGATCATGACGCCGCGCGAGCGCCTCGTCACCGTCAAGGAAGGCACGCCGCTGGCCGACGCCAAATCGCTGATGCACAGCCACCGCCTCGAGCGCGTGCTGGTCGTGAACGACGCGTTCGAACTGCGCGGCCTCATGACCGTCAAGGACATCACCAAGCAGACCGAGCACCCGGCCGCCTGTAAGGACGAGCACGGCAAGCTGCGCGCGGGCGCGGCCGTCGGCGTCGGCCCGGACAACGAGGAACGTGTCGAACTGCTGGTGCAGGCCGGCGTCGACGTCATCGTCGTCGATACGGCGCACGGCCACAGCAAGGGCGTGCTCGAGCGCGTTCGCTGGGTCAAGCAGAACTTCCCGCATGTCGAAGTGATCGGCGGCAACATCGCTACGGCGGATGCCGCGCGCGCGCTCGTCGAGTATGGCGCGGACGGCGTGAAGGTCGGTATCGGCCCGGGTTCGATCTGCACGACGCGTATCGTCGCGGGTGTGGGCGTGCCCCAGATCACGGCAATCTCGAATGTCGCGGAAGCCCTCAAGGGCACCGGCGTGCCGTGCATCGCCGACGGCGGCGTGCGCTACTCGGGTGACGTGTCGAAGGCGCTGGCCGCTGGCGCGAACGCCGTGATGATGGGCAGCATGTTCGCGGGCACCGAAGAATCGCCGGGCGACGTGTTCCTGTTCCAGGGCCGCCAGTACAAGTCGTACCGCGGCATGGGCTCGGTCGGCGCGATGAAGGACGGCGCGGCAGACCGCTACTTCCAGGACAACTCGGCGAACATCGACAAGCTCGTGCCGGAAGGCATCGAAGGCCGTGTGGCCTACAAGGGCCCGATCAACGCGATCCTGTTCCAGATGATCGGCGGCGTGCGCGCCTCGATGGGCTACTGCGGTTGCCGCACGATCGACGAACTGCACACGAAGGCGGAGTTCGTGCAGATCACCGGTGCCGGCCTGAACGAATCGCACGTGCACGATGTGCAGATCACGAAGGAAGCGCCCAACTACCACGTGGACTAAGCCCCGATGAAGCCGCTGCTGCGCATAGTACTGATTGTCGATGCGTTGACGTTGCTGGGTTTCGGCGTGCTGTTTTTGCTCACGCCGTGGACCTCGCTGTACAACGCGCTGCAACTGGTGCAGGCGCAGCCGGCGCTCATCGGACAGGCGTTCGGCGTGGTGCTGATCGGTTTCGCGTGGCTCGCGCTGCGTGGGGCGATCGATGGCGCCATGACCGCCTCGGTCGGCCGTACGGCAGGGCACGTCATCTGGATTGCGGGCGTGCTGATGCTGGTCTGGCTGATCGGTCTGCACGAGCCGCGGCTCACGGGCTTCGGGCAACTGGTCGCGGGTGCGGTCGGGGTCTGGCTGATCATCGTCGGTCTCGGCGGTGCGCGTCTCGCGGGCGCGGTGAAGCAACGCGATCGCGTGCTGGCTTCCGAAGCCGCCGCGCAGGAGCGCGAAGCGCGCGCTGCGGCGAAAGCCCGGCGCGACGAGCCGGTGGTCTACGCGAAGCCGGTGTTCGCGCGCGAGAAGGCGGCGCCTGCCGTCGAGCCGGTGGTGACGGAGCCCGTGGCGCCGGGTGTCACAACGACGACCACGACGACCACGGCAACGGCATCGCATCCGGTGGCTGGAGCCGCCGATGCAGCCGAAGCGGCGGATGCGCGCGTCACCGCGCGAGACGAAGCCGCCGACGCACCGAGGCCGCCGCTGCGTGGCTAAGCCGCGCGCACCCGGCCACCGTTTCGACAGACGCAGTACGCCTTGTAGCACGCCCGACAGTCCGCCCGAACCGCGCCGCTCCACGGCGGCAAGGTTCCGCGCCCCGGTCCGAAAAATTCTTGCCGCGCGCCATGCTCAGCCAGCGCGCGGCTTTCTGTATCCGTTCTTTTTGAGGTCTCGTCCGCTGCCATGCACGACAAAATCCTGATCCTCGACTTCGGTTCGCAAGTCACCCAGCTGATCGCGCGCCGCGTGCGCGAAGCCAATGTCTATTCGGAAATCCATCCGTATGACGTCGACGACGCGTTCATCCGCGAATTCGCACCGAAGGGCATCATCCTTTCGGGCGGCCCGAATTCGGTCACCGAAACCGACACGCCGCGCGCGCCGCAAGCCGTGTTCGAGCTGGGCGTGCCCGTGCTCGGCATCTGCTACGGCATGCAGACGATGGCCGAGCAGCTCGGCGGCAAGGTCGACGGCGGCCACCTGCGCGAATTCGGCTACGCCGAAGTGCGCGCGCGCAATCACACGAGCTTCCTGAACGGCATCGAAGATTTCCGTACGGCCGAAGGCCACGGCATGCTCAAGGTGTGGATGAGCCACGGCGACAAGGTCATCGAAATGCCGGCGGGCTTCCAGCTGATGGCGTCGACGGAATCGTGCCCGATCGCGGCGATGGCCGACGAGGCGCGTCACTTCTACGGCCTGCAATGGCACCCGGAAGTCACGCACACGGTGCAGGGCCGCGCGATGCTCGAACGCTTCGTGCTGGGCATCTGTAACGCGAAGGCCGACTGGGAAATGGGTCACTACATCGACGAAGCCGTCGAGGCGATCCGCAAGCAGGTCGGCAAGGAACACGTCATTCTCGGCCTGTCGGGCGGCGTGGATTCGTCGGTGGCGGCGGCGCTGCTGCATCGCGCGATCGGCGACCAGCTAACCTGCGTGTTCGTCGATCACGGCCTCTTGCGCCTGAACGAAGCCGAACAGGTCATGTCGATGTTCGCGGACAACCTCGGCGTGAAAGTGATTCACGTCGATGCGAGCCAGGCGTTCATGTCGAAGCTGGCGGGCGTGACCGATCCCGAAGCGAAGCGCAAGATCATCGGCGCCGAGTTCGTCGAAGTGTTCCAGACCGAAGCGGGCAAGCTCACGGACGCGAAGTGGCTCGCGCAAGGCACGATCTACCCGGACGTGATCGAGTCGGCGGGCAAGGGCAAGAAGGGCGCGCACACGATCAAGAGCCACCACAACGTGGGCGGTCTGCCGGAAACGCTGAACCTGAAGCTGCTCGAGCCGCTGCGCGAACTGTTCAAGGACGAAGTGCGCGAACTGGGCGTGAAGCTCGGTCTGCCGCACGACATGGTGTATCGCCATCCGTTCCCGGGCCCGGGTCTGGGCGTGCGTATCCTCGGCGAAGTGAAGCGCGATTTCGCGGACCTGCTGCGCCGCGCGGACGCGATCTTCATCGAGACGCTGCGCAACACCATCGACAAGGAAACCGGCAAGTCGTGGTACGAGCTGACGAGCCAGGCGTTTGCGGTGTTCCTGCCGGTCAAGAGCGTGGGCGTGATGGGCGATGGCCGCACGTATGAGTACGTCGTCGCGCTGCGCGCGGTGCAGACGCTCGACTTCATGACGGCGCATTGGGCGCATCTGCCGCATGAACTGCTCGGCCATGTGTCGAACCGCATCATCAATGAAGTGCGCGGCATCAACCGTGTCGTGTACGACATTTCGGGTAAGCCGCCTGCGACGATTGAGTGGGAGTGATTGGACGTCTAGCACGTACCGGCACCACCTAGCAGTAAAACACACCTAAGCCCGCAATTTTGCGGGCTTTTTTTCGGAGAATAGGAGTTGCCAGCGCTGCGAGGGCCGCGTTGGAATTCCAGATCGTTTACCATGTCAATTCGTGCGACAAGAGGCTAAAACTTAGGAAGGCGAGGAAAATGGCAGCGGCACAACAGGAACTAATCGTTCGCGGCGAACAGGTGGAACGGGTTTTTATCAACTTCCAAGATAATAAATACGTCGTGAATCGGCAATATCAGCGCAAGTTGATTTGGACCATCGAGGAAAAGCAGAGTTTTATCGATTCTATAATACAGGGGTTCCCGATCCCTATTATCTTGCTCGCGGAGCCTCTTGGGCGGCAGGATGGGACTCTTGAGATTATTGATGGGATGCAGCGTATGAACGCCATCACGTCGTTTATTGGTAATGACTTCTCGGTCGATGGTTGCTACTTCGATCTGAATACATTTGCGACGACGAAGGACCTGTTGGATCGCAAGGTAATTGCGCAGAAAACGCCGATTCTCGATCGAGATCGTTGTCTTGCAATCGCCTCTTATCCAGTGCCTCTCTCAATTTACGAGGCCGCGCGTAGAGAGTCGGTTGAGGAGGTCTTTCGGCGGATCAATTCTGGCGGACGCCAGCTCTCTCGGCAGGAACTCCGGGCAGCAGGGGCGACGAATGCGTTCGCCGAGTGCATCCGCAAGATCTCCGCACGGGTGCGTGGCGACACGTCGAACACCGACTTGCTGCTATTGGCTGAGATGCGCAAGATTAGCATCACGAACAGAGAGCTAGATTACGGTATCAGCGCTGACAGTGTCTTTTGGGTCGTCAACGGTATCCTGACAAAGGATCAGCTTCGCCAGAGCCGCGATGAGGAGATGGTTGCCGACATCGTCGCTTATATGGTCTCGGATGAACCCGTTGCCTCACGTACAGAGCTTTTTGACGACTATTACGGCGCGACATTTCCGAGCACCGCTACCAGTCAGGCGCGTTTCGATGGTATCGATCAGGCTGTTCGAAAGCGAAGCCCTGAACTCGTTGATTTAGACTATCAACGCGTGCAGGACGCCATGGTACTGCTTCTCAGTCAGGCCAACACAACATTCACTGGGCTGATCTTCCCGAGCGGGAACGGAGGAAACCCGGTACCTCGCTACTTTCAAGCTGTTTTCCTCGCCCTTCACGACTTGATCGTCAAGAAGAGCATGGTGGTGTCGGACAGTGCCGGTTTGATCAGGAGGCTCAAGGACTGCGGAAAGAATATCCAGGTCCAGGACGGTGGGAGATGGGGGCGGAGAACCGCAGTAGGACCATCGACTCCGTCGTCGGTTGGATTCAAAGTTACTTCGAAGATGACAAAAACCCTGATCCAGCCAAGGTGCATTGGGTCACTAAGTTCCAGAATCTGCTTACCAATTCAATGACCGAGCAGGCGGCCTATGATTTCAAGCAGGGCTTTTACGCGCTTAAGCAAACTCCGTCGTTTGATGAAAGCGCCTTCGACAAGATCATGGAAACCTGCGCCGCCATTGCCAACATCGGCAAGGGCCACAAAGGCTACGTGATAGTCGGCGTTGCGGAGAATGCGCAGACTGCCGCTAGGGTGCAGAAAATCTTTAAATGCCAACCGCAATCCTTCAACGGTTTCCATGTGACTGGGGTGGAGCACGAAGCGAAGCACGCTGGCAAGAGTCTTGACGAGATGTTCCAAGATATTACCGATCGCGTTGGTCGTTCTGCACTCTCAGAGCCTCTAAAGTCCTACGTAAACTCTCACCTCAAGTGCGTACAGTATTACGATAAAACTGTCTTCGTCTTCGAGGTCCTCGGTCAGGACGGCCCCTCTCATTTGGGGGGGAAATGGCCGGAACGGCATGGCGCACAAAATAAAGATGTTCTTCCTGAGCACATGGGCGCGCTGTTCGAGCGTTTCAGATGAAGAATGTTGGGCTGCGATTGGCGTGCATGTGGCGTGTGGCGGGTTCCACGCCTTTTTCTCGTTACTGCGCCAGATGAAAGGGCTGTACGCACATTGCCGCTTACACGAAGGCTGTAATGCGGTTCGTTGCCGCCCCCAACTTCGCTATTGAATAACAAACTGGGATCTCCGGCTAACGTCGTCTAGCAAGGCCTTCAGCAACAAACCGTGACGCCCGCGCTCAGATTTTGATCTGACGCGGGTTTTTGTTTTTGACGGATTTGGAGCGGTCGCTCCATCTACCGTGCAATTTGATTCAATTGCTAAGATACAGGCACTCTCTCAGCCAGAAACGCAATGTTCCCTCATATGCGGGATGCAAATGAGATAAAATTGCGTATCCGCACTGGACTTATCCCCAGCGAGCCCGCTTCACGCTCCGCTCACGCCTCCAACGGCATCGCGCTCGTACCCTTGAGTTCATCGAGGCAGACAATCGAATGCACGCTGCTCACGCCAGGCGCGCGCATGAGCGTGTCTAGCAGGAATTCGGACAGCGCCTTGAGATCGCGCGCCACCACTTTCAGTACATAGTCGATATCGCCGGTCACGGAATAGCACTCCTGCACCTGCGGCAGCTTCGCGACGAGCTCCTTGAATTTCACGAGTTCGCGCATGTGCCCGCGCTCCATCGTCACCTGAATGAATGCGACCACGCCAAAGCCCAGCGCTTGCGGGTCGAGGCGCGTCTCGTAGCGCTTGATCACGCCCAGTTCTTCGAGGCGCCGATGGCGTCTGAGCGTCTGGGCCGGCGAGAGCTTCACGGCGGCGGCGAGTTCGAGGTTCGAGGCGCGCCCGTGCTCCTGGAGCGCGGCGAGCAGCCGCAGATCGATGGGGTCGAGGGTGATGTTCTGCACTTTTCTTGCTCAAGATAAGTTCAATGCGAAACGAAATTGTACCAATCAGGGTTTGCCTGCGTATCAGATGAAATCATATTTTTCCCCGTCGCCTATACACTGGGCGCACCTGACGGGCCTGTCGGTTACCGCTGACGGACTCGGAAGCGCGCCAGCGCAGAAGGTTGCGCGCGCAATTTTATTTCGCGCGGTCGCGCAGGGTGCCCAACCGGACACCTCGCGGGCGCATCGATAAAGAAAAGACAGGAAGAGACATGGTTTCCCACGATACAAGCGGCGCACGCGGTCAGCAGGACGCGAACGGCCACCTCAAGCGCGGTCTCAAGAACCGTCACATTCAGCTGATCGCGCTGGGCGGCGCGATCGGCACGGGCCTGTTCCTCGGCATCGCGCAGACGATCCAGACGGCCGGTCCCTCGGTGCTGCTCGGCTATGCGATTGCCGGCGTCGTCGCGTTCTTCATCATGCGGCAACTGGGCGAGATGGTCGTCGACGAGCCGGTCGCCGGTTCCTTCAGCTATTTCGCCGATAAATACTTCGGTCCGTTCGCCGGTTTCCTCTCCGGCTGGAACTACTGGGTGCTCTACGTGCTCGTGAGCATGGCCGAACTGTCGGCGGTCGGCATCTACATGCATTACTGGTGGCCGACTCTGCCGACATGGGTTTCGGCGCTCGGCTTCTTCGTCGTGATCAACGGCATCAATCTCGCGAGCGTCAAATCGTACGGCGAGCTCGAATTCTGGTTCGCGATCATCAAGGTGCTGGCCATCGTCGGCATGATCGCGTTCGGCGGCTGGCTGCTGCTCTCGGGTTCGGCGGGGCCGGAAGCGGGCGTGTCGAATCTCTGGCGTCACGGCGGCTTCTTCCCGCACGGCGTCTCGGGCCTCGTGATGTCGATGGCCGTCGTGATGTTCTCGTTCGGCGGTCTCGAACTGGTCGGCATCACCGCCGCCGAAGCCGACGATCCCTCGCACACCATCCCGCGAGCGACCAACCAGGTCATCTATCGCATCCTGATTTTCTACGTCGGCGCGCTCGCCGTGCTGCTCTCGCTCTATCCGTGGGAAAAGGTCGTGGCGGGCGGCAGCCCCTTCGTGCTGATCTTCCACGCGATGAACAGCAATCTCGTCGCGCACGTGCTCAACGTGGTCGTGCTGACGGCGGCGCTCTCGGTCTATAACAGCGGCGTGTACTGCAACAGCCGCATGCTCTACGGCCTCGCGCAGCAGGGCAACGCGCCGCGTGCGCTGCTCAAGGTGAACAGCCGTGGCATTCCGCTGGCGGCGCTCGCGGTGACGGCGGTCGCGACCGCGGCCTGCGTGCTGATCAACTACTTCATGCCGGGCAAGGCCTTCGAACTGCTGATGGGTCTCGTGGTGTCGGCGCTCATCATCAACTGGGCGATGATCAGCCTGATTCACCTGAAATTCCGCCGCGAGAAAGCACGCGCGGGCGCGACGACGGCGTTCCAGAGCCTCGGTTATCCGTTCACGAATTACCTGTGCCTGGTGTTCCTCGGGGCCATTCTCGTTGTAATGTATTTGATTCCCGATCTGCGGATTTCCGTGTATCTGATTCCCGTGTGGCTGGGCGTGCTCGCCGCTGCGTATCGTTTCTGGCGCCGTGGCGCGGCGCCCGCGCTGCAAGGCAGTGTGTCGACGCGATAAGCCGCGCACGTCGTACCATACTGGCCACTTCGTAACCTGCCCATCAACGAAAAAGTAACCGTCATGTTCGATCACATCGATGCCTATCCCGGCGACCCGATCCTCTCGCTCAACGAGAACTTCCAGAAAGATCCGCGCCAGAACAAGGTCAATCTGAGCATTGGCATCTATTTCGACGATGACGGCCGTTTGCCCGTGATGCAGGCCGTCCACGCGGCCGAAGCGGCGATTCTCAACGAGCCGGGTCCGAAGCCGTATCTGCCGATGGCCGGTTTCGCGCAGTATCGCGACGCCGTGCAGGCGCTCGTGTTCGGCGCGGAGAATCCGTCGCGCGCGGCGGCACGCATCGCGACCGTGCAGACGCTCGGCGGTTCGGGTGCGCTCAAGGTCGGCGCCGATTTCATCAAGCGCTATTTCCCGCAAAGCCAGGTGTGGGTCAGCGATCCGACGTGGGAAAACCATCGCTTCATCTTCGAGCGCGCGGGCTTCGAGGTGAACACGTATCCGTACTACGACGAAGCAACGGGCGGCCTGAAGTTCGACGCGATGCTCTCGGCCATCGACGCGCTGCCCGCGAAAAGCGTGGTGCTGCTGCACGCGTGCTGCCATAACCCGACCGGCGTCGATCTGAACGACGCGCAGTGGGTGCAGCTGATCGACGTGCTGCAAAAGCGCGATCTGCTGCCGTTCGTCGATATGGCGTATCAGGGCTTCGGCGCGGGCCTCGACGCCGACGCGTTCGCGGTGCGCGAGCTGGGCCGCCGTGGCGTGCCGGCGCTGGTCGCGAATTCGTTCTCGAAGAACTTCTCGCTGTACGGCGAGCGCTGCGGCGGTCTGCACGTGATCTGCGAAGACGCGGCGGCTGCCGACCGCGTGCTCGGCCAGCTGACGGGCGCAGTGCGCTCGAACTACAGCAATCCGCCGACGCATGGCGCGAAGATCGTCACGCGTGTGCTCTCGACGCCGGAACTCAAGCAATCGTGGGAAACCGAGCTGGCGGCGATGTGCGAACGCATCGCCCGCATGCGCGTGAAGATTCACGACGGCCTGAAGGCGCATGTGAGCGGCGAGGCGCTGGAGCGCTACGTCAAGCAGCGCGGCATGTTCACGTACACGGGGCTGAGCGCGGAGCAGGTCGATCGGCTCAAGGAAGAGTTCGGCGTGTACATCCTGCGTTCGGGCCGCATGTGCGTGGCCGGGCTCAATGAGAAGAACGTGAGCGTCGTGGTCGATGCGGTCGGCAAGGTGTTGAAGGACTAAGCACTGGCGCTCGTCCAGACAAGGCAAGGCCCCGTGCAAGCGGGGCCTTTGCTTTTTTAGAACCGCATACCGGCTCCACACCCGCCGGCGACGCCGCCACCGCTGCCGCCCGCCGCGCCACAGAACACGCCGCAGCCGCTCAGGCTGACGGCCATCAGCAGGCAGATCGCGGCAAGACGCGCCTTGCGCGCGAGCGCCGCGCGATTTCTCGCCGAATTGTCATCGAAACTTCCGGATTTTTTCATGTTGTGCGCACCAGAGAACGTAGAGCGAGGGGCGCGCCAAGCGCGTGCCTGATCGACGACACTAACGCTGCGCGAAGTCTTTGCGCCATCGGACTTTTCCGGTTTTGCGACCTTCGTCTGATTTAATGCGCTTCGCATCAAACCGACCGTCTGTCAACCTGTAAGAGCTTGACGTGTCCCACGACAGACGGCGACGGTCTTCCAGGTCTTACCCTGATAGAATGCGTGGGCCGCAACGTAGTGGATTGCCGATGAAATTGCTTGATGCCCTCGTCGAACAACGGATTGCCGCCGCAGCTGCGCGCGGTGACTTCGACGATCTGGATGGCGCCGGAGCGCCCCAGGAACTCGACGACGACCCGTTCGTGCCCGAAGACGTCCGGGTCGCGAACCGCATCCTGAAGAACGCCGGTTTCGTGCCGCCCGCGGTCGAACAACTGCGCGCGCTGCGCGATCTCCAGGAAGAACTCGCCAAGGTCGGCGACAACAAAGCCGCGCGCTGCCGCCTGCGCGCGCGCATGCTCGCGCTCGACATGGCGCTGGAGTCGCTGCGCGGCGGGCCGATGGTCGTGCCGCACGAGTACCGCCGCCGTATCGCCGAACGCCTGTCCGAACGCGCGGCGGGCGAGGGCGGCTTCGCAGCGGGCGCCGCGTGAGCATCGTTCCGGGCGCGACGCCGCCCGACGAGACGCCACAGGAGGGCGTCGGCGCCGAACCGGCTGGCGCAGCCGATCCTCACGTCCTACCTCAACCCGATCCCGTCACCGAACGCGACCGCCATTTCATGCGCCTCGCGCAAGCCGCCGCCGACGAGGCGCGCGCGGCGGGCGAGGTGCCGGTCGGCGCGGTGCTGGTGCGCGGCGACGAAGTGATCGCCACGGGCTTCAATCATCCGATCGGCACGCACGATCCGTCCGCGCACGCCGAAATGGCGGCGCTGCGCGCAGCCGGCGCCGCGCTGGGTAACTACCGCTTGCCCGGCTGCGAACTCTATGTGACCCTAGAACCTTGTCTGATGTGCGCGGGCGCCATCATGCACGCCCGCATCTCGCGCGTCGTGTACGGCGCGCGCGACCCGAAGACGGGTGCGTGCGGCAGTGTCGTCGACGCCTTTTCGAACGACCAGCTCAACCACCACACGAGCGTGATGGGCGGCGTGCTCGAAACGGAATGCGGCGACGCGCTGCGTGCGTTCTTCGCCGAGCGCCGCCGCGCCAGCCGCGAAGCACGTCGCGCCGCGGCGGAGCAGGCCGCCGAAGCTGCCGACCCCACCGCCGCACCGTCCGACGACACCCCGTCCTGACCCGCTCGCCGCAGCCCGGCGAGCCTCATCGCCTCGAACATGATCAAGCATCGCACCATCGAACTGATCGCGCCGTCGGGTTATCCGCATGATCCGGCGGCGGTGCATCGCGGGATCGCGCGTCTGCGCGCCGAAGGTCACCGCGTCCAGAACATCGAAGCCGCCGAGCGCCGTTTTCAGCGCTTCGCGGGCACCGACGGCCAGCGCGCCGCCGAACTGAACCGTCTCGCCGATCCCTCGCGCGCGCTGCCCGACATCGTGCTGGCGGTGCGCGGCGGCTACGGCGCGGTGCGCGTGCTGCACGGCCTCGACTACGAAGGCTTGCAGCGGCGCCTGACCGATCAGCCGATCGCGTTAGTCGGCCATAGCGATTTCACGGCGGTCCAGCTCGCGCTGTTCGCGCGCGCGGGCGTCAAGACCTTCGGCGGCCCGATGCTGCTCAGCGATTTCGGCGCGGAAACGCTGAGCAATTTCACGATGCGTCACTTCTGGGACGTGCTCACGAAACCGGAGTACACGCTCAAGGTGAACGCGCCGCAGGCTCAGCAGGCCAATGTCTCGGGCATGCTCTGGGGCGGCAATCTGGCTGTGCTCACGTCGCTGATCGGCACGCCGTACATGCCGCCGGTGGAGGGCGGCATCCTCTTCGTCGAGGACGTGAACGAGCAGCCGTTCCGCGTCGAACGCATGCTGTACCAGCTGCATCTCTCGGGCATCCTCGCGCGGCAGCAGGCGCTCGTGCTCGGCGATTTTTCGGGCGGCAAGCCGTTCGACTACGACAACGGTTACGACCTGCACGCCGCGATCGAGCAGATTCGCGCGGTGGCGGGCATTCCGGTCATCACGGGCCTGCCGTTCGGCCATATCCCCGATATGGTCACGCTGCCGTTCGGCGCCGACGCGCAATTGCGCGCCCACGCGCACGGATTCGAGCTGCAGATGAGCGGGTATCCGCATCTTGGCTGAACGACGAGTGAGTAAGGCGCCTTCGGGCGCTTTTTTTGTCGCCACATTCGCAACTAACAGCCAGTTTCATCCGACGCAGGAATATGTTCATGGAACCGCCTCCGCGCAAGATTGTTGACAAAAAGAGAGCCGGCATGGGGCATGTAGATCACCATGAAAGTGCGTTCCGCCCCGTAATAAAGCGGGTTTCACCGCAACGATGCATGCGTGCCTTGCGTCGACGTGGGTATCTTCCCCAGGTTCACCGATAAAATTGTTGACAATCTTTATGTCCAAACTAGCATACCCAACATCAAGGTGACAGACATGCGAAACAGCGAAACCGAAGCCGACGCGACTGGCACGAAACCCGAGGCGATTGCCGCGCGTATCCGCGCCGCGATCCTCGAGCATCGTCTGCCGCCGGGCGCGAAGCTCACGGAAGCGCAGTTGTGCGAAGTGTTTGGCGTGAAGCGCGGGCCGATCCGCCAGGCGCTCGCGTTGCTGGCCACCGATCATCTCGTCGATCTGGAGCCGAACCGGGGCGCGTTTGTCGCCAGCCCGTCGCTTCAAGAGGTTCACGAGGTGTTCGAAATGCGCCGCATCATCGAAATCGCGGTGGTGGAGCGCATCTGCAGCGCGCAGCACGGTAGCCGGCGTCTCAAGAGCATCGGCGAGACGATCCGGCGCGAGCGCAAGGCGTTCGAGAGCCGCGATTTCCCGGCGTGGATCCGCCTGTCGGGCGAGTTCCATACGGCGCTCGCGACGCTCACTGGCAACACGGTGCTGTGCGATTGCCTGAACGGCCTGGTGGCCCGCTCGACGCTGATTTCGGCGCTCTACGAATCGCCGGGACGCAGTCCGTGTTCGTACGACGATCACGAGGCCATTCTCACGGCGCTCGAAAGCGGCCAGGCGCAGGAAGCGGCGGCGCTGATGGTGCGGCATTTGCAGGGCGTCGAGTTGAAGATGCTCGATCGGCCGGCGGGCGCATCGGTGGATTTGCAGGACGTGTTCGGCACGCGCGAAACCGCGACGTCCGGGCGCTGAATCGGGCAGGGCGGCGGCGCTCGCACGAGCGTGGCGGCCGCGCCGAAGCAGGACTGAACTGAAGTGAGACGCGGCGGTGCACTGCTCTGCCGCCGCGTGACGTAATCCGAGGGACTCGAACGATCGTGATGTGCGCGCCGCCAGGCGTTGTGCGTCCACGCATCGGCATGACGATGGGCACGGCGATCAGGGCGCGCGCAAGCGGCGACCGGCGCGGTGCGCAGCACGCGGCGCAAGGCCCGTGCATTCGCAGGGAATCATCGCGGCGGCCGCATCAGGCGGCGCGGCGCGCGTGTCGAGGCGTTCAGGCGTCTTTTTTCCGTCGGCGTATCCATCTCAAGGAGCGGGTCATGGCTCAGTTCAGCGCATCTCCAGGCAGTCCGGCAGTGCCCGGTTTCGATTCAGGCGAAAGCGGCAATAGCGGCGATGGCGCCGACGATCTGAGGCTGCCGGCCGGCTACAGCGAGCGCCTCTACAACCACGATCTCGCGCCGCTCAAGGAGCAAACCTGGGGCGCGTACAACATCTTCGCGTTCTGGATGTCCGACGTGCACAGCGTCGGCGGCTACGTGTTCGCGGGCTCGCTGTTCGCGCTCGGCCTCACGAGCTGGCAGGTGCTGGTCGCGCTGATCGTCGGCATCTCGATCGTCAACGTGCTCTGCAATCTGATCGCGCGTCCGAGCCAGCGTCACGGCGTGCCGTATCCGGTTGCGTGCCGCGGCACCTTCGGCGTGCTCGGCGCGAATATTCCCGCCGTGATTCGCGGCCTCATCGCGGTCGCGTGGTACGGCATCCAGACTTACCTCGCGTCGAGCGCGCTCGTGATCGTCGTGCTCAAGTTCGTTCCGCAACTGATGCCTTATGCCGACGTGCACAAGCACGGCATGCTCGGTCTGTCGACAGTCGGCTGGGCCGGATTCATGACGCTCTGGGTGCTGCAAGCCTTCGTGTTCTGGAACGGCATGAACACCATCAAGAAGTTCATCGACTTCGCGGGCCCGGCGGTCTACGTGGTGATGTTCGCGCTCGCGGGCTACATGGTCTATCGCGCGGGCTGGCAGAACATCGGGCTGAATCTCGGCGGCGTGAAGTATCACGGCACCGAAGTGATTCCGGTGATGATCACGGCGGTCTCGCTCGTGGTGTCGTATTTCTCGGGGCCGATGCTCAATTTCGGCGACTTCTCGCGCTACGGCAAGTCGCTGCGCAGCGTGCATCGCGGCAACTTCTGGGGCCTGCCCGTCAACTTCCTCGCGTTCTCGCTGGTCACGGTGATCACGACGGCGGCGACGCTGCCCGTGTTCGGACAACTGATTACCGATCCGGTCGAAACGGTGGGACGCATCGACCATCCGACCGCCGTGATTCTCGGCGCGCTCACGTTCACGATCGCGACCATCGGCATCAACATCGTCGCGAACTTCGTGTCGCCCGCGTTCGACTTTTCGAACGTTGCGCCGCGCCTCATCAGCTGGCGTGCGGGTGGCATGCTCGCGGCGGTCGCGTCGATCTTCATCACGCCGTGGAATCTGTTCAACAACCCGGCGGTGATTCATTACACGCTCGATGTGCTCGGCGCGTTCATCGGACCTTTGTACGGTGTCCTGATCGTCGACTTCTATCTCGTGAAGCGCGGCCGTCTCGCTGTCGACGATCTGTATTCGGTGTCGCCGAAGGGCGCGTACTGGTACAGCAACGGCGTCAACTGGCGCGCGGTCGCCGCGCTGCTGCCGGCCGCCGTGATCGCGACGATCTGCGTGATGGTGCCGTCGTTCGGCAATGCGGCGAACTTCTCGTGGTTCATCGGCGCGGCGCTCGGCGCACTGTTCTATCGCGCCTTCACGATGGGCGAACGCGCCCGCGCTCAGGCCTGAACCCGGTATCGACGAAGGAAATGCCATGCGTATCAAACTGATCAATCCGAACACCACGCAGCGCATGACGGCCGCGATGGAGCAGTGCGCGCGCGCCGTCGTTTCGCCGGGCACCGACGTGGTGGCCGTGAGCCCGACCATGGGACCGCCCTCGATCGAGGGCTACTACGACGAGGCGCTCGCGACGCCCGGCCTGCTCGCCGAAGTGGAGGCGGGCGAGCGCGAGGGCGTCGACGGCTATGTGATCGCGTGTTTCGGCGACCCCGGTTTGTACGCGGCGCGCGAGCTGGCGCGCGGCCCGGTGGTGGGCATCGCCGAAGCGGCCATGCACGCGGCGAGCGTGCTCGCGCCGGGCTTCTCGGTGGTGACGACGCTCTCGCGCACCCGCGCGATGGCCTGGCATCTGGCCGAGCGTTACGGCATGACGCGCTTTTGCCGCAACGTGCGCGCGATCGACGTGGCCGTGCTCGAACTCGACGAGCCAGGTTCGGCGGCGCGCCGTGCGATCGTCGACGAATGTCGGCGCGCGCTCGACGAAGACGGCAGCGATGCGATCGTGCTCGGCTGCGCCGGCATGACGAGCCTGTGCGCGCAGGTGGAGGACGCGCTGGGCGTGCCGGTCGTCGATGGCGTGACGGCTGCCGTGAAGTGGGTCGAGGCGCTGGTCGCGCTGCGCCTCACGACCGCGAAGCGCGGCGACTTCGCGCGTCCGCTCGCCAAGCGCTACGACGGCGAATTCGCACGCTTCAGCCCGACCAGCCCCGCGAGCGCCACCGACACGCCGCCGCCGGTACGCCCGCTGCGCTACGGGTAAACGCGTGTCAGGCGAGCATAAAAGCCGGGCGCGGCCCGCCCGGCTCATACACCTCGCTTGACCCGCACTATCTGAGCGTGCGTATGGGCGCGGCCTGACGATTTCGCTACACTGGGCCGGTCCGTGAAGCAGATCGCCGTCGAATCCCGCAAATCCTTGTGGCGCAAGGCTTGCAGGCGGGTGATGCCGGTATCGCGCGGACCCTGAATCCGTTTCCAGCGTGTGTTTCATCCTCACCATTCGATAGATTCGACCAGCATGCCACTCGATCCCCAATATCCCCGCGATCTGATCGGTTATGGCCGCCATCCGGTGCAGGCCAACTGGCCTGGCCGCGCGCGCGTCGCGGTGCAGTTCGTGCTCAACTACGAAGAGGGCGGCGAGAACTGCGTGCTGCACGGCGACCCGGCTTCCGAGCAGTTTCTCTCCGAGATCGTCGGCGCGGCCGCGTATCCGTCGCGTCATATGAGCATGGAGTCGATCTACGAATACGGCTCGCGCGCGGGCGTGTGGCGCATTCTGCGCGAGTTCGAAAAGCGCGCCTTGCCGCTCACGGTGTTCGGGGTGGGCATGGCGATCGAGCGTCATCCCGATCTCGCGCGCGCGTTCGTCGAACTCGGTCACGAGATCGCCTGCCACGGCTATCGCTGGATTCACTATCAGGACGCCACGCCCGAACTCGAAGCCGAGCACATGAAGCTCGGCATGCAGGCGATCGAGCGCGTCACGGGCCAGCGTCCGCTCGGCTGGTACACGGGACGCGACAGTCCGAACACGCATCGTCTGGTCGCGGAATACGGCGGCTTTCTCTACGACTCCGACTATTACGGCGACGACCTGCCGTTCTGGATGGACGTGGAAGTCACGGGCGGCAAGACCTCGCCGCAACTGATCGTGCCGTACACGCTCGACACCAATGACATGCGCTTCGCCACGCCGCAAGGCTTCAACACGGCGGATCACTTCTTCACGTATCTGCGCGACGCGTTCGACGTGCTTTACGAAGAAGGCGACGAAGCGCCGAAGATGCTGTCGATCGGCATGCACTGCCGCCTGCTCGGACGCCCGGGGCGTTTCCGCGCGCTGCAGCGCTTCCTCGATCACATCGAAAAACACGATCGCGTGTGGGTCACGCGCCGCGTGGACATCGCGCGTCACTGGCGCGAGCACCATCCCCATCAACCGCAACAGAACGCAAACCGCGGGGCCGCCGCATGAAGGCAATGCACTACACCCTCGACCAGCTGAATCAAGCCGCGACCGACGCCTTCGTGGCGGCGCTCTCGGGCATCTTCGAGCACTCGCCGTGGGTGGCCGAAGCGGCCGCGCGGCAGCGTCCGTACGCGAGCATCGATGCCTTGCACCAGACGATGTCGAGCGCCGTCGAAACCTCGGGCGAGGCGCAGCAGCTCGCGCTCATCAACGCTCACCCGGAACTCGCGGGCAAGGCGGCGGTGCGCGGCGAACTGACCGCCGAATCGACGCGCGAGCAGAGCGGCGCGGGCCTCAATCAGTGCACGCAGGAAGAGTTCGACAAATTGCAGGCGCTCAACCGCGCCTATCGCGAGAAGTTCGGATTCCCGTTCATTCTCGCGGTGCGCGGCTATGACCGCCACGGCATCATCGCGAACTTCGAATCGCGCGTGAGCAACAGCCGCGCCGACGAAATGCGCGCGAGCCTCGACCAGATTTACCGTATTGCGCGCTTCAGGCTGGATGAGCTGATCGACGCGTGACCTGGCGATGCGCCCCGGCAACCGATGCGGGGCGCAGCGCCTTTTTGATCCACCGAAAAGATACGAAGGAAGACAAAGATGGCACTCCCGACTCTCGACCCCAACGCACCTGACTTCACGCGCCGCTACGTGAATCTCGCGGACCCGCGTCTGGGCGCGCAGGCGCTCGAGGCGAGCGACGACTTCTTCGCGCCGAAGGAGCGCATGCTCAATCCGGAGCCGGCCGTCTTTATCCCGGGCAAGTACGACGATCACGGCAAGTGGATGGACGGCTGGGAAACGCGCCGCAAGCGCACGACGGGCTACGACTGGTGCGTTGTGAAGCTCGCGCGTCCGGGCGTCATCAAGGGCCTCGATCTCGACACGAGTCATTTCACGGGCAACTATCCGCCCGCGGCGTCCGTCGAAGCGGCTCATGTGCCTGACGGCGCGCCGAACGGCTCGACGCAATGGACGGAAATCGTGCCGTCGATGTCGTTGAACGGCAACAGCCATCACTACGTGGAAGTGGGCAGCGACAAGCCGTTCACGCATCTGCGCGTGAACATCTACCCGGACGGCGGCATCGCGCGTCTGCGCGTCTACGGTCAGCCGCAACTCGACTGGCAGGGCGCGAGCCGCACGGAACTGTTCGACCTCGCCGCGATGGAAAACGGCGCGTACCTCGTGGGCGCGAACAACCAGCACTTCGGTCTCGCCTCGACGATCCTGATGCCGGGCCGCGGCGTGAACATGGGCGACGGCTGGGAAACGCGCCGCCGCCGCGAACCGGGCAACGACTGGGCGATCATCGCGCTCGCGCAGCCGGGCATCATCAAGAAGATCGAAGTCGACACGGCGCACTTCAAGGGCAATTATCCGGATCGCTGCTCGTTCCAGGCCGCGCGCGTGGTCGGCGGCACCGACAGCTCGCTCGTGACGCAGGCGATGTTCTGGCCGGTGCTGCTCGGCGAACAGAAGCTGCAGATGGACAATCAGCACTACTTCGAGAGCGAGCTCGCGGCACTCGGCCCGGTCACGCACGTGCGCTTCAACATCATCCCGGACGGCGGCGTGTCGCGCGTGCGTCTGTGGGGCACGCTGGCCTGAGCCTCATCATGAGCGATACCCGTACCACGCTGTCCATCGAGCCGCTCACGCGCGAGGCGTTCGCGCCGTTCGGCGACGTCATCGAGCTCGAAGGCGCGAAGCAGATTCCGATCAACCTCGGCACGACGATCCGCTATCACGATCTCGCGAACGTGGATGTCACCGACGAGGGCGGCCGCACGCTGGTCAACCTGTTTCGCGGCCAGCCGCGCGTGCTGCCATTCGAGGTGAAGATGCTCGAACGGCATCCGCTCGGCAGTCAGGCGTTCGTGCCGCTCAACGACAAGCCGTATCTCGTCGTGGTGGCGCCGGCCGGCGATCTGGACGTGGCGAAGATTCGCGCGTTCGTGTCGAGCGGCTGGCAGGGCGTGAATTACGCGAAGGGCGTCTGGCATCACCCGCTGATCGCGCTGGGCGACGTGAGCGATTTCATCGTCGTCGATCGTGGCGGCGACGGACTCAATCTCAACGAGCAGGATCTGCCGGAGTCGCTGTGGCTCACGCAGGAAGCGATGGACGCGGCGGGGCGTTGATTTAGGCGCAGGCTTCAGCGTTTTCGCGCTTCGCCATGAGAAAAGCCACGAACTCGCGTTCGTGGCTTTTTTGTTTGCCGCGCGGTTGAGCGCCCGCGAGATGCGAGCGCTCAACCGTGTGCCGATCAGAACTCGTAGCCGACCTGGGCGCGTGCGCCCGCATCGCCATTGTTCGTGACCGCCACGCCGACGTTCGCCAGCCAGTGCATATTGGCCGAGCGATACGTAACGGCGACCGCCGCCGCGCTGCTGCCCTTGTAGTAGCCGCCACCCGCCGCGACCACCGTCTTGCCCGGGCCCGAAGGCGTGAGGTTAGGCATGGCCATGGCCGCCGCGACGCCCGCATACGCGTTCTTCTCGACCGTGTTGATCGAGCGTTGCAGGCTTTGCACCTGCTGGTTGAACGTGTTCGACTGCTGCGTGAGCGCGCTGTTCATCTGGTTCATGTTGACCGCGTCCGTGCCCGCCGTGCCCGGCGCGACGTTCGTGATCTGGCGTTCCGAACCGGCCGACCCCACCGACACCGAATCCGCACGATCCGCGACCGAATTCGCGCCGACCGCGACGGCGTTCGACGCGGTCGCCGACGCGTTGCGGCCGAGCGCGACCGTGCTTTCGCCCGAAGCGATCGACGAATCGCCGATGGCCGTGGCGTTGTTGCCCGAAGCCGCCGCGCCGCCGCCGACCGCGATGGTCTGCGCTTTGGTCGCCGAGGCGGCACCGTTGGCGCTATTGACCGCGATCGCCGTGGAACCGGTCGTGCTGATGTTTTGCACGGCCTGGTTCAACGCATCGACCTGCAGGTTGGTCGCGTAGAGCTGCTGACCCGTGACGGCGTCCGTGCTGGCCGCGGACAGCGTGCCGTTCTGCAGGCCGCTGAGCTTGACGTTGCCGCCGCTCGTGCTGGCGAGCGTGACCTGATCGTGCGCGTCGGTGTCGTAGTGCAGGGCGCTGCTGTCCGTGCTCGTGCCCGCCGTGGTCGTGTCGGTGGCGGCCAGCAAGGTGCGGTTCACAGCGGCCATATGCGTCGAGGACTGCGCCGAGGAGACGGCATTGGACGCGTCCGAGAGTTCCGCGAGCGCGCTGGTGTTCTGCGTCACGCGGTTGTCGAGGTTCGCGATCGCGTCGCCGACGTTGTTGACGACCGAGCCGCCCACCGAATACGACGGCGCCACGAACACGCCCGCCGAATTGATCGACGCGCCGCCGCCGAGCGCGCTCACGACGCTGCGCATCTGGCCCACGTTGACCGCGTCGTTGTCGGCCTGACCGGCTGCCATGTTGACGATGCGGCGCGTGTTGGCCTGGCTCTGGGCGGTATAGCTGTTGCCGTCTGCGTCGTACGCGGTGTACGCGCCCGTGCCGTCGCTGCCCACCGAGACCGTGTTCGCCTGGTTGGCCACCGAGCCTGCGCCGAGCGCGACTGCGTCCTTCGCGTTCGCATAGGCCTGCACGCCGAGCGCGATGGCATTCATCGCAGGCGTATAGGCGCTCGAACCGATGGCGATCGAGCCCGCGCCCAATGCGCGTGCGATGTCGGTGGGAGCCGCGCCGCCCGCGCCGTTTGCGTAGCCCGCGACCTGCGAGTAGTACGCCGCGGTCTGGTAGGCGCTGCTGCGGCCCGACGAATCGACGCCGGAGCTGCCATTGACGTCCGAACCAAGTAGCGCTGCGCTCTTCAGCGACAAGCCGCCAAGGCCCGGCGTGAGCTCGGCGATAGTATCCGCCACCTGCCCGACGTTGACCGCGTCGGTTTGCAGAATGCCGTTGGCGACGTTGCTGATGCGCGTGCCGACCGGCAAGAGTCCGTCAGCGCGATCCTCGGTATTGCGGAAATACTTGCTGTCGCCCACACCCGGATTCAGTTCGATATGCGGGCTGCCCGAATCAATCGTGCCCGGGAGATAGGTGACGGCCTGGTTGGTCACCACGCCCGCGCTATCGAACTGGAAGCCGGCGGAAGCCATCTGCGCCACGTTCACCGCCGCACTGCTGGCGATGCCGTTCGCGAGACCCACGAGTTGGCGCGCGCCCTCGGTGCCCGTGAAATCGACATTCGCGCCGTCCGTGTCCTTCGCGACGGTGATGTCGCTCGTCGCGTCGTCCTGCTGGACCAGACCGACCTTGCCGTGCGTGATGTTGTACGTCAGGTTGTTGATCGTCGTGGTGTTGGCGCCGGTTTCCTGGATCGTCGCATAGAGCTGCGATCCGTTGACTGCGTCCGTGGACTCCGCGTTCAGGCGACCCGCCGCGACGTTGATGATCGTGCGTTCCGCGTTCGTGTCGCCGATGCTCAGCGTACCGACAGGATTCGCGCCCGCGAAGGTGTAGTCGTTGTCGCCGATCGTGGCGCCGGTGGTCGCTACAGGCGACGCGGTCTTCGCGTCCGCGCCGAGTGCGATCGACAGGCTCTCCGTAGCGAGGGCGTTCACGCCGATCGCGAGGCTCGCAAATCCGGACGCCGTTGCGCCGTCACCGAACGCGGCGGAATTCGCGCCGATTGCCGCTGCCGCCGGACCCACCGCGACCGAGTGATACGCGGTCGCGCTGCTGCTCGACCCGACCGACACCGCCGAGCCGCCGGATGCCGTGCTGCCCATGCCGATCGCCACGTCGCGCCATTCGATGGCTGAGGCGCCGGCGCCGAGTGCGATGTCGCCGGCGCCGAACGCCAGGGCATTCAGACCAATGGCCACGCCATAGTCGCCCGTGGCGTCTGAGTTCGTGCCGAGCGCCACGCCCACATAACCGCCCGTCGTCGCGCCAGAGCCGATTGCGATGGCGTAGGCGCCGGTTGCGCCATCGTTGTTGTAGTTGCCGTAGCCGGCATCGCTATTCACGCTGAGATAGTGCAGCGCGGAACTGTCGATTTTCTTGTCGACGGCATAGAGCTGCGCGCCCGTCACCGCGTCGGCGCTCGATGCGGTGACCGCGCCATCCGCGAGATTGGTGAGCTTGACCGGCGACGCTGCGTCCGCGCCGCCGAGCGTGACGGTGTCGTGCGCAGACGAGTCGTAGAACACGGCATCGGCGAGCTTGCCGTTGATGTTGGTGATATCGCCCGCGAGATTCGTGACGTTCTGGTTCGTGGCGTGCAGCTGCGAACCGTTGACGGCGTCGGTGCTCGTGTCGCTGAGGTTGCCCGCCGCGATGTTGGTGAGCTTGACCGGCGCCGCTGCGCCCGAGCCGCCGAACGTGACGGTGTCGTGTGCCGACGAATCGTAACGCACGACATCGGCGATCTGGCCGCCGATCAGCTGTTGAGCCGCATACAACTGCGAGCCGTTCACCGCCTGCTTGCTATCTGCCGTCACGTCGCCATCGGCCACGCCGACGATCTTGTGGCCCGTCATCATGACCTGGCTGTCGAACGAAGTCTTGCCGAAGACCTTGACGGCTGCGTCGTTGCCGCTAGTCGCGGCGGTCCCGTGGATCTCGACGGTGGTGCCGTAATTCACGAGCGTACCGTTGCTATACCCCGACACGCGCGCCGTGGAAGCGCCGAAGCCGTAGCCGCCCTTGCCGTCGCCGGCGTTGTTCAGCGAGAAGGTGAGACCGTCGGTCGTGCCTTTGCCGTCGGTTGAACAGTCGAGATTTTCGGAGCCGCCCGTATTGCCCCACGCGTAGCCCGACGCGCCGGAGCAGAGTTCGAGCGAACCTTTGCCGACCGTACCGGCCGTTGCCGCACTGGCCGAACTTCCCGCGAAAGTCGCGAAAATGCCGATGGCACCGGTGGCCACAACGGCGAGCGTGCGCGCCGACTTGCCCCGCGCCGCGGCGGTTTCCGGAGCAGCCACCCACGTTTGGTCTTTTTCACTCCAGACAGAGCGATATATTTTGTTCATCTAATTATCTCGATTGAGAAGGGTATAACTGATGCACGTGACTACCCGCATCGGCTCGACGTGTTAGCGACGCTTTTTCGCGGCTTCACGCCATGCCGAATTTATGTGGGGCATGATGCGCGGGGAATACGATTTGTCTGAAATGAGATGGGACTGAGTCGCTCGTCAGTCGCAAGACAACGACGCGAAAAGAGACGACCGCTCAGGCAATCCGGCGTGTTTTGGCAGCAGCATTTGGGGAAGTCCGAACGGCGATGTAGGGAAAGTGCGATGATCAAAGGGGAGTTGCTGCATCAGCCATCAGTAGACCTTTAATTCTTGTGGTCGCAGATGAAAAAGTGTCAAGGCGAATTGAAGCGGGGAAAAAGTCTGATAACAATGGTCGCGCCACCAAAAACGGGGTGGCTTAACTCAATTAATAAGGAAACCTGATCATGAAAAAAATCGAACGTGCACAACTCAACGACATCAAGGCCGCCGGCGGCTGCTGCAAGAGCTACTGCGCGCCGCGCCGTTCGTCCGGACCGGCTCCGGTTGTTTCTTCGGGCAGCTCGTCGGGCGGCACGCCGGTTCCGCGCTGATCGGGCGTTGATCGCCTGAAGTAAGCGGGAAGGGGGCTCGCCCCCTTCTTGAGTCCTGGCGCGATTGACGCAGGAATTCGGATGCTGTGCGGAGCGAGTCGGCCGCACGCGATAATTTTTTCATGCCCATGTCGTTTCACTTTGCCCGGCCGTCTCTCAGGCATTTGTGTGCCTTGCCGGCAAACGCGCTTGATATGACGCGCCGCCAGATCTTCGCGCGGTTGTCGTTCGCGAATGTCGAACGTGTCGCCTTGCTGAGCTGGCTGGTCGGCAGCGCCTACAACGGCCGCGTACGCGCGAGCGGCGTCGCACGCTACGAGGCGGGGCGCATCGACGTCGGCCTGACGCGCGCGCAAGCCTTGCGGACCATGTCCGCGCGCGAACGCGAGACCTTGCTCGACGAGCGTCTCTATGCCGGCCGGGCGCTGCACCGCGATGTCTGGCCCGATCTGCGCGCAGCCGGTGCGCAAATTGCACAACGGATTCGCGAGATCAAGGCGCGCGAGCCGGGCCGAGCGGTTCTGCTCTCGCCGTTTCACTACGTCTCGCAGTACGCCAACATCTATGTGATCGACGAGGTCCGAAAGGGGCTGGGGCTCGCGTCCATTGCGGTCGTGTCGGCTGTGCCGCGCGACGTTTTTGGCGACGATCGAGCGATGATTCCCTCGGTGCCCGTGCTCTATACCTACGACAGCGACAACGAGCAGCGCAATGGCCTGGGGTTGCGCGTCGTGCGCGCGCTGCGTCGCGACGGCGTACTGGCGATCTTCGCGGACGCCGCGCCGTTCACACTGGCGAAGTTTCCGATGGAAACAGTCGGCGTCACGATGGCCGGGCGTGCCGCGCGCGTGCACAACGGTGTCTTTCGGCTCGGGGCGCCGCTGGATGCCTGTTTGCTGCCGTTCTATCTGACACTCTCGAACGGGCGCTTCGGCGTGCACGTATTCGAGCCGATCGACCTTGCGTCAGATGAAGCACCGCAGCGGCTCGCCGAATCCATTGAACGCGCCCGTCGCGACAACTACCCGGACTGGCTGTTCGCGGGCCATCCGTGCGCCTATCACTTCGCGCCGACACGCTGATCCCGTCACACCGCCGTTTACAACAAGCTGTACGAACCACACGCATTGCCGGCAACACAGGCAACGGGGACCTCATAAAAAGATGGAATCGATGCATCTTCCCGAGTTCCGGGATATCCGCTGGCGCTGGATAGCGTATGCAACCTCGGCGTTCGTCGTCGCGGGCGTGGTGTTTGCGTTCACGTACGAAGTCGAACTCAAGCAGGACGTGCGCTGCGAAATCGTTTCGCCCGCCGAAATCAAGATCCAGGGCGAGACGGGACTCGTCACGGCGATCTACGTGGAGCCGCCCGAGCGTGTCACGGCTGGACAGCCGCTGTTCCGTCTCGAACGCGACATGTCGCTCGCGAACGATGGCACGCGCCGCGCCGCGTTCGATGCGCAGGTGCGCGACGAGGAGCGGCGCGCCGCCGACGCGCTTTATACGCAGCGCCGAATCGATCTGAATGCACAACTCGCGACCGCGCGCGCGAACGAGGCGAGCCGCCGCGCGGAACTCGCGCAGCTCGGCGAACAAGGCGCGCAAAACGGTCAGCTCGTCAGCGAGGCGCAGCGCAAGCTCGCGCGGCTCGAATCGGTATCCGATTACGTGGTGGCCGACCGTATCGAGCAGGCGCGCGCCGATCTGCACCAAAGCCGTATCGCGCGTGCGGAATCCGCGTCGCGCCGGCAACAGACGCTGGCCGCGCTCGCCGATCTGCAAAACTCGCAAACCACGCTCGCGGCGCAACTCAAGGAACTCGACGCGAGTCACGCGCGCGATCTTCAGGAAGCCGACGCGCGCTTCGAGCAGAACCGTCGCGACGCCACCATTTCCGCGCCCAAGGCGGGCGTCGTGACGTTCTCGCGGCTGGTGCAGGGCGCGACGCTGCAAACCTCCGACATCGCGATGGTGATCGTGACCGACGCCACGCAGCCGTTGCGCGCCGAATTGCGCATTCCGTCGCGGCGGCGCGGATTCGTGCGCGAAGGACAGACGGTGCGGCTCAAATTCGACGCGTTTCCCTACGCGAAATTCGGTTCCTACGAAGCCCGCATCGATGCGATCTCGCGCACGACGGTCAGCTCTGCGGCGCCGATGCCTCCTGGCGCGAACGCCGACAAGTCCTCCGCTGCGCCGCCCGGCGACGAGTATGTCGCCTGGGTCACGCTGCGCGGGCACACCTTCGACTACGGCAAGCAGCGCTTCGAGATTCTGCCCGGTATGCAGGCGAGCGCGAGCGTCGTGGTCGAGCGGCGCACGGTCGCCGAGTGGGTGCTCGAACCGCTGTTCAAGATTGCGCGAGGCTAGTCATGCAGGTCATTTATCAGAATGAAGTCGCGGAATGCGGTTACGCCTGTCTCGCGATGGTGCTGACGCATCTCGGCCGCGCGACGGAAGTGCGCGAGCTTTCCGGGTATCGCGCGATCTCCGCCAACGGCCTGACGCTGATGGATCTCTACGACGTCGCGACCGAGTTCGGCCTCGAAACGCAGGCCTTCCAGTTCGAGCCGAAGGACGTCGGCGATATCAAGCGCGGTTCGATCGTCCATTTCGGCGGCGCGCATTTCGTCGTGATCGAAAGCTGTTCGCGCAACTATGTGAAGCTGATCGACCCGGCGGTAGGGCGCAGGCGCATCGCTATGGACACGTTTCTGGCGAACGTGTCGGGCTACCTGATCGAGTGCGCGCCCACGCCCGCGATGCAGCGCATCGCGAAGCGCGCGCGCGTGCCGGCCGCGCTCGCGCAGTTGCGCAGTCTCAATCCGCAGATGCGCGGGCGCCTCGCGAAGATTCTGTTCGTCGCGCTGGGCAGTCAGTTCGCGATTCTCGCGCAGCCGTATTTCGGCGCGTTCGTGCTCGATCACGTCGTAGCCGCCGACAATCTCAACCTGCTCAACGTGCTCGCGCTGACGTTCGCGGGCATCTTCCTCGCGGGTGCGATCAGCCAGTACGCGCAGGGCGTGCTCGTCGAGTTGCTGCACGCGCTGATGAGCGTGAACGCCACGCAAGGATTGCTCGGGCATCTGCTGCGTCTGCCGATCGCGTACTTCGAGAAGCGCAATGTTGGCGACGTGTTTTCGCGCGTCAAGGCGCAGGACGAAGTGACGGGTTTCGCCTCGCGCTCCGTCGTCACGCTGTATATCGACTTGACGGTGGGACTGCTGGCCTTGCTGCTGATGTTCGTGCAGAACGCCCAGCTGTCGTTGATCGTGCTGGCGATTTTCGCGCTCTATATCGTGGTGTCCGCGTCGATGTTCGCGTCGATGTGGGAGACGCACGCGCGCGTATTCAACGAGGCCGCGCGCTGCGACGATGCGCTCATCGAAACCGTGCGCGCCGCGCCGCTCATCAAGCTCTCGCAGGGCGAGACGCGGCGCGTCGCGCGCTTCATGGAGCAGTTCCGCGGCTATGCGTCGGTGTTGTTCCGCAGCAGCCGGCTGACGGCCACGCGCGACGCCGTGCTCAAGCTGCTCGCGCATGCCGAGACGCTCGCCGTCACGTGGTTCGCGGCGAAGCTGATGCTTGCGGGCAGCGTCTCGGTGGGCGCGTTTTACTCGTTCATGATTTACAAGTCGCTGTTTTCGGATCGCATCGCGCACGCCATCAATACGGGTTTTGCGTACTTCATGCTGAGCGTGCCGGTCGCGCGCGTGGACGACATCACGCAGCACGAAACCGAGCGCTATACGCCGCTCGAAGACCGCCACAAGACTGTCGAAGCGCGGCGTTTCGAGCACATCAGCGTGCGCGACGTGACCTTCGCCTATGGCGTGTCGGACATGCCGGTGCTGCGCCACGCGAGCATCGAGATCGCGCGCGGCGACAAGATCGTGATCACCGGACCGTCGGGCGCGGGCAAGTCCACGCTGTTCAAGCTGCTTGCGGCCGCCGAACAGCCGCAGGCGGGCGAGATCCTGCTCAACGGCATCGCGTGGCCGAATCTCACCGTCGATGAAATCCGCCGCCACGCCGTGCATATGCGCCAGGGCGACATCATTCTGCACGGTTCGATCGCCGACAATATCTCGCTGTTCGAAGGCAACGCCGACGAAGCGCGCATTCACGCGCTGCTCGAAGCCGTGGGCCTGCTCGACGATGTGATGCGTCTGCCGATGCGCACGCGCACCACCGTCAGCGATTCGCTGGCGAATATTTCGGCGGGGCAGCGTCAGCGTCTGCTGCTGGCGCGCGCGCTTTACCAGCCGCGCGAATTGCTGCTGCTCGACGAACCCACGTCGAATCTCGATCCGGTCGCGGTGCGGCAGATCGCGTCGCTGCTGCAGCGTATCGAGCGCACCGTCGTTGTGATTACGCACGACGTGGCGATGGCTGAAGGTTTCGACCGGCACTACCGGCTGATGGACGGCGCGTTCGTGCGCGTCGATCGCGCTCAGGCCGAAGCAGCGATGGAGTCGGCGTGATGGCGGCATGGAGATTGAAGCGAATTGCGCACGCGGTTTGCGTGTTGGTATGCGCGGTGTCGACTCCCGCTGCATACGCGACGGATCTGCTCGGCGTGGTCGAGAGCACGCTCGATCACGACGCCACGCTCGCCGCGTCGCGCGACGCGTATCGAGCCGCGATGCAGGCGGTGCCGAAAGCGCGCGCCGGGCTGTTGCCGCGCGTGCAGGGCGGGTGGGGCCGCGCGTACAACGGCATCGTGATGGAAAGCTTTCCGACGATGCACTACTGGCAAAGCGGCTGGACCGTTTCGCTCGTGCAGCCGGTGTTCGACTGGTCGCTGTGGACGGCGTATCGTCAGGCCGATTATGTGGTCGCGCGTGGCCGGCTGGAGGCCGCGGCCGCGGCGCAGGACGCGATCCTGCGCGCGGCGCAGGCCTATTTCGATGGGCTCGCCGCCGAGGACGAACTGGCGCGCGCGAACGCGTATCGGCAGGCGCTCGACGCGCACTATGCGCTGCTGTTGCGCGCGAAGGCGGCGGGCGAAGTCACGCTCATCGATCTGCGCGAGGCGGAATCGAGCCGCTCGCAGGCGCAGGTCCAGTGGCTCGATGCGCAAAGCCAGGCGCGACTCGCGCGCGTGGCGCTCGAACGGCTGACGGGGGCGCCGGTTGACGCGCTCGCCACCTTGCCCGCGCGCGTCGCGCCGCCCGCGCTGCAGCCCGCCGATGTCGAGCCGTGGGTCACACAGGCGCAGACGCGTGCGTACCCGGTGCAGATCGGCGAGATGGCCTTGCAGGTCGCGAAGTTCGATACGGAGAAGGCGCAGGCGGCGCACTATCCGAACGTCGCGTTGCAGTTCACGCATACGCCCGCTGGCGCGGGCGGTGGCTATTCGCGCCCGACGACCACGACGACCGGCATGCTGCAAGTGACGATTCCGGTGTTCTCGGGCGGCGAAACCACGGCGCTCACGCGCGAAGCGCAGGCGCTCGAAGACAAGGCGCGCGACGAACTCGAAGCGGCCGTGCGCGAAGCGGCGGCGAATGCGCGCGACGGCTGGCTGCGCGTGAACGCGGGCGCGGCGCGCAGCGTGGCGCTCGCGCAGTCGGCGCAGCGCGCGCAGGACGCACTGGAGGCGACGCGCATCGGCTTTCGCGCGGGCAGCCGCACGAGCTTCGACGTGCTGCGCGCCACCGACACGCTGTACGCGAGCCAGCGCGATCAGATCCGCGCGCGCTACGACACCGTGCTGGCCTTGCTGAAGCTGCTGGCCGAGGCGGCGATTCTCGATCTCGACGAAGTGGGGCGCATCAACACGCAGTTGTTCGCGCACGAGCCGGGCGGCGCGGCGATGCAGCCGATGCAACCGATGCAGCAGACGCGAGGCAAGGCGAGCCGCGTGAGCGTCCCCTCACGGCCAGAACCGCTTCGTGCAGAAGTGCCGCTTATCGAAGTCGTGCGCATCGAAGCGCAGCCTCCACAACAAGCGCCACGCGCAGCCGCCGCCACACCCGCGCCGCTGGCTCCAGCGCCTGCCGCGCAAGCTCCCGCGCCCCGCTCGATCAATGCCGCCGACCTCGCGCCCGCGACAGCGGCCTTAGGCGGCGGGTATCTGCCGATCACCCCCTAACCGCAGCAGCCCGAAAAAACAAAGGCTCGAAGCAACGTCTGCTTCGAGCCTTTGCGATTCACTCAAGCGATACGCGCCTTACTGCTTCGCGCCGCCCTGGAACCACATCGCGATCTTCTGGCGCTCGTCGTCGGTCATGTGCGTGACGTTGCCGAGCGGCATGGCCTTGAGCGTCACCGCCTGCTGATACAGACGCTGCGCGTTTTGCGTGATCTCGTCGGGCGTATCGAGCATCACACCGGCCGGCGCCGCGCCCATCAGCGTCGGATGGGCCGAGTGGCAACCCGCGCAACGCTGCTGAAGAATCGGCTGGATGTCGCCGACCTTGATCGTCGGCGCATTCGCGGCTTCGGCTTGCGGCACGACCGGGCGCGGCAGCGTCCAGACCAGTGCGACGAACATCAGCGCGATGCCGCCGAGCGGCAGATACCAGAGCTGCTGGCCACGGTGACGCATCACGAAGAACTGGCGGATCAGCGCACCGGCCAGCATGATCACCACGAGCACGGCCCAGTTGTAGGCGTGCGCATAGGTCATCGCGTAATGGTTCGACAGCATCGCGAACACCACCGGCAGCGTGAAGTAGGTGTTGTGCACCGAACGCTGCTTGCCGCGCTTGCCGTAGATCGGGTTCGGCACTTCGCCCTTGAGCATCGCGGCGACCATCTTGCGTTGGCCCGGGATGATGACGAAGAACACGTTCGCCGACATGATCGTCGCCAGCATCGCGCCCATGATCAGATACGCGGCGCGGCCCGAGAAGATGTGGCACGCGAGATACGCGGCGATCACCACGTAGAGGCCCACGCACACGCCGAGCAGACGGTCTTTCGTACCGAGCAGGCGGCACAGCGAGTCGTAGACGATCCAGCCCGCGGCGAGGAAGCCGAGCGCCGAGAAGATCGCGACGACCGGGCCCATGTCGAGCACGTTCTTGTCGATCAGGTAGGTGTTCGGCGCCATCAGATACAGCACCGTGAACAGCGACGCGCCCGAGAGCCACGTCGTGTACGAGGGCCATTTCGACCAGTGCAGATCGTCGGGCATTTCGGGCGGCGCGACCGTGTACTTCTGCATGTTGTAGAAGCCGCCGCCATGTACGTGCCAGAGTTCGCCGAACACGCCGCGACGGCGCTGGTTCGGGTCCGTCGGCGGTTTCAGGCTGTTGTCGAGCGCGACGAAGTAGAACGATTCGCCGATCCAGGCGATCGCCGCGACGACGTGGAACCAGCGCAGCGCGAGGTTCAGCCAGTCAGTGATAAAGCCTTCCATGAAACTCCTCCACTCCTGATTCGTGACGCGCGCAGGGCATCGTCCGGGGATCGATGCGCCGCCGCGCGCGGACTGCGGGGCTGGACGCCATGCAAAGAGGCGGCGTCGTGCAAGCGGGGCGATGTAGCGCCGCTGCGCCGAAGTTGAACTAGACGTTGACCTCGTCTAGCCGCTGTCTTTGCGGTCCGTCTGTTCTTGTGTGCTCGATGCGGGAAAGCCGTGCGCTCAACTGCCGCGGTACGTGCTGTACGCCCACGGCGAGACGAGCAGCGGCACGTGGTAATGCGCGTTGACATCGGCGATGCCGAAGCGCAGCACGACGCGATCGACGAAGCGCGGTTCCGGCACCTTCACGCCGAGCGCGGCGAAGTAATCGCCCGCATGGAACACGAGTTCGTATTCGCCGGCGGCGAGCGCGGCGCCTTCGAGCAGCGGTTCGTCGCAGCGGCCGTCGTGGTTGGTGGTCACGGTCTTCAGCGCGCGACGTGCCTCGCCGTCGAGCGCATGAAGTTCGACCTTGATGCCCGCGCCGGGACGGCCGTTCGCGGTGTCGAGCACGTGGGTAGTCAGCTTGCCCATTCGCAGTTTTCCTTGTGTTTTGCTGGTGTCATTGCGAGGTTGCGGCGGCAGCCCGATCCCGGAATTCGGTGCGGCGGATCGAGGCTCCACGTCGCTGGCGTGACAGTGGCTACATACCCGTCGGCGGATCGATGCGAGCGCCGTGAACGCATTTTAAGAACGATCGGGCCTCCAGCGCGCGAGCGATAAGAAAGATAATGCCGGCAGCATGAGCCTCAAGCGCCGCGCCCCTCCTGGCGGCCTTCCGGCGCGATCCAACCCGCATTTTTCATGCGGGTTTTCACCCATGAGTACATCCTAGCCGCGCCAAAAATCGACCTTTATATGCTGGGCGTGAATTCGGGTATCTCGGTGGCGCGAATTGTCAGCATTTTTTTGACCGCCGAAGGTAGAGCCTGTGCGCCGCCCGAGTGTGGCATTGCGGGCCGCGCATCCCGAAGACGGCGCTGCGCGCCGGGTAACCGGGCCAGCGGCGTCCTTGCGGGGATGCGTCGGCACCGGTTTCCGGCTGAGCGGCGCGTGCGGCAGGGACGTCTGTCAACACTCAGGGCCAGGGCCCGAACGCCGCAGCGCGGCATCGCCGACGCGGCACGACAACGGAGCGAACAGACACGATGGAACCCACGAACCGCACGACGAACGGTATGGCGCGCGAACCCGGCAAGGGCAAAACCCTGCTCGTGAAGAACGCCGACATGCTGGTGACGATGGACGGCGCGCGCCGCGAGATTCGCGGCGGCGGCCTCTATATCGAGGACAACCGCATCGTCGCGGTCGGCCCGACGGCGGAGCTGCCGCCCGACGCCGACGAAGTGATCGACGCCACCGGCCATCTGGTCACGCCGGGGCTCGTCAACACGCATCACCACATGTACCAGAGCCTCACGCGCGCGCTGCCCGCCGCGCAGGACGCCGAACTGTTCGGCTGGCTCACGAATCTCTACAAGGTCTGGGCGAACCTCACGCCCGAGATGATCGAGGTCTCGACGCTCACGGCCATGGCCGAGCTGCTGCTTTCGGGCTGCACGACGTCGAGCGACCATCTGTACATCTATCCGAACGGCAGCCGTCTGGACGACAGCATCCGCGCGGCGCAGCAGATCGGCATGCGCTTTCATGCGAGCCGCGGCAGCATGAGCGTGGGCCAGAAGGACGGCGGTCTGCCGCCCGATTCGGTGGTCGAGCGCGAGGACGCGATTCTCGCCGACACGCAGCGCCTCATCGAGACGTATCACGATGAAGGCCGCTACGCGATGCTGCGCGTGGTCGTGGCGCCGTGCTCGCCGTTTTCGGTGAGCCGCGATCTGATGCGCGAGTCGGCGACGCTGGCGCGGCACTACGGCGTCTCGATGCACACGCACCTCGCCGAGAACGTCAACGACATCGCCTATAGCCGCGAGAAGTTCGGCATGACGCCCGCCGAATACGCCGAGGATCTGGGCTGGATAGGCCCCGATGTCTGGCATGCGCACTGTGTGCAGCTCGACGATCACGGCATCGGCCTGTTCGGGCGCACGGGTACGGGCGTCGCGCATTGTCCGTGCTCGAACATGCGGCTCGCGTCGGGTATTGCGCCGATCAAGAAGATGCGGCTCGCGGGCGTGCCGGTCGGGCTGGGCGTCGATGGCTCGGCGTCGAACGATGGCGCGCAGATGGTGGCCGAGGCGCGCCAGGCGATGTTGCTCGCGCGAGTCGGTTTCGGACCCGATGCGATGACTGCGCGCGAGGCGCTCGAAATCGCCACGCTGGGCGGCGCGAAAGTGCTCGGACGCGACGATATCGGCGCGCTCGCACCGGGCATGGCCGCGGATTTCGTCGCCTTCGATTTGCGTCAGCCGTTGTTTGCGGGCGCGCTGCACGATCCGGTCGCGGCACTGGTGTTTTGCGCGCCGTCGCAGGTCGCGTTGAGCGTGATCGGGGGGCGTGTGGTCGTGAAGGAAGGCGTGTTGCAGACCGTCGAACTGGGTCCGGTGATCGAGCGCCACAATGCGCTCGCCGCGCGGCTCGTGCAGTCGGCGCGTTAATGCGTTCCAGAAGGGTGGGATGAAGCGCGAAGCGGCGGTAAAAGCCGCTTCGCATGAACATCCGTTAAGGCTTGTCGATCAGCGTCTTCGTCGCTTCGGCGACGAGGCCGCGCAACCAGCGTACTTCGTCCGAATAATGACAACGCTCGTGCCACAACTGGTAGTACTGCATCGGCGGGAAATCGAGCGGCGCGGGCACGACCGTGAGCGGCAGGAAGCGCGCGTAGTGGTCGGCGAACAGGCGCGTGGTCGTGAACACGAGATCGGACTTGATCAGCACGTAGGGCGCGAGATTGAAGTACGGCAGCGTGACGACCACATGACGCTTGAGACGCTCGCGCGCGAGATGCACGTCGATGGCGCCGCGCTGGCCCACGGAATAGGGCGTGGGCGCGAGGTGCGGCGCGTTCAGGTACTGATCGAGCGTGAGTCCGCCGCGCTTGGCGAACGGATGCGTGTTGCTCATCAGGCAGACGATCTGGTCGACGAACAGATTCGAGAGGTGCAGCTGCTCGGGCGGCTCGGGCCAGTTGCCGATGACGATATCGAGCTTGCCTTCCTCGAGCGCGAGTTCGTAGTCGAACGCCGGACCGAGCGAATGGAATTCGAGCGTGGCGTTGGGCGCGGCTTGACGGAAGCGCTCGACGACAGTGGGCACGAACAGCACGTTCAGGTAGTCGGGGCAGCCGATGCGATAGCAGCGGATCGACGTGGCCGGATCGAAATTGTGCTGCTGGAAGCGGATGCGCTCGATCTCGCGCAGCGCGTTCTGCACCGGTTCGAGCAGGCGCAGGCCGTATTCGGTCGGCACCATGCCCGACTTGCCGCGCACCAGCAGCGGGTCGCCCGTGATGTCGCGCAGACGCCGCAGCGCCGCACTGATCGCAGGTTGGGACTGATTGAGCTTGACGGCGGCGCGCGTGACGCTGCGTTCCATCAAGAGGGTATGCAAGACGCGCAAGAGGTACGTGTCGATCGCCTCGCGTTGCTGACTCATGAACAACTCTCCGAATTATATGTTTTGGCTGATCGAAAGGCTTAGTGGGTATATGTTTTTTAATATGGACAAAAAGGGCCGTCAAGAGCGGCGAATCCCGACTTCGTGCGAAAGCCCTGCCGATGTTGGCGCGCTCGCGCCAAATAACCGGTATACGCCTGTGAGGTCTGGACGGCGGACATTTTTGATGTCTCGACGTTGGCAGGGCTAACAGGTATCGTGACCCGCGCAGCGGCGCTTCGCGGGCATGGCACGAAGCTGCATTCATATCGGATAAAGCAACCGGCTTTCTTACACCGGCTGCAACCCACGCGCACCACAACGAACTACGGCACAACTTCCATGGGCGATTCATCTTCACGTCAGGCCAGCACGCCGCGACTCGCGCTTTTTGGCATCACGAAGCAATATCCGGCCGTGCGCGCCAACGACGACGTCACGCTGACCGTCGCGCCCGGCGAGATCCACGCGCTGCTCGGCGAAAACGGCGCGGGCAAGAGCACGCTGATGAAGATCGTCTACGGCGCGGTGCGCCCGGATGCGGGCGAGATCCGCTGGGAAGGCGAGCGCGTCGAGATCGCGAGTCCGGCGGCGGCGCGCAAGCTCGGCATCGGCATGGTGTTCCAGCATTTTTCGCTGTTCGAAACGTTGACGGTCGGCGAGAACATCGCGCTCTCGCTCGACGAAGCGTTCGATCTGAAGGCGCTGGCCAAACGCATTCGCGAGGTGTCGGCGCAATACGGGCTCGACGTCGATCCGCAGCGCCACGTGCACAGCCTCACGGTGGGCGAGCGCCAGCGCGTGGAGATCGTGCGCTGCCTGTTGCAGAACCCGCGTCTGCTGATCATGGACGAGCCCACGTCGGTGCTCACGCCGCAAGCAGTGCGCAAGCTGTTCGGCACGCTGCGGCGGCTTGCGTCGGAAGGCTGCAGCATTCTCTACATCAGCCACAAGCTCGACGAAATTCAGGAACTGTGCGACACGGCCACCGTGCTGCGCGGCGGCAAGGTCACGGGCAACGTGAATCCGCGCGAGGAAACGCATGCGTCGCTCGCGCGCCTGATGGTGGGCCGCGATTTGCCCGATTACACGCGTCGCGCGCACACGCCAGGCGACGTGCTGCTCGACGTGAAGCAACTGTCGATGCCGAGCGACGATCCGTTCGGCACCTCGCTCAAGGATGTGTCGTTCGGCGTGCACGCGGGCGAGATTCTCGGCATTGCGGGCGTCTCCGGCAACGGTCAGGCCGAATTGCTCGCCGCGCTTTCGGGCGAGGCGCAGACCTCGCGTCACGGCACGCCCGCCGACGCGGTGACGATCTGCGGCAAACCGGCCGGACGGATGTCGGCGGGCGCGCGCCGCAAGCTCGGTTTCGCCTTCGTGCCCGAAGAACGGCTCGGACGCGGCGCGGTGCCGGCGATGTCGCTCGCGGAAAACGCGCTGCTCACGGCGCATCGCGAAGGCATGGTGCGCTCGGGCTGGCTCAAGACCGGCGCGATGCGCGCATTCGCCGAGCGCTGCATCGGCGCCTTCGACGTGCGCTGCGGCGGCCCCGACGCGCTCGCGCAAAGTCTCTCGGGCGGCAATCTGCAGAAGTTCATCGTCGGGCGCGAGATCCTGCAGACGCCGAAGGTGCTGGTGGTCGCGCAGCCCACGTGGGGCGTCGACGTCGGCGCGGCGGCGTTCATCCGGCAGCAATTGCTCGATCTCTCGGCGCGCGGCGTGGCGATACTCGTGATCTCCGAAGAACTCGAAGAACTGTTCGATATCTGCGACCGCATCGCCGTGCTTGCGGGCGGCCGCCTGTCGCCCGCACGTCTCACGGGCGAGACCAACGCCGAGGAAATCGGCCGCTGGATGGCGGGGCTGTTCGGCGAGCGCGCGGAGCAGGGCGGGCCGCAGACGGGGCAGCAGGATGGCCCGCGCAACGGCGACGAACCGCCCGCCGAACCGGCCGCGCCCACGGCGCACGCGTGAGCGGCACGAGATACGACACGACTCGCCACGCATAACGACAACGACGCAACGTTTCCGATCACACCGCCATGATTTTTCCCTACCGACTCGAAGCCCGCACGACGCCGTCCCGCACGGTGCGCATCGCCGTGCCGCTGATTGCGGCGCTCCTCACGCTCGCGATTGGCTTTCTGATCTTCGGCCTCGTCGGGCGCGATCCCGTGCAGGCCATGCACGCGTTCTTCATCGAACCGCTATCGAGCATCAACGGATGGAGCGAGCTGCTGCTCAAGGCCTCGCCGCTGTGCCTGATCGCGCTGGGTCTTGCGGCGGGCTATCGCGCCAACGTCTGGAACATCGGCGCGGAAGGGCAGATGGTGCTCGGCGGCATCGCGGCCAGCGGCGTGGCGATCTATTTCGATCAGGCGAGCGGCTGGTGGATCCTGTTCCTGATGATGCTCGCGGGCGTGCTCGGCGGCATGGCCTGGGCGGCGATTCCCGCGTGGCTCAAGAGCCGCTTCAACACGAATGAAATCCTCACGAGCCTGATGCTCACCTACGTGGCGACGCAATTGCTGATCTGGCTCGTGAGCGGCCCGTGGCGCGATCCGAACGGCATGAATTTTCCGCTCTCCGAAATGTTCAGCGGCGACGCGCTCTATCCGACCTTCGGCGGCGACTGGCGCATTCACTGGCTGCGCGGCACGCGACTGAACGCGTCGATCTTCCTGACGCTAGCGGCGATTCCGCTCGTCTGGCTGTTCATGCGCCGCAGCTTTGCGGGCTACCGGATGAGCGTGGGCGGACTCGCGCCGCTCGCCGCGCGCTACGCCGGTTTCTCCGAGAAAAAAACCATCTGGACTTCGCTGCTGCTCTCGGGCGGCCTCGCCGGGCTTGCGGGCATGGGTGAGATCGCCGGGCCGATCGGCCAGTTGCAGGCGACGTGGTCGCCGGGCTACGGCTTCACGGCGATCATCGTCGTGTTCGTGGGGCGGCTGCATCCCATCGGCATCGTGCTCGCCAGTCTGCTGATGGCGCTGCTCTATCTCGGCGGTGAAGCGGTGCAGACCTCGCTGCAGCTGCCGCAGGCGCTCTCGGGCGTGTTCCAGGGCCTGCTGCTGTTCTGCCTGCTCGGCGCGGATCTGTTCGTGAACTACCGCATCCGCCGCCGCCATACCGTTGCGACGGCGGGCTGAAGCCCTCAGCGTCAGACAACGCGTATTCGAAACACAGCGAAACACAACGAAACACAACGCATCCGAAACAGGCCACACGACATGGATATCCAGCAAGCCAGTTCGCTCGCATCGAGCGCCGTCACCGCCGCCATTCCGCTGATGTTCGCGGGCGTGGGCGAACTCGTCACGGAGAAGTCGGGCGTGCTCAACCTCGGCGTCGAAGGCATGATGCTGATGGGCGCCGTCACCGGCTATGCGGTTACCACGATCAGCGGCAATCCGTGGCTCGGGCTCGTGGCGGGCATGGCCGCAGGCGTGGCGATGTCGCTGCTGTTCGGCTTTCTCGTGCTCACGATGCAGGCCAATCAGGTCGCCACGGGACTCTCGCTGACGATCTTCGGCGTCGGGCTCTCGGCTTATGTCGGCAAGCCCTACACCTCGGCCGCGACCTCGGCGACGATTTCCGCGTGGCCGATTCCGGGGCTCTCGCATCTGCCCGTGGTGGGCCCGGCGTTCTTCAATCTCACGCCCGTCGATTACCTCGCGTTCGCGATGTTCGCCGTGGTCGGCTGGTTCCTCTACCGCACGCGCGCCGGGCTCGTGCTGCGCTCGGTCGGCGAGTCGCCGCAGGTCGCGCACTCGGTGGGCTTTCCGGTGATCGGCGTGCGCTATGGCGCGACGGCGTTCGGCGGCGCGATGGCGGGGCTCGCGGGCGCGTATTACTCGGTCGTGCAACTGCATCTGTGGCAGGAGCAGATCACGGCGGGGCGCGGCTGGATCGCGCTCGCGCTGGTGGTGTTCGCGACGTGGCGGCCGGGGCGTCTGTTGATCGGCGCGCTGCTGTTCGGCGCGGTCACGGGCGCGCAGTTCTACGCGCAAGCGGTGGGCGTGCCGGTGCCGACGCAGTTCCTCGCGATGCTGCCGTATGTGGCGACCATCGTCGTGCTGGTGCTCATCTCGCGCAATCCGAACACGATTCGCCTGAACGCGCCGGCCTCGCTCGGCAAGTCGTTCTTCGGCGCGGCTTAAATGGTTCGATAAAGACTCGATAACAACGGAAACGCTCGCAGTTTCTCAATCCAAGACCGGAGATCCACACAATGAAAAAAACCCTCCTGACCGCTTTTGCCGTCGCCGCCACGTGCGGCACGGCGGCGCTCGCCCCGGCCGCGCAGGCCGCCGATGCGCCGGGCGTCGCGTTCGTCTATCTCGGCAATCCGGGCGATGCCGGCTGGACCTTCGCGCACGATCAGGGCTCGAAGGCCGCCGAGCAGAAGTTCGGCAGCAAGATCAAGATCACGCGCGTGGAGAACGTGCCGGAATCGGCCGACTCGGAGCGCGTGTTCCGCGATCTCGCGAGCAAGGGCAACAAGATCATCTTCGGTTCGAGCTTTGGTTATCAGGACTTCGAACTGAAAGTGGCGAAGGACTTCCCGGACACCGTGTTCCTGCACGCGACCGGCTACAAGAAGGCGCCGAACTTCGGCACCTATGACGTGCGCATGTATCAGGGCGCGTATCTCGCGGGCGTTGCGGCCGGTTATGCGACGAAGACGAACACGCTCGGTTTCGTCGCTTCGGTGCCGATTCCCGAAGTCGTGCGCAACATCAACGCGTACACGCTGGGCGCGCGCTCGGTGAATCCGAAGGTCCACACCAAGGTTATCTGGATCAATAGCTGGTTCGATCCGGGCAAGGAAAAGCAGGCCGCCGAAACGCTGATCGGGCAGGGCGCCGACGTGCTGCTGCAAAACACCGATTCGAGCGCGACGCTCGCCACCGCCGAGGAAAAACACGTGCACGCGTTCGGCTGGGATTCGAACATGAAGAAGTTCGGCCCGCACGCGCATCTGGGTTCGGTCGAGGCGAACTGGGGCGTGTATTACGTCGCCGCGATCCAGCAGGTGCTCGACGGCAAGTGGAAGAACGATCCGGTCTGGTGGGGCATTCCGCAAAAGGCCGTCGATCTCGGCGACGTGAACACGGCCGATCTGTCCGCCGATGCGCAGAAGGCCGTCGCCGCGAAGCGCGAAGCGATCGCCAGCGGCAAGTGGGACGTGTTCACCGGCCCGATCAAGGATCAGACGGGCGCGGTCAAGGTCGCGGCGGGCAAGACGCTCACCGACCCGGAACTGCAACGCCTGAACTGGTACGTCGAGGGCGTGGACGGCTCGCTGCCGAAGTGAGCTTGTTTGCGTAGGCGCGAGCGAGGCAAACGCGTCGCGTGAGCGCGCGTTTCCTCAGACCATTCCGCACGCCGGACGTGAAACGGCAGCGCGAGGCCCGAGCGGCTTCGCGCTGCCGTTTTGTCTTGTGCCGACGCGAACGACCGCGCGGCTAGTTGTCGACGTCGTCGATGCGCATGCCCACCTTGATCGTCACTTGCCAGTGCGAAATCTGGTCGTTCTCGATCAGGCCGCGCGTCTCCACGACTTCGAACCAGTGCAGATGCCGCAGCGTCTTCGATGCGCGCGTGATCGCGCAGCGGATGGCTTCGTCGCTCGATACCTTGGACGATCCGGTGAGTTCGATCTGCTTATAGACATGGTCGCTCATGACAGTGTCTCCGATGGGCACGGTTTTTCGGGGATGCGCCAATCGAGTATAGGTAACGGATCGCACGCAAACACGAGCCGGAACGCACGCGGAAACCGATGCGGGATTGCGGGCGGATGCGGGCAGGCCGCCGGTTATGATGGCGCCTCGCCCTTATCAGCGTGCAGGGCGCATGCCCGGAGCCGGGCAAGGCGCTGCGCAACACGACGAGCCACATCGAGCCGGAGACAAAAAAATGCAAGAGCAGGACAACATCGCGCAGCCCGCAACCGAAGTCGGATTTTGCGGTCCCGGGCTGATGGGCGCGCCGATGATCCGCCATCTGCTGCGTGCGGGGCACACGGTGAGCGTGTGGAATCGCACGCCCGCGAAGGCCGAGGCGCTCGTCGCCGATGGCGCGCACGTGGCCGCCACGCCGCGCGAACTCGCGCGTCGGACGGAAGTGGTGCTGCTGTGCGTCGCGGACGGCGCGGCGGTCGAGCAGACCGTGTTCGGCGCCGAAGGTCTGCTGGGCGCGCCCGACGACGCGCGCCGCGTGCGTCTGATCGTCGATCATTCGAGCATTCCGCCCGGCCTCACGCGCGAGCTGGCCGAACGCGCGGCGGCGCTGGGCGTCGGCTGGGTCGACGCGCCGGTGTCGGGCGGCGTGGGCGGCGCGCAGGCCGGCACGCTCGCGGTGATGGCGGGCGGCGCGGCGCAGGACGTGGCGCAGATCGAGCCGGTGCTGGCCGCCTACGCGGCGCGCGTCACGCACATGGGCGGGCCGGGCGCGGGGCAGACCACCAAGCTCTGCAACCAGGCGATCGTGACCGCCACGGTCGCGGCGATCGCCGAAGCGGTGGGCCTCGCGCAACGCAGCGGCATCGACGCGACCAAGCTGCCCGAGGCGCTCGCGGGCGGCTGGGCCGACTCCACGCTGCTGCGCACCTTCGTGCCGCGCATGACGCAGGACGGTCTCGCGCCGATCGGCGCGCTGAAAACGTTTCAGAAGGACGTCGATACGGTCGCCGACGCCGCGCGTCAGACCGGCACGCCGATGCCGGTCTCGGGCACGGTGCAGCAATTGCTGCGTCTGGCGGAAGCGATGGGCCTGGCGCAGGCCGACTTCTCCGGTTTCGTCGATATTTTGCAGACGCCGCGTCAGGGCTGAAGTCGGGGCTGAAATCGGGGCCGAAAAGTGGGGCTGAGCGAGGTTCGTTCGAGGTTGGATGACGGTGGAATTCACGCCGGACCGCGCCCGTTCGGCGGCCCGCGGCATCAATCTGCCACGAATTTCCAGTAATTTCCCCGCAGCGCGCGCAGGCCGCGGAACCGCTGGCAGCCGCGCGCGAACTGGCATAACCTGCTAAAATTACAGGTTTTTCGTCGATCTACTTTCGGGACGCGCTGTGCTCTCTACCGCCAACATCACCATGCAATTCGGGCCGAAGCCCTTGTTCGAGAACATCTCGGTCAAATTCGGCGAAGGCAACCGCTATGGCCTGATCGGCGCGAACGGTTGCGGCAAGTCCACGTTCATGAAGATCCTCGGTGCCGACCTCGAGCAAAGCTCGGGCAACGTCATCCTCGAGCCGAACGTGCGTCTGGGCAAGCTGCGCCAGGACCAGTTCGCGTACGAAGACGTGCGCGTGCTCGACGTCGTCATGATGGGCCACACCGAAATGTGGGGCGCGATGACCGAGCGCGACGCGATCTACGCGAACCCCGAAGCGACCGACGACGACTACATGAAGGCCGCCGACCTCGAGACCAAGTTCGCCGAGTACGACGGTTACACGGCCGAAGCGCGCGCTGGCGAACTGCTGCTGGGCATCGGCATCGACACGGAATTCCATCAGGGCCCGATGAGCGCCGTGGCGCCGGGCTGGAAGCTGCGCGTGCTGCTCGCGCAGGCGCTGTTCTCGAAGCCGGACGTGCTGCTGCTCGACGAACCGACCAACAACCTCGACATCAATTCGATCCGCTGGCTGGAAGATGTTCTGAACGAGTACAACTCGACCATGATCATCATTTCCCACGATCGACACTTCCTGAACCAGGTCTGCACGCACATGGCGGACATGGATTACGGCACGCTGAAGGTCTATCCGGGCAACTACGACGACTACATGCTGGCGTCGGCGCAGGCGCGCGAGCGTCAGGCCAACGCGAACGCGAAGGCGAAGGAACGCGTGGCCGACCTGCAGGACTTCGTGCGCCGCTTCTCGGCGAACAAGTCGAAGGCGCGTCAGGCCACCAGCCGTCTGAAGATGATCGACAAGATCAAGATCGAGGAATTCAAGCCCTCGTCGCGTCAGAACCCGTTCATTCGCTTTGAGTTCGAGAAGAAGCTGCACAACATCGTCGTGGTCGCGGAAGAGATCACGAAGACCTACGAACGCCGCATCTTCAACAAGTTCAACATCAGCGTGCAGCCGGGCGAGCGCATCGCGATCATCGGCGAAAACGGCGCGGGCAAGACCACGCTGCTGCGCTCGCTGCTGGGCAACGTGGCAGTCGATAACGGTTCGGTGAAGTGGGCCGAAAACGCGAACATCGGCTACATGCCGCAGGACACGTACGAAGAATTCCCGGCCGACGTCACGCTGATGGACTGGATCGACCAGTACCGCCAGGAAGGCGACGACGAGCAGTCGGTGCGCGGCACGCTGGGCCGTCTGCTGTTCAACGCCGACGACATCAAGAAGTCGGTCAAGGTGCTGTCGGGTGGCGAGAAGGGCCGCATGATCTGGGGCAAGCTGATGCTGGGCCGCCACAACGTGCTGCTGATGGACGAGCCGACCAACCACATGGACATGGAATCGATCGAGTCGCTGCAGATCGCGCTCGAAAAATTCGAAGGTACGCTGATCTTCGTGTCGCACGACCGTGAATTCGTGAACGGCCTGGCGAACCGCATCATCGAAGTGAAAACCAACGGCACGATCAATGATTACAGCGGCAACTACGAGGACTTCCTGGCGAGCCAGGGGTTGCATTGAGCCTCGGCTGCTAGCCGCTGATTTGTCCCAGAAGCCCCTCCATGTGTCCCAGATTGTCCCACGGTTGTCCCGTTGGGACAATTTGGCGGCGCGCTCCGCATGGCTTGCCCGATCAATGACCGGGCACCCGCACTGAAGCCGGTATCCCCGCCGCGCGCCCCTCATTTGTTCCGCTTACGCGTCGCCTCGCATCTATCCTATTTCCTGTCCTGCATCTATTCTGGTGCGCTGCTCCTTTCGAACAGGTCAACCAATGGCGTTGTACCCATAGCTACGCATTCGAACCATGGCTTCGGGGAGGGGACAGCTCACTCCAGATCACAGTGCAATTGGCTACACTGCATAATATCTTTACGATGCACTGGAATTGGTCGAATATAATGGCCGCAGCACCCGCCTTAAATCACTGCTGTATTGTCTATCAACAAACAGAAAAAGGATAGAAATGAGCAATGCCGCCGCTCCGAGGGTATTTGTCAGCCACGCAAGTGAAGATAAAGACAGGTTTGTCATGCCGTTTGCTACTGCGCTTCGTGCTAAAGGGATAGACGCTTGGGTAGATAAATGGGAAATGCTACCTGGGGACAGCCTCGTAGATAAAATATTTGAGGAAGGCCTGAAGGACGCTGCAGCAGTATTAATCATCCTGTCATCAGTCAGTATTGCAAAGCCATGGGTTCGCGAAGAACTTAATGCTGCCGTGGTTAAGCGCATCGACAAGGGTACAAAATTAATTCCAATCGTACTGGAAAATTGCCCTGTTCCCGAGTCATTAAAATCGCTAGTCTGGGAGTCAGTAAAGGATGTAGCGAATTTTGATCATTGCCTTAGCCGAGTCATTGACGCCGTTTTTGGACACACTGCGAAACCACCGATTGGCTCAGCTCCTTCATACATCACGAATCAAGCGTTACCGAAGATCAGTGGGCTAACCCCAGGTGATAGCTTCGTCTTGAATATTTTGTATACGCGATACCTCGCAGAAGGCCGAAATTACGTGTCTCCAGAAATTATCGTAGCCGAAGCATCAAAGTATGGACTAGACAGCGCGATGGTTTCAGAGAGTTTGGAAATTCTAGAGCATCAAGGGTATGTGGAGCTCGTGAAGCATTTGGGTCCGGGGCCTTATCATTCACGAATCAAGAGTTATGGCATTTCAACGCTACTGGCCGAGGACGAAAAGCCGCTAATTGAGCAGGTTGGGCTTTGCATTGTTAATCAAGAATTAACTAGAAATGGTGAAATTGCACGAGCAACGAATCGGCCACTGCCACTAGTGGATCACGCTATTGAACGCCTACAGGGGCAGGGCTACTTGAAGGCATCAACCTCACTCAACGGGGACACGTCGATCTATAACGTCAGCCCAAGTCTCAGGCGTGCCTTAATGTCTTAATAGGCTGTTCAACAGCTCCAACAAGAGACTCCCGGCGATGGTGTCTCTGTTGGAGTTCCGCTGGTTGCTCGCTGCTAGTGCACCTTTAATAAGGCGACTTCGTGCCCCACTGACCTGTGTAAGGATTCTGGTTCCCCTGGGTGGACCAATTGTCAGCCTTGGTGCCATTCGGGTTTGTCTGATAATGGCCTTCCACATACGTCCCGTTGGAGCGCGTATAGCTGTTCACGTAGTGCTCCCCAGTGGATGAACCGTAGTTGCTATAGCCTGAGCTGGATTGTTGGTAGCCGTAGCTGGCGCTGTGGGCGTAGACGCTCCCCGCGCAGGCGCAGAGCGTGGCAATGATGATCTTCTTCACGGTGGTCTCTTCGAGCAGTTGTATTGGCGTTCCGCACTGGCCATGCAGGTCAGCCGCGCGGCATCTGCATGATATTACGAATTGCCTTCTGTATTATTCGCTTTGGGTGACGGATTATTGTCATCAATCGCCATGTTTATCCAAAGTGGGGCCCATACGCGGTGCTGGAGGCCTTCAAACAGCCTGAAAAGTTGACGGCGAAAATCTCAGCACCCATCTGATAAAGTCCCGCCGCGAGTTTCCCCCCGGTGGCCCTCCCGTTTCCACGCACGGGCACCTTCAGAACGCGCATCAGATAACGCGCGTAGCACCAGCGAGCAGGAGCGCGATACCCTGACGCACACGCGCGCATCTCATCAGCGCCAAACGCCGCTTTCCATGTCATCAAATCGGGCGGATACTTCCCAGCCCACCATCTACTGGAGCTGCCTGTGAATTTGAACCACTCCCCAACCATTGAAGAGCTTCGCGCGGTCTTTGCCGGTGCTGATGACGAGCAGGGGCATCACGTTCTATGGGTTGACACGGGCGGCCAGGTCCATCTATCAACGGTGCCTGAAGACCTGTCACCCGTTGGGTTTGAGCAGAGTCAGCCCACAATGCAGATGCGCTACGAAACATTCCAGCGGGGCAACAGCTATGTAGGGATTGAGGCCGCAGAGGATGACCGCTTCATGAACGAGATACTTCGAGCCCTACTTAAGTATTGGGTTGGCAAGCACGCACCTGGGCGCGTGACATACATGGACGGTTACTGAGTGTTCTAAACCGTTCCCTTTCGTACATGAGCTTGGATGACTGTACGAAAGTGAGCTTGTAAACTATTCGGACATGATCTAAGATTCGGACATCTCTTTCGTACAGGTGTCCGCTATGTCCCGTGTCTTCGCCTATTGCCGTGTCTCCACGCTGGACCAGTCCACTGAGAATCAGCGGCTGGAGATTGAGCGTGCTGGCTTCGCCATTGACCCCAAGCGCATCGTAGAGGAATCAATCAGCGGCTCCGTAGCTGCATCTGAGCGCGCTGGCTTCGCCCGCTTGCTGGACCGTATGGAATCCGGTGATGTGCTAGTGGTGACCAAGCTGGACCGGCTGGGGCGTAATGCCATGGATGTGCGCGCAACCATCGACACCTTGGCAGGGCTGGGCGTGCGGGTCCACTGCCTGGCGCTTGGCGGCGTTGACCTGACCAGCGCAGCAGGAAAGATGACAATGCAGGTTCTCTCTGCTGTGGCTGAATTCGAGCGGGACCTTCTGATTGAGCGAACCAATGCTGGCATCCAGCGAGCTCGCACGGAGGGGAAACAATTCGGGAGGCCGTCAGCACTGACCAGCGAGCAGCAAGCTGAAGTGGTGCAGCGCTTGGCTCAGGGAGAGGCTGTAGCGGCTCTAGCCAGGAACTTCAATACGAGCCGTCAGACCGTCATGCGGCTTCGGGAGAAGGCCGCTACAGAGTAAGGCCAATTGGATGCATTGTCACGAGGGCCGGGGAGCGATTCCCGGCCTTTTGTTTTGCTTGTGGGAACCATCGAGCGGGGCTTCTAGGAGCAGTCAAACTGCAATCAATGGATGCTATTCTTGCCCCATAAGCCGCTTCCGGGGTAGCGCTACATAACGAGAGAAAACCATGAGAATACAGGTCATTGTGGCGGTCGCTTGTCTCGCCATGCTTTCCGCATGCACGGTTCCGAAGGCCAATTATCATCCCGCGAGCGTGGCTATTAGTGAGCCACCTCTGGGCACCGTCAACACCAGCCAAGTGGGAGACCCAATTCTTCAGCAAGGCCGCTATAGAGAGGCGGAGGCTATCCACGTAGAACATACTACGTCGGCTGGGTGGGCCTATACGCTCCACCCGGGCTACTACGTGAAGCAGGGGGATGACGATTCCGGCGAATATTATTTACCGGGCGGTGGCAATGAGGCGGGGCGTGTTGAAAAGGCCTTTATCGCTGACCCTTGGGAAAGCGTGATGGCGCGCAAACGTGACGGCGTTTTATGCGTCATCACGGTGTTCAATGTGGCTGTGTGCGGAGATGACACCTCCTTTGAGCACAAGAAGCTAACCCTTTATGGCCATGATTCGTTCCAGCAGACGCTCATCTACAGCGGACGAGTGGGAAGCAAGATCAACATTGGTTATCGTGAGTTCTCAGACAATATGGCGCGGCCTGCCTTTAACAACGATGTGGAATACGACTTGTCCGAGTCTTCCATCATCGGGTACAAGGGCGCGCAACTAGAGGTATTGGAGGCGACCAATCAGTTTATCCGCTATAAGGTCATTAAGAACTTCAAGCCAGCTGCTTACTGACCGGGGATATAGCCGGGAGACCCTGTATCAGTAGCTGAGGGCTGCGGACCGCTGCCCGCCCGGTTGTTTGGGGGCGGCTGCGTCACGCTTGCTACTCCAGCTTCGAACCACAAGTCCTTTAGCTCTTCGCTGAAACGTTCCTCGATTCCTTTCAACAGGATATTCTCGAAGAACACTTCAAGCAACAGGAGCAATATCAAGCCAACCGCGAGATTTATGAGCAGAAGCTGGAGTGCACCATGAAGAAAAAAGGCGAGGGTGGCGAGAAAAAAAGAGCACGTGATTAAAGCTACAGAAGTCTTTTTTAGATTCCCCTCAGTACGCGCGAGAACCAAGGGCGAGAGCATGAAGATAGCGACAGCGCTCGAAAATTCCACCCACAGCGCCTCCCAATACGAGCCCTCCCGTGCCTTGAAGGCCAGATAGACGAAACCGATCATAGCGATGAGAAGTAGACACCACGCAAGTACCATCTTGAGTATGGTCATGAGCGACATTGACGATGCTGCTGCCACGGCCACCTGGCTTCTCGCGTTTTCGTCCAGCACGTCGTTTGCGTCGAACATGATATGTCCTCCCGCCACGCTTGTTGATTGAAAGTGTAGCGTAAGTATTCAACGCAATTGCATTTTCGGATGACAGCCGTTTACCCCTACGCGTAAACTTTTGGTTCCACAACGAGAACCAATGGGAACGCCATGAACAACATCAGCCAGCCCACCGCAGAGCAAATCTCAGCGCTCATTAAGAAGCACGGCCTCAGCAGGCAGGAGGCCGCAGACCTCGTGCATGTCTCCAAATTCACCTGGAACGGTTGGGTATCTCCTGCAGACAACAAGATGGCGCGCACGATGCCTCTCGCTGCGTGGGAGCTGTTGCTTATCAAGCTGGGTGAGCATGCGGAGTTTGGGAGGCTTCCATGATGCATGCAATGCATGTATAGTCTGACCTGTGAGCAACGCACTCAGCGTCTAGCCACTTCACCTGACAAGGTTAAACATGTTCCAAATCAGCACCCGCCTGTTCGCCTTCGAAATCTCCAACGGCTCCGCTTTGGTCCGTATCGGTTCCCGTGAATTCCTGCTGCTCCGTGACTACGTTGAGCGCAACCGTAAGCCCCGCCTGTTCGAAGCCTTCCGCGACACCGAAGCCCGCTCCTGGGAGGCCTTGGTGCTGCGCCGTTGGATGGTCTCTAGCTCCCCAGCATGACACCCCAGCGCGGCTGATTAGGTCAGCCAGCAGCCACCCGCAAAAGCGCCTTCCGGTAGTCGGTTGGCGCTTTTTTGTTTCCCCCTCACCTCAGCCGTAGTGGCCCGTGGCCAGCGCGTAGCTTGCGAGCAAAGCGCCTGGGGCCGTATCAAAGCAACCGCAGCAGAACAGCGCCAGCTCTGGAAGGAGGTGGGTGAGGCGCTGATGGTGGGTAAGCGTGAAAAGACCGCGAAGCAGACGTTTGATCAGTGGTGCAAGGAACATGGCTTCGATATGGACCGCCGCGTTCGTGCCGACGCCATCTGGCTTGCTGAGAACTTCTCAGTTTTGTCCAACCGTTGGACATCGGACCTAACCCACCCTACACGTATCCGGGCGTGGGCACAGGAGATTCAGGCTGAGACTCCCCCGGCCCCTGAAGTTGACCTCAGCACCTCCCCAGCGCCACGCCAACGTCTCACCATCGAGACCGCCAAGAAGGTCAACAAGCTCGCTTCGATGGCTGAGGGTGGCGAAGGGCAGGAGCAGGAGACCGCGAAGAAGTACCTGAAGAAACAGGCTGAGTTGCCAGCCAGCGGTCACCCGCAAAGCGACTTCCTACACTTCTTGTTTTGGTCGGCTTGAAAGCCATGCTGGGCGGGGTCTCTAGGGAATTTCGGCATATAAACCCCACCTCTCGAAGTAACGGGCACTCGCTTAACGCCCACTCTCGCTCTACGGGGCCGCATAACCCTAGCTATAGCAGCACACGGGCACCGCCTAAACCCCGACTCTCGCGAGATACGGCGCGTGGGGTTCCTGCCTCAGCCCGATTCCCTTTCGCCTTTCCACCGCTTCCATGCTCTCTCGGGCAGGCTTGGTCGCGCCCATTCATTGCCCTTCACCCATGCACACATCTCCGTATGCCTCCACCGAACACCCCTCAGTCCATCACAGCGCGGCCTGAAGTCCCGTCAGGTCAACGCCAGGCCACCTTCAACCCCCAAGAGCGCCCGGTAGACACCTACAAGGCTCCTAGCCAGGACCCTGACTTGATGGGCCTTATCACGGGCCTGAAGGCATTCAATCCGGCTCTGGATCAGTACGTCAACCTGCACAACCAGCAGGATGCCAATGCGGCATTCAAGCAGGGCACCGCTCAGGGCCAGCTCAGTGACGCTGGGCTTCCTGATGCGCAGGCTGGTCCTATCAAGGTCCCGCCACCACCTGACAACCAGAAGATTGACCCGGCGTTTAGCGATACGTTTGCTGCTGGGTATCGCAATGCCGTGGGCGCGAAGATTGGCAATCAGATTCAGACGGACATCCTTAGCCAGTACGCGCAACAGAAGAACACCGATGGGTTCGACCCAGAGCAATTCCTTCATCAGCAGGTCTCGCAGCAAACAGCCGGTATCTCGGACCCGGCTATCGTGGATCAGGTCTCGAAGAGCGTAGCGGCTACGGCTGACCACGTTCGCCAGGACTTCGCACAGGTCCAGCTTCAGCGCCTCAAGGAGACCGCTGTGGGCAACCTCAGTGCCGTAGCGGATTCCGTGCTGGACCCTTCGAAGCCCCTTGACCAGATGTGGTCCGGGATTCAGGACCAGCTTGAGCCGATGCGCGGCCAGATGGGCATGATGACCCGCCCTGAGATGGCCGATATGCTGCTGGACAAGGTGAGCAACCTCTCACAGCAGGCTGGTGGTCGCCCTGAGCTCTTCGACCTCTTCTCGCAATTCAAGGACCCTCACACGGGCCTGACGATGCAGCAGATGAATCCGAAGATTCAGACTGAGGCAACCCGCATGCGCGCTAAGGCCACCGAAGAGCAGAACCAACGGGTCAACCAGGGGCAGCAAGCGGACTTCTTCAAGAGGACCACTGCGGATGAGGATGCAGCGAGCCAAGGCAAGTACCCGGACATCAATGACATCGTTGGCCGCATCGGGCCTCTGAATCAGTTCCACAGCGCTAGTGAAGCCTCAGCGTACTACCGCCGACTCACCAGCCTTGCTGATGCAGCTCAGGAGAATCAGCAGGCCATGCGCGCGATCAGCACTGGAACCGCGTGGGCTCTGGATAAGCGAACCGCCCAGACCGCTTTGGATTCCCTTCAGGAGCCAGCCGTGAATGCGCTTCTCGCCGCCGCTAGCAGTACCCAAAGCGGAGACTATTCACATGTTCCACAAGTCCAGCAAGCACTCTCAGCGATTGTGCAGTCCTCGGGGCAATCGGGCCGCAGCGACTTGGCCAATACGAAGCTGAAGGGGCTGATTGATGGCACTGTGAATGCGGTCCCGCCCCGCGAAGGCCAACCCTCCAGTCAGTTCAACTTGGCGGCGGCGCTTTACGCTGGTCTACCTGACCAGATTCGTTCCTTGTATTTCAATGACAAGGCATCAACGCTTTTTGATTCGTATCGGCGCGATATACAGGTGGGTGTGGACGCCGGAACCGCATACCAGAATGCCTATCGGTCTATCTCACCAGAAGCCCTCAAGGCAGCGAAGGAAATCACGAGTGACCCGCAGTGGAAGGCTCAGGTGGCTAAAGAGGTTTCCGGCTTGACCACTGGACTACTCCAGCGAACCTGGGTAGTTGGGAGATTCTTTGGCGGTGCGCCGGAGAGTGAAGGGCCGCTTGCAACATGGGCACAGGGTCAGCTTACCGGCTACTACACCCGCAACCCAAACGCCACGCCGGACCAGGCTAAGGCATGGATTCAGCAGCAGGCACAAGCCAACTTCGTCTATGACCCGGTGAACAAGGTCAACCTCCAGGTTCCCACGAACCAAGCTGGGGAGGCGGCGCAAGATGCTATCAAGAGCTACCTAGAGAAGGCGCAGGAGCAGTATGGGGAGGACATGAGCCCTGGCCTCATCTGGCGTGGTGATGGGCGCTATACCTTGGCAGCGTTCATCAGCGGCGCTCCGGTTCACAGCTTCAATGATGTGACCTTTGCGCAAATCATGCAGCAGAATGCCTACGCTAAGGTGTTGAGTTCAGAAGAGCGAGCCGCTATGTCCGCGCTGAAGATTAAGCTAAACGCTGGCACGGCTACAGCCGAAGACCTCATCGACAACGCTGAAGTTCTTGCCAAGGCATCAACATTGAACCAGGTGAATGGCCCAACGCGAGACCAGATCAATAACGTGCGCTCGAATGCCTTCAGTGGCTCGCTCGGGAACGTCTTCAACTTCCCCACTGCGCCGCCTTCGTTTGCTGGCCTCTCAGGTTCGCGCATTGCTGGCCAGGGCTCGAAGATTCAAATTGAGCAGGCGGACAGGTTCCTTGGCTCGGCCAATTGGTCAGCTTCGCTAATTGCGATGGGTGAAGGGTTGGTACTGAAGGCTACCCCTGACCCGAACCCGAAGGCTGGAAACAACATTGGCTATGGCTACAACCTCAACGCAAATGCGGCCAACATCGGGGAGGACTTCAGGCGCGCTGGGATTCCCGCTACGTCCATCGAAGGGATCAAGAACGGCACCACGCAGATTACCCCTGAGCAAGCGGCGCGGCTCCTGGAGGTAAGCACCCCGCGATATGAAGAGCGGGCACGGCTGGCAGTGGAGGCCGCCCATCCAGGCTTGTGGCCAATGATTAACAAGAACCAAAAAGCCGCGCTCACTGACGTTGCGTATCAGGTGGGTGATGTGTCTCAGTTCCACAAGGCGATTGGAGCGCTCGCGCGGAATGACGCGCAAGGCTTCAACGATGCTCTGAAGGTGACTTATCAAGCCAGCGGTGGGACTCGCCGTGAAGATGTTCGCCGTAACAACCTCCGCTCCCTCATGGTCAACGGTATCTCAGCGTGGACTCAGGGCCTCCTGGAAGCTCACCGCACCGCGCAGTAGCCCGTCAATTCCCGCCCATCACAGCCGCACAGCCAGCAATGGTGGGCGGCTTTTCTTCTTTCTGAGGCAATCAAATGAATGAACGTAACGCCGCGCTAGTGGCTCTTGAGGGCACCCTTGCGCCTCTCTTTTCTGTGGTCTCCAAATCCAGCAAGGGCAGTGGCGTGATTTACAAAGACCAGCCATCTGCATGGGTCCCGAGCCCGTATGAGCTTGCCCGTCTGATCCGCGCTGCTGATCCGCTTGTAGTCTTCGGGGAGGCTGATGGTGTTCGCTGGGGCTGGGGGTTCCCAGGCTGGGAAGATGCAGATTCCGCAAGACTCTTCCATGGCTTCGAGAGCCGTAGCGGCATCAGTGATCAGTTCCTTGCGCTGGCTGGGTTTGGGCGTGCGGATGTTCAGACTGAGCTCACGCTACTGGAGCGTGCGGGGCACGTTGGATTCGCAAGCAATGTGTGAACCAGCATCAATCTCCACGCTTACCGCGCTGACAGTGGCGAGCATGACCGCAAGCGCAGCCAGCGCAGTGGTCGGGTACGTTGGCCAGAAGCAATCCGCAGACCGCCAATCGAGCGCCGCTCAGCAAGCCTACGATTACCAGGTAGGTCAAATCAGAAACCAGCAGACCGAAGAGACCCAGCAGGCCGCTGAGCAGATGTCTGAGCGAGCTCGCCAAGCGATGGTCGAAACGGGTCACCTACAGGCACTAGCGGCTGACTCAGGGACCAACGGCGGGGGCAGCAATGATCGCGTGACCAACGAAGCCAACTTCAATGCTGGCCAGGACATTGCAGCGATGCAGAACAATGCATCCTCAGCTCAACGCCAGCTTGCCAACCAGGCCAACGGTGCGTACTCCCAGGCGGTCTCTCGCGATGCCAGCATCCAACAGCCTAGCCTCATTGGCACGGGGCTCCAGATTGCGGGGTCAACCCTCAGCGGCTATACCTCTTTGCAGAGCGCGAAGGCGCGCGCAACTGGCGGCAATCAATACGGTTTTGCTATGCCAGGCGTGACCTGACAGGCCAGCCTTGGGGATGCCCCTTAGCCGGAACCATCGGAGCCCATAGCGGGGCTCTGGTGGGCTCTCATCCATACTCAAGCAGCGTCTTTTCGTTTTCGCGTGTCTGCTTGTCTCTGCCCCTACGGGGGCTCCTTTTTCTATTTCAACTGACTATGAAACTATGTTCTGTTTCAGGCTGCGTCCTGAATGCAGTGGGATTCTCGCACCTCTGTGACCGCCACAAACGCGCTCAGCGCCGCCAAGGCCATCCGCTTATGGAGAGCGTTAGTGCTGGCGAGCTGAAGCCCTACATGGCCCGCGTAAGTAGCCGCATGCGAAAGAATGAAGGTAGCCGCGTATGGGAAATTCTCAGGGCCAACTGGAGGGCACTTGCAGACCACTCGCGGGCCTGTCAGGCGCGGATGCTCCAAGGTGAGCCGTACAACCGGAATGAGGCCCGAGCTCACAACGAAATCACCAAGCTGGATGGCGCGGTTGAGCCTGTGGAAATCATGAAGGTAGTGGTGGCGCTCTATCTGCTTCAGCATGAGCGGCCCGCACGGTTCCCTTCAGATGACGCCTTCCGGTTCCAGCTCGTGCGCCGCGTGATTCGCCTCACTGACATCAATGTGGGGGTCTCACACAACCACAAGACCGGGAGAGCGGTGCGGGTGTATCGGGACCTTCCGCCGAGAGTCTCGCGACTGCTTGGCTCTTGGCTGGCTGAAGCCTTTGGCGGTGCTGGCGTCTATCTCGCTGGTCTGGATACCACGGAAAAGCGCTCTGCATCGACCAAAGCTGCGGAGCTCCAGGCTGCATTGGAGGCGCTGGCATGAGCGAATCTAATCAACCGATTCCCCCGTGGGAGGGGCCTGACCTATTGGCGGATGCCAAGGCAGCAGCGCGGAAAGCTGGGGAGAGGACTGATGCTCGTGCGAAGCCCATCAGCCCAGCCGTTCGGGCAAAGCCACGGGAACTGACATGGGCTGACTTCGAGGTGAGAGACGAACCCATCGCAGCCAAAGCTGTAGGCGCTAACTCGCTGCCATCTGCGCTGCTGGAAAAGTATCGGCAGAAGAACGCCGTGGCTAGTGCAGCCGCTCAGGCTGAGAGAGAAGCGGCTGGAAAGGGGAAGCCAACCAGGAAAGCCCGAACATCTGGCGGTGGCACTAGCGGACGAAAACCAGGGAGCGGAGGGTTTCGAACGTCGATTCTTACCCGCGACCAGGTGCTGGAAATCTGGAACTCCCATGAGACCGGCGTGGCGCTCGCTAAGCGGTTTGGTGTATCGAGCACTGCCATCAGCAGTGTCCGCACGGGCAAGTCGTGGGGGCATCTCACGGGGACACTGGAGAAGCCTGAGTGGGGGGCGACAATTAGGTTGGCCGGTCGTTGACGTTTGTTTTGGCCGGTGGTGAGGAGTCGGGGGCGGCTAAGAGCGAGGGGGCATGCGATGCCTGCTGATGCCAGCAGGCTAGGTCAGATTCGAATGAATATCAAGGAACGATGCGCCAGCAACGAATATGGAGCTGGCGATGTGAACGGCTCAGGCCCTCGCTTTGGCGGGGGCTTTTTTCTTTTCGCGAGTCAAAGCTATGAATGAAGTATTGGATGAGTCTGCAACGAAAGACCGCCATCTGAACAGCTACCGGGTAGCACGAAGTGAGCAGCTTAAGGCGCTCGTGCGGTCAATCGTGGCGCAACTCGAAGCATATGAAGTCTCGCTGAAGCTCAGAGCCAGGGCACGTAAGCCAAATGACCAGAAAGTTTTTGAGCGCCAGGTTGAATGCCTTGTATGCGAGGCACTGCTTTGCCATCTGGTGCAGCCTAAGGGCTGGGTGACGGTGTCCCGTTCAAAACGGATTCTTGGCCACGCAAGCCGCTATCAATCGCCGGTCATGGGTCGAACCCTGCCGGATGTGATGGACCTGCTGACGAGCCCAGAAATGGGCCTGCTGGATGTCACTATGGGCATCGTCAACCCTTTTAACGGCTGCAACGTCCAGACCACCCTCAGGGCCTCCGGGCGACTTCTTGGGCTTGCCGCTGAGCTGAACCTAACCCATGCCGATTTTGGCCGTGATGATGCGGAAGAGGTCATCATCTTGAAAGCCGAGAAGCAGCGCGGGAAGAGTGCCCGGTTTCCCTATGCCGATGATGAGCAGACAGCCGCGCTTCGAGCTGAGGTGAAGACTATCAACGCGTGGCTGGCCCAGGCGGAAATTGAGCTGGCTGACGACTTCCCCGGTAAATCTACTGATGACCGCAAGATGACCCGCAGTTTCAATAACGGGACCTTTGCGCATGGCGGTAGGCTTAGCGGGGGATTCTGGCAGGGAATGACCAAGGCACAGCGGAAGAGCATTCTGATTGACGGTTGCGAGACAGTGACGCTGGACTATAAGCAGATGGGGCCGTCCATTCACTATGGCTTGGCTGGCATCCCGTTTAGCGGAGATGCTTACGCTGTGCCTGGCTACGAGTTTCACCGTGCCGGTATTAAGAAGGTGTTTGGAGCGATGACCCACGCGCGCCGCAGGTTCAACCGGCTGGAGGACCTAGACCCCTTGGCGTTGCCAGCCGGTGTCAAGCTGTCGAAGGCCTGCCAAGACATCGAGAGGCATCATGCTCTGATTGCAGACCGGTTCTATTGCCGCTCTGGGATGGAGGCTATGCGCACAGAGAGCGATGTTATCGTGGGCGTGATGCTGGAGCTGCGAGCGCGGGGCATCGTGGGGCTGCCAATCCACGATGCTGTCTTGGTGAGGGAAGACCAGGCAGACCAAGTGGATGAGGTAATGCGGGCGCTGTTCACGCAGCACACCGGCAATACTGTGGCAGTGAGCATGGAGTGATGAGAGCTGGAAGGTTGTCCAGTGGCCCATGTTCAGCTCATCTTCAGTCGGTCCACTGGGTAGCCTGCTGTCTAGCTCCCTTTGGTGGTGGATGTGCAGGTGCGTGCATGCTACCCAATGCCAGTACATCGCTATCAGCTCAACTCCATATCTTAAGTATATTGATCCGGGGCTCCATAAGAGGGGCTCGTAAGAACCGCTCATTGGCTGCCGCGTGCAGAGCGTAGCAGTTCGTCAATCTTAACCTTCAGAATTTAGATTGTTTGCCGATATATACGCAGGCGCGGATATGCAGTGCTTTCTGAAGTAGCCGCAAGCTGCCCGCAGTGGGTTAACGGAAAACACACAAAAATGAACATCGGTATTCGAAGGGTTGTAACAGCAATTAAAGAACGGATTTTTACGAATTGCGAAAGGGTTGTGGCCTCAAAGTGCTTGCGGGTGCTTGTCATTGCAGGATTTTCTTCTTTCGGAACTAACCAGGCCCAGGCGTTGCCTAGCGTTATCGGGGAAGGCTATTGCGCTCTAAGACACCCGATAGAAGCTGTCACTAGCAACCGGTCAGCATGCGAATCACAGCACGTTGTTCAGCGACAAAGCAGCGGCGTGGATGAGGAAAATACGATTTGGATAAATACCACTCTTCACGACTATCTTGACCGCTCAAAGGATAGACCCTGGGAGAAACAGCGGCCGGTTATGTCCACGTTTGCGAGCTTCGAGCTTGAGCGCGCCTACATGATTGGAACGTATGCCAACGGATACCATTTCTTCATTTACGATCACCGTAACGATGGGTACATGACGTTATTCGCTTGGGACGGTGTTAGTCACGCAGTATATGCAATTTCGGCAATCGTCAATTTACCCGCGAAAGAGCTGAGTTATCTGGCGTATATGATTAAGCACAAGCTCATGCGGGACAAGGACACGCAGCTTACCGATGCCCTAATCGGTGTTGCAATTGATATTGCTGAGACCTCCGTTGGGGTCTTGTATAGCTCCGTTGGTGTAGTGACAGGAACCGTTTTTCATCCGCTGCTCACCGTGAAGAATATTATTCCAGCGGTCCCGTTGGTATTGTCTACATTTGTGGCTGCCACTTACGGCGCACTCATAAATCCAATCAAAGTGCTCTTCTGGTAGTCCAGCAGCAGCCCCGGCAATTGGCTGGGGTCTCCGCTGGACTACCCGAGACGTTCCACCAGCTTCCTGGGGTCCAGGTGGGTGTACCGCTTGAGCATCTGGAGAGTCTTATGGCCGCTCACGGTGGCCGCTTCCATCATGTTGAAACCTTTCTCGAAGAGCCTTGAGACGGCTTCGTGACGAAGATCATGGAAGCGCAAGTTGTCGATGTTGCACCCGTTCCGGGCGTCGATGAACGCTTTGGTTATCCAGTCCTCTGATCTGTCGAAAACCGAGCCCGTTTTATGTGGACCGAAGGAAACGAGCGCAGCGACCGCAGCAGTTGACAGCGGTACGGTCCTAGGGGAGCCATTTTTGGTTTCGGGCAGATGCGCCAAGCGCTCGAATAGGTCTGTGTGCTCCCAGCGCAGGCTCATCAACTCACCGCGCCGCATTGAAGTCTCGACCGCGAGAATTACCGCAACCTTTAATCTCCGGTTGCCCTTCGAGTCGCACCACTGCATGAGAGCATCAAACTCCCCTTTTCGAAGTCTGCGGTCTCTTGTAGCTCCCATCTTGGCGCGGCGCATCGCCTTTCGAGGGTTGGTCAGGAACTCCAGCCCCCAATCGGTCCGAGCAACTTCAAAGACATGTGAGATAAGAGCGAGCTCAAGGCGTACGGTGTTGGGCTTTTTCCCGAGTGCTAACCGGATGCTTCGATGCTGGGAGAGGTCAGCCCCGGTGATGTCCTTGAGCCGCCTCTTAGACAGCGGATGGCGCAGCCAGCAATCTATCCGCTTGAACTCTTGAAGCCAGCCGCCCTTGAGAGCGGACACCTCATGCTTATACCGCTCAAGCGCTTGACCCAGCGTGATATCGGGAGAGGCGGGTGGAAAGCGCTCGATTAACTTACCCAGCTCACGCTCGCGGAAAGCCGCCCACATCACCGCGTCACCGTACTTATCGAATGTGTGGCTGTCGGCAGGAAAGCCAACGATTCTGACGATTGCCTGAAAGCGGCCACTCTTGCGGATGCGGATGGTTGCCATGTCGGGCTCCTGAGGGGTATTGGAGCTGGCAAGGTAGCAACCGGGAGGGGGCTTGATGAAGCCCCAGGGTTATAGTGGAGACTCACATTCGGATTTCTTGCGTTCCACTAAGGAAACATATCCAAGACCGGATGAGATCAGCGCTTCGCACCGCCATTGAACTAGCTAGGAAGCGGGCCACAGCCCGCGCCAACTTACCCGAGCTTGCGCGCTAGGTCCTCAGCACGAAGATGGGTATACCGCTGTAGGTGCTTCAGATTCTTGTGTCCCGTAATCGTTGCAACCTCCATTACGTTGAGTCCCTTCTCGAAGAGTCGGCTGGCTGCTTCGTGGCGCAAGTCGTGGAAGTGCAGGTTGCCGAGACCGCATTGCTCCCGGACCTGACGAAAAGCGTGCTGCATGGCCGATTGCGTGAGCTTGAATACCCGGCCCCTGTGGGGTGGTGGGCACCATGTCAGCGCCTCAATTGCTCTGGTTGATAGCGGAACTTTGCGGGGCGTGCCGTTTTTGGTCATAGGTAGGAAGGCAGTGCGAGCTTCCACGTCGATATGTTCCCAGCGTAGCTTCGCTATCTCGCCTTGGCGCATCGCTGTCTCAATGGCGAGGATAATTGCTGGTGCTATCTCCCTATTAAACTCAATAGCTTTTTCAATGAGTCGTTCGTCATCCCCGGCCATGAGTCGCACTTCGCGGGGAAGGGGGAGCTTAGGGCGGCGAAAGCCCTTTACCGGATTGGCATCCAAACCGATATCCCATTCCGCGAGGGCAAGCCGGTAGACCGAAGAGATAGCGTCTAACTCTCGGCTGACCGTGCTACTGAGAACCTGGGTGATTCGGCGGTCTCGCCACTCTGCGAGGTGGGTTTTACTGAGTTGGCCTGCGGGAATCATGCACAGCTTTTTTTCTCGTCTCAGGAAGCGTTGCAGAGTGCGCCTGTCCCACTCGGCTGTCCGCTTGTCGGGCAGGGGGTACTTGATGTACTTCCTGAAAAGGTCTCCCACGGTAGGCCCGCTGTCTACCCGTTCATGTTCCTCTACCCATCGCCGCGCTGCTGCCTCAGTAGCAAACGTAGCTGATAGCGTTGGCTGGTCCTTGCGCCTGATTTTTACCTGCCATTTTGTCCCACGAAGTGTGATTGTTGCCATTCATGCTCTCCAAGTGGTTGATTTTGAACATGAAGGGGATGGCCTGTCGCACGACCGTGAATTCGTGAACGGCCTGGCGAACCGCATCATCGAAGTGAAAACCAACGGCACGATCAACGATTACAGCGGCAACTACGAGGACTTCCTGGCGAGCCAGGGGTTGCATTGAGCCTCGGCTGCTGATGGCGGCATGAGATGAAAACGGGCGGCGCGTGATGCGTCGCCCGTTTTGTTTTGGGCGCGGGAAAGTGCGCCGTTTGTGCCGGGTACGCCCCGCACTTTACGTAATCGTCAACCACGCTAGAATGCGACGTTGCCGCTGCGCGGGCCTCTGCGCCCACGCCGCTCAAGCGAGTGAACACCGCAGATACCCACAATCACGGAGACAGGAGCACACCGCATGAACAACTACGCCCAGCTCTACATCAACGGCCAATGGGTCGCGCCGCACGGCAACGGCACGATCGACGTATTCGACTCGGGTACCGAAGCCGTGATGGGCCGCATTCCCGAAGGCGTCGAAGCCGATGCCGAAGCCGCCGTCGCCGCTGCGCGCACCGCCTTCGACGGCTGGTCCGCGACGCCCGCCGCCGAGCGCGGCGCGTATCTGCAAAAAATCGCCGACAACCTCAAGGCTCGCACCGACGAACTCGCACAGCTGATCGCCGGCGAAGTCGGCATGCCGCTCAAGCTCGCGCGCGCGATCCAGGTGGGTGGCCCGGTCTACAACTGGGGCGCCTACGCGAAGCTCGCGAGCGAATTCCCGTACGAGGAGCGCGTCGGCAATTCGCTGGTCGTGCGCGAGCCCGTCGGTGTGGTCGCGGCGATCACGCCGTGGAACTATCCGCTCAACCAGATCACGCTCAAGGTTGCCGCCGCGCTCGCGGCGGGCTGCACGGTCGTGCTCAAGCCGTCCGAAATCGCGCCGCTCAACGCGTTCGTGCTCGCCGAGGCGATTCACGCAGCGGGCTTGCCTGCGGGCGTGTTCAATCTCGTGACGGGTTACGGCCCGGTCGTCGGCGAATTGCTCGCGCGCCATCCGCAGGTCGATATGGTGTCGTTCACGGGTTCGACGCGCGCAGGCAAGCGCGTCTCGGAAGTCGCGTCGGCGACCGTCAAGCGCGTGGCGCTCGAACTCGGCGGCAAGTCGGCCTCGGTCCTGCTCGACGACGCCGATTTCGCGGCGGCCGTCAAAGGCACGGTCGGCGCGTGCTTCCTGAACTCGGGGCAAACCTGCTCGGCGCACACGCGCATGATCGTGCCGGAGTCGCGCTACGAAGAAGCGCGCTCGCTCGCGAAAGAGGCCGTCGAAGCCTACACGGTCGGCGATCCGCGCGACGAGACGGCGAAGCTCGGGCCGCTCGCCTCGAAGGTGCAGCAGGAGCGCGTGCAGCACTACATCGAGCGCGGCATCGCCGATGGCGCCGAACTCGTGACCGGCGGCGCGGGCCTGCCGGAAGGCGTGACGAAGGGCTTCTTCGTGAAGCCGACCGTGTTCGGCCGCGTGCCGCGCGACGCCGCCATCGCGCAGGAGGAAATCTTCGGCCCGGTGCTGACGATCCTCACCGCGAAGGACGAGGACGATGCCGTCGCGATCGCCAACGACTCGCTCTACGGCCTCGGCGGCGCGGTCTGGGCGGGCAGCGACGAGCGCGCGATGCGCGTGGCGCGACGTATCCGCACAGGCCAGATCGACATCAACGGCGGCGCGTGGAACATGGCCGCGCCGTTCGGCGGCTACAAGCAGTCGGGCCACGGGCGCGAGAACGGCGTCTACGGTCTGGAGGAGTACCTGGAATACAAGTCGATGCAGTTCAAGGTGCCGAAAGCCTGATCGAGCGGTGGCTAGCGGCACTTTCGCGCCTTGCAAATGTTTCGGCGTGACGTTTTGATTTGAGTCAGTGATGCGGGGTTCTTTACGGAACCTCGCATTTTTCATTGATTAATCACAATGTGATCTGTGGGCGGCGCGCGACCATTGTCGTTTTGTCATCGACAACGCAAAGCGGGTCACCATGTTTCCTACTCATTCGTTCTCGCCGCTCGTCATCCGCGGGCGTCAACTGCTGCCGGTCGTGCAAGGCGGCATGGGCGTCGGCATTTCGGCGCACCGGCTCGCGGGCAGCGTCGCGCGCGAAGGCGCTATCGGCACCATCGCGAGCATCGACCTGCGCCATCATCACGCCGACCTCACCGAGCTGTGCCGCGAAGACCATTCGCACGAGACGCTCGCGCGCGCAAACCTGATCGCGCTCGGCCGTGAGATCGCGGCCGCGCGGCAACTGGCCGGCGGCAAGGGCATGATCGCGGTGAACGTCATGAAGGCCGTCAGCGCCCACGCCGACTACGTGCGCATCGCCTGCGAGCAGGGCGCCGACGCCATCGTCATGGGCGCGGGCCTGCCGCTCGATCTGCCCGATATGACCGCGGGCGTCGACATCGCGCTCGTGCCCATTCTGTCGGACGCGCGCGGCGTCGCGCTGGTGCTCAAGAAGTGGGCGAAGAAGGGGCGCCTGCCCGACGCCATCGTGCTCGAACACCCGGCGCACGCGGGCGGCCATCTCGGCGTAACCGACATCGCCGACATGAACAACGAGCGCTTTGCGTTCGCGCGCATCTTCGCCGATCTCGACGCGGTCTACGCTTCGCTGGGCATCACGCGCCGCGACGTGCCGCTGATCGTCGCGGGCGGCATCAACAGTCACGACGCCGTGCGCAAGTGGCTGGAGGCGGGCGCGAACGGCGTGCAGGTCGGCACGCCGTTCGCGGTGACCGAGGAGGGCGACGCGCATCCGAACTTCAAGCGCGTGCTGGCCGACGCCACGCCCGAGGACATCGTCGAATTCGTGAGTGTGACGGGCCTGCCCGCGCGCGCCGTGAAAACGCCGTGGCTCGATCGTTACCTGCGCAACGAATCGCGCATCCGCGCGAAAATCGGCTCGATCAAGCTGGCTTGCCCGACCGGGCTCGACTGCCTGTCGATGTGCGGCTTGCGTGACGGTATCGAAAAATTCGGCCACTTCTGCATCGATACGCGTCTCGCGGCGGCTCTGCGCGGCGACGTCGCGAACGGCCTGTTCTTCCGTGGCCGCGAGTCGCTGCCGTTCGGCAACGCGATCCGCAGCGTGCGCGATTTGCTGGAATTGCTGCTGACCGGGGCGGCGCGACCGGCTGTCGCACCACGTGCGGCCTTCGCGCGGAGTTGAGTTTAGGGAAGCGTGGCTCAGCGGTTTGCCGCTGGGCGCGCCCTATATCGCGCCGCTCTTGGCGGGTGGCGCGCGTCGGCATGACGTTGCGGCGCTACGCGCGCCGCGTTTTGAACGCCGGCTCGTCCGGCGTTTTTGATGCGCGTGCCGTCAGGCGTTCTTCTTCTGGAAGCGCATGGCGGTGCCTTCGCGCTCGATGCGCGTCCAGATGGCGCGCTTTTCCTCGTCGCTGAGGAACACCCAGTTGGAGACTTCCATCGCGGTGCGGCCGCAGCCTTTGCAGATTTCGTCGAAGAGCGTCGAGCACACGCCGATGCACGGGCTGTCGGGGAGGTCGTGAAGATTGGAAGCCATGGAAATATCTTGGGGCGGGATGACCGGCGCGCGGCGGCGCCGGTGCGGACCAGAAACCCCGCTATGTTAACCGATTCGGCCAGGTGAGGCCGATCGCCACGGTTGCCACGGTCGCCACAGTCGCGCTACTCGCCCGACGGCCCCAATCGCCGGGCGCAAGGCGCCCGCTCAGCGCGCGATGCTGTAACCGATGCGCGCGACCCAATGCTGGCGCTGGTTGTAGTCGAGCAGATCCTCGCCGTAACCGTTGAAATAGCCGATCCACAGATAGCCGCCCCATTTGCTGCCGAGCAGGCGCGCGAGCGGATAGGTGAGCTGGGCGTCGACGCTGCCGTACCAGTGCTTCGTGCCCTTGCGGAGCGTGGTGGCGAGCTGCCAGCCGTCCGGGCTGCCGTATTTGATCAGCAGGTCCACGTAGCCTCGGTAATCGGCGATGTCCTCGTTATCCGATTTGCTGAGGTAGTAGTACACCTTCGGCGAAACCGTCACGTGGTAGTCGTCCACGTTGCCGAATTCCCAGGTCGGGCGCACGAACACGATGTTGATGGCGCGCGAGTCCGCGCCCGCCTGGCCGTTCGATTCGTGACCGAGGCCCACCGCGATGCCCATGCGCGCAAACCAGTCGCTTTTCCAGCCCGTATCGGGGATGTAATAGAACAGTTGCGGCATGTAGCTCGTGTCGCGGAACGGCGCGGAGGTCGCGCTCAGATCCCAGATCGAATTCTGCGTGTAAGCAAAATAAAGGTTGTCGAAGAAACCTTTCGAGCGCAGGTCGTCCGGCATGATGATCCGGTACTTGAAGCTCAGCTGGAAACGCGCGGTCGTGTCGCCGTTCTTGCCGATGCCGACGTACATCGGCTCGTAGTAGGACAGGCGCGCGAGCGTGCTTCGGCCCGTGGTGGCGAGCGAGTCGGCGGCGGGCGCGATGGCGCTGTCGGCGCCCGCGGCTTCGATGGCGGCGACCTGGGCGGGCGAGGTCGCGGCGCTTTCCGCGCGTGCCGCCTGCGCCACGGCTTGCTGGTTCGGGCCGCGATTGAGCACGACGAGCGAGGGCGAAGCGTCGAAGCCCACGGGATCGATGCGCACCGCGCCGCGCGCGCTGTCGGGCCACGGCGCGCTGAAGCGGACCTTGCGGAACTGGCCTGGCTTCAGCGTGAGCCGGTCGGGCACGCCGGGCTCGCGCACGAGATCCAGCGGTGCGGGCGCGACGTCGCCATTCGTGAGCGTCACGCGCAGCGTCGCGGGCAGCGTGACGGTGAGGGGCTGGGTGTCGTCGGCGGTGACGAGCAGGGTGAGTTCGAGCGGCTCGGAGGCGGCGGCTTCGCGCGGCGGTTGCAGCATGGCGATGGTCGCGTGCGCGGCCGGCGCGGCGGCCAGGCAGGTGGCGGCTACCGCGAGGATCCGCATCAATACCCACCAAAGCGTCGGCGTCAGAATCGATGCGCAATGGGTCGCGCCGCGGCGGCGTGTCGCGGCCCACGCATGCAAGACCCGGGCCGCGCACGCGCATGCTCGCGAAGGCAGCGAAGGTAATACAAGCAACGAAACGAACGACAGAAGTCGGCGAGGGCGAAGCGCGGGAGGTTCCAGGCTCATGCGTCGGATCGTCGGTGGCGGTGGTGGTCGGAAGGCGCGCGGGACGGCGTAGGGCGCTTGAAGCCCGCGCATCGCCCGCGAATTGCCCACGAATCGCCCGCGAACCGCGAGCCCGGTCTGCTCAGGGTTTTTACCACGCAGCCCCGCCCGGCGCGCCGGACCTGCGCGACCATGGCGCAGCTTGGGCTCGGCGCGACCCGCCGCCGGCGTCGCGCGAATGTCGCACGGTCCGGTTTTTTCGGTAGACAGGGGCGCATAAACGGCTAAAATTGCGCCCGATTTACCATCGGCGGCGCGGGCCAAAAGCTTGTTCCGTTTGCGCGACAGGCGGTCGTTCTTTTTTGGCGCCTGGCATGTTTGATGGTAGGTTCGGTAAATTCTGGGGAGCCGCGCGAGGCGCGGTGACATGCGAGGCAAAAACGCAAAGGGCGGGCGCGAGTCGCGCCGTGGCTGAGTGAATCGGAGAACGGGATGAAGAAACGGGTTTGGGCGCATCTGGGTGCGATCGCGTTGTGCGCGGCGCCGTGGGTGTCGTCGGTGGCGAAAGATACGCAACTGAACGTGTACAACTGGTCCGATTACATCGCCAAGGACACGATTCCGAACTTCCAGAAGCAAACCGGCATTCAGGTCAAGTACGACAACTACGATAGCGACGACACGCTCCAGGCCAAGCTCCTCGCGGGCAACTCGGGCTACGACATCGTTGTGCCGACCAGCAACTACGCGGGCAAGCAGATCGCCGCCGGCATTTTCTCGCCGATCGACAAGTCGAAGATCCCCAACCTCAAGTATCTCGATCCGCAGCTGATGGAGCTCGTCGCCGGCGCGGATCCGGGCAACAAGTTCGCGGTGCCCTGGGCGTACGGCACGACCGGTCTCGCCTATAACGTCACCAAGGCGCAGCAGATCCTCGGCAAGAACGTGCCGCTCGACAACTGGGACATCCTCTTCAAGCCCGAGAACATCTCGAAGCTGAAGGCCTGCGGCGTCTCCGTGCTCGACGCGCCGGACCAGATGTTCGCCGCCGCGCTGCACTACATCGGCAAGGATCCGCTCTCGACGAACCCGGACGACTATCGCGCCGCGCTGGCGATGATGAAGAAGATCCGTCCGTACATCACGCAGTTCAACTCGTCGGGCTATATCAACGACATGGTCGGCGGCGACATCTGCTTCGCCTACGGCTGGTCGGGCGACGTCGTGATCGCCAAGCATCGCGCGATCGAGGCGAAGAAGCCGTACAAGATCGAGTACTACATTCCGAAGGGCGGCGCGCCGATCTGGTTCGACGTGATGACCATCCCGAAGGACGCGCAGCACAAGGAAGCCGCTTACGAGTGGATCAACTACATCGAGACGCCGCAGGTGCACGCGGCGATCACGAACACCGTGTTCTACCCGAGCGCCAATGCGGAAGCGCGCAAGTATGTGAACAAGGACATCGCCAACGACCCGGCCGTCTATCCGCCGCCCGAGGTCCTGAAGACCCTGTTCCTGCTCAAGCCGCTGCCGCCTGAGATCCAGCGTCTGCAGACGCGCCTGTGGACCGAATTCAAGTCGGGCCGCTGACGCGCCGCCCAGCAGGCTGATCGTTTTACCCGAGCCCTCGGCACGACGCCGGGGGCTTTGTTCGTCAACCCCGTCCAGTAGTCAGGCAGAACCAGGCAGGGCAGAGAGAATCATGAGTGACCAGTCGAGCGCGCCGGCAACCGCCGGTGTGCTGCCTTCGGGCTTCGCCGCGGCCAATGGAGCCAATCCCGCCGCGGACAACTTCGTGCAGGTTGTCGATGTCGTCAAGAAGTTCGGCGACACCACGGCCGTCAAGGGCGTCAACCTGTCGGTCAAAAAGGGCGAGCTGTTCGCGCTGCTCGGCAGCTCGGGCTGCGGCAAGTCCACCTTGCTGCGCATGCTCGCGGGTCTGGAAACCGTCACGTCGGGCAAGATCCTGATCGACGGCGAAGACCTCGCCACGCTGCCGCCGTACCGCCGTCCGGTCAACATGATGTTCCAGTCGTATGCGCTTTTCCCGCATATGACGGTGGAATCGAATGTGGGCTTCGGGCTGCGCCAGGAAGGCGTCAAGAAGGGCGAGCTCAAGGATCGCGTGGACAACGTGCTCGAACTCGTGCAGATGACGCGCTTTGCCAAGCGCAAGCCGCATCAGCTTTCAGGCGGCCAGCAGCAGCGCGTCGCGCTCGCGCGCTCGCTCGTCAAGCGTCCCAAGCTGCTGTTGCTCGACGAGCCGATGTCGGCGCTCGACAAGCAGATTCGCCAGCGCACGCAGATCGAGCTCGTCAACATTCTCGACAAGGTCGGCGTCACCTGCATCATGGTCACGCACGACCAGGAAGAGGCGATGACGATGGCGGGCCGCCTCGCGGTGATGAGCGAAGGCGAGATCGTCCAGCTCGGCACGCCCAACGAGGTCTACGAGTTTCCGAATAGCCGCTTCTCGGCGGAGTTCATCGGCTCGACCAATCTGTTCGACGGCACCGTGGTCGAAGACGAGCCCGATCACGTCTACGTCCAGTCGGCGGATCTGCCCGTGCATCTCTACGTGAACCACGGCATCACCGGTCCGCTCGGCATGCCCGTGACGATCTCGGTGCGCCCGGAGCGCATCTCGCTTACGCGCAAGCCTCCCGAGGGCGTGTTCAACTGGGGCAAGGGCGTGGTGAAGAACATCGCGTACATGGGCGGCTACTCGCTTTATCACGTCAAGCTCGACTCGGGCAAGACGGTGATCGCGAACATGTCGAGCCTCGCGCTCTCCGAGATCGATTCGCCCACCTGGGAAGACGAAGTCTACGTGCGCTGGAGCGCCTCGGCCGGCGTGGTGCTGACCTCATGAGCGCGCCGACCTTCAAGGACGTCCTGCACTGGCCGGCGCGGCGCTTCAACCTGACGGGCCGCACCGCCGTCGTGGCGGGGCCGTTCTTCTGGCTGCTGCTGTTCTTCCTCGTGCCGTTCATCCTGGTGGTGAAGATCAGCTTCGCCGACCAGCAGCTCGGCATTCCGCCGTACACGGAACTCACCTCGTTCAGCGACGGCGTCTGGCACATCGCGCTCGACCTCTCGCACTACGCGTTTCTGTTCCAGGACAGCCTGTACTTCGCGACCTACGTGAACTCGGTGGTCGTGGCGGCGATCTCGACGCTGCTGTGTCTGCTGATCGGCTATCCGATGGCGTACTACATCGCGCGCTCGAATCCGGCCACGCGCAACATCCTCATGATGGCCGTGATGCTGCCGTTCTGGACGTCGTTCCTGATCCGCGTCTACGCGTGGATCGGCATCCTGAAGAACAACGGACTGCTGAACAATTTCCTGATGTCGGTCGGCATCATCCATTCGCCCATCGAGCTGTATCACACGAACACGGCGGTCTATATCGGCATGGTCTATTCGTACCTGCCGTTTCTCGTGATGCCGCTCTACGCGCACCTCGTGAAAATGGACCTCACGCTGCTCGAAGCCGCTTACGACCTCGGCGCGAAGCCGTGGCGCGCGTTCCTCGAAATCACGCTGCCGCTCTCGAAGAACGGCATCATCGCGGGCTGCCTGCTGGTGTTCATTCCGGCGGTCGGCGAGTACGTGATTCCGGAACTGCTCGGCGGCGCGAACACGCTGATGATCGGCCGCGTCATGTGGAACGAGTTCTTCGATAACGCCGACTGGCCGATGGCCTCCGCCGTCACCTGTGCGATGGTCCTGCTGCTGCTCGTGCCGATGGCGCTGTTCCAGCACTTCCAGGCGAAGGAACTGGAGGGCCGCGGCAAATGAAACCGAATCGCGTCCTGCAATTCATCGCGCTCGGCCTCGGCTTCGCGTTCCTCTATATTCCGATCGTCAGCCTGATCGTCTATTCGTTCAACGAGTCGCAACTCGTGACGGTGTGGACGCATTTCTCCACGCGCTGGTATCAGGCGCTCGCGACCGACGACGAACTCATCAACGCCGCGTGGCTCTCGCTGCGCATCGCGCTGATGACGGCGTTCGCCTCGGTGATCATCGGCACATGGGCGGGTTTCGTGCTTGCGCGCATGGGCCGGTTCCGCGGCTTCACGCTCTACACGGGCATGATCAACGCGCCGCTCGTGATCCCCGAAGTGATTCAGGGCATCTCGCTGCTGCTGCTGTTCGTCGAAATGGGCAAGCTGCTCGGCTGGCCCGCGGGCCGCGGCGTGTTCACGATCTGGATCGGCCACGTGATGCTCTGCATCTCCTACGTGGCGATCATCGTGCAGTCGCGCGTGCGCGAGCTCAATCCGTCGCTGGAAGAGGCCGCGCTCGATCTGGGCGCCACGCCGTTCAAGGTGTTCTTCCAGATCACGCTGCCGCTCATTTCGCAGGCGCTCGCGGCGGGCTGGCTGCTGTCGTTCACGCTGTCGATCGACGACCTCGTGCTCTCGGCGTTCCTCTCGGGCCCCGGTTCGACGACGCTGCCGCTCGTGGTGTTCTCGCGCGTGCGACTCGGCCTGAATCCCGAAATGAACGCGCTCGCGACGCTGTTTATCGCGGTCGTGACGGTGGGCGTGATCGTCGGCAATTACTTCATGCAGCGCGCCGAACGCCGGCGCACGGCGATGGCGGTCTGAGGCCTGGCGGCTTCGGCAGCGTCGCTGCATCGGACAAAACGGCGCGTGGACTTCGGTCCACGCGCCGTTTTTCTTTTCGGGCGCGAATCTAGAACCGCGCGTTTAGAGTCGCGAATTTAGAGCCGCGCGTTTAGAACCGCGCGTTTAGAGCCGATACCCCATTCGAAATCCGCCCCAATGCCGTCCGTTGACGAAGATCGGCGCCGACGCGTCCTTCATCATCGCGAACTGGCCGCCGCCCATGTCGCGCCGATACGTCTGCAGCAAGAACGGCTTGGTATGCGAGCCCGCCGCGATTCCCGTGCGGTCGTTGAAGATGCGCCGATTGCGGCAGTTCGCGGCGTTCCACACCGGATCGGCGCCTTGCGGATGCGAGAACTTGCGGTTGTGCGTCGGAATGTAGCCGAGCGGATCGATGGCCGCGCAGAACGCCACGCGTTCGTCGAGCTGCAGCAGCGGTTCCAGAATCGGCGGCAGCACGCGGTCCGTGAACGCGGTGAAACGCGTCATGTGCTGCAGCGGCTGCGTGTTCGGCACGGGCGCGTGGCGGCGGTCGAAGAGATCGGCCTCGCTGATCTCGCCGCGCGCGACGGCCGCTTCGAACAGCTTGCCGACCTGCGCCGCCGCGCGCTGCACGGAGTCGATGAAACGCGTGTCCTCGGTTTCCACGCCGGTCGCGGCCGAGAGTTCGATCAGCGTTTCCGAGACTGACAGCAACTTGCCGAGCTGATCCTTGGCCTGCGCGAAATTGCGGCTCGAATCCTCGACGCCGTTCGCCATTTCGCTGACCTGCGACTCCAGGCCGTCGCATTTCGCCTCGATTTCGCCGGTCAGCTGGGCGATCTGCCCGGCGTGGGCGTCGAGCTGGGTGATCGCGTCGCCGGTGCTGTGCACGGCCTCGCCGATCGCGCGCGTGCCTTCGCGCACGCGATGCGCGCGCTCGGTATTCGTCGCGCCCTCGACGATCAGGCGCTCGGTCTGCTGCGTGAGTTTCGCGAGCGTCTGCTCGATCTGGCCCGTGGCCTGCGCGGTCTTGGCGGACAGGTTCTTCACCTCGGCGGCGACCACCGCGAAGCTCTTGCCGGTCTCGCCCGCGCGCGCGGCCTCGATGGCGGCGTTCAGCGCGAGCAGTTGGGTCTGGCGCGCGATCAGCGAAATTTCCTCGGAGACCCGCGAGACGTGTTCGAGCGCGGCCTTGAGCGCGCCGATCTGGCTCTCGATGACGGTCACGCCTTCGACCAGCCCGTGAATGTCGCCGAGCGACGCCTCGATGGTCTGCTGCGAGGCCTGCACGGTGGCGGCGGTGCCCGCGCTGACCTCGCGCATGGCGCGCGCGGCGGCGGCGATCTGGTGGTTCCCGGCGAGCGTGTGCGCGGCCGATTCGCGCAGCGCGTGGCAAACGCCGGCCTGATGCTCGACGCGGGCGGCCACGGCCTCGACGTTGCCGGACACGTCGCAGATTTCGATGCCGAGCCGGCCCGCGTGCGCGGCGATATCGCCGACGATCGAAGCCGATTTGCCGGCGCGGCGGCGGCCGCGCCAGGTCATGCGCAAAACTGTCATCGGAGGTCTCCTTGCTCTACGTATTCGCTGCGGCGATGCGTGTCGCGCCCGGTCGTCGCGCGCTGCATGCAGAATGCGCGCGCGATCGCCGGGATTTCAACTTGTTTACGGCAGCGCGGGCGCCGACTTGAGGGGGCGTCCGGGGTCGCTTTCGCGTGCCGACACCCCAGGGCGCTATGATCGGGGCTTGCGGATCGCGATGGGCGCGCTCCGCGGTGGGAAGATTGATGATCGAAGCGATATTTGGGGACGGCGCGTCCATAGTGTCCGGCGCGTTCTGGCAGCAATTGATTCAGTTCTGGGAGCTGATCGTGATGGTGTGCCGTTTTCTCTGGGACCTGCTCAAGCTGTTAAGCGGGGCCTGAAGAGACGGCGCGCCGCGCGAGACACGGCACACCCGAGCACATAACACACGACGAGGGCGACCATGACCGACGATTCCACCCGGCGTTTCACCGACCGGGTCGCGGACTACGTGAAGTACCGGCCGGGCTATCCGCGCGAAGTGGCGACGTTCGCGCACGTCGAATGCGGCGTCGCGCCTGGCGCGACGGTGGCCGACATCGGCGCGGGCACGGGTTTGTCGTCGAAACTCTTTCTCGACGCTGGCCATCCGGTCGTGTCCGTCGAGCCAAACGCGGCGATGCGCGCCGCCGCCGACGCGTTTCTCGCGCCGTATGCGCGCTATCGCAGCGTGGCGGGCACGGCGGAAGCCAGCACGCTCGACGACGCGAGCGTCGATCTCGCGATCGCCGCGCAGGCGTTCCACTGGTTCGACAAGGCGGCCGCGCGGCGCGAATTCGCGCGCATTCTGAAGCCGCGCGGCAAGATCCTGCTGTTCTGGAACAGCCGTTTGCTCAAGGGCTCGGCGTTTCTCGAAGGCTACGAGGCTCTGCTGCGCGAGTTCAGCGCCGATTATGCGAACGTAGCGGAAAGCTATCCGTCCGACGACGCCATGGCCGACTGGTTCGGCGATGGCTTCGAGCAGAAGACCGTGTTTCCGAACGCACAGCACCTCGATTTCGACGGCCTGCAAGGGCGGCTGATGTCGTCGTCGTATGCGCCGAAGGCGGACGACGCGCGTCACGGACCGATGCTCGCGGCGCTGCGCACGCTGTTCGACGCCACACAGCAGGACGGGAGCGTGAACTTTGCGTACGAAACGCGCGTTTATGCGGGCAAGCCGGTGCGCGCGTGATACCTATCGTTCGGCATCCGAACGGTTTGTATCGTCAACGCCCGAATTCGTAGTCGCTTTCGCGCACGCGGCGCGTCTGGTGACGAAACGCGAACGTGAAGCCCGGCCACAGCGACGTGACCTTGCCGCTTCGCGTCTGATAGTAGCTGTGGCAGCCCGAGGTCCAGACCGTGTGCGCGAGCTGCGCCTGCAGCTTCACGTTGAACGCGCGCTGCACATCGGCGCGCACGCTCATCGTGCGCGCGCGGCGGCGCTGCAACGCGCGGATGCAATCGGCGATATAGCGGATCTGCGACTCGATCATATAGATCATCGAGTTGTGGCCAAGGGCGGTGTTCGGTCCGATCACGATGAAGAAGTTCGGAAAGCCCGCCACGCTCGCGCCGAGATACGCCTCGGGGCCGTTGCGTCGCCAGGCTTCGCCGAGATCCGCGCCGTCGAGGCCGGTCACACGAAACGGCGCGTCCACGTCGTTGACCTGAAAACCCGTGCCGCAGACGATCGCATCGACCGCGTGATGCACGCCATCTTTCGTCACGACGCCATCGGCGACCACCTCGCGGATCGGCTCCGTCACGAGCGCCACGTTCGGCTGCGTGAGCGCGGGCAGGTAGTCGCTCGACAGCAGCACGCGCTTGCAGCCGAGCATGTAATCGGGCGCGAGCTTCGCGCGCAGCGCCGCGTCCTTGACCTTGTGCGCGAGATAGCTGCGCGCGAATTTCATCGGCGCATTCAGCAAGCGCAGATCGACGATAAAGCCGAGCGCGCGCGATTCGAGCTGGCAATAAATGGCCGCGCGCGCGAGACGCTGCGCGAGCGGCACGTGGCGATAGATCCAGCGTTTGCGCGCGCTGATCGCACGGTCGCGGCGCGGCATGATCCACGGCGCCGTGCGCTGGAACACCGTGAGCTGCGCGACGCGCGGCTGGATGCGCGGCACGAACTGGATCGCGCTCGCGCCCGTGCCGATCACGGCCACGCGCTTGCCGTCGAGCGCGTAGTCGTGATCCCAGCGCGCCGAATGAAACAGCTTGCCTTCGAAGCGGTCGAGCCCGTCGATAGCGGGCAGGGCGGGGCGAGAGAGCGGCCCGTTGGCGGCGATCAGCAGATCGGCTTCCACGGTGTCGGTGACGCCGTCGCGCTCGATGTCGATCAGCCAGACGGCGCGCGACGCATCGAAGCGCGCGGCGCTCACGCGCGAGCGATAGACAACGAAGCGCTCGACATCGTATTTGCGCGCGCAGCGTTCGAGATAGTCGAGAATCTCGCGTTGCGGCGCGTAGGTGCGCGTCCAGTCGGGATTCGGCTCGAACGAAAATGAGTAGAGGTGCGAAGGAACATCGCAGGCGGCGCCCGGATAGGCGTTATCGCGCCAGGTGCCGCCGAGGCTCGCGGCGGCTTCGTAGATCGTGAACGACTCGATGCCCATGCGCCGCAGACGGATCGCCATGCCGATACCGGCAAAGCCGCTGCCGACGATGACGATGCGCGGTGCGCTGGGGAAAGATCCCGCGTGTGTGGCCATGGTCGTGTGCTTCTTCAAAGCGGGAGTGGACGCCCGAAAATGAAATTCCGCTGCGATGCAAAACGGGCTCCGCAAGGGAGCCCGTATTCAACACCGGCGGTGAATGCGCGACGGCTGGGCGCCTAGCTGTTCCAGTCGTCGGAGCCGCCGCTGTCGTTGCTGCCCATGTCGACGCCGCCGCCCGAGCCGTCGTCCCAGTCGTTCGAGCCCTGGCCGAAGTCGAGACCGCCACCGTTGCCGCCGTCGCGCGGCACGCGGCGGCCGTCGTCGTCGACGATCACATCGCGCTCGATCACGCGGTCGCGGCCGTGGCTGAGCGCTTCGCCGAGCAGCACGCCCGTGAGCAGCCCGCCCATGCCGCCCATTCCGCCGCCGCCTTGCTGCACGATGACTTGCGGTTGCTGCTGGGGCGGATATTGCGGCGGATATTGCGGATTGTGACCGAAGGCGGCGTCGGCTTCACGCGCATAGGCCGAGCCGCTGCCGCCGTAGGCGGGCGCTTGCGCCGCGGCCTGGGCGTTCGGATCGGCACGGCCTTCGGCGCGCGCCTTGAGGCTTTCGAACTGGCGTTCCAGATCTTCGATCTCGTAGGGCGCGACAGGATTCGTGCTGCCCGAGAGCCGTTCGACCACGCCGCGCAGCTGCGTCTCGAACGCTTCGAGATCCTTCTCCAGCACCTCGTGACCGGCGACCGTCGAGAGCCTCACGTCGAGCTTGAGCGAGCGCACGCCGTTGAGCAGGTCGGTGGCGCGCTTGAGCTGGTCGCGGCGGTCGTCGCCTGCCTTGGCGTCGTCGTTCGATTTCGCGCGGCGCAGCGTCCAGCGCAGCACGAGCGCAATGCCGATCACCACGATCGCGATGCCGATCCACATGCCGATGCCGGGACCATGCTTGACCGGCGCGGCAGCGGCCATGGCGGCGGCGGGCGCGACGGACTGCGATTGCTGGGCGAACGGATTATTCGCGCGGTTGGTGGTGACGGCGCCCGCGCGCGAAGCGTCGGAGCGAATCTTCGCTTCGACCTGCGCAAAGCGCTGCGGTTGCGTGAAGCGAACCTGCGGGTCGAGCTGTTTAGCCTGCTGGACCTGCGTGAGCGCGTCGGCGTAGCGGCCTTCGCGGTTGAGCACCTGCGCGTACAGATAGTGCGCGCGGGCATTGTCGGGATGTGCCTGCAGAACCTCGGTGAGACCCGCGTCGGCGCGTTGCCAGTCGCCTTGCGACATCGCGGATTCGATCTGCTGGACGCTCGGCACGGCGAACGCCAGGCCGCTCACAAGCGCAAGCGAAGCGAAAACAGCGACAAAAAACTTTTTCATGTTGCAGGCCGGGCGGCTTGTCGCCCGTCTCCATAACAGTGTTACGTGGATGCGGCGCGCGAAGACCGCCGCGCCGCATCCGTCACGCGCGGCGCGTTACTGCGCCGGCGTATTGAGCTGCTTTTTCAGGGCTTCGAGGCGATCGTCCACCGACGGGCCCTTGTTCAGCGCGGCGAGCTTGTCGTCGAGCGCCTTGCCGCTCGACTGGTCCGCCGAGTTGAGGCGGGCGTCGGAGCGCGCGTTCGACAGATTCACCTTGTCTTCGAGCTTCTGGAAATCCTGCGCAAGATTCTTGCCGCCGATACCGCCGAGCGCGGTGGCCGCGACGTCCTTGGCCTGAGCGATCTGCTGCTTGGCTTGCAGGATGTTCGAGCGCGCGTTGAGGTCGTTGCGGCGCGAACGCATGTCGTCGATCTGCTGCTTGAGCTGATCGACCGACGGTTCGAGTTTGGCGAGTTCCGCCGCGAGCGCGTCGCGTTCGGCTTCGGCCGTGGATTGCGCGCCGAGCGCTTCGCGTGCGAGCGCTTCGTCGCCCGATTGCAGCGCGCGCTTCGCGCCGTCTTCATACTTCTTCGCCTTGTCGGCGGCCACGTCGCGCTTGCTTTGCTGCATCGCGACCTGCGCCTGGATCTCGACGAGCGAGTTCTCGGCTTTCGCGATGCTGTCGTCGAGTTCGCGCACGATCTGGCGCGCGTCGCGCGACGGGTCTTGCACGGAGTCGGCGGCGTCGTTCAAGAGACCCTTGACCGTGCGAGAGATGGAGTCGAAAAGCGACATGTAATTCTCCGGTGAAATGAAATCGGCCCTACGTTTGGCGGGCCGCGATGCGGCTTGCGGCACTTGCGCGTACCTCGCATTCAGCTTACGCCGCTTTGGGCGAGCCGCGCATGCAGCGCGCAAATCGGGACGAAAGCGCCGATTGCAATAGCGCGGAAGCATCGCGTCGGCGCAATTAACCTTTCTTTACGCTGAGCCGCGTTTCATGCGTGGCCCAGTGCGCATCGCTCGCGGATATTACACCACGGGGTCTCTTAAAAGGGACTTAAAGGCACGGCCCGCAGGGGGCGTGCGGCGCGTGCATCGGCCTGCGCGTGAGCGCGTGCGTGGCCTCTACCGGCACGCGCTCAGGCGAACTTGCCGCCCTCGGGCGCGGGGCCGTGGCGATGCGTGTCGTCTTCGTCGCGTGCGTCGTGCGGGCGGCGGGCGAACGGTGTGCCGCTGAGCGGTTGCAGCGGCTCGGTATCGGCGAAATGCAGGTCTTGCGGCAGTGCGGCGTGGGTGTCTTGCGTGGAGCTTTCAGCGGCCGATGCAGCGAGGCGCGCGACGGCTTGCGCGACTTCGTGCGCCGCATGGCCCACGTCGTCGTTCGTGGCGAGCGGCGAGGGCGCCTCGGGCTGTGTCGCGTTGTTGTCGAGGTCTTCCGCACGCGTATCGCTCGATGCTTGCGCGAGCGCGTCGGCTTCGTGGGCCGCCTTCGCCTCGCCGCTCGCGGCGGGCCGTATCGCGCCACGTCCCGGCCGCAGCGGTTTCGCCGCCTTGCGCAGCACTTGCGCGAGCGCGTCGGGCTGGCGCGGCGCGTTCAGACGGTCGACGATGCTGGCCGCCTTCACCTGGTCGCTGGTCGCGCTGAACGCAATCACCGCGCGGCGCATGAGCTCGCTGATGCTGATGCCGAGTTCGTCGGCCGTGGAGGAGATCGCGCGTTTCTGCGCGGGCGTGACGAAGACCACGATGCGTTCGCTGGGCTTGTTCATGATCGGCTCGCCGATGGCTCGGCGTCGGGTCGGCTTGGAGTGACCTCGGGTCCGGCGCGGAGGCGTCGGCCAGGCAGCAGCGCAATGGCCGGCCGCTCGCGCAGGGGCGTGCAGCAATCTCTCCATCATAAGACGAGACGCGCGATGCGCAACGCCAAGCTGCGCGCACGCCGCTTGCGCATCGCACAATAATGTATTGCGGATCTGGACGCACGACGCGAATTGCGCGCGTCGATTCCGCTGCGTCTCGACACTTTCTCCACAGAACGCGCGAGATGGCGCAAACGCCGTCACAGCGCGGCATTCACGGCGAATAAACAGGTCGGAATGCGCTTGTCCAGGAAACTCTTACAAAAAAAGCGCGACCGCCCCCGCCCGAATTATTTAGAATGCGCTGTTACATTTCGCGTCGATGCAGCGCACAAGGCTTTCTGCGCGGGCTTCACGCGAAAGGGTGATGAAAGATTCACCTTGCAACGGCGCGCCGAACTTGCGCGCCGCGTGGCCGGACGGGGGCGTTGCCGGCCGCGTCGCGGCACCGCGCTCGGGGCGCGGCGCCGTCACATGCCGCATTGGCGCCATGACGCCATGATCGAGATCTACGCGCGCTTGCCGCGCAGCCGAGGCGCACACGAACGCGCCAATCATTCCAGTCATGCCTATCATTAAACGACCGCCTTCACCGCAGTACCCGAACGACGATCGGGAACCCTCCTTCAATCGTGGACGCGAGCCGCAGCGCCGCGACGACTCGCGCGAAGAACGGCCAAAACGCCGCTCGATCGGCGCGTCGATCGCGCTCGGCTTCTTCGGCCTGTTCGCCACGCTGGCCGTGGTGGGCGCGCTGATCGTCGGCTACGCGCTCGTCGTGATGGGCCCGCAGTTGCCCTCGCTCGACGCACTCACGAACTATCAGCCGAAGGTGCCGCTGCGCATCTACACGGCCGATCACGTGATGATCGGCGAGTTCGGCGAGGAGCGCCGTCAGCTCGTGCGCTTCGACGATATCCCCGACGTGCAGAAGAAGGCCGTCCTCGCGATCGAGGACTATCGCTTCTACGAGCACGGCGGCGTCGACTTCGTCGGCATCCTGCGCGCGGGCGTGGCCGACCTGATGCACGGCGGCGCGTCGCAGGGCGCGAGTACGATCACGATGCAGGTCGCGCGCAACTTCTTCCTCTCGAGCGAGAAGACCTACACGCGCAAGATCTACGAAATGCTGCTCGCGTACAAGATCGAGCGCGCGCTCACGAAGGATCAGATCCTCGAGCTGTACATGAACCAGATCTATCTGGGTCAGCGCGCCTACGGTTTCTCGGCGGCCGCGCGCGTGTACTTCGGCAAGGATCTCAAGGACATCACGCTCGCCGAAGCGGCGATGCTCGCGGGTCTGCCGAAGGCGCCGTCCGCGTATAACCCGATCGTCAATCCGAAGCGCGCGAAGATTCGCCAGGAGTACATCCTGAAGCGCATGCTCGATCTCGGTTACGTGACCCAGGCGCAGTACGACGAGGCCATCAAGGAGCCGCTGCACACGCGCACCGCCGGCACTGAATACAGCGTGCACGCCGAGTACGTGGCGGAAATGGTGCGCCAGATGATGTACGCGCAGTACAAGGATGAAACGTACACGCGCGGCCTCACGGTCACCACGACCATCGACAGCGCCGACCAGAACGCCGCCTACGCCGCCGTGCGCAAGGGCGTGATGGATTACGAGCGCCGTCACGGCTATCGCGGACCGGAAGGCTTCGTGCAACTGCCGCCGGCCGGCGACGACCGCGACCAGGCCATCGACGATGCGCTCACCGATCACCCCGACAACGGCGACCTCGTTTCCGCGGTCGTGATCGACGCCACGCCGAAATCGGTGACCGCGCAACTGCTCGACGGCACGCAGATCACCGTGACGGGCCAGGGACTGCGCTTCGTGGCGGCGGGGCTGTCGCCGCGCGCGTCGAACGCGCTGCGCATCAAGCCGGGCTCGATCGTGCGCCTGATCGCCGACGAGAAGAACGACTGGCAGATCGCGCAGCTTCCGCAGGTGGAAGGCGCGCTCGTCTCGCTCACGCCGCAGGACGGCGCGATCCGCGCGCTGATCGGCGGCTTCGACTTCAACAAGAACAAGTTCAACCACGTCACGCAGGCCTGGCGTCAGCCGGGTTCGAGCTTCAAGCCGTTCATCTATTCGGCGTCGCTCGAAAAGGGCCTCGGACCGGCGACCATCATCAACGATGCGCCGCTGTACTTCCCACCCAGCTCGCCGGGCGGCGAGGCGTGGGAACCGAAGGACGACGATCAACCCGACGGCCCGATGCCGATGCGCCTCGCGCTGCAGAAGTCGAAGAACCTCGTGTCGATCCGCATCCTGTCGTTTATCGGCACGAAGTACGCGCAGGATTATGTGACGCAGCGCTTCGGCTTCGACCCGGACAAGACGCCGCCGTATCTGCCGATGGCGCTCGGCGCGGGTCTCGTCACGCCGCTGCAGTCGGCGGGTGCGTACTCGGTGTTCGCGAACGGCGGCTATCGCATCAATCCGTATCTGATCGCCGAAGTCGACGACGCGCACGGCCAGCCGATCTCGCGTGCGCAGCCGCTGGTCGCGGGCCAGAACGCGCCGCAGACGATCACGCCGCGCAACGCGTACATCATGAACAGCCTGCTGCATTCGGTCGCGACGGCAGGTACGGGTGCGGGCACCAACGTGCTGCATCGCGACGACCTGCAAGGCAAGACCGGTACGACCAACGACGCGCACGACGGCTGGTTCGCCGGCTATCAGCACACGCTGGTGGCGGTGGCGTGGATGGGTTACGACCAGCCGAAGAGTCTCGGTAGCCGCGAGTTCGGCGCGCAGCTCGCGTTGCCGATCTGGGTCGACTACATGAGCAAGGCGCTGCGCGGCATTCCGCAAGAGGAGCCGCCGATGCCGCAAGGTCTCACGACCATCGACAGCGAGCTGTACTACTCGGATATGACGCCGGGTGCGGGCTTCGTTTCGGCCATCGGCATGGACTCGGGCGTGCCGGCAGGCGCGGTCAGCGATGCGAGCGGCGCGACCGGCAGCATGGGTCCGGGAGGCATGACGCCGCCGAGCGTGACCACGAGCGAGAAGCAGCAGATCATGGACTTGTTTGAGACGAACAAGCCTTGATAAAGCGTTTAGGTGTGGTGGTCTGAGGACCGTAGTCGCACAAGGAAGTCCCTGGAACACGGCACGTCGGCAACGACGTGCCGTGTTTTGTTTTGCGCGGACAAAAGTCTTTGGCAACAACGGCTTGGGTGGGTTGCCCAGGGCTTGTCCACAGGGCTGCCAACAAAATCTGGGGATAAACCCCGCGCGCGAAAAACGTTCCGTTGTCCACAGTTTTTGTTAGCAGCCCTGTGGGTAACCTCTGGAGATCGACGCTAAGTCGCTGATCCGCAAGGCGTTGTTCGCGAGCGCGCCGCGCGAGGCAGTTTGCACCTCAAAACACATTGTTATATCGCAGACCAAACGTTTGGCCGTGCGACGCATGCGAGAACGTGACGGCCCAGTGCGTGAGCCAGGCGCCGGTCAGCGCGCCGAGCGCATCGGCGAACAGATCCTTGTACGAGAAACCGTCTGTGCGGCAGGTGCCGTCGAGCGCCTCCTTCAGGAAGCCCGGCACTGTCCCGATCAAAGTGCCGTAAATCACCGGATGATCGGTATCGCGCGCGAGCCAGCCGCCGATCGCGCCGAACGGCACGGAGACGCCGAAGTGCGCGAGTTTGTCGGAGCCGGTCCAGCTATCTTCAGTCTGAAAGCGAAAGCCGCCATGCGAGCCGGAGCAATCGACGCCTGCGTGCGCCGCGTGAGAAACGGCGACGAGCAGGGCCAGGAAAAACGCGTATCGGGATAGGGCAGTCATGGTCGTCATGCTCGAGGTTGTGGTCCACGGGCGCGACCGTTCATGCGATCCGGCGATGCACGGACCACGCCCTTAAACTCTCCAGTGAGTTTTTATTTTCATCAGGATCGCTAAGTAATTATTTTGCGATGACCTGATTTGCTGGGGAGTTTAACAGCGACATCCCAAAAAAAGTCCTGCGATCTTTCTGTCAGAAAAACGTGAAAAGCGCCTAAAACAGGCGCTTTTCGACGAATCAGGCGGAACGCGGTAGTGGCGCGTCAGTTGCTGGAGGACGTGACCGAAGACGAAGCGGGCGATGCCGCAGTGGCGGCGGCGTTTGAAGATGAGACGGGATTGGCGAGCGGCGGGGTGCCCATCGCCTGAAACAGCGCGGCCGTGTCGGACAGACGCGTGCCGCGATAGCGGATTTCGTCGAGACGCGCGTTGCGCCATTGCTGCTCGCTTTGACGCACGGCGTAATACGGCAGCGCACCGAGCTTGTAGCGCGCGTGGGTGTCGTCGTAGACGCCTTGTGCGGCCTGCGCCGAGGTGGTCGCGGCATCGAGTGCCTGCGCGTCGTGTTCGAGCGCCGCGAGGCGGTCGGCCACGTCCTGGAACGCGGCCAGCACGGTCTGCTTATACGACGCGTTGGCCGCGTCGTACGATTGCAGCGCCGCACGCCGCTGCGCGACCAGCGCGCCGCCATGAAAGATCGGCTGCGTGAGCGACGCGCCGATCGCCCACAGCGCGCCCACGCCGGACGTCACCATTGGCCAACTGAAGCCCGCCTGGCCGAGCCCGGCCGAGAGCGTGATGCTCGGGTACATCTGCGCCGTCGCCGCGCCCACGTCGGCGGATGCGGCGACCAGCGCCGCGCTTGCGGCTTCGATATCGGGTCGCGTCTTGAGCAGTTCCGACGGCACCACGACCGGCACCTGCTGCGGCAGATGCAGGCTCGCGAGATCGAGATCGGGCGGCGCGTTGTCGGGCGTGCGGCCGAGCAGCACGGCGAGCGCGTGGCGTTGCGCCGTCCATTGCTGACGCAGGCCCGGCAGGTTGGTCGCCAGCGACGCCGCGCTCTGTTGCGCGCTCAGCAGATCGGTGCGCGCCACGGCGCCGAGCGCGTAGCGCTTCTGCATCTCGTCGGCTTGCGCGTTGGCGAGCGCGATCAACTGCTCGGTCGTGTCGATCTGCGCGTGCAGCGTGGCCGCGCCCAACGCGCTCGCGACGATATTGGCCGCCAGCGCGCGGCGCGCCTGCTCGAGCTGGAACACCTGCATGTTCACGCGCGAGGCGAGCGCCGCGTTGCTCAGGCGCGTCGCGCCGAACAGATCGAACGAATAGCGCACCTCGACGAGCCCCGCGAACACGTCGTACTGCAGCTTGTCGATGCCGAGCTGCGGAATGCCGGGCAAGCGCTGGCGCTGCGCGGTGCCGAGCGCATCGACGGTCGGCAGCATCGAACTGCCGACCTGACCGCGCAACTGTTCTTTCGCGGCTTGCAGGCTGTGGTCGGCGGCAACGAGATTCGGGCTGTTCGCGAGGCCTTCTTCGACGAGCGCATCGAGTTGCGGCGAGTCGTAGAGCGTCCACCATTGCGGCACCGGCTGCGCGCCTACCTCGAAATGCTGCGCGACGCCTTGCGCGGCGACCGTCTGCGCGGGCTGCGGCTCGGCGCCGTAATGCGCGGGTTGCGGCATCGCGGGCGGCGTGCCGTCCGGTCCCCACGAACACGCGCTCGCAAACAGCGCGGCGAGCGCCGCCGCGCTCACGCGCAGGCGCGCAACGGATGCGGCATGCCGCGTTCGGCGCACATCGCGTAGATCTCGCGCCTGTTCGGCAGCATTCATCCTCGTCGGCGTGGAAACGGTCATGATGCTTTCCCCGCGTCGTGTTGCGGCTCGCCGGTTTCGCTGCTGCGCACGCGGAACGCGGTCGCGTACAGCGCGGGCAGGAAAAACAGCGTAAGCACGGTGGCGCTCGTGATGCCGCCCATCAGGGCGGTCGCCATCGGCCCGAAGAAGTTCGAGCGCACGAGCGGAATGAGTGCGAGCACGGCGGCGGCCGCCGTCAGCATGATCGGGCGGAAGCGCCGCACGGTCGCGCCGACGATGGCGTCGAAACGCGGATGCCCCGCGCCGATATCCATTTCGATCTGGTCCACGAGAATCACCGAGTTACGCATGATGATGCCGAACATGGCGATCACGCCGAGCATCGCGACGAAGCCGAACGGCTCGTTGAACAGCAGCAGCGCGACGGCCACGCCGATCAGCCCGAGCGGCGCCGTGAGCACGACCATCATCACGCGCGAGAGGCTTTGCAACTGGATCATCAGCAGCGTGAGCACGGCGATCACGAGGATCGGCAACTGCGAGTAGATCGACGTCTGGCCCTTCATGCTTTCCTCGACCGAGCCGCCCACTTCGATGCGATAGCCCGTCGGCAGCGTGGCCTGAATCGACTTGAGCTTCTTCTGCAGCGCATGCGTCACGTCGATGCCTTGCGCGCCGCGCCGCACGTCCGACTGCACGGTGATGGTGGGCTGCCGGTCGCGCGACCAGATCACGCCGTATTCGAGCGAGTTCACGAGATGGCCGAGCGCGCCGAGCGGCACCGCGCCGTTCGGCGTGGGCATGGCGAGCGCGAGCATGTGCGCGGGATCGACGCGCTCGTTGGGCGGCGAACGCAGATCGACGCTGATCAGCTTGTCGCGCTCGCGATACTGCGTGACCGTGTAGCCCGAGTAGGTCATCTGCAGGAAGTTGGCGACGTCCTGCGAACTCACGTTGAGCGCGCGCGCCTTCTGCTGGTCGATCTCGAAGTGCAGCGAGCGTTCGGCCGGTTCGTCCCAGTCGAAGCTGACGTTCTCGGTGCGTGGATCGGCGCGCATGTCGGCGGCCACGCGATCGGCGATGCCGCGCACGGTCGCGATGTCGTCGCCGCTCACGCGGAACTGCACCGGATAGCCCACGGGCGGGCCGTTCTCCAGCCGCGAGAGCCGCGTGCGCACGGCCGGAAAATCGTTGCGCAGCTTCGTTTCGAGCCAGTCGGCGAGCTTCTCGCGATCCTTCACCGACTTCGCCGTGATGACGAACTGCGCGAAATTCGGCTGCTGCAATTGCTGGTCGAGCGGCAGATAGAAACGCGGCGCGCCGGTGCCGACGAAGTCGATCGAATGATCGATTTCCGGGCGGCCCTTGAGCGCTTCTTCGAGCCGCTTCGTCTGGCGCAGCGTGGCATCGAACGACGCGCCTTCGGGCAGGCGCACGTCGACGAGCAGTTCGGGCCGGTCCGAACTCGGGAAGAATTGCTGCGGAATCAGCGTGAAGCCCGCGAGCGCCACGACGAACAGCACGAGTGTGAGGCCGAGCACGACGAAATTGCGCTCGATGCACCAGCCGATCCAGCCGCGCAGGCGATGGTAGAAGCGCGTGTCGTAGATGTCGTCTTCGTGATGCTCGTTGTGTTGCGAGCCGTGTTGCGCATTGGCGTCGTGCTTGCGCTCGGGCAGCAGCCGGTAGCCGAGCAGCGGAATCAGCACGACGGCCGCGAACCACGAAGCGATCAGCGCGATCGCCGAGACCTGGAAAATCGAGCGTGTGTATTCGCCCGTGCTCGATTTCGCGAGCACGATCGGCAGAAAGCCCGAGACGGTGACGAGCGTGCCCGTGAGCATCGGGAACGCCGTGCTCGTGTACGCGAAGGCGGCGGCGCGCGTGCGGTTCCAGCCCTGCGCGAGCTTCACGGCCATCATTTCGACAGAGATGATGGCGTCGTCGACGAGCAGGCCGAGCGCGAGCACCAGCGTGCCGAGCGAGACCTTGTGCAAGCCGATGTCGAACAGGTACATCACGAGCGCGGTGACGGCCAGCACGATCGGAATCGTGATCACGACCACCATGCCCGTGCGCACGCCCAGCGAGACGAGGCTCACGACCAGCACGATGCCCACGGCTTCGGCCACGGCTTCGACGAAGTCGTCCACGGAATGCGAGACCGCGTCGGGCATGCTCGACACTTCGGTGAGCTTGAGGCCCGCGGGCAGTTCGGCGCGCAATTTGTCGACGCGCGCATCGAGCGCCTTGCCGAGACGAATCACGTCGCCGCCCGGCTGCATCGTGATGCCGATGCCGAGCACGGCCTTGCCGTCGTAACGCATCTGCGTGGCGGGCGGATCGTCGTAGCCGCGCCGGATCGTGGCGATGTCGCCGAGCCGGAAGCTGTGGCCGTTCACGTTGATGAGCGTGTCGGCGAGCGCCTTGAGATCGGTGAACTGGCCGCTCGGGCGCACGAACACGCGGTCGTCGGCGGTCGTGAGCGTGCCCGCTGCCGCGACGCTGTTCTGCGCGCCGATCACCTGGCCGATCTGCGTGGGCGAAATGCCGAGGCGCGTGAGCTGCGCGTTCTGAATCTCGATGTAGATGCGCTGGTTCGGATCGCCGAAATAATCGACCTTGCCCACGTCCTTCACGCGCAGCAGTTCCTCGCGCAGCTTGTCGGCGTAGTCGTGCAGTTGCGCGGGCGAGAAACCGTCGCCTTCGAGCGTGTAGATGTTGGTGTAGACGTCGCCGAATTCGTCGTTGAAGAACGGGCCTTGCACGCCTTGCGGCAGCATCGGCGCGATGTCGCCGACTTTCTTGCGCACCTGATACCAGGTCTCGCGCACCTCGCTCACCGGCGCGGAATCCTTCATCGTGAAGAACACGAGCGACTCGCCCGGTCGCGAGTAGCTGCGCAGGAAGTCGATATACGGCGTTTCCTGGAGCTTGCGGCCGATGCGGTTCGTGACTTCGTCCTCGACCTGGCGCGCGGTGGCGCCGGGCCAGTAGGTCTGGATCACCATCACGCGGAACGTGAAGGGCGGATCTTCGGACTGCGAAAGACGCGTGTACGACAGCGCGCCGAAAATCGTCGCGAGCGCGATCACGAAGATCACCAGCGCCTGATGGCGCAGCGCCCAGGCGGAGAGATTGAAGCGGCCTTCCTGATGATCGGCGCCCGGCTCGCGGTTGCGTTCCTGCTCGGGAACCTCGCTCATGACGCGAAATCCTCGGGATGCAGCGGCGCGACCGGATGCACTTTCTCGCCGACGGTCACCGTGTGCACGCCTTGCACGACGATGCGCTCGCCGTCCTTGAGGCCGTCCGTCACGGTGATGGTGCGCGCGTCATAGCGCGAGACGCTCACGCGGCGCAGTTGCAGCACGTTGTCCGCGCCTTGCACGATCCAGAGCGCGGGCGCGTTGCCGTCGTGGAAGAGGGCGGTCGCGGGCACCGTGTACGCGTCCTGACGCGCACCGTTCGCGCCCATCGCGGCGCTGGCCGGCGCGAGCGCGATGTTCGCGGTCATGCCGAGGCGCACGTCGGCGTCGGGGTGTTCGAGCGTGAGCTTCACGCGCCACGTGCGGCTTTGCGGATCGGCGGCGGCGGCGAGCTCGCGCACCTTCGCGGCGTAGCGGCGGCCCGGCAGCGCAGGCAGCGTGACCTGCGCCGTATCGCCAGTATGCAGGTCCGCGATGGCGTTTTCCGGCAGATCGCTCACGACGTCGATATCGCCGGTCCAGGCGAGTTGATAGACGGCCTGGCCCGCTTGCACGTTCTGGCCGGTGTCGGCGTTTTCGGCAGTGATGACGCCTGCGTGATCGGCGACCAGTTGCGTGTAACGGCGCTGATCCTGCGCGAGCGCGAGCTGCTGTTTGGCCTGATCGCGTTGCGCAAGCGCCGACGCGTAAGCATCCTGGGTCTGTTCGAACTGTGCGCGCGCGATGAGGTTGGCTTGCGACTGTGCGGTATCGCGATCGAGCTGCTGCTTCGCGAACACGTAGCGATGCGCGGCGGCGTCGTACTGCGCCTGGGCGCTCGCGGCGTTCTTGTCGTAATCGCCTGGATCGAGACGCGCGAGCACCTGGCCGGGCTTCACGCTGTCGCCCAGGCGCACGGTGCGTTCGATGATCTTGCCGTTGACGCGGAACGACAGCGGCGTGGTGTTGCGCGACTGCACGGTGCCCGGATAGCTGGCGCTCGCGCCGTGCGCGTCCGGGTGGACCGTCATCGAGACGACGGGGCGCGGCTCGGGCGCGGCGGCTTGATGCTTGCCGCAGGCGGCGAGCCCCGCGAGCGCGCAGCACGCCGCGACGACCGCGAGGCGGCGCACGACCCGGCGCAAGGTGGGAGGAAATTCGACGAAAACGGGGTATTGCCCGCGCATCCTGCTCGATGCGCCACGACCGCAACGATTCACATGGACCTCGACACACCTGGATCGCGCGCCGGGCCGGATCGAATGCACCGGAGCCGCCGCGCCGCCGCTGAGTCGGTCCGCGCGGGGCGCGGGGCGCGCCTCGATGTCTCCTCCGCTGCGCGTCAACCGGTCTCAGATGATGGTTTGCATTCTAATACAACGCTGTATCTGAATACACGATTGAATCCGAGGAATGATTCAGTGCTAGACTTCGGCGATCGCAATTTCATTCGGAACGCATCGTTCCGGCGATGTTTTTCCAGCGGTTTCCCCACTCGTTTCTCGCATCGTTATCGACACGCCATGGCACGCCAGACCACCGGGCACAAGCGCCTCACCCGCGAAGAAAGCCGCGACCAGACGCGCGAGCGCCTGCTCGACGCCGCGCAGGCGATGTTCATGAAAAAGGGCTTCGTGGGCGCGAGCGTGGAAGACATCGCGGTCGCGGCCGGCTATACGCGCGGCGCGTTCTATTCGAACTTCGGCAGCAAGGCCGAACTGCTGGTGGTCTTGCTGCGGCGCGATCACGAGGCGATGGAAGGCGAGCTGCGTTCGATCTTCGAGACGCCCGCCACGCGCGAGGAAATGGAAGCGCGCGTGCTCAAGTTCTACAGCCGCCTGCCGCAGGACAACAAGATGTTCCTGCTGTGGGTCGAAGCCAAGCTGCTCGCGGCGCGCGACGCGCGATTCCGGGCGCGTTTCAACGCGTTCATGAAGGAAAAGCGCGAGCGCCTCGGCGCCTATATCTCGGAGTTCTCGGCGCGCGTGGGCACGCCGGTCACGATCGCGCCGGACCTGATGGCGCTCGGGCTCATGGGCCTGTGCGACGGCGTGCAATTCCTGGCCACGGCCGATCCGCAGCACGTGACGCCGCCGGTGGTGGAGGAAGTGCTGGGCCGCTTTTTCGCGCGCGTGGTGTTCGGCCGCGACGCCTGACGGGTGCGCGCGGCGCGCCTCAAATACCGAGGCCAGGGCCGTAATTGCTGCCGATCAGCTGTGTGACCGAGGCCACGTCGTGGTAATCCTGCTCGGGCATCCCGTCGAGGATCGCCAGCACTTCGTTGCTTGCGCCCGCCGCGCGCGCGGCGTCCACGAGATCGTCCTTGTTGGCGGGCCAACGCACTTCGCGCAGCACGTCGGTGAACTGGAGATCGATCGGTTCTTCGGGGATGCGGGAGGCGGACATGCGGCGAATCCTTGCTGAACGGGCTGAAGTTCCCGGCAGCGGCGAGGGCCGCCGGGCGAGCGGATGATGGCTTCGCGGACCGCGCCTGACGTTTTTGGCGTGCATGGCGGTCCGGTCCGCGGGCGTCGCCGCACAAGCATACACAATCCACGCCGGAATCCGCCGCAGGCTGCGCGGCCGCTCCGGCGGGCGGGCACAGCCGCGTTCGGATCAGGTCTGGAGATGCACGTCGGGCGTGAGCACGTGGTCGAGGCGGTGCGACTTAGGCAGGGTCAGATATTCCCAGCGCTGCGTGCTCGTGGAGGCGGGCACGTCGGGCGCGGGTGGCGCCACGGGCACATCGGCCATTGGAGAGCGTGCGGACGGCGCCATCGCGTGCGCGCTGGCGCGGTCGATCTGGGCATCCTGTGTGCGGACCGGCGCGGCGAAACACGACGCGGACAGCAGCACGGTGGTCATCAGCGTCGAGGTTTTCATCGCTCGACCTCCTTTCCTCATGCGGCCCGAGGGTCGCAGCAAGTGCCGTACCGCGTCGGTGCGCCCCTGCGTCCGAGCGATGCGGCGACCGCTGCCGGCGGGCGAGATCCGTGACGGCGAGCGTCATGGCGAACCCGGCGGCGAAGCGGCTCAGCGCGGCGCGTGCGGATGGCGGGCGAGGCGGCCTGTGCAAGGACGAACCGGCTGGAGCAACCGGCTGTGACCGCCGCCACGCGCGCACGCGCGAGCGACTTGCTCATAATGGCAGCAAACACCTGCGCGCGTCGCGAACGCGTGTGCTTTTTTCGCGATGAGGGATTCTGCCGCGCCTCAGCGCTCGGCGTTCAGCCGCTGATAGGCGTCCAGCAGCGACGTCTTGTAGACCACGCCCGCGAGCTTCGGCTGCTGCGTGCTCTCGATCACCGGCAGGCGCTCGCCCTGAAACGACATGAAATGCTGCAGCGCAACGGCGAGCGGCATGTCGGGCGTCAGCACGTCGAACGAGGCCTTGAGGTAGTCGCAGGCATGCTTGTTCGAGGTATCGCGCTTTTGCAGCAGGTCATTGGTGATGTCGGCGAGCGCGACCGCGCCGAGAAAGCGGCCGTCGTCGTCGGTCACGTAGAGGTATTTGACCGGATATTCGAGGAACACGCGCGTCATGTCCTGCACGGTCGCCCCGGCGCGCACGACGGTATCGGCGGGGCGCACGAGTTCGCGCATCTGCGTGGCGCGCAGGCGCAGGCGTTCGGCTTCCTCTCGGTTGCGGTGCAGCGTGATTTCGTACATCGACTTCTTGCCGGTCGCGCGCGCGACGAAGTACGCGACCACGCAGGAGAGCATCAGCGGCAGCACGACCTGATAGCTCAGCGTCATCTCGAAGATCATCAGGATCGCCATCAGCGGCGCCTGGGTCGCGCCCGCGAGGAACGCGCCCATGCCGACCATCGCATACGCATACGGCGCCGAGGTGCCGTGCGGCCAGAGCGCCTGCATGCCCTGGCCGAACAGGCAGCCGACCACCGCGCCCATGAACAGCGTCGGCGTGAAGACGCCGCCGACCGCGCCCGAGCCGACCGTCGCCGCCGTCGCCATCAGCTTGAAGACGAGCACCGCCGCGAGCGCCGTCCAGGTCCACGGCGAATGCAGGATCGAGTTCACCACGCTGTAGCCGTTGCCCCAGACCTCGGGCGTCCACACCGAAATCACGCCGCAGACGAGGCCGCCGAGCGCGAGCTTCGCGGGCAGCGGAATCGCGAGCTTGCCAAAGCCCGCTTTGGCCACGTCGAGCAGCGAGAGAAAACGCGGCGCGAGCGCACCGCACAAGAGGCCGAGCGCCACAAACAGCAGCACTTCGATGCCCGTCACGGGCGGAAACACCGGCATCTCGTACGGCGGCTTGTAACCCGCGAACTCGCGCATCGTGATGTTCGCGACCACGGACGACACCACGATCGGCCCGAAGCTTTCCATCACGATCGAGCCGAGCACGATTTCGGTGACGAAAAACGCGCCCGCGATCGGCGCGTTGTACGCGGAGGTAATACCGGCCGCCGCGCCGCACGCCACGAGCAGGCGCAGGCGCTGCGGATCGAAGTGGACCCAGCGGCCGATCAGCGACGCGGCCAGCGCGGCGAGCTGCACCATCGGGCCTTCGCGGCCGATCGAGCCGCCGCTCGCGATCGTGAACAGCGACGAGACGCTGCGCCAGATGCTCTTGCCGACCGGCATCACGCCGTCGCCGATCGCCACGGCTTCCACGTAGTCGGTATGGATCGGCTTGTTGTTGCCGCCCGCGGGCGCGCCCGCCGTGCTGCGCTTCGCCACGAGCAGCAGGCAGCCCGCGATGAAGCCGCCCGCCGTCGGCAGTCCGATGCGCGTGTACCACGGCAGACGGCGCGCCATCTCGACGAAACTGCCTTCGCTGCCCGTGAACAGGATCTGGAGATGCGCGATGCCTTCGCGGAACAGCACGGTCGCAAAGGCGCCGGCCACGCCGACGATGACCGACCAGATCAGCATCGTGTGGGCGTCGGAGAGACGAAAGAGGTCGCGGGCGCGGGTGCGCAGTTTCAGCAGGAATGACAGCACGGCAGGCGGGCGGGTTGAAAAGGTGAACAGGATCGCACGCGCGCGAGGCGGCGTGCGTGCGAAAGCGTCGATATGGCGAGGATAGCGTCGCGGCGCCGCGCGGGCGTCGCGGCTGCCGGGATCGTGCGCAGCGCGGCATGCGCTGCGTCAGGCGCAGGGCAATGAAACGGCCGCGCGGGCGCGCTCAGCGCACGGCGTGGTCGAGTTCCGGGTAGTGCCGGAAGATGCCGGTTTCGTTGAACGGCAGACGCCGCTCGGAGGCCAGATACGCAGCGACAGGCGGATGCGCCGCAACCGCGTCGCGCAGCGCGACCACGTGCGGATAGTGATCGGCGAAATGCTTCGTGGCCTTCGGAAACGCGTAGCGCAAGCCCTCGACGATCTGAAACATCGAGAGATCGACGTAACTGAGCGCATTGCCGACCATATGGCGCGGCCCGTCGGGATTCTGCGCGAGCACGCGCTCGAAATAGCCCATGAATTTCGGAATGCGATGCGCGATGAAATCCTTCGAGCGCGCCTTCGCCTCGTCCTTCTGGTCCTCGTAGTAGAGGCTGCTCGCGATCGGGTGATGGGTGTCGTGCGCCTCGGTCACCAGATCGGCGATCGTGAGCTGCAAGCCGTTCGCGACGATCCGCAAGCCTTCGTCGCGCGGCGCGAGCTTGAGCTTCGGCCCGAGGTAGAACAGGATGTTGGCCACATGCGGCACGATCAGTTCGCCGTCCTTCAGAAACGGCGGCGCGTAGGGCGGATACGGGTCGTCGCTTTCCAGCTCGGCCATCATCGCGCCGATGCCCTGGCCATCGTCCTTCGAGCCGCGCGCCACGTCGATATACGGCGCCCGCGCTTCTTCCAGCGCGAGCCGCACGAATTCGCCCCGGCCCTGCAGGCCGTCCCAGTAATACAGTTCGTATGCCATCGGTCGTCCCCTTCGTCGAACGGCCGCCCCAGCGGCGGGCGGCATCGGACAGTATGGCCCGCAACCGGCGCGCCTGGTTTGCGCGTGCTCCGTGCGCAGAAACGCCAAAAGCCCCGCGATGGGCGGGGCTGATGGCGAAGGGGCTGGGGGCGCGGCCGGGCGGACCGGCGCGGCCCGGGTTCATGCGGGGTTTATGCAAGCGTCATCCGAACAGACGCTCCACGCCCCAGGTGATCGCGAGGCCGCCGACCGTCAGCCAGACGTAGAGGATGAAACCCGTGGTCAGCGCACGCGGACCGGCCTGGCGGATCTGCGAAAAGCGCGTTTCGATGCCGAGCGCCGTCATGGCCATGGTGAGTGCGAAGGTGTCGAGCGTGTTCAGCGTCGAGGTGGCCGCTTCGGGCAGCACGTGCAGCGAGTTCACGATCACCAGCGCGAGGAAGCCGAGCGCGAACCAGGGCACCGCGAGCTTGCGGGCGCCGTGCTGCGCATCCTGCGCCTTGCCGGCTGCCTGGCGCGCCGAGCGGCTCAGCCACACGCCGAGCACGAGCAGCACCGGCACGAGCAGCATGACGCGCGTCATCTTGACGATGGTGGCGATGTGCGTGGCTTCGGGGCTCACGTTGCTCGCCGCGCCCACGACCTGCGCGACTTCGTGAATCGTGCCGCCGAAGAACAGGCCCGCGCCGACCGTATCGAGATGCAGCCAGCCCGCGCGGTAGAGCAGCGGATAGAGGAACATCGAGAGCGTGCCGAACAGCACCACGCTGCCCACGGCCATCGCGCTCTTGTGCGGCTTCGATTGCAGCGTCGACTCGAAGGCGAGCACGGCGGCCGCGCCGCAGATCGCGCTGCCCGCCGCCGTGAGGATGGCGGTGTCGCGGTCGAGCTTCATGACCTTCATGCCGACCCAGGTGCCGATCGCGAGCGTGCTCACGACGATCACAACCGATTCGACGAGCCCAGGCAGGCCCACCTGGGCGATTTCCTGCAGGCTCACGCGCAGCCCGAAGAACGCCACGGCGATACGCAGCAGCTTGCGCGCCGAGAAGTTGATGCCGGCGGCCCAGCTTTCCGGCATGCCGTCGCGCAGCGCGTTGCCGTAGATGGCCCCCGCGACGATGCCGACGATCAGCGGGCTCAAGCCCAGATTGGCGATGGCCGGCAGCGAGGCGACGCGTGTGACGGCGGCGGCGAACAGCGCGACGAACAACACGCCGTTCAGCTGGCCGCGTGTGGATGACGGTGAGTGTGCAAGCGTGGTCGATGGGGTGGACATAATGGTTATCCAGGTCGGTATCGAGCGAATGCGCTAATCCTAATTTAGATATAAGGATATGAAAAATCGTCATTTGCGAAGTAAAATATAGGTCAACCTTATAGATCGACGCCATGACCCCGGAGCAACTGATAACGTTCGCCGCCGTCGCCGAGCACCGCAACATCAGCCGCGCGGCGCTCGCGCTGCATCTGTCGCAGCCCGCCGTGTCGGGGCAATTGCGGCTGTTGCAGGAGGAATTCGGCGAGCCGCTGTATCTGCGCGACGGCCGCGGCGTGCGCCTCACGCCCACCGGCGAGCAGCTCGCGGCCTACGCGGCGCGGCTGCGCGACACCTGGCGCGACGCCCAGACATTCCGCGACGCGCTGCGCGGGCTCGAACGCGGCACGCTGCGCATCGGCGCGAGCACCACGCCCGCGAGCTACCGGCTGCCTTATCTGGTCGCGGCATTCCATCGGCGCTATCCCGACGTCAAGCTCGAAACCGCGAGCGGCAACACCTCGGACGTGGTCGCCATGCTCGGCCAGATCGACATCGCGCTCGTGGAAGGGCCGGTGGGCGAGCAGTTGCCCGCCGACACCGCCGTGCATCCGTGGCACGAGGACGAAATCGTCGCTATTGCGCCGCGCGGGCATGCGCTGATCCAGCAACTCGGCGAGAGCGCAGGCGAGGGGGCAAATGAGGGCGCCAACGAGGGCGCGCCGCGCTGCGCCCTGAACGCCTTCGGCGACTGGCCGCTGGTGCTGCGCGAGGACGGCTCGGGCGTGCGTCAACTGGTCGAGCGCGCGTTCGCGCGTGCGGCGGTGCCGATGCGCGTCGCGCTCGAAATCGCGGGCGTGGAGGGCGTAAAGGAGGCGGTGCGCGCGGGCATGGGCATCGGTTTCGTCTCGGCGATGTCGATGCGCCACGAGGACGGCGCGCTGCGCCAGATCCGCATCGGCCCCGAACCGCTGGCGCGGCGATTTTCGATCCTCGTGCCGCACGCGGGCGCGGCGTCGCGGGTCGCGCAGCGCTTTCTCGAACTCTGCCTGCTCGACACGCCCGACGACGGCAGCGCCGCCAGCCGGTTCCCGCCGTGACTTAGGGGATTTCCACAATGGCGTCGCCTGGCGCCTCGGCGCACTATCCCGCCATCGATCAGGCGCTTCACGCGCCTTTTTTCGGGACTGGATTGGAACCGGTTCCAAGATAATTCAGAAGGGTGCCGGATCACGCAAAAACCGCGATCCGGCCCACCCGGCAACAGGAAGACGACGATGGCGGAAGTGGCAATTGTGGCGAGCGCATTCGGCGCGGGAGCGATCCGGCGTGACGGACACGCGGCCTGGCTGGAGATCGCGAAAGCGGGCGGCGCGCAGGCGTTCGAGGTGCGGCGCGAGTTGATGGACGACGCCGACGCGGGCCTCGACGCGCTGCGCACGCTCGGCACAGCGTTTGCGGAGGCGCAGATGTGGCCCGTGTGGTCGACGCCCGATTCGCTCTACGCCGACGACGGCGCGCTCGACGAAGCCGCCTTGCGCGAGGCGCTCGCGTGCGGTCAGGCGCTCGGCGCGCGTTTCGTGAAGCTTCAGCTCGGCGGATTCGCGGGCGACGCGCACGCGGCGCAGCTCGCCGCCGTCCTCGCGGAACCGCGCGCGAATGACGCCACAAACGCAACCCGCCTGCCGCGCGTGGTCGTTGAAAACGGCCAGCTCGAACAGGGCGGCCGCCTCGCGCAGTTCACCGGCCTGTTCCGCGCCTTGCGCGCGAGCGGCCACGACGGGCTGATCGGCATGACGTTCGATATCGGCAACTGGCAGTGGACCGGCGAAGCGCCGCTGATGGCTGCCGTGGCGCTCGCGCCGCACGTCGAGTACATCCACTGCAAGGCCGTGCAGGGCGAGGGCGCGCGGCGTTTTCCGTGCGCGCCCGCCGCCGACGATCCGCTGTGCCGCGCCGCGCTCGCGCGCCTGCCGTCGGACGTGCCGCGCGGCATCGAGTTTCCGTTCGACGAGACGCGCCTCGCCGCCGACGCCGCGCGCTACGTGAGTTGGCTCGGCGCCGCTTGAAGCCGCCCGAACGAGCCGCCCGAACGGCCCGCATTCTCCCCATTCAGGAACGCATTCCATGAACCACCCACTCGATGTCATCACTTACGGCGAGGCGATGGCGATGTTCGTCGCCGCTGAAACCGGCCCGCTGCACGGCGTCGCGCAGTTCACGAAACGCGCGGCGGGCGCGGAACTCAACGTGGCGACCGGCCTCGCGCGCCTCGGCTTCAAGGTGGGCTGGATGAGCCGCGTCGGCGACGATTCGTTCGGCCGCTTCGTGCGCGCGGTGCTCACGCAGGAAGGCATCGACACGCAATGCGTGGCCATCGACGAGCGCTTTCCCACCGGCTTCCAGCTCAAGTCGAAATGCGACGACGGCAGCGATCCGGCCGTCGAATATTTCCGTCGCGGTTCGGCGGCGAGCCATCTGTCGATCGGCGACTTCAAGCGCGGCTATGTGCTCGGCGCGCGCCATCTGCATCTGAGCGGCGTGGCGCCGGCGATTTCCTCGACGTCGCGCGAACTCGCGTTCCTGCTCGCGCGCGAGATGCGCGAAGCGGGCCGCACGATCAGCTTCGACCCGAACCTGCGCCCGACGCTCTGGGGCTCCGAAGCCGAGATGGTCGCGACGCTCAACGAACTCGCGCGCCTCGCCGACTGGGTGCTGCCGGGCGTCAACGAAGGCCGCATTCTCACGGGCTCGGACGATCCGGCGCTGATCGCGCGTTTCTATCTGGAGCGCGGCGCGCGCGGCGTGGTCGTGAAGCTCGGTGCGGATGGCGCGTACTTCGAGACCGCTGAAGGCGTCTACGGGCACGTGCCCGCGCGGCGGGTGGAGAAGGTCGTCGATACGGTTGGGGCCGGCGACGGCTTCGCGGTCGGCGTGGTGAGCGCGCTGCTCGAAGGCCGCCCGCTGCCCGAGGCGGTCGCGCGCGGCAACCGCATCGGCGCGCTCGCGGTGCAGGTGATCGGCGACTCGGAAGGCTTGCCCACGCGTGAACAGCTCGATGCGCTCGAAGCCCGGGACGCGGAGCAGGCCACGCAGACCTCAACGCCCGCAGCGCCCGCAACCCCGGCGCACGCCGCGTAAAACGGTCCGGCAACGAACCCGGGCAGGCAGCAACCGGGCGCGCTCGAAACCGCGCTCGGCATCCATCAGCCATGCATGGGACCGCACGAGGCGCACTCGCGCCCGATGCGATCAACAGGAGACATCGATGACCTCAACCTCGCTTGCACCGCGCCGCTGGTGGGCGATCATGCCGATCGTATTCATCACGTACAGCCTCGCGTATCTCGACCGCGCGAACTACGGCTTCGCGTCGGCGGCCGGCATCAATCGCGATCTGGGCATCAGCCCGGCGCTCTCGTCGCTGATCGGCGCGCTGTTCTTTCTCGGCTACTTCTTCTTCCAGATTCCGGGCGCGGTCTACGCCGAACGCCGCAGCGTGCGCAAGCTCGTGTTCGTGAGTCTCGTGCTGTGGGGCGGCTGCGCGGCGCTCACGGGCGTGGTCTCCAACATTCCCTCGCTGATGGCGATCCGCTTCGTGCTCGGCGTGGTCGAGGCCGCGGTGATGCCCGCGATGCTCATCTACATCAGCAACTGGTTCACCCGCAGCGAACGCTCGCGCGCGAACACCTTTCTGATTCTCGGCAATCCGGTCACGGTGCTGTGGATGTCGGTGGTCTCGGGCTATCTCGTGCATGCGTTCGGCTGGCGCCACATGTTCATCGCGGAGGGCGTGCCCGCCGTGGTCTGGGCCGTGTGCTGGTGGCTGCTCGTGCGCGACAAACCCGCCCAGGTGACGTGGCTCTCGAACGACGAAAAACGCGCGCTCGACGCCGCCTTCCGCGCCGAACAGGCCGCCATCAAGCCGGTCAAGAATTACGCCGAAGCGTTCCGCACGCCCGCCGTCATGCTGCTTTCGGCGCAGTATTTCTGCTGGAGCATCGGCGTGTATGGTTTCGTGCTGTGGCTGCCGTCGATCGTGAAGAACGGCTCGTCGCTCGGCATGGTCGAAACGGGCTGGCTCTCGGCATTGCCGTATCTCGCTGCTACCATCGCGATGCTCGCCGCTTCGTGGGCGTCCGACAAGCTCAACAATCGCCGCGCCTTCGTGTGGCCGTTCCTGCTGGTGGGCGCGCTGGCGTTCGCGCTCTCCTATGCGCTCGGCTCGACGCACTTCTGGTTCTCGTACGCGCTGCTGGTCGTGGCGGGCGCCGCGATGTACGCGCCGTATGGCCCGTTCTTCGCGATCGTGCCGGAACTGCTGCCGAAGAACGTCTCGGGCGGCGCGATGGCGCTGATCAACAGCATGGGCGCGCTCGGCTCGTTCGTGGGCTCGTACGTGGTCGGCTATCTGAATGGCGCGACGGGCTCGCCTGCGGCATCCTATGCGTTCATGAGCGTGGCGCTGGTGGTCGCGGTGGGCCTCACGCTCGCCGTCAAGCCGCAGCGCGACGACGCGGGTGGCTATGCCGCGCCGCTGCATGGAAAATAACGCTTTCGTGATCATCGCGACGATGTCCGCACGGGCGGCCATCGCCGTTATCACCGTCACACCGTCCTGACCGCATTGAAGCCTTCGAGAGATAGCGCACTTATGAAGCAAAAAATCGTTGCCTACAAAGCCCTGCCCGACGACGTCACCGCGTATCTGCGCGAGCACGCCGAAGTCGAATTCGTCGACGGCAACAACGCCGAAGCGCTCGCCGCCGCGCTCAAGGACGCCGACGGCGCGATCGGCGCGAGCGTCAAGGTGACGCCCGCGATGCTCGACGGCACGCGCATCAAGGCGCTCTCGACGATTTCCGTGGGCTTCGACCAGTTCGACGTGGCCGATCTCACGCGACGCGGCATCGTGCTCGCGCACACGCCCGACGTGCTGACCGAATCGACCGCCGACACCGTGTTCTCGCTGATCCTCGCGAGCGCGCGCCGCGTGGTCGAACTGGCCGACTGGGTGAAGGCGGGCCACTGGAAGGCCAGCATCGGCGCGCCGCAATTCGGCGTGGACGTGCAGGGCAAGACGCTCGGCATCGTCGGGCTCGGACGCATTGGCGGCGCGGTCGCGCGTCGTGCGGCGCTGGGTTTCAACATGAACGTGCTCTACACCAACCGCAGCCCGAACGAGACGGCCGAACGCGAGTATGGCGCGCGCCGCGTCGAGCTGGACACGCTGCTCGCCGAGTCGGATTTCGTCTGCCTGCAAGTGCCGCTCACCGACGCCACGCGCCACATGATCGGCGCGGAGCAGTTCCGCAAGATGAAGAAAAGCGCGATCCTGATCAACGCCTCGCGCGGCGCGACCGTCGACGAAGCGGCGCTGATCGCCGCACTCGAAGCGGGCACGATCCACGGCGCGGGCCTCGACGTGTTCGAGCAGGAACCGATCGATCCGGCTTCGCCGCTGCTGCGCATGCCGAATGTGGTGGCGCTGCCGCATATCGGCTCGGCCACGCACGAAACGCGTCATGCGATGGCGCGCAACGCCGCCGAAAACCTCGTCGGTGCACTGGCGGGCACGCTGCGCAACAACATCGTCAATCGCGAGGTGCTCGCGCGATGAGCATCGGCGCGGGTGAGCCGCATCAGGACGCTCAGGGTGACGCTCAAGCCGGCGCGCCGCGCCGCGCGACGATCAGCGATGTCGCGCGCGAGGCGGGCACCGGCAAGACCAGCATCTCGCGCTATCTGAACGGCGAGTTGTCGGTGCTGTCGCCCGATCTGCGCGCGCGCATCGAAGCGGCCATCGAGCGCCTCGACTATCGGCCCAACCAGATGGCGCGCGGCCTCAAGCGCGGCCGCAACCGTCTGCTCGGGCTGCTGCTCGCCGACCTCGCCAATCCGTATTCGGTCGAAGTGCTGCAAGGCGTGGAGTCGGCGTGTCACGCGCTCGGCTATATGCCGCTGATCTGCCACGCCGCCAACGAAGTCGACATGGAGCGGCGCTATCTGCAACTGCTCACGACGTATCGCGTGGAAGGCGTGATCGTGAACGCGCTCGGCGTGCGCGAGTCGATGCTCAAGCCGGTCGGCAGCGGCGGCATTCCGGCCGTGCTGGTGGACCGCACCGTCGACGGTCTGGACGCCGATGTGGTCGGGCTCGACAACGCGGCGGCCGTGAGGCTCGGCGTCGAGCATCTGCTCGAACGCGGCTACGACGATCTCGTGTTCGTGGTGCAGCCGTTCGAGCACGTGAGTTCGCGGCGCGAGCGCGAAGCGGCGTTTCGCCACGCGACGCAGGCAGCGCGCCAGGACGGATTGCGGCACGCGACGCATGTGCTCGATCTGCGCGAGGAGGACACCGTCGCGCCCGCACTCGAAGCGCTCGACGCGCATCTGGCCGAGGCCGCGAAGCGCGGCGCGCGCTGCGCGCTGTTCGCGGCGAACGCGCCGGTCGCGCTGCGCCTCGCGCTGCATCTGAAGGCGCGCTTCGGCGCCCAATGGCCGCAGCAAGTCGGGCTGATCGCCATCGACGACCCCGAATGGGCCGAACTCGCCGGCATCACGACGATCCGCCAGCCGACGCGCGAGATCGGTTATCGCGCCGTCGAATTCCTGCACGAGCGCATCGAAGGCGCGGCGCCCGCCGCGCGCGCGGCGGCGTTCCCCGGCGAACTCGTCGTGCGGGCCTCGACGCTCGGCTGAATCCGCCCGGCTGAACCGCCGCACCGTGCAGACAGCGGGGCGCGCGGCGTGACGTGACACAGCGCGGGGCCGCAGCCGGGGCTGCGCGAGCCGCCCGATATCTGCGATGATTCGGGCTGCGGCGCGCGCCCGGCGCGCCGGATGTCACAAGGAACCCCATGCACGTAGATCCGGTCACGCTCGTCTGCCTGTCGCTCGCCACGCTGTTCGTCGCCGTTTTGCCCATTTCCGTCTATCGCCGGCTGCGCAAACCGTTCCGATTCGACTGGCGCGACACCATCACCGGCGTCGCGGTGTTCGCGTTTTTCGCGACCGTGCTCGAACGCGGCCTCAACGACTTCGTGCTGCATCAGAACCCGGCCACGGCGCAGCTGCTCACCAGTCCGATCGCTTTCGTGCTGTACGGCGCGCTCGCGGCCGGCGTCTGCGAGGAAGTGGGGCGCTACGTCGCGATGCGCCTGCTCGCGCGGCGCGGCGGCCGTCTGCCCAACACGCCCGTCGACAGTACGGGCCTTGCCTACGGCATCGGCCACGGCGGCGCGGAAGCGTGGTTCGTCGGCGTGCTCGTGCAGCTGCAGTGGATCTTCTTCGCGGTGCTCGCGAACCGGGGCGAGCTCGACTCGCATCTGAGCAATCTGACGATGGATTCGGTGCTGCGCGTGCATATGGTGCTCGCCACGCTGTCGCCGCTCCAGGCCGGCATTTTCGCGCTCGAACGCACGTCGGCGTTCGTGTTTCAGATCGGTCTGTCGGTGCTGATGTGGCGCGGCGTGCAGGCGGGGCGCAAGTCGATCCTGCCGCTCGCGATCGTGCTGCACGCGCTGATCGACGTGCCCGCGGCGATGTTCCAGGCGCGTCTCGTGCCGCTCGTCGCCGTGGATGCGCTCTATGCGTTCGTGGCGGTCGCGGTGGCCGTCGTGCTGTTCCGCCGCTGCGCGCCGGGACGTCCCGCGCGCGCGGTCTGATCCGCGGTCTGCTAGAGTCCTGCACCGCAGCGCTTTTTCACTTTATTGGCCAGCGATGGAAGACTATCTGTTTGAATGCGCGAGTCCCGATTTCGAGGAACTCGCGCGCGTGATCGCCGATCTGTTCCCCGAGCAGACGCGCTTTAGCGAGCAGCCAGCCGACAACGGCGCGCCGCTGCTCGTCGTGCATTGGGTGGCGATGCGCATGGGCGCCGCCGCGCGCCGCATGACGCTCTCGGTTGCCATCGCGCCCGCCGCGCTCGCGCGTTACCGGGCGCTGCCGCCGCGTTTGCGCGGACGCAGCTTCGCGGTGCTGCGCGCCTACGTGGAAGCGACCATCGGCTCGCTCGAGGAGCAGCACGCGAAGGGCGAGGAAACGCCGCGCGACGTGACGCTCGCGCTGGACGAAGAGTTTGCTTGAGGGAGCGGGCGCCGGGGTTCCGGCGCCGCTTTGCGATGCGTCGATGCTGGGCGCGTCGGGCGACGCGCCCAGTTAGCCGATCAGCTAGCCGATCGGTTCGCCAACGCTCAGTCGGCCAGTCGATAGACCTTCGCGAAACGCGCAGCCTTCACGACGCCGTAATCGCCGGGCGCATATTGCATGACCCAGTCGCCGGCCGCGCCGGTGAGGCGGTCGCCGCCCGCCGAGCGCACGATGGTGAACGGCTCGTCGATCCGTTTGGCAAGCACCACCGACGGACGGTTGCGGTACGCGCCGGCCATGCCGTGCGCGAGCGCAGCGTCGGCGGGCAGATATTTCGGATCGAAGCGGTCGCGCGAAACGACCCAGCGTTCGCCGGTCGCGCCGGTGATGATCGCGTCGCCTTGCGCGTAGCGATTCGGGCCTTCGAGGCTCATCAGCTCGCCAGGCGCGGCGGCGAATTCGACCGTGACGGTTTCGTCCTTGACGACGCGTTGCGCGGCGGAATCGGCGGCGAGGTCGAGGTGGTTCAGTTCGATCATGGTGGCGGCAGGCGCAAAAAGCAGAGAGAGCGGAAAACGACAGCCTGAAATATAGGCGAAAAATCCGCCCGGAAATGCAGGAAGGCCGGGCATGATGCCCGGCCTTCGCGTGTTCCGCAAGGCTTCGTCGCGGTCGAGCCGGAAGGGTGAACCTCGACTCGATCTCAGCGAAGCCTCAGGCGAACCTTATTCGGCCGCCGGCGCGCTCGCGGCTTCCGCGCCGCTGGCTGCCGCTGCCGGCGCCTTCGACTTCGGCTTGCCCTTGTGCTTGCCGTGTGCCGGACCCTTCGCGCCCGGCGTCGGGCCGTGATGACGGAAGGTGGTGTCGGCGAGCTTCTTCTGTTCCGGCGAGAGGCTGGTGTAGAGCGGCTCGAAGGCCGTCACGAGCTTCTGCATGTCGTCGGCGTGCGCCTGGCTGATCTGCGCGTACTGCTTCATGTCGTCGAGCGCGTTACGCGACGTTTCGCTGTCCGCGCGCTGCTTGTACAGCGTGGCCATGGTCTCGCCGTTGCCGCGCATCGTGTCGGCGAACGCCTTCCATTGCGGCTCCTGCTCGGGCGTGATCTTCAGCGCCGAGTGCAGGTAAGCGATGCGCTCTTCCACGCGTTGCTGATGTTGCGCGGCGCGCACGTCGGCACCCGACGCCGCTGCGGCCACAGGCGTGGACGCAGCAGTTTGCGCGAACGCACCGCTCATGGAGAGCGTCGCGGCCAGGATGACGAAAGCTTTCTTCATTCTTGCTCCTTGAATCTTCATTTCGTAGCGAGTAGGCGCGTAATCCAGCCAGGCGCGCGAGGCGCGAGGCCGGGTTGGCAGGCGATATTAGTACCACGTTATCGCGTTAAAGCGGCTGCGATGCGACAACTGCTTACAAACGAAACGCTCCGAAATACCCTGAAATACGCGCTTTGCGTCCCGCTTCGCACGTCACGTTGCGTGTCTGGACGTGACGCATGTTGTTTTCGCATGGGCGGCTGCGCGCGCGATAATGGCCTGATCTTCTTAACGTTTCTTCACACAGAGAGCCGCTTCCTCGATGAGACCGCCGCGCCTCGATCAACTCGACGACCTCGACCGCAGCCTCGTCGCGCTGCTGCAGGAAAACGCGCGCGAAAGCGTGGCCAATCTCGCGCGTCAGCTCGGCGTCGCGCGCACCACGGTGCTCGCGCGCATCGCGCGGCTCGAACGCACGCAGGTGATCGCGGGCTATGGCGTGCGGCTCGGTCAGGACGTGCTCGACGCGAGCCTGCAGGCGTGGGTCGGCCTGATCATCGCGCCGCGTCACGGGCCCGACGTGCAGAAGCGGCTCGGCAAGATGCCCGAGGTGCAGTTGCTCTGCGCGGTGAGCGGCGAATACGACTACGTGGCCTGGCTGCGCGCCGATTCGCCCGATCGTCTGAACGATCTGCTCGACCAGATCGGCGGCATGCAGGGCGTGGAGCGCACGACCACGTCGATCGTGCTCGCGCGCAAGATCGATCGCGGCACGGTGATGGGCTGAGCGCTGCCAGTTGAGCGCTGCCGCAAGCCAGGCAAGGCCGCGCAAGGCCCCTTTGCTGCGGCGCGTTTTTACGCTGGTTTTACGCTTTTTCGTCATTTCGACGAAAACCATCGTCGAAATGACGAAAGTCGACGTCAAAGCGCATCATTTTGCGCCTATCAACTGATTTTGCACCGCCCTAGACTGTCTTCGAGCGGGCGCGCCAAGCCCACCGATCACAGAACATCAAAAGGAGAGGCGAGATGAAAGTCGCGATTGCAGGCGCCGGCCTGATTGGCCAGACCATTGCTCACATGCTGCGCGAAACCGGCGACTACGAAGTGGCCGCGCTCGACCGCGACGCACGCGCGCTCGACGCGCTCACGGCGCAGGGCATTCCCACCGTGCGCGCCGATTCCGGCGATGCCGCCGCGCTGCGCGGCGCGCTCGAAGGCTACGACGTGCTGATCAACGCGCTGCCGTATTACCTCGCCGTGAACGTCGCGTCGGCGGCCAAAGGCGCGGGCGTGCATTACTTCGATCTGACCGAGGACGTGCGCGCCACCCACGCGATCCGCGCGCTCGCCGAAGGCGCCGATCACGCCTTCATGCCGCAATGCGGTCTCGCGCCGGGCTTCATCGGCATCGCGGCGCACGCGCTCGCGAGCCGCTTCAGCGAGATCCGCGAAGTGAAAATGCGCGTGGGCGCGCTGCCGCAGTTTCCGACCAATGCGCTCAAATACAACCTCACGTGGAGCGTCGACGGTCTCATCAACGAGTATTGCCAGCCTTGCGAAGCGATTCGCGACAGCCGCACGCAATGGGTGCAGCCGCTCGAAGGCCTCGAACATTTTTCGCTCGACGGCGTGGAGTACGAGGCGTTCAACACCTCGGGCGGACTCGGCACGCTGTGCGAGACGCTGTCGGGCCGCGTGGAGTCGCTCGACTACAAGTCGGTGCGCTATCCGGGGCATCGCGCGCTGATGCAGTTCCTGCTCGAAGATCTGCGCCTGTCGGGCGACCGCGACACGCTCAAGTCGATCATGCGCCGCGCGATTCCGTCGACCGAGCAGGACGTCGTGCTGATCTTCATGACCGTCACGGGCATGCGCAACGGTCAGCTCGTGCAGGAAGTCTTCACGCGCAAGATCTTCGCGAAGACCGTCTGCGGCATGCCGATGAGCGCGATCCAGATCACCACGGCTGGGTCGATGTGCGCGGTGCTCGATCTGTTCCGCGAAAAGCGTCTGCCGCAGGCGGGCTTCGTGCGTCAGGAGCAGGTCTCGCTGCCGGAATTTCTCGCCAACCGCTTCGGCCAGGTGTACGAGGGCGCGACGCTCGATGCGCGCGCGCCGGTGGCCGTCGTATAAGGTCGATTGAGCTTGATTGAGGTTGCGGCGGCCGTGGCGATTGCGTTCGCTCAGTCCTCGGCCGCCGTCACGAGGCGCTGCAAGAGCGCGTCGTAGTCCGCCTCGGCGGGCGAAGTGGTATCGAACACAATGAGCGCGTCGAGCGCCGCGCCTTCCGGCTCGATACGGCGCTGCCGGTAGTCGTCCCAGTGCGCGAGCTTGTAGGCGTCATCGGGATGGGCGCGCGCCACGATGCGGCGCTGCGCGGTGGCTTCGTCGCAGCGCACCCAGACCGCCGCCACCTTCACCTCCGCCTCTACACCCAGCCACGCACGATCGGTGAGACGCCGCTCACGCGCCTCGCGCGACAACGGCGCGACCACCAGCACGCTCACGCCCAGCGCGAGATTTTCGCGCGCGGTGTCGAGCAAGCCCTGGTATTCGGGATCGCGCAGATGGTGGAGAAACAGCGGACTGTCGCGGTCATGCGGGTCCTGACCGAGCGCGGTGAGCGTCGCGGCGCTCGTGCGGCCGTAGAGCGTGTCCTTGTCGAGCAGACAGAACGGTTCGCCCGTCGCGCGCGCGAGCGGGCCGATCAAACGTTTGGCGAGCGAGGTTTTACCGGTGCCGGCGTGACCGCAAAAAATCACCAGACGCGTCACGAACGGTCATCCCGTGCTGCCGATGGGCGGGCGTCGGCCGCGTCTGCGCCAGAGGGCGCTCCGCCAGAAGGCGCTCCGTTTGCGTGCCGCTCGAAGAACTTGCCGTTCGCGTCGAGCCACATCACGTTGATGATGCCGAAGCCGAGCGCCACGCCGATGCCGAGTATCCACGTGAAATACCACATCGCTTGCATCCTCCTGATGGCTTGATCGACGCGACTTTCCGGCCGTCGTGCAGGCGGCCCCGCAAATTTCGCGACAGCATACCCCATCGCCGCGCGCCTCGCGTCCCCGCCCGTATATCATGGGGCCGGACAGGGCATCGCACATCACGGAAATCACGAAAGCGGCCGACGCGCCGCTCACGCATAACAGTCAGAACAGACGAGGGGAGAGCGTCCATGCGAGCGGGCTTGATGAGCGGCTGGCCGTGGCGGGATAACGGACAGAGAAGCAGGCAGAGAAGCGGACAGGACAGGCGACTGGCATCGTTCGCCGCCGTATGCTGCATTGCCGCGAGCCTCGCGCTTGTCGGCTGCGCCGAGGAACGCGCGGCGGCCCCACCGCTCAAGCCGGTCCCGGCCGAGCGCATCGTCAAGCCCGGCTATACCGCGCCCGGCGAGGGCCTCGTGGCCGTGGACGTGCGCCGCGAGCGCACCGGCAACGTGATCGTCAAATTCCGCGACGCGCCCGTTTATGTCGACGGCGAGCGGGTCACCGACCTGATGGACGGCGAGCACGTCACGTTCTACCTGAAACCCGGCGCGCACCGCATCGGCGTGACGACGCAGTTCGATCCGGTCGTCGAGCTGAGTTTTCTCGTCGATGGGCGCTATACGAACTTCGCCAGCGTAACGTTCGACAAGGATCACCGGATCGGCATCCGGCGCGTGCCGCATTGAGCGGCAGCACAGAGCGGCAGCACTGAGCGGGCCGTGGCGCGCCGTGCGATGGCGCGCGCCCAGGACGCTTTCGGGCGCGTTTGCCGTGCCGCACAACGCCCTCGGCGGCCGGGTGCGGAACCTGCGGGCCAGCGGCCAGGTCGATCCAGCGCTTAAACTTGGCGATCCGCTTCAACGTTTTCACTTCAGGACAGGCGGCCTGCAAAGCTTTCATTTTTCGCACGCCGCCGGGAAGAACACGACATGCTCATCAATTGCGCCGCGTATCAGGGCGGCAAGAAACTGGCCGACATCGAAGTCGACGCCATCAGCGACTATCTGCAAAGACCGGAATGCTTCGTCTGGGTCGCGCTCAAGGACCCCGACGCGGGCGAGATGGCCGCGATGCAGGAGGAGTTCGGGCTGCACGTGCTCGCCATCGAGGACGTGATGAACGGCAACCAGCGCCCCAAGATCGAGGAATACGGCGAGACGCTCTTTGCGGTGTTCCACACCATCGAGCTCGACGGCGACAGCGAACTGGTGACCGGCCAGGTCAACGTGTTCGCGGGCAAGAACTTCGTGCTCTCGGTGCGTCATCGCGCGCAGAAGGGCTTTACGGACGTGCGCGCGCGCTGCGAGCGCGAGCCCGAGCTGCTCAGCGAAGGATCGGGCTTCGTGCTCTACGCGCTGATGGACAGCGTGGTCGACCGCTACCTGCCGGTGCTCGAATCGCTCGCCGGCGAGATCGAGGAACTCGAAGACCGCATCTTCGAGAAGCACAATCTCGCGGCGTCGCGCGCCATCATCGAGGATCTCTATTCGCTCAAGCGCCGCTTCGTGATCTTCCAGCATCACGTCACGCCGCTGCTCGACGCCGTGGGCAAGCTGATCGGCGGGCGCATTCCGCAGATCTGCGCGGGCATGCAGGCGTATTATCGCGACGTGTACGACCACCTCGTGCGCCTCTCCAACACGATCGACGCGCGCCGCGAAATGATCGTCACGGCGATCCAGGTGAATCTCGGCATGATCTCGCTCGCCGAGAACGAGGTGACCAAGCGGCTCGGCTCGTTCGCCGCGCTGTTCGCGGTGCCGACCATGATTGCGGGTATCTACGGGATGAACTTCGAACACATTCCCGAGCTACATTACAAATACGGCTACGAAACCTGTCTGGCCGTGATGGCCGGCATCGACATCCTGCTGTACTTCCTGTTCCGCCGCGGCGGCTGGCTTTGATGGGCTGAGAGCCCGGCGCACGCCGCCCGTCCGTCTCATCGAGAAGCGCGGGCATCCCGCCCGTGATGTCGGGATGCTTGCAAACGTTTGCGCATAACCAGAAATACGGCCCGCACCGGGCCAGACAACCGGAGACACAAACGATGAACTTCCGCATCCGCCGCCGCGTGCTGTGCACCGCCGTCGCCCTCGCCACTGTCGCGGCCGCACCGCTGGCTGCCCATGCGCAGGCGGCGGGCCACAAGCCCAAGGTCGCGCTCGTCATGAAGTCGCTCGCCAACGAGTTCTTCCTGACCATGGAAACCGGCGCGAAGGACTACCAGAAGCACAACGCCGCCACGTTCGACCTCATCACCAACGGCATCAAGAACGAGACCGACACGGCCGCGCAAATCCAGATCGTCGAGCAGATGATCGTCTCGAAGGTCGACGCCATCGTGCTCGCGCCCGCCGATTCGAAAGCGCTCGTGCCGGTCGTGAAGAAGGCCGTGGACGCGGGCATCATCGTCGTCAACATTGACAACCGGCTCGATCCCGACGTGCTCAAGTCCAAGGACCTGAACGTGCCGTTCGTCGGGCCCGACAACCGCAAGGGCGCGCGCCTCGTCGGCGACTATCTCGCGAAGAAGCTCAAGGCGGGCGATCAGGTGGGCATCGTGGAAGGCGTCTCGACCACCACCAACGCGCAGCAGCGCACGGCGGGCTTCAAGGACGCGATGGACGCGCTCGGCGCGAAGATCGTCTCGACCCAGTCGGGCGAGTGGGAAATCGACAAGGGCAATGCGGTGGCCTCGGCCATGCTCAACGAGTATCCGAACCTGAAGGCGCTGCTCTGCGGCAACGACAACATGGCGATCGGCGCGGTGTCGGCCGTGCGCGCCGCAGGGAAGCAGGGCAAGGTCTACGTGGTCGGCTACGACAACATCGACGCCATCAAGCCGATGCTCAAGGACGGCCGCGTGCTCGCCACCGCCGACCAGTACGCGGCCAAGCAGGCCGTGTTCGGCATCGATACCGCGCTCAAGGCGATCAAGGAGCACAAGAAGCAGTCCGAGCTCTCGGGCGTGGTCGAAACGCCGGTGGTGCTCGTCACGAATTAAGCGCCGCGCAGTCGGCCGCCGTGCATCGCGCGCCCACACCGTATGCATGCCGAATCGTCGGCGGGCGCGCAGTGCATACGGGATGCATAGGGATTGCATAAGGATTGCGCAGCGCGGCGCGCGAGCGGCCTTTCTTCATACTTTTCGTGCAATCAACGCTCAAGAAAGCCGCCGCGCCGCCGTTATTTCGTCGGTGATGGGCGCGTGTGCATCCGGGCGGCGAACTGTCTCCCTGGGGCACGCGTTTGGCACCCGTTTGCGGGCGTCGCCTGACGATGCCGGGCCCGCCGCCCGGCGTCGCAACCGCTGGAACGTCCGGGTCGCAACCGTCCGGGCGCTCAGGTGGAACCACGAGGCGCGTCCGCGGATTGGGGCGGCGCGGCCCGCGACTACAGGATCGTGATGGATGCAATTGCCCCCGACGCACTACCGGTAGCCACGGCCGACGCCGCTGTGCTGACGGTCACGGGCGTCGGCAAGACCTACGAGCAGCCCGTGCTCGCCGACGTGAGCCTCGCGCTGCACGCCGGCGAAGTGCTCGCGCTCACAGGCGAGAACGGCGCCGGCAAAAGCACGCTCTCGAAAATCGTGGGCGGCCTCACCGCGCCGAGCGCCGGCGCAATGACGCTGCTCGGGCAGGCCTACGCGCCCGCGAGCCGCAACGACGCCGAGGCGCTCGGCGTGCGCATGGTGATGCAGGAGCTGAACCTGCTGCCGACGCTCTCGGTCGCGGAGAACCTGTTCCTGAACCGGCTGCCGCGTTCGCGCGGCTTCGGCGCGCTGAGCTGGACCGGCTGGATCGATCGCGCGCGGCTGCGCGAAGACGCGCGCGCCGCGATGGCCCAGGTCGGGCTGGAGGCGATCGACCCGGACACGCTCGTCGGCGAACTGGGCATCGGCCATCAGCAGCTCGTGGAGATCGCGCGCAACCTGATCGTCGACGAAGCGCAGGGCGGCGCGCCGCTGCGCGTGCTGATCCTCGACGAGCCGACGGCGATGCTCACGGGCCGCGAAGTCGAATTGCTGTTCGAGCAGATCGCGCGGCTCAAGGCGCGCGGCGTGGCGCTCGTCTATATCTCGCACCGGCTCGAGGAGCTGGAGCGTATCGCGCAGCGTGTGGCGGTGCTGCGCGACGGTCGTCTCGTGCGCGTGGACGCCATGGCGAACCTCACGCCCGAGCGCATCGTCGCGCTGATGGTGGGCCGCGAGCTGGGCGAGCAGATCGATCTGGGCGAGCGGCGCATCGGCGCGCCCTTGCTCAAGGTGAGCGGCCTGAGCCGCGCGAATGCCGTGCGCGACGTCTCGTTCGAGGTGCGCGCCGGTGAGATTTTCGGCGTGTCGGGGCTGATCGGCGCGGGCCGCACGGAGTTGATGCGCCTGATCTACGGCGCCGATCCGAAAGAGCGCGGCACGGTCGCGTTGACGGGCGCCGACGGCGGCGCGCCGCAGCCGGTGAAGATCGAGTCGCCCGTGGACGCGGTGCGTCACGGCATCGCGCTGATCACCGAGGACCGCAAGGGCGAAGGGCTCTTGCTGCCGCAGCCGGTGGCGGCCAATGTGTCGCTCGGCAACGTGGGCGCGGTGGCGCGTTACGGCATCGTGGACGCGGCGCGCGAAAACGCGCTCGCGCGCACGCAGATCGATGCGCTGCGCATCCGCACGGCCGGTCCTGGTCAGCCGGTCGGCGAGCTGTCGGGCGGCAACCAGCAGAAGGTCGTGATCGGCCGCTGGCTCGCGCGGCGCATCAACAGCGACGTGCGCGTGCTGCTGTTCGACGAGCCGACGCGCGGCATCGACGTGGGCGCGAAGTTCGACATCTATGCGCTGATGGGCGCGCTCGCGCGCGAAGGACGCGCGCTCGTGGTGGTGTCGAGCGATCTGCGCGAGCTGATGCTGATCTGCGACCGCATCGGCGTGATGTCGGCGGGCAAGATGACGGGGATTTTCGAGCGCGGCGCGTGGAGCCAGGACGCCTTGCTCGGCGCCGCCTTCGCGGGCTATCGCGCCGAGGACGCACTGCTGGCGGACGCGGCCGATCTGCCGGCGGCCGGGAGCGCAGAGACACAAGCTGCGGACGTGGCGCGAGATGCAGCACGAGACGCAGCACGAGACGCAGGAGGTAGCGCTTCATGACGAACGGACCGTTGCGCGAACCCGCAACGAATCAGGCCGCGCCGCAAGCCGCGAGCGGCAAGCCCGCGGGCACGCGATTCGGCTTCTCGAACTACCTCGGGCTGGCGCTCGCGCTGGTCGCGATGATCGTGCTGTTCTCGCTGTTGAGTTCGCACTTCCTGACCTACGATACGTTCAGTACGATCGCGAACCAGATTCCCGATCTCGTCGTGATGTCGGTGGGCATGACCTTCGTGCTGATCATCGCGGGCATCGATCTGTCCGTGGGTTCGGTGCTCGCGCTCGGCGCTTCGGTGGTGAGCGTGGCCTCGCTCAAGTGGGGGCTCGGCCCGCTGCCCGCCGCCGTGCTCGGCGTGCTGGCCGCGGCGGCCACGGGCACGCTCACGGGCGCGGTGACGGTGGGCTGGCGCATCCCGTCGTTCATCGTCTCGCTCGGCGTGCTGGAAGCCGCGCGCGGCTTCGCGTACCAGATGACGAATTCGCGCACGGCCTATATCGGCGACGCCTTCGATTTCCTCTCGAATCCGATCGCGTTCGGCATCTCGCCTGCGTTCCTGATCGCCGTCGCGGTCATGGTGATCGCGCAACTGGTGCTCACGCGCACGGTGTTCGGCCGCTATCTGATTGGTATCGGTACCAACGAGGAAGCGGTGCGGCTCGCGGGCGTCGATCCGCGGCCCTACAAGGTCATCGTGTTCGCGCTGATGGGCGCGCTGGCCGGGCTGGCGGCGCTGTTTCAGGTGTCGCGTCTCGAAGCCGCCGATCCGAACGCGGGCGTCGGCCTCGAATTGCAGGTGATCGCGGCCGTGGTGATCGGCGGCACGAGTTTGATGGGCGGGCGCGGTTCGGTGATCAGCACGTTCTTCGGTGTGTTGATCATCTCCGTGCTGGCGGCGGGTCTCGCGCAGATCGGCGCGAACGAGCCGACCAAACGCATCATCACCGGCGCGGTGATCGTGGTGGCAGTCGTGCTCGACACCTATCGCAGCCGGCGCGGCAAGCGCAAGGCGTGAGCGGCATAACAAGCAGAAAACAGCAGCAGACAGCAGCAAGCAGCAGCAAGCAGCAGCGAAGAACAAGCAGAAAAAAGCAGCACGAGAGAACCAGCAGCAACAGATGAAGCAATAAAGAAGCCGCAAGCGAACGCTGCGGGCGCAACGAAGCGCCACGCGGCGGCACGGACTGCGGCGACAAGAACGTATCGAGGGCGCGCCTGCGCATTGGACCAGCACGGGCGACGAGAGCAATCACCGCCGCCTGGCGGCAGCAGTAGCAAACGGCAGCACGAAGCAGGAGCAACATAAAAGATGGCGACGATCAAGGATGTGGCCGCAGTGGCGGGGGTGTCTTTCACGACGGTGTCGCATGTGGTGAACAATTCGCGTCCGGTGTCGGCGGACGTGCGGGCCAAGGTTGAGCGCGCGATACGCGATCTCAACTACGTGCCGTCGGCGGTCGCGCGCTCGCTCAAGGCGCGCTCGACCGCGACGATCGGGCTCGTCGTGCCGAACGGAACGAATCCGTATTTCGCGGAGCTGGCGCGCGGCGTGGAGGACGGCTGCGCGCAAAAGGGCTACTGCGTGTTCTTCTGCAATTCCGACGACGATCCCGTGAAGCAGCGCAACTATCTGCGCGTGCTGCAGGAAAAGCGTATCGACGGGCTGATCGTGGCCTCGGCGGGCGACGACGCGGTGCTCGCGGCGACGCTCGGCGACACGCGCGAGCCGATCGTCGTGGTCGACCGCAACATCGAGGGGCTCAACGCCGACCTCGTGCAGATCGATCACGAGCGCGGCGCGTGGCTCGCGACGCGCCATCTGATCGAACTCGGCCACGCGAACATCGGCTGCATCACCGGGCCGATCACGACGGCGGTCAGCGCGATGCGCATGCACGGCTTCCTGCGCGCGATGGCCGAACGCGGCATCGAGATCGCGCCGGGTGCGATCGTCGAGGCCGATTTTTCGGGCGCGGGCGGCTATCGCGCGGCGGCGCAGCTGTTCGATACGGTGCGCCCGAGCGCGATTTTCGCGGGCAACGACATGATGGGGATCGGCGCGCTGCGCGCCGCGGCGGAACGCGGTTTGCGGGTGCCGACCGACTGCTCGATCATCGGTTTCGACGATATCGAGCTGGGCAATTTCACGTGGCCGGCGCTGTCGACGGTCGGTCAGCCGGCGCGTTCGCTCGGCGAAATGGCGGCGCTCACGCTGATCGAGCGCATCGGCTCCGAGCCGCGCGAGCGCGACGGCGTGTCGGTGCTGCGCCGCGTGATCGCGCCGGAACTGATGCCGCGCGAATCGACGGCGCCGTGGTGCGCGCCGCATTCCGCATCGCTGGCGGCCTGACGCGGGACGTCGTCGCGACGTCCTCGCCGGAGCTGCCGCAATCGCTCTGGAGGGGACGCCGTGACGAACAAAACCCGCACGGACGCCGCGCACGCGGCGTCATCCGCAGCCACGACGACGGGACACGTGGCCGTGGTCGGCAGCCTCAACATGGATCTGGTGGCGCGCGCGCCGCGTCTGCCTCGCGCCGGTGAGACGCTGGCCGGCAGCGCGTTTGCCCAGGTGGCGGGCGGCAAGGGCGGCAACCAGGCGGTGGCCGCCGCGCGTCTGGGCGCGCACGTGGCGATGGTGGGCTGCGTGGGCGCCGACGCCAATGGCGAACTGCTGCGCGCCGGGCTGCTCGCGGAAGGCATCGACTGCGACGCGCTCGATACCTCGCCCGACGCGCCGACCGGCGTGGCGCTGATCGTCGTCGATGCGGCGAGCCAGAACGCCATCGTCATCGTCGCGGGCAGCAACGGGCAAGTCACGCCCGCGACGCTCGCCCGTCACGAAGCCGCGCTCGCGGCCGCCGACGTGGTGGTCTGCCAGCTCGAAACGCCCACCGACGCGGTGCGCGCCGCGCTCGCGAGCGCGCGCCGTCTCGGCAAGCTCACCATCCTCAATCCCGCGCCCGCCATCGGACCGCTGCCCGCCGACTGGCTGCCGCTCGTCGATTACCTCGTGCCCAACGAACTCGAAGCGGCCGCGCTCACGGGCCTGCCGATCGAGACACCCGCCGACGCCGCGCGCGCCGCTCAGGCGCTGCGCGACGCAGGTGCGCGCAACGTGCTCGTGACACTCGGCGCGCAGGGCGTCTGCGCGCTGCTTGGCGACGCCGCGCCCGAACATCGGCCCGCGCCGCGCGTCGCGGCCGTCGATACGACCGCCGCGGGCGACACCTTCATCGGTGCGCTGGCCGCCCGGCTCGCGTCCGGCGCTGATGCTGCCTCGGCGATCGAATTCGCCCTGCGCGCGGCCTCGATTTCGGTCACGCGCGCGGGCGCGCAGCCGTCGATTCCCACGCTTGCGGAAGTCGGTCTCGCACGTTGAACGGCGCGCCTTTTTGCCGGGCGTCTTGTGGTCCCGATTTTGTAAATTCGTGGCCCGCGGGTTTTTCCTAATCTTCATACCATATAACTATTTCAAGCTCTCCAAACGTTTGCCGTAAACGAAATTAGTGCAGTTATTCAAATTTCGGGGCGGATCCACCGTCTCACGGCAGCAAGCAAGGAGAGCCATGAACAAGGGCATCAGCATCAAGGCACGCATCGGCATCACGATGGGTTTTCTCGCGGCGCTCATCGTCGCTATCAGCGCGGTGGGGATGCTCGGCCTCTCGCGTTCGAACGACGCGTACAGCAACACGTTTAGCAATCAGATGCCGAGCAGCCACGCGGTCAACATGGCCGAGATCTACGCGGCGCGCGAGCGTCTCGCGCTCGACCGCGCGGCGTTCCAGATCGGCACGCCCGACGCTGCCGCCACGATCGAACGCGCGCGCGCCATGCGCGCCATCTCGGACGACTTCTGGAAGAAGTACCTGAATCTGCCGCGCGGCCAGGAAGAGGACCGCCTCGCGCAAGACGCGGCCGCGCGCCGCGACGCGCTGCACCAGATGGCCGACAGCTTCGCGGCGACCGTGGCCGCGGGCGATCAGGCCAAGGTGCTCGACGGCGCCAAGGCGCTGCAAGCGGCCTACGACCAGCTCTCGAAGGCCGACGCGGCGCTCGACAAGATCCAGACCCAGCAAGCCCAGCAAGGCTTCGACGAAGCCCAGACGGCGTTCAGCGAACTGCGCATCGCGGCCATCGTCGCGCTGCTGGTCGGCATCGGCGCCTCGGTGTTCTCGTTCCTCTCGCTGCGCCGCGCGATCGCCGAACCGCTCGGCGAGGCGCTGGGCGCGTTCTCGGCGATCGCGGCGGGCGATCTGCGCCGTCCGGTCGTGGTGCGCTCGCGTGACGAAATGGGCGAACTGCTCGGCGGCGTCGCGCAGATGCAGCGCAGCCTGACGGATACGGTGCGCTCGGTGCGCGCCGGCACGGAATCGATCGCGACGGCCACGCGCCAGATCGCGGCGGGCAATATCGACCTGTCGTCGCGCACGGAAGAACAGGCGTCGGCGCTGCAGGAAACCGCGTCGAGCATGGAGCAGCTGACCGGCACGGTGAAGCAGAACGCCGACAACGCCCGCCAGGCGAGCGCGCTGGCCGCGAACGCCTCGGAAATCGCCAACAAGGGCAGCTCGGTCGTGAGCCAGGTCGTCGGCACGATGGGCGACATCAACCAGAGCTCGGCGAAGATCTCGGACATCATCACGATCATCGAAGGCATCGCGTTCCAGACCAACATCCTGGCACTCAACGCGGCCGTCGAGGCGGCCCGCGCGGGCGAGGAAGGCCGCGGCTTCGCGGTGGTCGCGGGCGAGGTGCGCAGCCTGGCGCAGCGTTCGTCGGCGGCGGCCAAGGAAATCAAGGCGCTGATCGACAACTCGGTCGAGCGTGTGCAGGCGGGTTCGGCGCTCGTCGACGAAGCGGGCCGCACGATGACCGAGATCATCGGCGCGGTGCAGCGCGTGACGGACATCATGGGCGAGATCGCGGCGGCGTCGCAGGAGCAGTCGAGCGGCATCGACCAGGTCGCGCGCGCGGTCACGCAGATGGACGAGGTGACGCAGCAGAACGCGGCGCTCGTCGAGGAAGCGGCGGCGGCGGCGCAATCGCTCGAAGACCAGGCGAGCCGTCTGCGCGCGGCCGTGGCCGTGTTCCATCTCGACGACAGCGGCGCGTCCGCGCCGTCGATGGGCGCGTTCGGCGCGTCGAGCACGAAGGTGGTGTCGAAGCCGGTCGCGCGTGCGGCGGCCAAGCCCGCTGCCGCGGCTCCGAAGGCCGCACCGCGCGCCGCGGCTGCGGCACCGGCAGCGCGTCCGGCTGCCGCGCCTGCGGCCGCTGCGCCCGTCGCAGCCGGCTCGAACGACGACTGGGAAACCTTCTGACCGGTTTCGGGCGCGGCGAATCGATAACGCATCGCGCGCTCGTGCGGGCGGCGCATGCCGCCGCCCGACCCTGGTCCGATCCGGCCCAACGCGCCGCTGCCTCGCAGCGGCGTTTTTTTTGCCAGTGCGGCACCACGCACGCCGCGCGGCTGTGGTTACGGTACATTGTGAGCCGTGTCACGCATGCGGACGGGGTCGCGCGGTACACTGCGCGGCGGTGCCCGATTAACGGGGCATGAAGCTGGGCACAGAGCGGGGCACAGAGCGGGGCACAACGCGGGACACACGACGGGACGCAATGAGCGGCGTGATCGGAACGGTGCCGCGCGACGCGCGCGCCAGCGGGCGTGCCCGGCTGGAACGGCTGGCAGCAACGGGGTAGGACTGCGGTCAGGCAAGGGCGCCAGGGAGGGCGCACCGCAGTGCTGCGCAACATCATCGAGCGGCGCAACGCAAGGCGTGCGCGCCGCTTCGCATCACAACCACGCACACGACGGAACGCTACGGCCATGCGCGCCGCGCGCGCCGGTACGCGAACGTACAAAAAAGGACCCAGACATGACGCATGACGATCTCGCGCAAGGCCTCGTGAACGCGCGCCACCGCCATCAGCTCATCGAGACGCTGGAGCCCGAGCGCCTGCCGCCCGACGCCGCCACGGCCTACGCCATCCAGCAGGCGGTGATCGCCGGTCTCGGCACCGGAACGGGCGGCTGGAAGATCGGCGCACGCTCGCCCGGCGGCGCGGCGTCCGGCGCGCCGATTCCAGGCTCGCTCGTGCTGCCGTCGCCCGCACGCGTCGAGCGCCGAGGCTTCTTTCGCGTGCTCGTCGAACTGGAGATCGCGTTCCGTTTCGCCGAGCCGCTCGCGCCGCGCGCCGACGTCTACTCGCGCGACGAAGTGCTCGCGCACGTCGGGCACATTCTGCCGACCATCGAGATCGTCGACAGCCGCTTCGCCGAATGGCCGAACGTCGCGCCGCTCGCGCAGCTCGCCGACTTCCAGAACAACGGCGCGCTCGTGACGGGCCACGCGCAACCGTATGCGACGCTCGCGCGCGCGCTCGATTTCGTCGCACCCGAACTCGAACTGACCTTCGACGGCACCTCGCTCGTGCCCGAGGCGCCCGGCAATCCGGCGGGCGATCCGCGCGAACTGCTGGTGTGGTTCGTCAATCATTGCGCGGCGTCGGGCATCACGATCGAGCCCGAGTGGACTATCACCACGGGTTCCTACGTAGGGGCGCACCGCATCGAAGGTCCGGGTCTGCTGCATGGACATATCGACGGTCTCGGCGAGGTCGAGATCGAGTTCGTCTGATCATCGGGCAAGGGCTTTCCCGAAGTCCTCGATTACGCTGTCATGAAAGGCCGTCGCGCGTCGTGCGTGACGGTTTTTTTATTGCCGCGCGAGCGGGCGTCCTGCACCGCGATCGCGCATGAATCCGGCGCGCAAAGCCACTACTGCCGATAGGGGCAGTTTGCGTGCGATCCACTGCGTTTTCCGCCGCACACAGGCGCGGGCGGCAATGCGCGGCAGGTCACTGACGCGGTCGTTTTCGACGCGTAAAACGGGAAAAAATTATCCACGACGTACTCGGAAAACAACGTGGACACGCATGCGGACAACGCGCTCGCCATATCGCGTTACAACGAGTTTGCCGCTGCGTGTGCACGCGTTACGCGCCGATGCGTTTAAGGAGAAACGGCTTGGCTGCCGTAATGCTGTTTGAGCGTCGAACTTCGGCGCGATGACATGAAGGTGAAAAGCGCTTGAGGCGTGATTCTTGCGCGGGGTGGGAAGATCATTGTAAGACGCAGTTCCGCGTAGCTCCAAGCACTAAAACGAGCCCTTGAATCAGGCGCGATTTATGTGTGAAAAAAAATTCAAAAGGGTTTAGGATGAATTCGAGCGATGTCGTTTCCGATTAGCGCGCCGCGCACGACATCGGTCGCAGATCTCGGCGAGGAGGTAGCATGGATATCTACAGCAGCTTCGCGACCCGCTTCGAAAAAACGCGAGAGGAAGAGTTCTCGCTCGAGGAGTATCTCGCGCTCTGCAAGGAAGATCCCAGTGCGTACGCCACGGCTGGCGAACGCATGCTGACGGCAATCGGCGAACCTGAACAGATCGACACTCGCAACGACCCGCGCCTCTCGCGCATCTTTGCGAACAAGGTCATCAAGGTTTATCCGGCTTTCCGCGAGTTCTATGGCATGGAAGACGTGATCGAGCAGGTCGTCGCGTATTTCCGCCATGCGGCGCAAGGACTCGAAGAAAAGAAGCAGATTCTCTATCTGCTCGGTCCGGTGGGCGGCGGTAAGTCCTCCATTGCCGAGCGTCTCAAGCAGCTCATGGAGCGCGTGCCGTTCTACTCGATCAAGGGTTCGCCCGTGAACGAGTCGCCGCTCGGTCTGTTCGACTACGACGAAGACGGCCCCATTCTCGAAGAGCAATACGGCATTCCGCGCCGTTATCTCAAGAGCATCCTGAGCCCGTGGGCGGTCAAGCGCCTGCACGAGTACAACGGCGACATCCGCAAGTTCCGCGTGGTGCGCCGCTATCCTTCCATCCTGCGGCAGATCGGCATCGCCAAGACCGAGCCGGGCGACGAGAACAATCAGGACATCTCCTCGCTGGTCGGCAAGGTCGACATCCGCAAGCTCGAGCAATACGCGCAGGACGACGCAGACGCCTACAGCTATTCGGGCGGCCTGTGCCTCGCGAATCAGGGTCTGCTCGAATTCGTCGAAATGTTCAAGGCGCCGATCAAGGTGTTGCACCCGCTGCTCACGGCCACCCAGGAAGGCAACTTCAAGGGCACCGAAGGCTTCGGCGCGATTCCGTTCAACGGCATCATCCTCGCGCACTCGAACGAGTCGGAATGGAAGGCGTTCCGCAACAATCGCAACAACGAGGCACTGCTCGATCGTATCTTCGTGGTGAAGGTGCCGTACTGCCTGCGCTACTCGGAAGAGATGAAGATCTACGAGAAGCTCCTGCGCAATTCGTCGCTCGCCGAGGCGGTCTGCGCGCCGGGCACGCTCAAGATGATGGCGCAGATGTCGGTGCTCACGCGTCTGGCCGAGCCGGAAAACTCCAGCCTCTTTTCGAAGATGCAGGTGTACGACGGCGAGAATCTCAAGGACACCGATCCGAAAGCGAAGTCGTATCAGGAATACCGCGACTTCGCGGGCGTGGACGAAGGCATGAACGGCGTCTCCACGCGCTTCGCGTTCAAGATTCTGTCGCGCGTGTTCAACTTCGACTCGACCGAAGTGGCCGCGAATCCGGTGCACCTGATGTACGTGCTCGAACAGCAGATCGAACGCGAACAGTTCCCGCCGGAAACCGAGCAGAAGTATCTGTCCTTCGTGAAGGACGTGCTGGCCTCGCGTTACGCGGAATTCATCGGCAAGGAGATTCAGACCGCGTATCTGGAGTCGTATTCGGAATACGGGCAGAACATCTTCGATCGCTATGTCACGTACGCCGACTTCTGGATTCAGGACCAGGAGTTCCGCGATCACGACACGGGCGAGAGCTTCGACCGCGCGGCCTTGAACGCCGAGCTGGAGAAGATCGAAAAGCCCGCGGGCATCAGCAACCCGAAGGACTTCCGCAACGAGATCGTGAACTTCGTGCTGCGCGCGCGCGCGGCCAATGCCGGTAAAAACCCGGCGTGGATCAGCTACGAGAAGCTGCGCGTGGTGATCGAGAAGAAAATGTTCTCGAATACGGAAGAACTTTTGCCGGTCATCTCGTTCAATGCAAAAGGATCGGCCGAAGAACAGCGCAAGCATGAAGACTTCGTCAACCGCATGGTCGCGAAGGGCTACACGCCGAAGCAGGTGCGCTTGCTCTGCGACTGGTATCTGCGCGTGCGCAAGTCGTCATGAACACGCAGGCATCACCTTCCTGCTGCGCCGCCGCATCGCTCATGCGGCGGCGCAAAATGGAAATCCGGCGGGGCGCAGGCCACGCAGCCGCAAGCGGGTAAAGGCGGCACCTGGCACACAGACTGCGCACCTCGCCCATTCGAAACGTGAGCGGGAGACTGGATGTGCTTCATCAAATCATCGACCGCAGGCTGGCTGGCAAGAACAAAAGCATTGCCAATCGCGAGCGCTTCTTGCGCCGTGTGAAAAACTATATTCGTCACGCCGTCTCGGAAGCGGTGCGTGACCGCAGCATCAAGGACATACAAAGCAACCAGAGCATCACCATTCCGCGCAAGGACATCGCGGAGCCGTCGTTCCGGCACGGTCCGGGCGGGCGGCGCGAGATGGTCCATCCCGGCAACGAGGATTACATTCGCGGCGACCGCATTCCGCGTCCGCAAGGCGGCAGCGGCGGTGGCGGCAGTCAGGCGAGCAACGAGGGCGAAGGTCAGGACGACTTCGTATTCGAACTCTCGCGCGAAGAATTCATGCAGTACTTCTTCGACGATCTCGAACTGCCGCGTCTCGTCAAAACCCATCTGATGGCCGTGCCCACGTGGAAAAGCATCCGCGCGGGCTGGGCCGCCGAAGGCACGCCCAACAATATCGACGTGGTGCGCTCGCTGCGCAGCGCGCTCGGCCGGCGCATCGCGCTGGGCGCGCCGCTCGTCAACGAACTGCATACGCTCGAAGAGCAGCTCGAAGCGCTGATGGCCGATCCGTCCGATCGACGCGACGAGATCAAGACGCTCGAAGACGAGATCCATCATCTGCGCGGGCGCATCTGGCGCATCCCGTTCATCGACCCGTTCGACCTGCGCTACGTGAACCGCGTGAAGCAGCCGCAGCCGTCGAGTCAGGCCGTGATGTTCTGTCTGATGGATGTGTCCGGCTCGATGGACGAGCAGCGCAAGGACCTTTCCAAACGTTTCTTCATCCTGCTGTACCTCTTTCTCAAGCGCAACTACGAGAAGATCGAGGTGGTGTTCATCCGTCACCACACGCGCGCCGAGGAAGTGGACGAGGACACCTTCTTCCATTCGACGGAAAGCGGCGGCACGGTCGTGTCGAGCGCGCTGGAGCTGATGAAGAAGGTGATCGAGGACCGTTATTCGCCGAGCGACTGGAACATCTACGGCGCGCAGGCTTCGGACGGCGACAACTGGACCGACGACTCGCCGAAGTGCCGCAAGCTGCTCCAGGATGACATCCTGCCTCAGGTGCGCTATTTTGCGTATATCCAGGTGACGCCGGAGGAGCAAAACCTCTGGGTTGAGTATGCGCAACTGGCGCTCACCCAGCCGCAACTGGCGATGAAGAAGGTCGACACGGCGGCGGATATCTACCCGGTTTTCCGGGAGCTTTTCGAAAAGCAGGTGGAGCATTCATGACGACACGCCATCTGCACAACGAGGCGCGCGGCTATGAGCCGGAGCGCCGCAAGACGGGCGGCCACGGAACAAGACAGCACGGCGATCACGAGGCCGCCGCGGAAATGGGGGGACACGTTGCCGATCCCGGGCGCGAAGGCGCGCACGGGCTTGCTCAAGCGGATCTCCCTGAACGCCGGCTCCCGGACAGCAGGGAATTGCATATGAACGTAGCCGACAGACGGCCGTTGCCGTGCCCATCCGACTGGACCTTCGAACTGATCGAGGAATACGACACGCACATCTCGCATGTTGCGGAGCAATACGAACTGGATACGTACCCGATCCAGCTCGAATTGATCAGCGCCGAGCAGATGATGGATGCGTATGCCTCGGTCGGCATGCCGGTCAATTATCGCCACTGGTCGTTCGGCAAGCATTTTCTCTCCACGGAGAAAAGCTATCGCCGGGGTCAGATGGGCCTCGCGTACGAGATCGTCATCAACTCGAATCCCTGCATCGCGTATCTCATGGAAGAAAACACCATGACGATGCAGGCGCTCGTGATCGCGCACGCGGCCTACGGGCACAACTCGTTTTTCAAGGGCAATTATCTGTTCCGTCTCTGGACGGACGCGCACGCGATCATCGACTACCTCGTCTACGCGAAGAACTACATTGCCGAATGCGAGGAGCGCTTCGGGCTCGACCGCGTGGAAGAACTGCTCGACTCGTGCCACGCGCTGATGAATTACGGCGTGGACCGCTACAAGCGTCCGCAGAAAGTCTCGCTCCAGCGCGAGGCCGCGATGCGGCGCGAACGCGAGGCGTATCTGCAGTCGCAGGTCAACGAACTCTGGCGCACGCTGCCGAAAACGCAGCAACCGCTCGTCGAGGAAACCGACGAACGCTATCCGCCCGAGCCGCAGGAAAACCTGCTGTATTTCGCGGAGAAAAACGCGCCGCTGCTGGAGCCGTGGGAGCGCGAAGTCATTCGCATCGTGCGCAAGGTCGGGCAGTATTTTTACCCGCAGCGCCAGACGCAAGTGATGAACGAAGGCTGGGCCACGTTCTGGCATTACACCTTGCTCAACACGCTCTATGCGCAGGGCAAGCTCGAAGACGGCTTCATGATGGAGTTCCTGCACTCGCATAGCAACGTCGTGTATCAGCCGCCGGTCACCAAGCCGTATTACAGCGGGATCAATCCGTACGCGCTGGGTTTTTCGATGATGAGCGACATTCGCCGCATCTGCGAAAACCCCACCGACGAAGACCGCAAGTGGTTCCCGGAACTGGCCGGCAGCCCGTGGCTCAAGGCGCTGCATTACGCGATGCGCAACTTCAAGGACGAGAGCTTCGTCGCGCAGTATCTGTCGCCGCATCTGATACGCGAAATGCGCCTGTTCTCCGTGCTCGACGACGACATGCGCGACGCGCTCGAAGTCTCGGCCATTCACGACGAGAGCGGCTATCAGTACGTGCGTCAGGCGCTCTCGCGGCAGTACGACATGCATCATCGCGAGCCGAATATCCAGGTCTGGTCGGTGAATACGCGCGGAGACCGCAGTCTCACGCTGCGTCATTTCATGAGCGACAATCGCCATCTTTCGGGCGATACCGACGAAGTGTTGCGCCACATGGCGCGGCTCTGGCAATTCGACGTCTACCTCGAAAGCGTCGATGAAAACGGCACGGTGAGGAAGCGCTATGATTGCCGTTATGTGCCGCCGCCGGTGAAGGTGTAACGCGGCGCTCGCGCATCGCTCACGCATCGCGTTGTTTGAAAAGGCCAGCTTCCACGCTGGCCTTTTTTCATGCCGATTTCCTTTGCAGATGAATGGCGAGTCTTTCCACAGAGAATGTCGGCGCTGCCGGTTGCGGTGAGTAAAGGGGCGCAGCCGCGCTAACATAGCGGCACACCAAAAAACGTCACATCGCAACGCTACGAAGCGCGGCATCGAAACGCGAGGAGCACCAGACACGCATGCGCAGGCCCGAATCGAACACGAAGCCAACACAGCCGCCAGGACGCCGTCATGGCGTTTGAATTCTTCAAGGGCGGGCGGCCCCTCAACCGCGCCTCGGCGTTACGCGACGCCATCGCGGGCGTGCAGCTCGCGTCGATGAACGTGCCGCAACTGCTCGGCTATGCGCGCATCGCGGGCATGCCGGCCGTCACCGGCCTCTACACGGGCTTTCTGCCGCTGATCGCCTTCGCGCTGTTCGGCGCGTCGCGACATCTCGTCGTCGCCGCCGACTCGGCCACGGCGACCCTCTTCGCGAGCAAGCTCTCAACCATGGCCACGCCGTCGAGCGCCGAATACGTCGCGCTCGCGGGCATGACGGCGCTGCTCACGGCGTTCATGCTGCTGATCGCGCGCGTGTTCAAACTCGGCTTTCTCGCGGACTTTCTCTCGCGCACCGTGCTGGTCGGTTTTCTCACGGGCGTGGGCGTGCAAGTGGGTGTGGCGATGCTCGGCGACATGCTCGGCGTGGCGGTCACTTCGCGGCGCACGGTCCTGCAGATCAAGCAGATCGTGCTGCAATTGCCGCTGATTCATTGGGGCACGCTCGCGATCGCTGCGCTCGTGGTCGCGGCGATTCTCGTGTTCAAGCGCGTGCGGCCGCGCTGGCCGGTGCCGCTCGTCGCGGTGATCGGCGGCATTGTGGCAAGCGCGCTGTTCAATTTTCAGGGCCACGGCGTGGCGGTGATCGGGCCGGTGGAAGGGGGCTTGCCCCCTATCGCGTTTCCGGGCGTCGGCTGGTTTCAGATGATCGACCTGTTGCAGGTCGCGGCCTCGTGCTTCGTCATCATCGTCGCGCAGAGCGCCGCCACGAGCCGCGCGTTCGCGGAAAAATACGGCGAGCGCGTGGACGAAGACGCGAATCTGCTCGGCCTCGCCGCCGCCAACGCGGCTGCGTCGATGAGCGGCGCATTCGTGGTGAACGGCAGCCTCACGCAAACCGCGATGGCCGATCAGGCCGGCGCGCGCAGCCAGTTCGCGCAGATCGTGTTCGCCGGCGTGGTGGTGGTCGTGCTGCTGTTTTTGAGCCGATGGCTCCAGTATCTGCCGCATTGCGTGCTGGCCGCGATCGTCTTCACGATCGCCGTCGGGCTCGTTCATATCGGACAACTGATCGATATTCGCAAGGAAAGTCCCGGCGAATTCGGCCTCGCGGTAACGACGGCCGTGGCGGTGGTGGTGATCGGCGTGGAGAACGGCATCTTGATCGCCATCGGTCTCTCGCTGCTGCGCCATGTGCGTCACAGCTATCGTCCGCACACGATGGTGCTGGTGCCGAACGAGGCGGGCCGCTGGATGCCGGTGCCGTCGCACGCGGGCCTGCAAACCGAGCCCGGGCTGATCGTTTTTCGCTTCGGCGCAGACCTTTTCTATGCCAACGACCATCTTTTCGTCGATGAAGTGAGGCGCCTGGTCGACGGCGCGCCTGAGCCCGTGCGCTGGTTCGTGGTCGATGCCTCGGCGATCACCGATCTCGACTACTCGGCAGGTCGTTCGGTCAACGAACTATGCGAAGCGCTGCGCGAAAGCGGCGTCAAAGTGATCTTCGGCCGTGTCAACCGCTATCTGCGTTCGGACATGGACCGCCACGGCATCACGCCCGTGGTCGGCGCCGGGAATCTCTACACCACCTTGCACGAGGCGCTCGCCGCCGTGCATCCCGATCTCGGCGTGCACGCCGACACGTGAAGCCGCGCATCGCGCTCCATCCTTCCTGGCAGGGCGGCGCGGACTGATAATCCGCGCCGAACGCACCGCTGAACGCACCGCTGAACGCACCGCCGAATGCCCCCGGACACTCGCCAAGTAGTGAAAATCCAAAATCCGGTGCGCATAACCTACACAGGAACTACTTAAAAACGTCCAGAAAAACCCTGATTTACCGCGGGAATTAGCGGCTGATATCGTGCGCCTCAAGCGCTGTGGAAGCGCTTCCACCCAATCACTCGCCGGCACCCGCATCGCCCGGTTCCGACCCTCGCGCAGGAGCTTTCGTGACACACGATTCGCCACAATCCGCCTCGGCCATTCTCGAAGACGACGCCTTCACGCCGTCGCCCGATTCCGCGCTCTGGCGCCGCGACTTTCTGCTGGGCGCGGCCACCGCGTCGTATCAGATCGAAGGCGCCGCGACCGAGGACGGCCGTCTGCCGTCGATCTGGGACACTTTCAGCGCCACGCCGGGCAAGGTGCTCGCGGGCGACACGGGCGCCGTGGCCTGCGATCACTACCATCGCTGGCAAGGCGACCTCGATCTGCTCGGCGACCTCAATTTCGAAGCCTATCGCTTCTCGATCGCCTGGCCGCGCGTGATGGATGCGTCGGGCCGCCCGAACGCCAAGGGCATCGCATTCTACAAGCGTCTGCTCGAACGCCTGAAAGAGAAGGGCATCCAGACCTACGCGACGCTCTATCACTGGGATCTGCCGCAGCATCTCGAAGACCGCGGCGGCTGGCTCAATCGCGACACGGCCTATCGTTTCGCCGATTACGCCGATCTCATGAGCCGTGAGTTGTCCGGTCTCGTCGACGCGTGGATGACGCTCAACGAGCCGTGGTGCTCGGCCTATCTCGGCTACGGCAACGGCCACCACGCGCCCGGCCTCGCGAGCCCGCGCTATCCGACCCAGGCGATGCACCATCTGCTGCTCGGTCACGGCATGGCGATTCCGGTGCTGCGCGCGAACGATCCGAAGTCGGCGAAGGGCATCGTCGCGAACGTGGGCCGCGGCACGCCGAACTCCGATTCGCAAGCCGACATCACGGCCGCGCGCCGCTTCGAAGTGCAGCACAACGCGTGGATTCTCGACCCGCTGCTCAAGGGCGAATACCCGGCGGAACTGTTCGAACTGTGGCCGGGCACCGAGCCGCTCGTGCTCGACGGCGACCTGGAAACGATTGCTGCGCCGCTCGACTTCCTCGGCATCAACTACTATTTCCGCACCAACGTAAAGAGCGATGGCGCGCACGGTTTCACCGAAGTGCCGCTGCCCGACGTCGAGCGCACGCAGATGGGCTGGGAAGTGCATCCCGACGGCCTGCGCGATCTGCTGATCGGCTTCAATCGCACGTATGAAAACCTGCCGCCGATCTACATCACCGAAAACGGCATGGCCTCCGACGACGACGTGATCGACGGCGAGGTGGTCGACACGCAGCGCATCGCTTTCCTCAAGCGCCATCTGGCCGCCGTGGACGCGGCGATCAAGGCCGGAGTGAACGTGCGCGGCTATTTCGTCTGGTCGCTGCTCGACAACTTCGAATGGGCGTTCGGCTATGAGCGGCGCTTCGGCGTCGTGCATGTGGACTACGACACGCAGCAGCGCACCAAAAAACGCAGCGCGGAACTGATCGCGCGCTTCATCGCGGAACGCAACGCGCGCGGCGCCTGATACCGCGTCCACGCAGCATCGATTTATCGATTTCCTCCACGCGAAATCGAAAACAAGAACGGTAGTTACCGTAATTGCCGTACCGGCTGCGCGCCGTGAGAATGCGCGACAGGGGAAAGTTGCACCAAAGCAGGATCGCGTGCGCGCAGCCACCCGCATCATCGCCAAGTTTGACTTCATCGACCAGCAGAGAAAACCGGAACAACCGGAGGAGACGCAATGAAGCAAAACGCACCCGTCCTGCGCGGCATCGCCGCCGCGCTGGCATTGGCCGGGGCCGTCGCGGCGCATGCCGCCGACGCACCGCTCAAGGCCAATGTGATTCACTGGTGGACCTCGGGCGGCGAATCGGCCGCCATCAAGCAGTTCGCGCAAGCCTACGACCAGGCGGGCGGCCAGTGGGTCGACAACGCGATCGCGGGCGCCGACCAGGCGCGCGCCACGGCGATCAACCGCATCGTCGGCGGCGATCCGCCCACGGCGGCGCAGTTCAACACCTCGAAGCAGTTCCACGACCTCATTGACCAGGGACTCCTGAACAATGTCGACGCGGTCGCGGCCAAGGAGAACTGGAACGGCATCCTGCCCGACTCGATTCTCAACCAGATCAAGGTGAACGGGCACTTCTACGCGGCGCCCGTGGACATCCACATGCAGGACTGGTTCTTCTACTCGAAGCCGGCGTTCGCGAAAGCGGGCATCGCCGCCGAGCCGAAGAGTCTGGACGAACTGTTCGCCGATCTCGACAAGCTCAAGAAAGCCGGCGTGATTCCGCTCGCGCTGGGCGGCCAGGCCTGGCAGGAGAAGATCACGTTCGACGCGATTTTCGCCGACATGGACCGCAACCTGTACATGAAGGTCTATCGCGACCGCGACGCGAACGCCGTCAATTCGCCCGCGTTCAAGAACGTGCTCGCGACCTTCAAGCGTCTGCATGGCTACGTCGATCCGGGCTCGCCGGGCCGCAACTGGAACGACGCCACGGCGCTGGTGATTTCGGGCAAGGCCGGCATGCAGATCATGGGCGACTGGGCCAAGGGCGAGTTCTCGAACGCGAAACAGGTCGCGGGCAAGGACTTCGGCTGCTTCCCGGGCTTCGCGAATTCGCCGTACATGATCGCGGGCGACGCCTTCGTGTTCCCGAAGACCGACAACCCGCAGTCCGTGAAGGCGCAGCAACTGCTCGCCAGCGTGATGACCTCGCCCACGGCGCAGGTCGCGTTCAGCGAGAAGAAGGGTTCGATTCCGATCCGTCTCGACGTCGATACGTCGAATTTCGATCTGTGCGCGAAGCAGGGCATGGCGATCATGAAGGACAAGGCGCGCCAGCTGCCGAATCCCGAAATGCTGATTCCGCCTGACGTGCAGGGCTCGCTCCAGGACGTGATCACGAACTTCTGGAACAAGGACCAGTCGGTCGAGGACGCCCAGAAGGCGTTCGCGTCGGCGATCAAGAGCTGAGAGGCTTATGTACGCGCTCAAGCTGGATCAGGCTAAACGGCAGGCGCGTGCAGCGCGCCCCATGCGGCGGCGGCTGTCACTCGCCGCATGGATCGCGCTGCTGCCCATGGCGGTCACCGTCGTGTTCGCGTATCTCGGCACGATGCTGTGGACCGCGCGCGTGTCGGTGAGCTATTCGCGCTCGCTGCCGACGAACACCTTCGCGGGCATCACGCAATACGTGCGGCTGTTCGAAACCGAACGCTGGATCGTCTCGCTGCAAAACCTCGCGATCTACGGCGTGTGTTTCGTCGTGGCGTGTCTCGTGATCGGTTTGCTGCTGGCGATCTTCATCGATCAGCGCGTGGCCGCCGAAGGCGCGCTGCGCACGATCTTTCTCTATCCGTATGCGATGTCGTTCGTCGCGACCGGTCTCGTCTGGCAGTGGATCCTGAACCCGGAACTCGGCGTGCAGGCCGTGCTGCGGCACATGGGCTTCACGCACGCGCATTTCGACTGGATCGTCTCGCAGCAATTCGTGATCTACACGCTCGTGATCGCGACCGTGTGGCAGGCCTCGGGTCTCGTGATGGCGCTGATGCTCTCGGGCCTGCGCAGCATCGACGAGGAGATCTGGAAGGCCGCGCGGCTCGACGGCATTCCGCGCTGGCGCGTCTACGCGAGCATCGTCGTGCCGATGCTGAAGACCTCGATGTCGACCGCCTTCGTGCTGCTGTTCGTGATGGTGGTGAAGCTCTACGACGCCGTCGTGGCGATGACGCAAGGCGGTCCCGGCACCGCCAGCGAAGTGCCCGGCAAATTCGTCATGGATTATCTGTTCAACCGCGCGAATATCGGGCTCGCCTCGGCCGCCTCGATCGTGCTGCTCGCCACCGTGCTCGCGATTCTCGCGCCGGTTCTGTACGCGAAAAGCCGCGCGGCACGTAAAGGAGAACGAGCATGAGCGCGCCGCTGACCGAACCGTCGGGCGCCATTCCGCCCATCGCGCGCCGCGTGCCGGGCGCCTCGAAAGGCAAGCCGAAGCGCAGCCGCTTCACGCCCGCGCGGCTCGGCGTGTATGGCTTCCTGATCATCGCCGCGCTGTTTTTCCTGCTGCCGCTCTACGTGATGCTCGTCACCTCGGTGAAGCCGATGGACGAAATCCGCATGGGCCATCTGCTTGCGCTGCCGCATCACCTCACGTTCGCGCCGTGGCAGGACGCGTGGGCCGCGGCTTGCACGGGGCTCGAATGCGCGGGCATTCGTGTGGGTTTCTGGAACTCGGTGCGCATCGTCGTGCCGAGCACGATCATCTCGATCGCCGTGGGCGCCGTGAACGGTTACGCGCTCTCGTTCTGGAAGCCACGCGGCGCGGGCGTGCTGTTCGCCGTGCTGCTCGCGGGCGCGTTCATTCCGGTGCAGGTGATGGTGTACCCGCTCGTGCGCGTGCTCGCCACCGTGCATCTGTTCAGCTCGCTGCCCGGCATCGTGCTGATCCACACCGTGTTCGGCATGCCGGTGATGACGCTGCTGTTCCGCAACTACTACGTGTCGCTGCCGCAGGAGTTGTTCAAGGCGGCGCGCATCGACGGCGGCGGCTTCTGGCGCATCTTCATGCAGCTCATGTTGCCGATGTCGGTGCCCATCATCGTGGTCGCGATCATCATGCAGGTCACGGGCATCTGGAACGACTACATTCTCGGCCTCGTGTTCGCAGGCACGAAGAACCTGCCGATGACGGTGCAACTGAACAACATCATCAACACCACCACGGGCGAGCGGCTCTACAACGTCAATATGGCCGCGACGATCCTGACCTCGCTGGTGCCGCTCGCGATCTATTTCGTGTCGGGGCGCTGGTTCGTGCGCGGCATCGCGTCGGGCGCGGTGAAGGGTTAAAGCGGGCTAAAAGCGGAGACACACAATGACGAATCTGGCAAACGTATCGGTGCGCAATCTGCGCATCGATCTCGGCGCGAACACGGTGATCGAGGACCTCGATCTCGACGTGCGCGCCGGCGAATTCGTGGTGCTGCTGGGGCCGTCGGGCTGCGGCAAATCCACCTTGCTGCACAGCATCGCCGGGCTCATCGACGTGAGCGACGGCAGCATCGAGATCGGCGGCGAAGACATGACCTGGGCCGACCCGAAGGATCGCGGCGTGGCGCTGGTGTTCCAGTCCTACGCGCTTTATCCGACCATGAACGTCGAGCGCAACATGTCGTTCGCACTTCGAATCAATGGCACGCCGAAGCCGGAAATCGAGCGCCGCGTGAAGCGCGCCGCCGACATGCTGCAACTCGGGCCGCTGCTCGCGCGCAAGCCCGCGCAGCTCTCGGGCGGCCAGCGTCAGCGCGTGGCGATCGGCCGTGCGCTGGTGCGCGAGGCCGACGTGTTCCTGTTCGACGAACCGCTCTCGAATCTCGACGCCAAGCTGCGCACCGAACTGCGCCGCGAGCTCAAGCAGCTGCATCAGCAACTGGGCGCGACGATGATCTACGTGACGCACGACCAGGTGGAAGCGATGACGCTCGCCACGCGCATGGCCGTGATGAAGGGCGGCGTGATCCAGCAGTTCGGCACGCCTGCCGAAGTCTACGCGCGGCCCGAGAATCTGTTCGTGGCGACCTTCCTCGGCACGCCGCCGATGAACCTGCTGAAAGGCAAGCTCGAAGCCAACGAGGGCAAGCTCTGGTTCCGCGGCGCGCAGCTCGATGTCGACGTGACGAACTACGCGTTCAAGGGCGCTCCCGATCTCTCGAAACCGTGCGTGCTGGGCGTGCGGCCCGAAGACGTGCATGCCTCGCGCATCGGTGCGCCGGGCAGCGAGGACGCCCGCCAGGGCAGCGTCACGCTGGTCGAGCCGATGGGCAATCATCGCGTGCTGTGGCTCGACTATCATGGCGCGCAGATCGCCTCGATCGATCAGGACAAGACGCCGCTCGCGAGCGGCGCGGCGGTGCCGTTCAGCATCGACGCGGCGCATGTTTCCCTGTTCGACGAAGCGAGCGGCGCGCGGATTTGAGCGGCTGACCGTGGTCGGGTATTCCTCCGACCAATGCACCAAAAAAGCACGTTCGGAAGTCAGTAAGAACGTGGTAAAAAACTGGCCGTGCTGACACAGCGCGCGACGTCGCACCAAGCTCGCGCAACGACAATAAAACCGAGGGACGTACGAGAAGTGGCAACCCTGAAAGACGTGGCAACGCTGGCCGGCGTGGGACTCTCCACCGCCTCGCGGGCGATTTCCGGCAAGGGCCCGGTGTCGGCCGACGCGGCGGCGCGCGTGCAGGCCGCCATCGAACAACTGAACTTCCGGCCGTCGTCGATCGGCCGGGCGATGGCGACGCAGTCGCTCGGCATCATCGGCATTTTCGTGCCGACCTTCTTCGGCTCGTACTACGGCACGATCCTCAAGGAGACCGACACGGAACTGCGCGCGGTGCGCCGTCACGTGGTGGTGGCGACGGGCTGCGGCGAGGCTTCGCCGCGCGAGCAGGCGATCGAGGCGGTGCGCTTTCTGATCGGGCGCGATTGCGATGGCGTGGTGGTCATCAGTCACGACCTGCACGACGAGGATCTGGGCATGCTGCACGCGCTGCATCCGCGCATGGCCTTCCTCAACCGCGCCTTCGAGCATTTCCCCGAAGCCTCGTTCTGCGCCGACCACTTTCACGGCGGCGAGCTGGCCGCGCGCACGCTGATCGAACACGGGCATCGCGAGATCGCGGCGATCGGCGGCACGGCCAGTTCATCGGACAATCAGGCGCGTCTGGATGGTTTCTTCGCCGAACTTGCGCGCCACGGCATCGAGCGCGAACGCGTGCCGCTCATCATGTCCGACTTCTCGCCCGAGGGCGGTTACGCGGCGGCGGGGCAGCTGCTCGAATCGAAGCGCCGCTTCACGGGCCTGTTCTGCGCGAACGACACGATGGCGATGTCGGCGCTCGCGCGCCTGCAACATGCGGGTATTTCAGTGCCGCGCGACGTCTCCGTGATCGGCTACGACGATGACTATTCCGCGGCCTACATGGCGCCCGCGCTCACCTCGGTGCATATTCCGACCGCTGAACTCACGCGCAACGCCGTGCGCTGGCTGATCAACCAGTGCTATGGCACGGAGTGGGAGATCGAGCGCAGCTTCGACGTGAGCGTGACGATGCGCGCCTCGGTGACGCACGCGCGGTAAGGCGCGCGCGTCAGCGGTTCTTCACGGCTGCGTGGCCAGCGCGGGCGAGGGTGAGGGCGATGAGCGTCCGATACTGCGGATGGACGGCGCGCGAGCCAGTGCGGACGGTCCATCCCCGCGTGATCGGCAAGCGCGGGCGATCGCAGGAATGCGGCCGAAGCACGCACGAGTTCGCGTAAAATTCAGGCTTCCCTGCTTGCCTTTCATCGCCCGACATGTCCGCGGAACCACCGCTCAAGAAGGAAGAAGGCGTCGCCGTCATCGACCGCGCGTGCGCCATCCTGTTCGCCTTCCGTCCCGAAGACGGCCCGCAGAACGCGGCGCTCACGCTCGCCGAACTCGCCGCTCGCACGGGGCTCTACAAGAGCACGCTGCTGCGGCTTGCCGGCGCGCTGATCCAGCATCGGCTGCTGCTGCGGCTCGAAGACGGCCGCTATCAGCTCGGACCGGCCACGTTCGCGCTCGGCGCGCTCTATCAGCGCAGCCTGAATCTGGGCGACATCCTGCTGCCGCTGATGCGCGAGCTCATGGAAAAAAGCGGGGAGAGCGTGTCGTTCTATGTGCGCGACAACGCGGTGCGCGTGTGCCTGCATCGCGTGGATTCGATGCACGTCGTGCGCCATCACGTGCGCGAAGGCGACGTGCTGCCGCTCGAAACCGGTTCGGGCGGCCGCGCGCTGCTCGCGTTCGGGCACGAGCCGGGCGAAGCGTTCGAGCAGATTCGCCGCGACTTCTATTGCATGTCGATCGGCGAGCGCGATCGGGAAACGTCGGGCGTATCGATGCCGGTGTTCGGCGTGCAGAACGCGCTGCGCGGTGTGATCACGCTCGCGGGCCCGAGTTCGCGTATCGACCGCGCGTTCGTCGAAGCGAATCTCGACGCGCTGTTCGATTGCGCCACGCGCGCCACCGATGCGCTAGGCGGCGATTCGCGCGGTCTGCGCGCGGCCCGTCAGGCGCACGCGCAGACCGCGAAACACAGCGGCTAAAGGTCGAGGCTCAGGCTTCGCGCGGCTGCGCGCCATCAGGCAGATGGCGCTCGGGCGCGCCGGTGTACGCGTAGTCGATCTGGCGCGGCATCGGCCCTTTGTTGCGCTCCTTGCGTCCGCGCTGCTCCCACGCATGCGCGAGAATCCCCACCGCGCGCGAGAGAATGAACACGCCGCGCGCAAGCTCCGGCGCGAAACCCAGTTCCGCGTAGATCACGGCGGTCACGCCGTCGATATTCATCGGCACCGGCTTGTTCTTGCGGCGCTTCAGCAGCGCTTCCACGCCGCGCGCGATCAGCGCATTACGACCGTTGATCGCACCCGATTCCACGCGCGCATCGACGAGTTCGAGCAGACGTCCGGCACGCGGATCGACTGGATGAAAACGATGCCCGAAGCCCGGCAGATATTTGCCGTGCGCGGCGACGAAGGCATCGACGCCGGCTTCAACTGCATCGTCGAGCAGCGCGCCCGCATCGAGGCGCGCCGCGATCGACGCATACAGTTCCACCGCCTGCTGACCCGCGCCGCCATGCACGTCGTCGAGCGCGTTGATCGCGGACGCCATCGCGCCGTTGAGCGGCAGGCCGCAACTCGTCGCCATGCGCGAGATCGCGATCGACGGTGCATGCGGTCCGTGATCGACCGAGGCGACGAGCGCGGCTTCGAGCAGCGACGCTTCGTCTTCGCTGGGCAGTTCGCCGCGCAGCATCAGCCAGATCATCTGCGGAAAGCTCACGCGGCCGATCAACTCCTGGATCGGAAAGCCGCGCACGGCGATCGAGCCCGGATGGATGTCGATGATCGAGGTGCTCCAGTAGTCGGCGCAGAGGGCAGCGAGGTCGGGGTTCGTCGTGCTCATGTTCAGATGACTCCTTCGGCGCGCAGGGCGTCGATGTGCGCGGCGTCGTAGCCGAGTTGTGCGAGGGTTTCGCGCGTGTGCGCGCCGAGCGCGGGCGCGGGCGTGGCGGGTGCGGCGTCGCCGTCCGAGAGACGCAGGCCCGCGCGCGTCACGCGCTGCGCGGCCTCGCCGTTCGCAGGTTCGAATTCGCGCACGAATTGCCGCTCGGCCAGATGCGGATGCGCGAGAATCTGCGGCACCGACAACACGCGGCCGACCGGCACGCCTTGCGCGAGCAGCCGCGCTTCCCAGTTCGCGGCGCTGTCGGCGGCGAGCGCGGCTTCGATTTCGGCCTTCAATTCATTGCGATATTGCTTGCGCAGATGGCGCGCGGAAAAACGCGCATCGTGGGCGAGTTCGGGGCGGCCGATCACCGCGCACAGGCTCTCGAACTGACGCGTTTCGTTGGCCGCGATGTTGAGCAGGCCGTCGCCGGTCGCGAAGGTGCCCGAGGGCGCGGCGGTGAAGTTCTCGTTGCCCATCGGCACAGGCTCCACGCCCGCGTTCAGATAGTTCGAGACGACCCAGCCCATGCTCGCGAGCGTCGCTTCGAGCATCGACACGTCGAGCCGCCTTCCGCGCCCGTTCGCGCGCGCATCGACGAGCGCCGCGCAAATGCCGAACGCCGCCGTCAGGCCGCCGACCGTATCGGAGACCGGATAGCCCACGCGCAGCGGCGCGCTTTGCGCGTCGCCGGTCACGCTCATCACGCCGGCCATACCCTGGATGATCTGGTCGTAAGCAGGGCGGGGCGACAGCTCGCCCGAATCGCCGAAACCCGAAATCGCGCAATAGACGAGACGCGGATTCACTTCGGATAACTGATCGAACCCGAGGCCCAGGCGATCCATCACGCCGGGGCGGAAGTTCTCGACCAGCACGTCGGCGTCGCGCACGAGATCGAGCAGGATCGCCTTGCCGCGCGGGTCCTTGAGATTGAGCGTGATCGAGCGCTTGCCCGCATTCACGGCGACGAACGACGCGCCCATGTTGCGCGCGGCGGCGTCCTTGTCGGCGCCGAGACGGCGCGCGAGATCGCCGCCTTCGGGATGCTCGACCTTGGTGACGTCCGCGCCGAACAGCGCGAGTTGATACGCGCAGAACGGCCCGGCCAGCACGTTGGAAAGATCGAGAACGCGGATTCCTGCTAAAGGCAACATCGTGAGTCCAGCCTCTGGTTCAGTTCAATGGGAAATATCGTCGAGCGAGCGGTTGTTGGTGCGCGGACCGAACAGGCCGATCGCCGCCATCACCGCGACCATCGCACCCGTGATCAGCGCGAACACGCCTGGTACACCGAAATGACGCAGCGCGAACGCGATCATGAAGCCCGAGAACATCGCGGACAGCCGCGACATCGAATAGACGAAGCCGACCGCCGTGGCGCGCATGCGGGTGGGAAACAGTTCGACCTGATAGGCGTGATAGCCGACCGAGAGCAGCGTGCCGCCGAGCGTGATGAGCACGCCGAGCAGCATCAGCATGACGGGCGAAGTCTGCACGGCGAACAGCGAGCCGAATACGGCGATGGCGAGTGCGGACAGCACGACGAGTGTCTTGCGCTCGATGCGGTCGGCGATCGCCATGCCGATCAGCGGGCCGAACGGATTCGACGCCGCGATCACGAACGCGTAGAGCAGGCTGTGCGTGATCGTCACGCCTTTGGAGACGAGCAGCGTCGGCACCCACGACGCGAAACCGTAAAAGCCGATCGCCTGGAACAGATTGAAGACGAGCAGCGTGATCGTGCGGCGGCGATACGGCGGCTGCCAGATCTCGGCGAAACGGGCCTTGCGTTGCGGCGCGGCGCTCGCGCTTTCCGTCAACGGCGCGGGCGCGGGCAGCAGGCGGCCGGTCTGCGCCTCGATCTTCGCTTCGAGTTTCGCGAGCACGCGCGCCGCTTCCTCGTGGCGTCCGCGCTGCGCGAGCCAGCGGGCGCTCTCGGGCACGCTGCGGCGGATCGCCCACGCGATCAGCGCGCCGGCCGCGCCGAACATCACGACCCAACGCCAGCCGTCGAAGCCGAGCGGCGCGCGCGGCACGAGCCACCACGCGAGCAGCGCGACGGCGGGCACGGCCGTGTACTGCACGAGATGCACGAAGGCGAACGCGCGCCCGCGCATGTGCTTGGGCACCAGTTCGCTCACGTAAGTGTCGATGGTGACGAGCTCGATGCCCACGCCGATCCCCGCGATCAGCCGCCACAGGTTGATCGCGGGCGCGGACGTCTGCAGCGCCATCACGCAGGTGGCCGCCGAGTACCAGAGCAGCGACGCGGTGAACATCGTGCGGCGGCCATAACGGTCGGCGAGCCCGGTGAAACAGAATGTGCCGATGAACAGCCCGGCGAACGACGCCGCCACGAATGCGCCGAGCCCCGAAAAGCCGAAGAACGACGCGGTCGTGGTCGAGTAAAGGCCGCTTTTGACGAGGCCCGGCCCGACGTAAGCCGTGAAGAACAGGTCGTAGAACTCGAACCAGCCGCCCGTTGCGATCAGCAGGACGAGTGTCCAGATCGCGCGCGCAGCGGGCAGGCGGTCGATGCGCGCGTTGATCTGCGCCGCGCTCGCGGGCGGGACGGATTCCCGGAGCGACTCGTGCGTCGCGCCGACCGGCAAACTGGACATGGCGGGCTCCTCCTGAGCTCGGGACAAGAACATGGTGCTGTCTCGCTCGTTGCGTCTCTGCCGTTCTATCTGATAGAACGACGTTCTGAAACAGATGCACCGGATGATAACCCGTGCCCGGAATGCGACCGACCAGGGCTTTTACTGAGCGAGCGCAAGCCGGAAATCGATGCGCAGGGCAAGGAGGCGCGTTTGAGGGACGCAGAAACGTGCCGCTGGTAAGCTGATTAATACGAGATGGGGGGCACGAATGAGCGTGCACGTTGCTTTGCAGACGCCCCGCGTTTCGCCGACCCGAGACGCATAGGCTGCGCGCGCAACGACATGCGTCGGCGGTCGAATCCGGCGAACTTTCAGTCAGGAGACGACGTGAACAAAAGAGTCTTCCCTGGAGTCATCCCGCGAGCGGCGCCGCTTTCGCTCGCGCTCACGATCTCGATTGCACTTGCCGGCGGCCTCTCGCTCGCCGGCTGCGCCCATCAGAACAGCGGCGGCGAACACGTGCCGGCGCAATCGAACGTCCCATCACCGCTCAACGATCTGGGCATCGGCGAAGGCGGCGGCAGCGGCGCACCCGCCATCGACGAGCAGGCCACCGACGCGCTCGACGCCATGGGCGCGTATCTGCGCACGCTGCGCACCTTCGAGGTGGACGCCGACACGGTCACCGACGTCGTGCTCGACAACGGCCAGAACGCCGCGCTGCTGCGCCATACGGTGCTCAAGGTGAAGCGGCCCGACCGCATGCGCGCCGACATCTCCGGCAACGGCAACGTGCGCGGCATGGTCTACGACGGCCATCGCTTCACGATCTTCAACGAGAAGAAGGGGTATTACGCGCGACGCGACGCGCCGCCGACGCTCGACGAACTCGTGCGCGATCTGGCCGTGAACTGGCACATCGAGACGCCGCTCGCCGATCTGTTCTACTGGGGCGCCGACAAGCCCGACGATCTCGCGATCAGCTCCGCGCAGTCGCTCGGCACCGAGAAAGTCGATACGCGCAGTTGCACGCACTATGCGTACCGGCAGCCGGGCGCGGATTGGGAACTGTGGATCGAAGCAGGGCGGCGGCCGCTGCCGTGCAAGATGATCATCACCGATACCACGCAGCCGTCGCGGCCCCGGCACGAGGTCACGTATCACTGGAAGCTGAATCCCGTTTTCGCGGCGTCGACCTTCGTGTTCCGGCCGCGTCCGGGCGCGCGGCAGATCGAGATGAAGCCCGCGGACCGCCCGCCTTATCAGGAGGCGGAATGATGAACAGGCACACTCAACGGGCCATCGCGGCGAGCCTCGCCGTGTCGATGGCGCTGACGACTCCGGCGGCTTTCGCGTTCCGCGGCATGGCGCGCACCAGCATTCATCCGATGGGCGGCGGGAATTTCGGCGGTGGCGGGCAGTTTCATGGCCGGCCGGGATTCAATGGCGGCGGCGTGCAGCACACCGGCGGACAGCCGGGGCCGCATCCGAATCCGAATCCGAATCCGGGACCGGGACCGCATCCGAATCCGAATCCCAATCCGGGGCCGAACCCGAACCCTGGGCCGCAGCCGCATCCGCCCGGTCCCAATCCTGGACCGCAGCCGCAACCGCCGGGCCCCGGCCCGGGGCCGCAGCCTGGTCCGGGACCGGGACCGCATCCGCCCGGACCGCCGCCTCCACCACCTCCGCCTCCGCCGCCGTACTGGGGTGGCGGCTGGTATGTCGATCCGGTGGCCGTCGCCGTCACGGTGGGCGTTACGGCGGCCGTGGTCGGCACGATGGTCGCGACGCTGCCGCCGTCGTGCACCGCCGTCGTGATCGGCGGCGTCACCTACGAGCAATGCGGCGCGACGTGGTATCAGCCGCAATACATCGGTACGCAGGTGCAGTACGTGGTGGTGTCGCCGCCGCGCTGAGCGCGTGCATGGTGCTTTCCCGAGGTTTCCCTGTGAACAGCCGCGCCGTTATTGGCGCGGCTGTTTCTTTTCGGCTCACCAAAGGCGCGAATTTCTTCTTTAATTGATTGATTTAACAGGGATTTTTTGGTGAACAGAAGGGTGATCGGAAAGACCCGGCGTAAAGCCCGGTAACGGCCCCCTCGTCGCAAATCGCATTGCCGCGCAGGGGCTTAAGCAAGCCTTAAGCAACCGCAATCGAGACTATGGGCCACGTATGAAAAGTGTGCCGATGCGATGAGAGCGATCTATGCCGATCTGAAACGAGCCCGTATGCGTCCGACCTCGAGTCGCGTCGCCGTGCTTCAGCTGTTCCATGAATTTCCGAACGAGCACATGACCGCCGACCAGGTTTTCCGGCGCGTGCCGCCGGAGACGGAGCAATGCAGCCTGGCGAGCGTGTATCGGGCGCTGTCGCAATTGCTCGAAGCCGGGCTGATCACGAATGCCTGGATCGGCGAGCAGCGCGTCGTCTACGAACTCAATCGCGGCACGCGGCATTCGCATCTGGTCTGCAACGACTGCGGCGAAGTCACCGACATCGACGATACCGAACTGGAATCGCAGCACGAAACGATCGCCGGCTCGCGCGGATTTCGCTACGCGAGCGCAAGCCTCGTGATCTTCGGACGCTGCGCGCAATGCGAAGCGTCGCTGGAAACGAGCGTGCGGCGCTCGGGCACGATGCACGGGCTGAGCCGCCGTCCGTAACGGGAATCAACTGGAATCGAAGGCCGCCCGGAATGCAGGATCAACGCGGGATCGGGCGGCTGGATAAGGCGGAATCAGGCGAGGGAGACGGTTGAAACACGTTCGACCGCTGCCGATTTGTGATTTTACATAACATAAATTAGCGCACTTTTTAAACACACCAAATCCGCCCCAAAAACCTCAATCCTTCGCGTAATGAAACTCCGGCATCGCCTTCAGCCCGGCCTTGTCGGTTTGCAGCACGATCTGCTTGGCGCTGATCTGCAGATCGTTGAACGGCACGGCGATCAGATGTTCGCCCATGCCGAGAAATCCGCCGACCGACAAAATCGCGAACGCGCCTTCGTTCGGCGATTCGAGCACGATGTCGTCGATCGAGCCGATCTTGCTGCCGTTGTTGTCGTAGACATTCGAGCCGACCAGTTTCGATGCGCGAAAACCCGTGCCGGACTGAACCGTCGCCATGCGCTGCACGGCGATCGCCTGCGGTGCGCCCTGGGCATGCGCGAGCGGCGCGCCGCCCAGCGCGCCCGTGAAAATGGCCGCATTGGCGATGGCGGCGGCAAGCGAGATGGCGCGTCGGTTCATGATGTCCTCTCCTGATCGCAGTTCGTGCGGCGCTCGGGGCCGCTGAATGAGGAGCCAGGCGCAACTGGCGTGCCTGTCGGCGCGTGCCGGACTTTACGGCGCCGCGCGCTACGCCGGTTTTCGCCAACGCTCGATCACCGGCCCGCGCGCGCCGTAGACCGGATCGCTGGCCGGAAACGGCAGCGCGTCCATCGCGCGCAGTTCGTCGGGCGTGAGCGCTTCGCGCCGGATATCCCATTGCTGACCGGCGGGATAACCGCCCGCGACATGAAACGCATCCGTGCGCGACACGAGGCAATGGCCGGTGCCCGCCGGCAGCAGCAGCACGTCGCCGGCCGCGAGCGGCAGCATCCGGCCGCCCGGCCCGCCGACGATCAGTTCCGCCGCGCCCGCGAAGACGCCCAGCACCTCATGCGCCGTCGAATGGAAATGGTGAAAGTCGAACACGCCGTTGCGCCATTGCACGGGCCACGCGTGGTGCGCGAAACGCGTTTCGATCTGCTCGGCGAGCTTCGGCGCATCGGCATCGAAAGCATGACGGTAGACGATCACCGGCAGGCGGCCGTTGTTCGGCACCCAGCCGTTCGGCGGCAGCATGAACGCGTCGATTTCGTGCGCGAGCGCCCTGCCTTCGCCAGGCTGCCCGGTGTGTCGATGATGCAGCGCGCGAACGCGCGCCAATCCGCGTGGCAGTTGCATGATCAGTGTTCCTTGATGTCGCCGCGGGTGGCGGACGCGCCGTCCGCGGGGTCTTTTTGCGGGTCTTTTTGCGGGTCTTTCCGCGGATGTTCTGGCGGCTTTTTCCCGTGTCCTTTCGCGGGAGCGTGCGCGCCGTGTGCGGCGTTCGTGGTGCGGGTCGCGCGCGGGCGGCTGGCCTCGACGCCCGGTTCGACGCCCTCCATCGGCGCCGGATACACGCCGTTCACGCCGCTCGCCGGCATGCCCGCGCCGTTCGTGTTGCCTTGCGCGTGCGCCTGTCCGCCGCCCAGCATGCAGGCCGCAGTGAGCACGGCGTAAGGGAGCGTGTTGCGAAGCGTATCGCGGCGGGTCATCGGATCGGCCTCCTGGTTCGGTTCCTGGCGCTGACACGTTGATGATGTCGATTCGCGATTCCGCAACTCGCGTTCCAGCGCACACTCCATCCACAGTCGATCATTTCGTTATACGAATTGAATCGAGCCCGGATCGGCAAGGCACGACGCTTGCGGCGCTTCGTGATATTTCGCGCTGCGCCCAGCGCACGACGAACACACGGAGCTGCCTATGCCCCCGGTTTTCCCTGCTCGCACCTACCACGCGCACCTGCCGACCGAAGAACCCGAAACGCCTCCGCGCAAGCCGCCGCCCGTTCCCGACAGCGAGGTGCCGCCGCCTCCGCCGCAAGGCGATCCGCCTTCCGATGCACCGCCCGAACGCGCGTTTCAGGCCTGACGCACGCAGAACTGAAACGCGTCGTCGGCGACCTTAGCGCGGCGCCCGTGCCGCGCGCTGCGCGCGTTGCACCTCGCCGCGCGCGCTCACCAGTTCGTCGCGCGAACGCGTGAGCAGCAGCAGGATTTCGTCGGGATCGGCGGGCTTCGTGATGTGCCAGTCGAAGCCTGCATCGAGCGTGCGCTTGCGGTCCTCGTCCTGACCCCAGCCGGTCAGCGCGACCACCACCGTGTCCTGCGTGTCCGGCAATCGGCGCAGCGCGCGCGCCACTTCATAGCCGCTCAGTCCGGGCATGCCGAGATCGAGCAGCACGGCCTCGGGGCGGTACGTCGGCGCAAGTTCGAGCGCCGACGCGCCGGAGTGCGCCACGCGCACTTCATGACCCGAAAGCGACAGCAGCAGCGCGAGACTTTCCGCCGCGTCCTTGTTGTCGTCGACGACGAGCACGCGCCGCGCCGCCCTCGCCGGCCGATGCGCCTCGTCCACGACCGCGCGCGAGCGCAAGGTCGGCACCACGATCGGCAGCGCGATACGGAATTCGCTGCCGCGTCCCGGCCCGTCGGAGCGCGCGTGAATGGTGCCGCCGTGCAGGCGCACGAGCCCTTTCGACAGCGCGAGGCCGATCCCGAGTCCGCCCTCGGCGCGCGGCGAACGCGCGTCGATCTGCGAGAACATCGCGAACAGCCGCTCGTCGGCGTCGGCGGGCAGACCGATGCCGTCGTCCGTGACGGTCAGCTCGATCGCCGCGCCGTTCACGCGTATCGCGAGTTCGATATGGCCGCCGGGATCGGTGTATTTGCCCGCGTTGTTGAGCAGATTCGAGATCACCTGCGCGAGCCGCAGCGCGTCGGCGTCGATCAGCACGTCGGGCATCGGCTCGTGCACCGTGAGCGTGTGCTGCTTGCGTTCGAGCAGCGGCCGCGACGCCTCGACCGCGGTCTTGATCACGACGCCGAGACTCACGACGTCGCGCCGCAAATCGAGCTTGCCGCAGGTCACGCGCGCGAGATCCAGCAGCTCGTCGAGGAGTCCCGACATATGCGTGACCTGACGGCGGATCACGTCGGTGGCCCACGCCAGTTGCTCCGGGGTCAGCGACTTCGAATCGAGGATCGCCGCGGCGCTGCGGATCGGCGCGAGCGGATTGCGCAGTTCGTGCGACAGCGTGGCGAGAAACGCGTCCTTCTGATGGTCGGCTTCCTCGAGTTGCTGGCGCACGCGCACCTGCGCCGAGATATCGCGGAAGTAGCAGACGAGGCCGAATTCGCCATCCGCGAGCGGCGTGCGGTGCACCTCCCATTCGTAGCACTCGACGCGCTCGCGGTCGCGCCGCGGCTCGCTGCGTTCGGGCGTGTGATACGGCGCGCCGGTCGCCAGCGTGTCGCGAAAGATCGCCACGATCTCGTCCGCGTAGTGCGGCTGCCAGACGCGCTGCATCACCGCGCCGAAGTCCTGCCCGGTGAGATCGGCCGTGTCGCCGAAAAACGCCTGCGCGCCCGGATTGATCTCGCGGATACGCAAATCGCGATCGACGAGATAGACGCCGAGCGGCGCTTCGTTCATCAGCGTTTCGAATTGCGCGGTGCGCACGCGGATCGCTTCCTGATCGGCCTTGCGTCCGCTGATGTCGGACAGCAGCACGGCGGCGCCCTGCGCGGCCGGATAGATGCGCACTTCGTACCAGCGGCCGCGCCGCGCGCACCAGGTTTCGAACAATTGCATCGCGCGCGCCTCGTGCGCGGCGCGCAGCGCGGCGTCGAAGCCGTTCGTGGCCGCCTCGGGACAGACATCGACGATGCGCTGCCCGAGCGCCTGCGGCGCGCTCACGCCGGCCATCTCCAGAAAATGCGGATTGGCGAGCGTGATGCGCGCGCCTTCGTCGAGCATGAAGAACTGGTCCTGAATGCTGGAGAGCGCGAGTTCGAGCAACTGCTGGTTGGCGTGGCGGATCTGCGTGCGTTCGAGCAGCGCGCCCACGCGCGCGGCCAGTTCGCGCGCCGAGAACGGCTTGACGAGATAGTCGTCGGCGCCCGCATCGAGTCCTTCGATGCGCGCTTCCTCGCCCGCGCGCGCCGAGAGCAGGATCACCGGGACTTCGCTGAGCGCCGGGTCGCGCCGCACTTCTGCGAGCAAGCCGAAGCCGTCGAGGCGGGGCATCATCACGTCGGCGAGAATCAGGTCGGGCCGCGCGCGGCGCGCGCGATCGAGCGCTTCGACGCCGTCGGCGGCAAGTTCGACCTGCCACGCGCTCGAGAGCAAGGCGCCGACATAGGCGCGCATGTCGGCGTTATCGTCGACGAGCAGGATGCGCGAGCCGAACGTGAGCGCGAAACGCCGGTCGCGCAGGCCCGCCGACCAGGCGGGTGCGGGGCTGTCGAGGCGCTGGCCCTCGCCTGCTTCGGCGTTGGCGCCGCCACGCGCGCCGAACGTGCCGCTGACACCATAAGCGCCATCAGCGGCATTCGCGCCATTGGCGCCCTCGCCGTTCGCCTCGCTCTCGCCCGGCGGCGCCGTGCCGAGCCAGCCCGCCGCTTCGGCGGCGAACGCGGCGGCCAGTTGCGCGTCGCCATTGCGCAGCATGTCGATCGCGCGCGGCGTGTCCGTCTGAAGCGCGCCCGGCGCACTCTCGCGCACGCGCTCGGCGGGCAGATGCACGCGGCCGAACGGCACGCGCACGGTGAAGCGCGAGCCGCGCCCCGGCTCGCTCCACGCCTCGATCGTGCCGCCGTGCAGCTTGACGAGCTCCTGGACCAGCGCGAGGCCGATGCCGGAGCCTTCCTGCGTGCGCCCCTGCGTGCCTTCCACGCGATGAAAGCGCTCGAACAGACGCGGCATTTCGTGCGCCGCAATGCCCGTGCCGCTGTCCTCGACCGTGAGCGCCGCGCAGTCGCCGTCGCGCGCGAGACGGATGCCGACCTGCCCCGCGAGCGTGAATTTGAACGCATTCGACAGCAGATTGAGGACGATCTTTTCCCACATCTGCCGGTCGACGTAGACCGGCTCATCGAGCTGGCATTGCACGCGATACGCGAGTCCGCCACGCTCGATGGCCGAACGGAACGTGCTCGCCACGTGCTGCGTGTAGCGCGCAAGATCGGTGGCCTCGTAACCGACGTCGCTGCGGCCCGCCTCGATGCGCGCGAAGTCGAGCAGCGAGTTCACGAGCCGCAGCAGCCGGTGGCCGTTGCGGCGCGCGAGGCGCAGCAAGGCGAGTCGCGCGGGATCGCGGTCCGCGGCCACGAGATCGTCGATCGGCGCGAGCATCAGCATCAGCGGCGTGCGCAATTCGTGGCTCACGTTCGAGAAGAACGTGGTTTTGGCGCGGTCCAGCGCGGCCAGTTGTTCGAGGCGTTCGCGTTCGGTTTCCACCGCGCGCGCGCCTTCGACGATGCTGGCCGCCTGCGACGCGACGAGGCCGATGAAGGCGCGGTAATCGTCGTCGAACAGCAGACGCGGACTCGCGCCCGTCACCAGAAAACCGAGCGTCGCGCTGTGCTCGCCCGGCGCTCCGTCCGCACCTTGCACGCCCGGCGCGCGGCGCATGAGCGGCACGATGGCCGCGCGGCTCACGGGTTCGGACCACGCCGATTCGGCGGGCAGCACGTCGTCGAGCCACGCGGTGTCGACGACCGCGCCTTCGTGCGGCGCGCGCGACGCCTCGGCGAGCGCCGCCGCGAGACTGCCGGGCGCCGCGCCATCGAAGCTCAGCGCGGCCGACAGCGGCGTCGGTCCCGCGTGATTGCTGGCCGCGAGGCGCGCCCCCTGGCCGTCCGCGTCGAGCAGATAAAGCGCGATGAAAGGCAGATCGCGGCGATTGCCGTCGAGCGCGACGAGGATCTCGCCGCAGGCCTCGGCGACCGACTGCGCGTTGCGCGCCGTGCCCGAAAGCTGCGCCACGGTGGCGAGCCGCCGTTCGGACAGCACGCGCCGCGTCTCCTCCGTGACCACGCAGAGCATGCCTTGCACGCCGCCACTATCGTCGTGCACGGGGCCGTACGAAAACGTGTGATACGTCTCTTCCTTGAAGCCGTTGCGTTCGAGAAACAACAGCAGGCTTTCGTCCCACGTGGCTTCGCCGGTCGCGAGCACGTGCTCGATGCGCGAGCCCGCCTCGGTCCAGACTTCGGCCCAGACTTCGCGCGCAGGCATGCCGATGAACTGCTGCTTCGCGCCGAGCGTCGGGCGGTAGGCGTCGTTGCAGAGAAACGTGAGTTCGGGGCCCCAGGCGAGCCACATCGCGTAACGCGAGGCCAGCATCAGACGCACGACGCTCTGGAGACTGTGCGGCCAGGCCGCCGTGGCGCCGAGCGGCGTCGCCGACCAGTCGTAGGCATGCACGAGTTCGGCCATCGTCGCCCACGCGCCCGCGGCGGCCGGCGCCTGAGCGACGACAGCCTGGGGAATTTCTTCCGCGCTTGCCGGTAGGTTCTGCCGGAGCGCCGGGCGCACGACCTCCTTCACGACCGTGCTGACGGCCGGAGTCTGGGCGTGTCGATCGTCGTTCCGTTCAGATGTCATGGACACTCCCGCGTTGGCGTAGGGTCGGCAGGCGGCTTGGTGCGCGCGCGAATCGGCGTTTTCGCGCACTGGCGTTCTGGCGAGCGGGCGCAAGGAACGGGCCGCGTTGCGCAGGGAGCGCTTCGCGAGCACTGGATGATGGAGCCAATCACGAGCAATTTGCGCGCCCGGTGCGGATTGGCGCGGGCGCGAGCCGCGAGTGGCTGTTGCGCGTGTGGTTTGCGAGCGTGCGCCGCGCGCCGGACGGCTGTCAACGGCGGCTCGATACGATGGCGGCGGGCCGTTTCGCGCGCCCCGCCACACCGATTGATCGGACGAATGCAGACCGCCTGGCGGCCCGCGCCCGCGTGCCCGCATAGGCTCGCGCGCGCCGAACCGCTACAATCGCGGCTTGCGCGCGGGCGCCGTGGATGAGACACGCGGCATGGACAACCCGCCGCGACGCCTTTCTTATTCGATTATCCGCATTGCGCCATGGCCCGCATCGAGCTCCACTTCCCCGAAGACCAATACTTCTATTCGACGCATCTGACCGTTCGCGTCACCGACATCAACTCGGCGAACCACCTCGCCAACGACTCGATGATCTCGATGATTTCGGAGGCGCGCGCGCGCTTCCTGTTCGACGCCGGCATCGAGGACATGAAGGACGCGCACACGAGCATCATCGTCACCGACCTCGCGACGACCTATCGCGCCGAAGCCTACGCGCGCGATCAGCTCTGCTTCGAAGTCGGCATCATGGATTTCAACAAGTACGGCGGCGACATCATCTTCCGCATCACGCGCCCCACGGACGGCGCACTGATCGCGATGGCCAAATCGGGCTTCGTGTTCTTCGACTACGAGGCGAAGAAAGTCGTGCCGATGCCGGGCGCGTTCCGCGCGAAATTCCCCAGCGTCAACTCGCTCGTTTAAGCGCGAGTTCGGGCGCGAGTTCGGGCGCGGGTTCGAGCGCCCGCGCGGCGCGCTCAGCGCGGCTGGAACGCGATCAGCGCCATGCCCGCTAGCGTGAAGGCGATGCCGGCCCAGTCCCACGGGCTCGGCCGGATCGCCTCGACGCCCCAGAGCCACAGAATCGCCACGCAGACATAGACGCCGCCGTAGGCCGCGTAAGTGCGCCCCGCCGCGCTCGGATGCAGCGTGAGCAGCCACGCGAACAACGCGAGCGACGCGGCGGCCGGCACGAGCCACCAGGCGCTCGCGCCTTCGCGCAGCCAGCGATACGGCAGATAGCAGCCGACGATTTCGGCGAGCGCGGTAACGACGAAAAGCAGGAACGTCTTCATGACGGGCGTGGATGGCGCAAGGGCGCACATGGTAGCGCAGGCGGCGCTTCTTCGCCCTCCTCGCTCTCCTCGCCCTCTCTGCCCTCTTCGTAGCCGGAAATGCAAACGCCCCGTTCGCGCCTCAAGCCAGAGGCACGAACGGGGCGTGTTCAACCGATCAAACGCTCAAGGCCGCTCGCCGCGCGCGAGCCGCGTCTCGATCTCCGTGACCACGGGCAGCAGGTCGGCGACGCTGTCGATCACGTAATGCGCGCCCGCCGCGCGCAGACGCTCGATCGCCGCCGCACGGCGCAGCGCGAACTCGTCGGGCGCGAGTGCGTGCACTTCGTCTTCGCTCAGGCCGAACGCGTTGCCGCTCACCGCCACGCCCACAGCCCACGTGCCGCCGTTGAGGCCTTCCTCGATGCCCACTTCGGTGTCGTCGACCTTGATCGCCTCGCGCGCGCGCCACACGCCCAGTTGCGGCAGCGTGCGATAGATCATGTACGGCGACGGACGGCCCTCGGGCGTGTCGCCGGTGCAGACGATGCTGTCCGCTTCGAAGCCCTGCCTCGCCGCGCCCGGCACGATCTGGTCGATGATCTCGCGCGTGTAGCCCGTGGTGGAACCGATGCGCACGCCGTCGGCGCGCAACTGCTTCGTCACGGCGGCCACGCCGGGAATCACATCGCTGTATTGCGCGGCCACGGCCACGTTACGCGGCACGAAAACATCGTAGACGGCGTCGATGTCGACGTCGCCCGGCACGTGGCCGTATCGATCCTTCCATGCTTGCGCGACGCGCGGCAGCGCCATCAGCGCCGCGATGTGCGGACGCTTGGCCATACCCATCGGGCCGCGCGCCTCGTCGATCGAAATCGGCACGCCGAATTCCTCGAAGGTCTCGACGAACGCGCCCATCGGCGCGCGCGAGCCGTAGTCGACCACCGTGCCGGCCCAGTCGAAAATCACTGCCTTGACGTGTTGCATAGTCGTGAGTCCTGAAGTTGCGCAGATCGCTGCGCAGCAAGAAATAGTGCTTGAAACAAGGCCTGATCCGCTCAGGCCGCGAGCGCCTCGCGGGCATCGAGCGAGGCATGCGCCGGTGCGCCATCGGGCACGCCGAGCGTGCGCAGCGCGTTGCCGCACGCTTCGACCACACGGCGCATCACGCTTTCATCCAGCGCGCCGATGCAGCCGATGCGAAAACTCTCCACATTCGTCAGCTTGCCCGGATAGATGATGAAACCCTGCGCCTTCATCAGTTCGTAGAAGCGCTCGAAACTGAACGACGCGTGCGCCGGCGAAAAGAACGTGACGATGATCGGCGAGCGCCACGCTTCGGTCAGCAGCGGCTCGAAACCGAGCGCGCGCATGCCGTCGACCATGACGTCGCGATTACGCGTGTAGCGCGCGAGCCGCCCCGGCTGACCGCCTTCGGCTTCGAACAGGCGCAGCGCTTCGAGAAACGCCGCCACCGCGTGCGTGGGCGGCGTAAAGCGCCATTGCCCCGTGCGGTTCATCACGTCCCACTGATCGTGCAGATCGAGCGCGAGCGAATGGCTGTTGCCCTTCGCGGCTTGCAGCGCGCTTTTCTTCGCGATCACGAAACCAAAACCCGGCACGCCCTCGATGCATTTATTCGCCGACGACACGAACGCCTCGCACGGCAGCGTGCGCACGTCGAGCGGCACCGCGCCGAACGCGCTCATCGAATCGATCAGCAGACGGCGGCCGTGGCGCGCGGTGACTTCGGCGATTTCCTCGATCGGATTGAGGATGCCCGAGCTGGTCTCGCAATGGACGACCACGACGTGCGTGATGTCGTCGTGCGCGGCGAGCAGACGATCGACGTCGGCGGCGCGCGGCGGCAGGTAATCGCCCGTGTCGTGCACCGTGTGGCTGCGGCCCAGATAGCGCAGCGTGGTGGCGATGCGCTTGCCGTAGGCGCCGTTGGCGAGCACGAGCGCGTGGCCGTTGCGCGGCACGAAGCTGCCCAGCATCGCTTCCACGCAGTAGCTGCCGCTGCCCTGCAAGGGCACGCAGTCGTAGTCGCCGTTTGTGTCGCCGGCGACGGCCAGCAGCGCGGCGCGCAGACGCGCCGTCATCGCGCGGAAATCGGCGTCCCACGAGCCCCAGTCGCGCAGCATCGCGGCTTTGGTCGAGGCGGCCGTGGTCAGCGGGCCGGGGGTCAGCAGGTACGGATCGGCGTGGGTATTCAAGGGGCGCTCCCGTCAATCTTCAGCTTGGATGCCGCTACGGTACGCGAATGAAACCCATCGGTAAAATCGATATAATCGATGACGCTATCAGTTGGACTTATGGATTATCGATGACCGTTTTAAGGCGGTTCGATGAATTTTCGATGATGCGCGCGAAGGAGAAATCGCCATGCAGTACGCGCAGTTGCGGGCCTTTCACGCGGTCGCCGAGCACGGCGGTTTTTCGCGCGCCGCGCAGGCGCTCTCGCTCACGCAGCCGGCGGTGTCCGACCACGTGAAGCGGCTGGAGCAGGATTTCGGCGTGAAGCTGTTCGAGCGCGCGCCGCGCGGCGTCGAGCTGACCGATCTCGGGCGGCGGCTCTATGCGGTGACGCGGCAGATGGTCGGCGGCGAGCGCGCCGCGCGGCGGCTGCTCGAATCGGCGGGCGCGCTCGAATCGGGCGAACTGGCGCTGGTCGCCGACGCGCCCGATCTCGCGATCAAGCTCGTCGGCGCGTTCCGGCGCCGTTATCCGGGCGTGGTCGTGAAGCTCGCCATCGCGAACGCCACGGAATGCATGCGGCGTGTCATGGCGAGCGAGGTGGACGCGGCCATCACGGCGGCGCATCAGGTGCATAGCCGGTTGGAGACGCGCGTGCTGCGCGAGGAGCCGCTGGTGGCGGTCGTGCCCGCAGATAGCGCGGCGGCGAAAAAGCGCCGCATGAGCTACGAAGAATTGATTCGCGAACCGATGATCTTTCGCGAGGCGCATTCGGTCACGCAGCAGCTGCTCGAAGCGGAACTCGTGCGCAAGGGCCTGCAGGTGCATCCCGTGCTTTACGTGGATGGCCGCGAGGCGCTGCAGACCGCCATCGCGCAGGGCTTGGGCGCGGGCGTGATCGCGGGCGCGGAGTTCGGCGAGTCGCGGCGCATCCGCGCGATCGCGCTGGTCGATTGCCAGGTGCGCATGGTCGAGTCGCTGACGCGGCTCGCGGACTCGTCGTCGAATCTGCTCGATGCGCTGTTCGACACGCCGCTCGACTGAGCGCCCTGCAAGCGCCCCGCTACGACACCACGATATCGGCGCCGACTTCGTGCAGCAGATCGCGCAAGGTTTCCGCCTGTTCCATGCGCGCGCCGTGCCGGAGATGGATGCGCAGCGCGCGGCCCGCGATGCCGTCGATCGGGCGCACGAGCCGTAGCTCCAGTGCGAGACCGAGACCGTCGGGCGCATCGGCCTCGACGGGTTCGACGACGCGCGGCGAGAAACAGGCAGATTCGGACATGGCGTGGACCTCGTCGGTGAAAGGCACGGCTCATCGTAACCATGCGATCGCGTCGCGCCAAACGAGAAATCTGCGTATGCAAATGAGCGCGCGGCGGGAGACGTTTGCTGCGCACGCGCTTTGCGCAACGGGCGATGCGCGCGGCGATGTCGATTGAATGTCGTTTGAACAAGCGTCATTCGCAACGGCGCGCGGCGCGTGCCGCGATGCGTGCGTCGGGTCCGCATCCAGTCCGCATCGCGCGGAGAAAACGGACACCGCGAACGACGCGCAGGACCAACAAGTGGCACACTGGGCGGATCGTTCCGCCTGGATTTTGGACGGGATCGGCCGCCGCGCCGATCGACAGGAACAGCTTATGGAACGCCCTTTCACCGATCGCCGCGAGGCGGGCCGCCTGCTCGCCGCGCAACTCACGCCCTACGCCGGGCGCGCCGACGTCATCGCGCTGGCGCTGCCGCGCGGCGGCGTGCCGGTTGCATTCGAAGTCGCGCAGGCGCTGGGCGTGCCGCTCGACGTGCTGCCGGTGAGCAAGCTCGGCATGCCGTGGCAGCCCGAGCTGGCGATGGGCGCGCTCTCGTCGAACGGCGCGCAATACGTCGACGACGCGCTGATCCGCGAAGCCGGCGTGAGCGCGGCGCAATTGCAGAGCGCGCTAGCGCTCGCGCGCATCGAACTCGGACGCCGCGAGGCGCGTTATCGCGGCGAGCGCGCGGCGATCCCGGTCGCGGGGCGCGTCGCGCTGCTGATCGACGACGGCATGGCCACGGGCGCGTCGATCAAGGCCGCGGCGCGCGCGCTTGCGACGCTCGGTCCGGCGCGCATCGTCGCCGCGTTGCCGGTGGCCCCGGCGGGCGCGCGCGCCCGGCTCGCGGGCGCCGTCGACGATCTGGTCTGCGTGCGCACGCCGCTGTCGTTCATGAGCGTTGGCCAGTTCTATCTGGATTTCGATCAGGTCGACGACGAGACCGTGCGCGACCTGCTCGAACGAGCGGCAAAGCCGGCCTCGTGACGCCGCACTCATGCGCTAACGCACTAACGCACTAAAACAGCGCGCCACAGTTGTCCCTGCCGCGATCTCAGTCCGGGCGCACCGGCTTCGACGCCTGCTCGCCCACCACGGTCTGCCACGGCCGCACGCGCCACGACTTCACCAGCCCCGCGCGCACATAGGGATCGGCTTGCGCGAACGCCTCGGCGGCGGCCGGGCTATCGCCCTGGAACAGCAGCAGCGCCGTGTCCGTCGGCTCGGCCACCGCGCCCGCGAGCAACAGCTCGCCGCGCTCGGCAGCAGCCCACGCGAGGCGCAGATGTTCGTCGCGATATTCGCCGCGCCGGTCGAGGTAATCGTCCACGAGTTCGTATTTCAGGAGGTAGTGCATCGTCGCTCTCCGCTGGGGCCGACCGTCGAATCGCCGGCCGGCTCGATGATGAATCGATCGGTGGACCGATCGTCAAGAATGGTTAGGCGAATGCGCAGGCCACCCGCCTGCGGTGCATTGTGCCGCACGCGCGTCAACCGAAGGCAACATCAGTTCGTTTTCAGGTTGGCTTTGCCATAATGGTCGCGGCGATGGGCAATGACAATTCGGCCTGCTCGCACCACGAACGACAACGTCCAAATCCCATGGGAGTGAACGATGAAGATCCAATCCGTCATTGCTGCAATCGTGCTGGGCGGCGTGTTCGCCGCGCCGGCTTTCGCACAAACCGCTGCGCCCGCGGCATCCGCGGCGCCCGCTGCGCCGAACAGCCAGCAGACGAAAATGAAGACCTGCAACACGCAGGCCGGCGACAAGAAAGGCGACGACCGCAAGGCCTTCATGAAGGACTGTCTCTCGACGGGCGGCGCCACGCCGCCGGCGAAGATGACGCAGCAGGAGCGCATGAAGATGTGCAACACGCAAGCCGGCGACAAGAAAGGCGACGATCGCAAGGCCTTCATGAAGCAGTGCCTCTCCACCAAGGGTTGAGCGCGCATCCGATCGCACAGGGGTCCTGAACGACTCGCTGTGCTTCGCGCCATTCGCGCGAATTGTGCGACCTGCGCGCCTCCCTCTGTTCCCGCGACGCGCCGTAGCTTATGCTGCGGCGCGTCGTTTTTCATGGTGCACCGCACACGCGCCATGCTGCGCCGCACCGTGCTGACAAAGCGCCCTCGCCCCTGCGCCGACGCCGCGTTTTTCTCCTATGATGGCTCCAGCGGCAGCCCTTCCGTTACACGAAAAAAGCACGCACGCCCTCGGGCCGCCGCCTGGACGCTCAAGTCTGGATGATGCGCACAGCATCGAACGGAGGCGCGGATGGCATGGAGACACAAGAATCGCTGGTTCCGCCGCTGGCTGGTGGTGATCGTCTTCTGGCTGGTGCCGGTGATGATCGTCGCGGTGCGCGAGATCCAGGACGAGATGGCCTATAACCGCGCCGACCTCCAGCGCGCGCTCACCGCCTGGACGTTCACCGACGCCGAACGCGCGAACGGCGCGCTGCTGCGCTGCCACGGCACGCCTGAGGCGGCGCGCGCGGAAGGCTGCCCCGCCGCCGTGCTGGCCGAAAACGCCGCGCGTCACGCCGACGCGCTCAGCGAGTACGCCGTGCGGCGCGCCACGCTGCTGCGCTACCTCTGGCATGCGTTCGTCGGCTACTGGGTCGTGCCCGCGGCCGGCCTGCTCGCGATCGGCATCGTGCTCGGCGGCGTCAAGCGCGCGCTGCGCCGTCCGGCGGCCGCCAAACCCTTCCCCGAACGCTGATTACGCCGCTTGCCCGGTTGACTCCGCTCCGCGGCGCCGTCCGCGACTGGCCGGAAGGCCTGTGCCTGCTCAGAAAGCCGCATTGGGACCCTGTGATATAAACGTCAGGCTGATCCCGTCATCGGCACAGCCATGGCGGCACGGCTTCCGGAAAACAGAACGGAGAAGAATATGCATGCACGTCGCTTGATCCTGAAGACTTCCGTTGCGGCCGCACTCGCGTGCGCCGCACTCGCAGGCTGCACCACCACCGGCAATGAGCCGCCCACCGAACAATCCGACGCCTCGCGCCGCCAGTCGATCGACGCCAGCGTCGACGGGACGATGTCGCGTCTGTATCAGACCGTGCCGGGCGCGCGCGAGCTGGTCGGCAAGGCGCGCGGCGTGCTGGTGTTCCCCTCGGTGGTTCAGGCGGGCGTCGTGGTCGGCGGCGAGCACGGCGACGGCGCGCTGCGCGTCGGCGGCAGCACCGTCGGCTACTTCAGCACCTCGGGCGCCTCGGTGGGCGCCACGCTCGGCGTGCAGTCGAAGGCCATCGTCTATCTCTTCATGACGCAGGACGCGCTCGACAAATTCCGCAATTCGGACGGCTGGGCAGCGGGCGGCGACGCCTCGGTCGCGCTCGTGAAGGTCGGCGCGAACGGCACGATCGACACCACCACGGCCACCAAGCCCGTGCAGGTTTTCGTGCTGACCAACAAGGGCCTGCTCGGCGACCTCTCGCTCGGCGGCACGAAGATCTCGCATCTGAAGATCTGAGGCGCGTTCGGCACGAGCCCAATGAAAAACCGGCGGCACAGGCCGCCGGTTTTTTTTGACCTCAAAGTTCGGCCTCAAGGTCCAACCTCAAGTCGCCGACGTGTCGATCACCTTGAAGCGCGAGCGCTTGTTCGCGCGAATCACCGCCTGATACGCCTCCACGTATTCCTGCGCCATGCGGCGCGACGTGAAGCGCTCCTCGAAGCGTTGCCGCACGCCCGCGCGCGGCACGCGCGACAGCCGGTTCACGGCGGCCACCGCGCCGATTTCGTCCTCGACGATGAAACCCGAGATGCCGTCGTCCACCACTTCCGGCACCGCGCCGCGATTGAACGCGATGACCGGCGTGCCGCACGCCATCGCCTCGATCATCACGAGACCGAACGGCTCCGGCCAGTCGATCGGGAACAGCAGCGCATGCGCGCCCGAGAGGAATTCGGCCTTCTGGCCGTCGTTGATTTCGCCGATGAACTCGACGTGCGGCAGCGCGAGCAGCGGCTTGATATCGCGCTCGAAATACTCGCGGTCGGCCTCGTCGACCTTGGCGGCGATGCGGATCGGCAGGCCGCAGCGCCCGGCGATGCGAATCGCGGTATCGACGCGCTTTTCGGGCGAAATACGGCCGAGGAACGCCAGATAGCGCTGCTCGACCGGCTGCGGCGTGTAGAGGTTCTCGGGCAGCCCGTGATACACCGTGCGCAGCCACTTGGCCTGCGGAATCGGCTGGCGCTGCGCGTTCGAGATCGAGATCACCGGCGCGGTGTTGAAGGTGTCGAACACCGGCTGCTGCTCGGGCAGATCGAGACGGCCGTGCAGCGTGGTGACGAACGGCGTTTCCTGGCGCTTGAACACCGAAAACGAGTAGTAGTCCATATGGAAGTGCAGCACGTCGAACTGGTCGGCCTGGCGGCGCACCAGTTCCATCAGCAGCATGTGCGGCGCGATCCGGTCGCGGATGCTCGGATCGAGCCGCAGCGCGCGCGGCCAGACGGCTTCGAGCTTCGCGCCCGTGACCGAGTCGCCGCTGGCGAACAGCGTGACGTCGTGGCCGAGATCGACGAGCGCCTCGGTGATATACGACACGACACGTTCCGTGCCGCCATAGAGCTTGGGCGGGACCGATTCGGTCAGCGGGGCGATCTGCGCAATTCTCATCGGGTTCTCCAGCGAGTGTCTCCAGCGACGTCGGCGTCGACCTCGACCTTGACCTCGGTTGACGGCGCATCGTTCGATTATGGGACCGCACGCCTGGTCCACGGGCGCCGCGGTTGCGTGCGCACCACACGCGGGGACAGAACCGCTCGTCCGTACGATCCCCCGTGCGATGCGCCCATGCGCGGCGCGCAAGCCTTCATTATTCGGGAAGCGCTCGGGCCGGACCGCAAGACTTTCAATTGTTATACAGACTTACACGCGGATACATCCTCGCTTTCTCGCATGGTCCGCGCGCGCGACTGCGGCTAGCGCGACGGCCATTTCCACGCGGGCACGTCGAGCGCGTCCTCGTCGGCGAGCGCGGTGGCGCCGAGCCGGCGCTCCAGCACGATCGACTGGCTGCCCGCCTCGCGCTCCAGCGCGGCGACGAGCCGCGCCGCATGCGACACCACGAGCACCTGCGAATGCGCCGAGGCCCGCGCGATCAGCCGCGCGAGCGACGGCAGCAAATCGGGATGCAGGCTCGTCTCGGGCTCGTCGAGCACCAGCAGCGCGGGCGGACGCGGGCTCAGCAGCGCCGCCGCGAGCAGCAGATAGCGCAGCGTGCCGTCCGACAACTCCGCGCCGCGCAAAGGCCGCAAGAGCCCTTCCTGGCGCAGCGCCACCTCGAAGCGCCCTTCGTGATTGACGATCTCCGCGCGCGCGCCCGGAAACGCATCGCCGATCGCCGCATCGAGCGCCGCGCCGTCGCCGATCTCGCGGATCGTCTGCAGGGCCGCGGCGAGATTCGCGCCGTCGTCGGACAGCACCGGCGAATGCGTGCCGATCTGCACCTGGCGCGCGGCCGCCTGCACGTCGGTGCGGAAATGATCGTAGAAGCGCCACGAGCGGATCTGCTCGCGCACCGCAATCATCTCGGGCGCGCTGCGCGGGTCGGCGAACTCCGTCATCATGCTGTCGAAGCTCGCCACGGGCTGGGCGAGCGTGGTCCAGTCGTCGCCGCCTTCGCCCCGGATGCGGATCATCGGCCCCTGACGATCGACCAGCAAGGCCGAGGGCCGCAGGATCGGCCCGCTCCAGATGCATTCGCGCTTGATCACCGGATCGAGCGCGAACTGCGAGGTCGACGCCGGCGGCGGCAAGCCGAGATCGATCGCATAACCGAAGGTCTCGCCCGCGAAACCGAGCTTGAGACTCACGGCGTCCTTGCGCACCGTGCCCTGCACCGCGTGCTCGCCCGAACTCACCGCGCGCGAGAAGCGCTCCGGCCCGGCCCAGAGCGTCGATTGCAGCCCGCCCTCGCGCGCCAGCGACGGAATCACGCCGCCCCGCGCGGTCAGCGCGAGCAGGCGCAAGGCGCGATAGAGATTCGATTTGCCGCTGCCGTTCGGCCCCGTGATGACGTTGAGCGGACCGAGCGGGACGATGAGTTCGCGCAGCGAGCGGTAGTTGGCGATGGCGAGCGTGGTGAGCATGAGTCGATGTCGATGCGCGTCGGCGTGAAGATCCTCGCAGGATCATACGCAATCGCACGCGCATCGATACTCGACGCGCATCGACACGTATCCCCATTCAGCGCTGATGCGGCAACGGCACGCGTGCGAGATCGCTCAGGAAACGGTCGCGCCACACGCCGAGGTCGTTGCGGCGCAGCGCCTCCATGTTGGTGTGATAGCGCTGCTTGCGTTCGTCGAGCGGCATCGAGAGCGCACGCTCGAGCGCCTCCGACATGCCCGCCGCATCGTGCGGATTGACGAGCAGCGCGCCCGCAAGCTCGGCGGCCGCGCCCGCGAAAATCGACAGCACGAGCACGCCCGGATCCTCGGGATTCTGCGCGGCCACGTATTCCTTCGCGACGAGATTCATGCCGTCGTGCAACGGCGTCACATAGCCCACCTGCGACTCGCGGAACAGCGACATCAGCTTCCAGCGGTCGTACTGCTGGCTCAGATAGCGGATCGGCGTGTAATCGAGGCCCGAGTAGCGGCCGTTGATGCGCCCCGCCTCGCGCTCCAGTTCCTCGCGGATCACCTTGTAGCTCGCGACGTCCGAGCGTGTGGGCGGCGCGATCTGCACGAGCGTGACCTTGCCGCGCCACTCGGGCGAATGTTCGAGCAGTTGCTCGAAGGCGTGAAAGCGCTCGACGAGGCCCTTCGAATAATCGAGCCGGTCCACGCTCATGATGAGCTTGCGCCCTTCGAGACTCTGCTTGAGGTCGAGCACGTGCTGGCGGCTTTCGTAGCGCGCGGCCTGCTCGGCGATCTCGTCGGGAAACACGCCGATGCGATACACGCCCGTGCGCAGCTTGCGGCCGTAGGCTTCGACGTCGCCCTCTTCCTCAGTCGGCTCACTCTGCTTGCCCGGCTCTTTCTGCACGTCGCGTTCGTGCACCGTGCCGCGCGCCTCGCGCGCGATGTAGTCGTGAAATGCCTGCTGGTCGTTGCGGGTCTGAAAACCGAGCAGGTCGTAGCAGCACAGCGACTTCACGAGTTCCTCGTGCGGCGGAATCGTCTGCAAGACCTGCGGCGACGGAAACGGAATATGCAGGAAGAAGCCGATGCGGTTGCGCACGCCTTCCGAGCGCAGCGCCTCGGCGAACGGAATCAGATGGTAGTCGTGGACCCAGATGATGTCGTCGGGCTCGATCAGCTTGATGAGCTTGTGCGCGAGCCACGCGTTCACGCGCCGGTAGCCCGCGTATTCGTCGCGCTCGTAACGCGCGAGGTCGTTGCGGTAGTGGAACACCGGCCACAGCGTGGCGTTCGAGAAACCCCGGTAATACTGGTCGTAATCCTTTTTCGTGAGACCGACGGTCGCGAACGTCACCGGTCCTTCCTGATCGAGCGTCGGGCCCGCGTTCGCCACCGTCTCGCTCACGACGTCGCCGCTCCAGCCGAACCACACGCCGCCCGCGTCCTTGAGCGCGCCGAACACGCCCACGGCGAGGCCGCCCGCCGAACCCTTCGTTTCGGTGGGCGTCGCCACGCGGTTAGAGACGACTATCAGTCTTGCCATCGTGCTATTTCTCCTCGGATCGCCTGCATCGCGATGTCTTCTCGTTGTTCAGCTTCAGTTATAGGCCGCGCGGCGTTGCTGGTGCGCGTCTTGTGCTGCGTTCTGTCCTCGTTGCTTCCCTAGCGCGACTGCGCCGCCTCCTCCGCCGCGCGCGCGCCGCTTTCCGCGACCGGATCGGCTTCGGTGTTGGCCGCCGTGCTCGACGCCGCGGGCGCGCCCGATTCAGCCGATTGAGCCGCTTGCCCCGATCGAGCCGATCCCGGCTCAGCGCGACGCGCGGAAGACGGCGGCAACTCGCCCGTCGGCGCCTCCTCGCGGTTCGCCAGTTCCGCCGACACCTCCGCGCGCGTGCGCGGCAAATACTGCGGATAGTGCGCGTTGACGAAATCGAACAGCCCTTCGCGCACGCGGCAGCGCAAATCCCAGTTCAGCCCCGAATCCTGCGAGCTCACGAGCACGCGCAGCTGCATCGCGCGCTCGCTGGCGTCGGTCACCTGCAGCACCTGCACGCGCCGGTCCCATTCGGGCGCGCGCTCGACGATGCGTGCCAGTTCCTCGCGCAGCGGCGCGAGCGGCATGCGGTAGTCGAGCCACAGAAACACCGAGCCGATGATCTGCGAGCTGCTGCGCGTCCAGTTCGTGAACGGATTCTCGATGAACCATTGCAGCGGCACGATCAGCCGCCGCTGGTCCCAGATGCGCACCGAGACATACGTGCCGGTAATTTCCTCGATGCGCCCCCACTCGCCCTGGATCACGACCACATCGTCGAGCCGGATCGGCTGCGAAATCGCGATCTGGAGGCCGGCAATCAGATTCCCCAGCACGGGGCGTGCCGCGATACCGGCGACCAGTCCGGCGACGCCCGCCGAGGCCAGCAGACTCGCGCCGATCTGGCGCACGTTCGGGAAGGTCATGAGCGCCGCGCCCAGCCCGAAAACGATGATCACGACCATCACCGTGCGCGCGAGCACGCGCGCCTGCGTGTGGATGCGGCGCGCCTGCAGGTTGTCGGCGATATCGAGCGGATGCGCGGCCACGATCGCCTCGCCGATGGCCGCCGCGCAGCGCACCGACAGCCAGGTAATCGCGGCGATCAGCGCGAAGGCGCACAACTCGCGCAAGGTGCCGATGAAACGCAGCGTGTCCGGCGCCTGCCACCAGACGAACTCGAGCGCGATCACACCGAGCACCACGCGCGCGGGCTGGTGCACGTAGCGCACGAATACGCTCGCATGCGGATACGGCCGCGCGAGGCGGCGCACGACGCGCGCGCCGAGCCAGTGGACCGCGAAGGCGAAGGCCAGCGCGAACGCGCTGACGAGCAGCGTGCCGAGCCAGTTTTGCAACGGGGCGTCGGTCAGGCGGGAGAAGTCGTCGAGAGTGGGCATCGGTGGCCAGTTCCTCCTGCGCGTGGCGACCTGGTGGAAACGGCACGGGCGGCGGGCCCGCGGACGAAGCGTGGCGAGGCAAAGGCGGCGCTGACGGCAAGTGGCGGCAAGTGGCGGCGCGTGGGAACGCGGAAGAACGCGTGAAAACACGTGACGCCGATGCCGGGATCGCGCCCTGCGTAACGCTACGCGAATGCGTGTAAAGACGCGCTAAAGTTTGCGCGGATGCTGCAGGTCGTGCTGAACGTACTGAACGTGCTGAACGTGCAGAACTTGCAAATGTGCGCGCCGCCGTGGGCGGCCGCTACGCGAGACGCGGCGGCGCAAAAATGCCGCCGCGCAGGAGAATCGACTGATGATCGCGCCGTTGGTTCAACGGCGCACAGGATGCGAAATGAAGCGGCAGGACGGTGCGAGTCTGCGCTCAGCGGCGCACTCAGTTACCCGTCTTGCAGGGAAACGCCTTGCCGAGCCCAAGCGAAATCGCCGTGCTGGCGTTGTAGCCCGCGATGTTCGGGTTGTCGGCGATGTACTTGCGCACGGCATCGGTCAGTTGCGAGGAACGCGCATCCGCCGGCAGGCAGAAATATTGGCCGACGCGCGGACCGGTCGTGCCGCCGATCGCGTCGATGGTGTTGAAGATGCCGTCGGCGGCACCTTCGATATACGCCGCGCACGCACTGCGCGAGGCCACGTCGGTCTTCGAGCAAAGGCGGTTGAGGTCGCTTGCGGTGAATGCGAAAGCCGAGAGCGGCAAAACGAGCGCGCCGGCGCAGAACAGAGCCCGCAGCATGGTTCTCCTTGAATCGTCGTGTGGTGCGGCGCCCCCGCGCCGCAAGCCGCCCGCCGGTGCGCGCCTGGGGCGCTGCCGCCGGCAAGGGGCAATTTCGCTATTGTGCACTGTTTTGCATGACTGCCGCTCAGGTCCGGTTCGCGCCGTACCCGCGGGAGCCACGCATGGGGGCAGAACAGGGGCCGCGTGGCGGCGGCCCCCCATGCGGTGGCGCGCTTACTGCGCCGTCTGACCCATGCGCGCCGAGAGGTCCTTGATCGCGTCCGGCGCCTTGTACTGCTTGGCGAAATCGAGCGCGTTCATGCCGATCTGGTTCTTGGCCTGCAGATTCGCGCCGTGGTCGAGCAGCAGCTTGGCGGTGGTCATGTGGTCGCCGCGCGCCGCCATCATGAGCGGCGTGGTGCCGTTGGGCGACGGTGCGTTCACATCGGCCGAATAGCCGATCAGCAGCTTCGCGACCTCGTCGTTGCCATTCGCGGCCGCATAGTGCAGCGGGGTCCAGCCCTGCTTGTTGACGTCCGCGCCCTTGGTGATGAGCATTTTCACGAGATCGACGTCGCCGTTCAGCGAGGCCAGCATGAGCGCGTTCTCACCCGCCTTGTCCTGCGCGTTGATCTTGATGGCCGGATTGTCGAGCAGCACCGCCGCGACCTTGTCCGACTTTTCGCGCGCGGCCAGCACGAGCAGCGGCATGCCCTGAGCGTCGGTGGCGTTCGGGTCCATGCCATTGGCGATGTCCTTGGCGACGCCCTTGTCGTCGTCGAACTTCACGCCTTTCACGAGCGAATCGATCGGCGCGGCGTGGACCGGCGCGCTGACGAGCACGGCGGCGCCCATGCCGAAAGCAAGCGCGGCGGCGACGCGACGCACGGCGGCGCCCCGGACGGTTTGCGCGGATTTCACGGTGGACAGTTGCGAATTCGAGTTCATGTCAGGCCTTAACGTTATTCGATATCTGATTGATAACACGCCGTTTTTTCAGCGGCATTGCCCGTGGCGGCCGCGTTTCAGGCCGAAGCCGGAATCTTGAAAAGCCGGAAAAAATTCTGCGTGGTGGCAGCGCCGAGTTCGGCGTCCGGCAATCCGCGTTGCTGGGCAATGAATCTTCCGACATGGCTGACGTACGCAGGTTCATTGGGTTTGCCACGAAATGGCACTGGCGCAAGATAAGGCGAGTCCGTTTCGATCAAAAGGCGCTCGATCGGCACGCGGCGCGCGACCTCCTGCACGTCGGTCGCGCTCTTGAAGGTCACGATGCCCGACAGCGAAATGAAGAAGTTCTGCGCGATGGCGCGCTCGGCGATCGCCCAGGGCTCCGTGAAGCAGTGCATCACGCCGCCCGGCTCGCCCGCGCGCTCCTCTTCCATGATGCGCAGCGTGTCCTCGGAGGCGGCGCGCGTGTGCACGATCAGCGGCTTGCCCGTGGCGTGCGCCGCGCGGATATGCACGCGAAAGCGCTCGCGCTGCCATTCCATGTCGTCGATGGTGCGTTCGCCGAGACGGAAGTAATCGAGCCCCGTTTCGCCGATCGCCACCACTTTCGGGTGTTTCGCCAGTTCGACGAGATCGGCGACCGAGGGCTCCTGCACGTCCTCGTGGTCGGGATGCACGCCCACCGACGCGTAGACGTTCTCGTAGCGGCTCGCGATGTCGAGCACCGAGGGCAGCGTCTCCAGATCGACCGAGACGCACAGCGCGTGCGTGACGGCCTGCTCGCGCATGTTCTCGAGCACCTGCGGCAGCCGGTCGGCGAGGCCCTCGAAGTTGATGTGGCAATGCGAATCGACAAACATGGACTAGTCCTGCGGTGAATTTCGTTAAGGCTGAGCGAGGCTCAAGGCGCGGGGCGCGTTGGGCGCACCGCGGCGCATCGTCAAAAGCGCGTCAGGCGAACATTTCACGATAGCCGAGAAACAGTTCCTCGAACACGAGCCGCGCGTTGAGCGGATGGTTTTCGATGGCGCGCTGGCGCGTCACGGTCTTCATGTAGCGCGCGAGCGCCGGGGCGTCGAGCTTCGCGGCGCAGCGCCCGAGCGCGGCCGCCGACTGCGGGTAATAGCGCGGACGGCCCGCCGTGCGTTCGGCCAGCAGGTCGTAGACCCAGCGCTGGAGCCAGCCGAGCACCAGTGGCACCGGCAGCTTTTGCAGCGTTTCGCCGCAGGCGAACGGATCGCAGGCCGGACCGGCGGCGAGCTGGGCGAGCGTCCAGTCGCGCAGCGTGCGGTTTTCGTCGCTCGCGAGCGCCAGCGCCGCAAGCGGCGCGCCGCCTGCTTCGGCCAGCAGCCCGGCCGGATCGTCCACGCCCTGCTGCGCGAGCCAGGCCTGCGCCTCGGCGGGCGCGGGCGTGCTCATCGGCCACTGGCGGCAGCGGCTGATGATGGTCGGCAGCAAGCGGTCGATACGCGCCGACACCATCAGGAACACCACGCCCGAGGGCGGTTCTTCGAGCGTCTTCAGCAGCGCGTTCGCGGCGGCCACGTTAAGCGCCTCGACCGGATACAGCACGACCACACGCAGCCCGCCGCGATGCGAGCCGACGCCTGTGAAGTCGAGCAGCGCGCGCACCTGCTCGATGCGGATTTCCTTGCTGGGCGCGCGGCCCTTCTTGCCTTCGTCGTCGCCCTTGTCGGCTTTCTCCGGCTTGCCGTCGCTGTCGTCGCCGCCCGTGGGGCCGACGAGGCTCGCGAGCGCTTCGGGCACCACCGCGCGGTAATCGGGGTGATTGCCCTGCTCGAACCAGTGGCACGCCGGACAGGCGCCGCACGGTTGGCCGTCGGCGTGCGCCGACTCGCACAGCAGTCCCTTCGCCAGATGCTGGGCGAATTGGAGCTTGCCGATGCCGGCCTGGCCGTGCAGCAGCAGCGCATGCGGCCAATGGCTGCGCAACTGCTGAAGGCGTTCCCAGTCGCCGCTCTGCCACGGATAGATCATATTTAAAATCAATCAGTTAGGCGTAGTTCGCGAGACATCGCACGAACTTCGCCGTTCATATAATTTCGTCAAATAACGCTTTGCAATCAAAGCGTTGCGATGATCTGCTCAAGCTTCGTGCGAATCTCGTCGATGCTCTGCGAGGAATCGACGATCGCGAAACGATACGGCGCCTCTTCCGCGCGGCGCAGGTATTCGGTGCGCGTGCGCGTGAAGAACGCGTCGGTTTCGCTTTCGAAGCGATCCGGTTCGCGCGCCGCGCCGCGCCGCTCGCTGGCGGTGTCGGGCGCGATGTCGAACAGGATCGTCAGATCGGGCTGAAAACCGCCCTGCACCCAGCGTTCAAGCGTTTCCAGCTTGTCGCGCGGCAGGCCGCGCCCGCCGCCCTGATAGGCGAAGGTCGCATCGGTGAAGCGGTCGGACAGCACCCAGTCGCCGCGCGCAAGCGCCGGCTCGATCACGCGCGCGAGGTGCTCGCGGCGCGCCGCGAACATCAGCAGCGCCTCGGTTTCGAGGTCCATCTGCTCGTGCAGCAGGAGATCGCGCAGCGATTCGCCGAGCGGCGTGCCGCCCGGTTCGCGCGTCATGACGACCGTGCGCCCCCCGGCAGCGAGCTTCTGCTCGAGCTGCTCGCGGAACCAGGCCAGATGCGTGGTCTTGCCCGCGCCGTCGATGCCCTCGAACGTAATGAATCGGCCACGCGCCATTTAGTTACCCCGGATATATTTGTCGACGGCCTTGTTGTGGTCGACGAGATTGTCGGAAAACACGCTGCTGCCGTCGCCGCGCGCCACGAAATACAGCGCGCCGGTCGCCGCCGGATTGAGCGCCGCCTGCAATGCCGCGACGCCGGGCAACGCGATCGGCGTCGGCGGCAGCCCTGGGCGCAGGTAGGTATTGTAAAGAGTGTCGGTCTGCAGATCGCGCTTGTGCAGACGCCCCAGATAGCCCGCGCCCATCCCGTAGATCACCGCCGGATCGGTCTGCAGCGGCATGCCCACTTTCAGTCGGTTCGTGAACACGGCGGCCACCAGCGGACGGTCGCCGGCCTTGCCGGTTTCCTTCTCCACCAGCGAGGCGAGCGTGAGCGCCTCGTAAGGCGACTTCAGCGGCAGGCCCGGCGCGCGCGCGGCCCACGCCTCGTTCAGATGCGTCTGCATCAGCTTGTAGGCGCGGCGGTAGACGTCCAGGTCGCTTGAACCCTTGTCGAACAGATAGGTGTCGGGGAAGAACAGGCCCTCGCCGCTGCCCTCGGGCGCCTCGGGCGCGCCGATCGCCGTCAGAAGCTGGGCGTCGTTCATGCCCGCCGTGTCGTGGCGCAGCGCCGGATTGGCGTCGAGCTCGTCGCGCATGCGCTTGAAGGTCCAGCCTTCGATGATGGTCGCGACATATTCGTTGACGTCGCCGAGCGCCATTTTCTGCAGCACTTCGTAGGGCGTGACGCCCGCCTTGAATTCGTAGTTGCCGGACTTGAGATGGCTTTGCAGCCCGAGCGCGCGGGTCATCAGCACGAACAACTGGGGCTGGACCGGCACGCCGCCGTGGCGCAACTGGGCGGTAACACTGCGCACGGTGCTGTGCGGCTTGATGGTGACGTCGAGCTGCTGGACCGCAAGTGCGACGGGCGTGGTGGCCCAGTACCAGACACCGCCTGCGGCGGCTGCGCCCAGCACGGCGCACGCGACGCCGGCGGCAAGGCATTTCTTCAGGAGGGACATGGAAACATGACTCAGGGGGACCTCATATAATAACTGCTTGCCCTCGCTAAAGTCAGGATTGACTGTTCCCCGAATCCATGAACTCCCCGCTCGCTCCCGCTGCTCCGCTTTCCTCCACGCCCGCCACGCAGGCTGATTTGCCCGCGGCATTGCCCACACCGACGGCCGCCGACTTCGACGCCGCGCTCAAGGGCGGCGCCTACGCGATCCTGCCGCAGTTCGGCGTGATCGACGCCAACGGCGACGACGCCGCCAGTTTCCTGCACAGCCAGCTCACCAACGACATCCAGCATCTGGACGTCGCGGGCGCGCGCCTCGCCGGTTACTGCTCGGCCAAGGGCCGCCTGCTCGCGTCGTTCCTCGTCTGGAAAACCGGCGAGACCGTCCGTCTGCTGATCTCGAAGGACGTGCAGGCCACCGTGCAAAAACGCCTGTCGATGTTCGTGCTGCGCGCCAAGGCGAAGCTCGTCGACGACAGCGACAAGCTGCTCGTGGTCGGCTTTGCCGGCGACGTGCGCGGCGCGCTCTCGGGCGTGTTCGACGCGCTGCCCGACGGCGTGCACGTGAAGGTCGACGACACCGCCGGCTCGCTGATCCGCCTGCCCGACGCGGCCGGCCGTCTGCGCTATCTGCTGGTCGGCCCGAAAGACGCGGTCGAAGCGAAGCTCGCCGCGCTCGACGGCCAGATCGCGCGCGCCACGCCCGCGCTCTGGGACTGGCTCGACATCCGCGCGGGCGAGCCGCGCGTCACCCAGGCGGTGAGCGAGCAGTTCGTGCCGCAGATGATCAACTACGACGTGCTCGGCGGCGTGAACTTCAAGAAAGGCTGCTATCCGGGCCAGGAAGTGGTCGCGCGCAGCCAGTATCGCGGCACCATCAAGCGCCGTACCGCGCTCGCGAGCGTCGCGGCCGGTCTGGACGCCGCGCGTCCGGGCGTCGAACTGTTCCATGCCGACGATCCGGGCCAGCCCTGCGGCATGATCGTGAACGCGGCGGCCGCGCCCGAAGGCGGCGTCGACCTGCTCGCCGAGATCAAGCTCGCGGCGCTCGAAGCGGGCAGCGTGCATCTGGGCGCCGCCGACGGCCCCGCGCTGCGCTTCCTGCCGCTGCCCTACGCGCTGCCCACCGAGGTCTGACGCGTTGCCGCCGCTCGCAGTGACGGCGTGCGCGCCGGTTGAAACGCGGCTGCGCGCCGCGTGCGGTCTCCATGACGGAGGCCGCGCGCCATGTGCCTGATCGTGTTCGACTGGCGCCCGCATGCGACCGAAGGCGCGCGCTTCACGCTCGCCGCGAACCGCGACGAGTTCCTGCGCCGCACCGCCGCGCCGCTGCAATGGTGGGACGATGCGCCCGGCGTGCTCGCGGGCCGCGATCTGGTCGGCGGCGGCACGTGGCTCGGCATGACGCGCGGCGGACGCTTCGCCGCGCTCACCAACTACCGCGCGCCGCGCGACATGCGCCCCGACGCGCCCACGCGCGGCACACTGGTTTCTCGCTGGCTGATGGGTTCGTCGGCGGCGACCGGGACATTGCCCGACACCGCGCTCGGTTATCTCGACGAAGTCGCGCGCGACGGCGCGCTCTACAACGGCTTCAATCTGATCGTCGGCGACTGGACGCGCGGCGAGCTGGCCTGGTACTGCAATCGTGCCGACCGCGCGCCCGCCTTGCTGCCCGAAGGCACGCACGGCATTTCCAACGCGGTGCTCGATACGCCGTGGCCGAAGCTCGTGCACAAACGCGCGGAACTCGCACAATTCACGCAACGTGCGCGCGAAGGCGCGGATGAACCGCTCGAAGGCCTGATCGAGATGATGCGCGACCCTCGCGTGGCGCCCGACGCCGAGTTGCCCGCGACCGGCATTCCGCTCGAACGCGAACGCGCGCTGTCGGCGGCCTTCATCGAGACGCCGGAATACGGCACACGCGGCACCACGGCGCTGCGCGTGCGCGTGGACGGCGCGCGCCTGAACGTCGAAGCGCTCGAACGCAGCGACGACGATGGTTCGCACCGCATCGTGCGTCCCGGCGCGTTCGAGCGCCGCGAGCGCTACGTCATCGATACGGCGCGCTAGACCGCCGCTTTACCCTTCCTCACCGAACGCCGCGCGCAACGCTTGCGCGGCTTCGGCATGCGCGCGCCGCGCGTCGTCCACGTAGGCGCCCATCTTGAAGAACTCGTGGATCATGCCGTCGTAGCGCACGAGCGTGACGACGTTACCCGCCGCACGCAGTTTTTCCGCATAGGCCTGGCCCTCGTCGACGAGCGGATCGAATTCCGCCACTGCGATCCACGCAGGCGCAAGGCCGCGAAAATCCGGCGCGCCTTGAGGACCTTCCGTGCCGTCGAGCGGCGCGAATCGCCAGTCGTCGCGATCGGACGCATCGCGCACGTAATGATTGAAGAACCACTGGATCGTGGGCGCGGTCAGCAGATATCCGTCGGCGAGACGGCGGTGCGAGTCCGTGTCCTGATGGCCGCCCGTGCCCGGATAGATCAGCATTTGCAGCACCGGCGCGAGGCCCGCGTCGCGCGCGAGCACGGCGCAGACGGCGGCGAGCGTGCCGCCCGCGCTGTCGCCGCCCACGGCCAGGCGCGCGGCGTCGATGCCGTATTCGGCCGCGTGCGCGTGCAGCCACGCGTAGGCGTCGAAAGTGTCGTGAACAGCGGTCGGAAACTTGTGCTCGGGCGCGAGCCGGTAATCGACCGAGAGCACCGCACACTGCGCGTCGCGCGCGAACATGCGGCACAGCGCGTCGTGCGTATCGACGCTGCCCACGGTGAAACCGCCGCCGTGGAAATACACCAGCGCGGGCAGCGGCTGCGCCCAGTTCGGTTCGACCGGTTGATAGAGCCGCGCGCGGATCGTCTCGCCATCGCGCATCGGAAGGCGCAGGTCGTCGACCGAATGCATCGGCGCGGCGGGAATCTCCAGCACCGACGCGCTTTTCTCGTAGGACGCGCGCGCGTCCTGCGGCGTGAGTTCGTGATACGGCGTGCGGCCCGCGCGGGCCACCATTTCGAGGACGAGTGCGATCTTCGCGTTCAGCGGCATGGTCCCGGTACGTGCAAAAGATAAGTTGGCGGATAACGCGTTGCGCAACCGGGACCGTCAGGCTGAATTCGCGTCAGGATTTCCGTCAGGAAGCGGCGCTGGTTTTAGCCTCGGCCTTCACCTCGGGCTTGAGCGAGAGCGGATCGGTCGGATTGCGCAGCGTTTCGATGTCTTCGTGACGCAGCTTCACCGAAGCGAGTATGCCCGGATGCGTGAGGATGTAAAAGCGCGCGTCGCGCACCGCGTCGAAGGTCGCCTTCGCGACATCGTCGGGCGTGAGGCGGCCCGAACGCACGGCGCGCTGCAATTGCAGATCGGCGGCCTGTTGCGAGCGCGTGGGCGGCTCGTCGTTGCGCAGATCGTCGGGACGGCTGCGCTCGGCGTTGGCGATGCCGGTCGGCACGAACGCCGGGCACAGCAGCGAGCAGCTGACCACGTCGCTCACATTCTTGAGGTCGTGATAGAGCGTTTCCGTGAGTGAGACCACGGCGTGCTTCGACGCGTTGTACACGCCCATCGCGGGCGGCGACAGCAGACCCGCCACCGACGCCGTATTGACGATATGCGCGCGCTCGCCCTGCTTGAGCATGATGGGCGCGAAGCTGCGCACGCCGTGCGCTACGCCCATCACGTTGACGCCGAACACCCACTCCCAGTCCTTCGCGCTGCTTTCCCAGAGGTAGCCGCCGGTGCCCACGCCCGCGTTGTTGAACAGCAGATGGACCTTGCCGTAGGCGTCGAGCGCGGCTTGCGCGAGCGCGTCGACCTGAGCGGGATCGCGCACGTCGGTGCGCACGCCGATCGCCTGCGCGCCCTGCTCGCGCATCGCCTGCACGGCGGCGTCGAGCGTGGCAGTATCGACATCGGCGAGCACGAGCTTCATGCCTAGCGCGGCGGCCTGCTGCGCGAATGCGCGGCCAAAGCCGCTCGCCGCGCCGGTGATGACGGCCACGCGGCCTTCGAACTGAAATGGATCGGACATCGCGTCTCCCGCCTGTTCGTTAGGTGTACAAAGATACCGGTCAGAAGCCGGTAGATGGTCGGTAAAAATACGGGCCGCCGCGCGGGCGGCCCATCAAATGCGTCAGATCAGCTTGACGAGCTGCTTGCCGAAATTCTGGCCCTTGAGCATGCCGAGGAACGCGGCGGGCGCATTGTCCAGGCCGTCGGCGATCGTCTCGCGATACGCCAGTTGCTGCTTCGCGACCAGCGTGCCCAGTTCGCCGAGCGCCTGCGGCCAGACGTCCATGTGTTCGCTCACGATGAAGCCCTGCACCAGCAGGCGCTGCGTGAGCAGCAGTTGCGGATACTTGAGCGGCATCGGCTCGCCGTCGTAGCCCGCGATCATGCCACACAGCGCGATGCGGCCGAACGCGTTCATGCGCGCGAGCGTGGCGTCGAGCACCGCGCCGCCGACGTTTTCGAAGTAGCCGTCGACGCCGTCCGGCGTCGCGGCCTTGAGATCCTGATAGAGATTGCCGGCCTTGTAGTCGACGCAGGCGTCGAAGCCCAGTTCCTCGACCACGTAACGGCACTTTTCCGCGCCGCCCGCGATACCGACCGCGCGGCAGCCCGCGCGCTTCGCCAGTTGGCCGACGACGCTGCCCACCGCGCCGCTGGCCGCGCTCACGACCACGGTCTGGCCGGCCTTCGGCGCGATGATGCGGTTCAGCCCGTACCACGCGGTCACGCCGGGCATGCCGACCGGACCGAGATACGCGGAAAGCGGCACATGCGTGGTATCGACGACGTGCATGTCGTTGCCATCCGAGGTCGCGAATTCCTGCCAGCCGGCCATGCCGACCACCTTGTCGCCGACCTTGAATTTCGGATTGAGCGACTCGACCACCTCGCCCACCGTGCCGCCGATCATCACCGAATCGAGCGGCTGCGGCGCGGCGTACGACTTGCTGTCGTTCATGCGGCCGCGCATGTACGGATCGAGCGACAGATAGTGATTGCGCACGCGCACCTGACCCTGGGCGAGCGGCGCGAGCGGCGTTTCGACGAGACGGAAATTATCGACGCTGGCAGCGCCTTCGGGACGCGAGGCGAGCAGGATCTGGCGATTGGTCTGGGTCATGTTGGCGTGGTCAGGCTTCGAAGAGGCGCGGCACGAGCCGCGCGGGATGGAAACGGATGCGCGCCCGCGATGAATACGTGAATGCTCGCATGCAGGACGGACGCGCAAGCCAGGCACGAAGCTCGGCAAAAGCGGGCGAAAGCGGCGATCAGCCGTCGCTCGGACCGGGCTTCGCGTTGGGATCGCTGCGCAGGCGCTGACGCGTGACGTCGCGTCCCACGGCGAGCTTGCGCATGTATTTGAAGGTGCCGAGCGCCTTGGCAACGAAATGGCCCTCGCTGTCGCGGATCTCGCCTTCGCAATAGGCCATCGTGGTCGAGCGATGCAGCACGCGGCCATAGGCGCGCAGTTCGCCGCGCCCCGGCTGCATGAAATTCACTTTCATCTCGACCGTGACGACGCCCACGCCGTCGGCGGCCACGCTACGCGCGGCCATCGCGAGCGCGATGTCGGCGAGCGTCATGGTCACGCCGCCATGCGCGACGTCCCACGTGTTCAGATGGCGCTCGGCGAGCGGCAGCATCACTTCGCTCGCGCCGTCGCGCGCGCTCACGAGCTGCGCGCCCAGATGATCGACGAACGGGCTTTCGATCACCATGCCGGCATTCTGGGAATCCTGTTGCTGCGCTTGTTGCTGGCCTTGTTGCTGGGGCGGCTGCGGGGCTTCGCCGCCGCTCGGCGCGCTGCCCTGGGTGGTATCTGCGGTTCCGATCATGGCTAGATTCAAACGACGTAATCGACAGCCTGACGCGACTCGACCACGCGCTTGGCGAAGTCCTTCACGACGAGGTGTTCGGGGTGAACCTGGTAAGCGTCGAGCGCGGCCTTGTCGGCAAAATCGGAGAGCAGCGCGAGGTCGTAGGTCGAATCGAGCCCTTCGCCCGCCACGCCGACTTCCAGATGCAGCGTGCCCGGCACGAGATCGCGGCAGCCTTCGAGCAGCGTCTTGAACTTCGCGACATTCTCGGCGCGCGTCGCGCCTTCGGCCGATTCCTTGAGCTTCCACATCACGATATGACGAATCACGGTTTCACCTTTTCACTGTTGCTTGAACGGGGCTCGCGCGCCGTGCGGGGCACGGGCGCAAGGCAGCCGTCATGATACCCGCGCAGGCGCGCGGGTATGGCGCGCTCAGGGCTTCGCTCGTGTCGCTGTTCACGCTTCGCGCCCCGCGCTTTCGCGGGCCAGCCGATGCGCGATCGCACCGATACGCAGCAGCGCGTCGTCGGCGCTATGGGGCAGCGGCCCCGGACAACTCACGCGGATGCAGTGATCGAAACGCCCCGAGTTCGAGAACACGGTGCCGGGCATGATGCGGATGCGTTCGGCGAGCGCGGCGTCGAACAGCGCCATCGACGAGACATGCCGCGGCAGTTCGATCCAGAACGCCAGCCCGCCTGGCGGCGGCGTGAAGCGCGTGCCTTCGGGAAACGCCGCGCCGATGCCCTGCGCCATGCGTTCGCGCTGCGTGCGCAGCCGCTCGCGCAGGCGGCGCAAATGGCGTTCGTGCGCCTGGCTTTGCAGGAATTCGGCGAGCACGGCCTGCGAAAGCGGCTCGTTGAGCCGCGACTGCGAAAACTTCAGCATGGCGATGCGCGCGTGCCATCGTCCGCCCGCCATCCAGCCCACGCGCATGCCCGGCGCGAGCGTCTTGTTGAACGAGGTGCAGTGAATCACCGTGCCCGCGTTATCCCACGCTTTCAGCGCGCGCGGCGCGCTCTCGCCTTCGACGAGTTCGCGGTACGGATCGTCTTCGATCACGGCCACGCCCGCCTGCGTGCACAACTCGACGACGCGCTGCTTGTGCGCGTCCGGCATCACGCAGCCGAGCGGATTCTGCAGATGCGGCACGACCACGACGGCCTTCAGTTCGGGATGCTGCTGCAAGGCGAATTCGAGCGCTTCGACCGACAGTCCCGTGGTCGGGCTCGCGGGAATTTCGAGCGCGCGCAGGCCGAGACTTTCGAGCACCTGCAGCAAGCCGTAAAAGCACGGCGATTCGACGGCGACCGTGTCGCCGGGCTGCGTCACCGCGCGCAAAGCGAGATTGACCGCTTCGGTGCCGCCGTTCGTCATGACGATGTCGTCGGCGTGGACGGCGAAGCCTGCCGCGAGCGCACGGCGCGCGATCACGGCGCGCAGTTGCGGATCGCCGCGTTCGTGGCCCGGCGACGTGAGCAGATCTGGACGGCGGCGCAGGATGCGCACGGCGATCTTCTGCAATTCCTCGCCGGGAAACAGCGCGTCGGCGGCGGTCACGCCACCGAGATTGAGCGCGTCGGGCACCTGCTGAAAACGCGCCACGAGCGCGGAAATGGCCGCATGCATGCCGACGAACTGGGCGACGAGCGGCTCGCGCTGCGCCGCATCGCTACCGTTGTGCCAGTCGGGTTCACGCGCGGCGGGCAGCGTGTTCGCGCTCGCCGCGCGCACGAAATAGCCCTCGCGCGGCCGCGCCTCGATCAGCGACTCGCGTTCGAGCACGCGATAGCTTTCGGTCGCGGTGGCGAGACTCACGTCGTGCTGGCGCATGAAGGCGCGCATCGACGGCATGCGGTCGCCGGGACGCAGCACGCCGCTTTCGATGGAGCGCCGGTAGTGGCCGGCGAGTTGCCGGTAAAGAGGCTGATCGGGGACGTTCATCGGTCGATGATGCCAGAGCGGCGGGCAAGCGCGACAGATACACGTCTTGCCGCTTTGCACCGATACAGCGCGGCGTTTCATGCCGCTGTAGTGCAACGGATCGCGCCCCGTTGTGCCTGTTGCGCACGCGTGCGCGCCCATAAAGTCGGGGCATGTCCGCATTTCAACGTTCAGGTCTCGATCATGCACGACTTGCCCACCCTCTCGTCTGTCGCCCCAGGCGCGCCAGGCAGCACGCTGCTGCGGCTCGCGCCCCATCAGGTTCACTGGATCGCCTTGCGTCGCGGCGCGTCGCTCGTTGCGGTCGAAGGCACGCTGTGCCTGACGTATCGCGATGCCGCCCTCGTCTCGGCCGGTCACGTCGCACCGCTGCTGGCGCGGCGCATCGACGAAGGCGAGCGTTACCCGATCGAGGATCGCGGCTGGTATGGCTTGAGCGGCGCGGGACGCGAGCCCGCCGGCGTGCTGATCGTGCCGGCGGCCACCTCGCCGCTGATCGCGTTGGCGCGCCGCTGGATCGCGCGCGCCAGCGCCTGGGCGCTGCGTCCCACGCGTGAAGGCCGCGCCTGAACGCGCGCCACCCTCACGCTCACGCGGGACGCGTTACACGACTTCGAACAGCCCCGCCGCGCCCTGACCGCCGCCGATACACATCGTAACGACGACGAGCTTCGCGCCGCGGCGCTTGCCTTCGATCAGCGCATGGCCGGTGAGACGCGCGCCCGACACACCATACGGGTGGCCGACCGCGATCGCGCCGCCGTTCACGTTCAGACGGTCGGCGGGAATGCCGAGCTTGTCGCGGCAATAGAGCACCTGCACCGCGAACGCTTCGTTCAGTTCCCACAGGTCGATGTCCTCGACCTTGAGGCCCGCCTGCTTGAGCAGCTTCGGCACCGCGAACACCGGACCGATACCCATTTCGTCGGGCTCGCAACCGGCCACGGCAAAGCCGCGGAAGATGCCGAGCGGCTGCAGACCTTCGCGCTCCGCGACCTTCGCGTTCATCACAACGCAGGCGCTCGCGCCGTCCGAGAACTGGCTCGCGTTGCCCGCCGTGATCACGCCGCCCGGCATCGCCGTGCGAATCTTCGAGACGCCTTCGAGCGTGGTGTCGCCGCGAATGCCTTCGTCCGAGGAAATCGTGACTTCCTTCGTGATGAGCTGGCCCGAGGCCTTGTCGGCGATACCCGCGAGCACCGTCATCGGCACGATTTCGTCGTTGAAGAGGCCCGCCGCCTGTGCCGCCGCCGCGCGCAGCTGCGACTGCACGCCGTACTCGTCCTGGCGGTCCTTCGAGATCTCGTAGCGCTTCGCGACGTTTTCCGCCGTTTGCAGCATGCTCCAGTAGATTTCCGGCTTGTGCTGATTGAGCCAGCCTTCGGCCATCATGTGGCGGTTCATTTCGTTCTGCACGCACGAAATGGATTCCACGCCGCCCGCCACGAACACGTCGCCTTCACCGGCGATCACGCGTTGCGCCGCGAGCGCAATCGTCTGGAGTCCAGACGAACAGAAACGGTTCACGGTCATGCCCGCCACCGACACCGGCAGGCCCGCGCGCAGCGCGATCTGGCGCGCGATGTTGGCGCCGGTCGCGCCTTCGGGATTTGCGCAGCCCATGATCACGTCCTCGACGCGCGCGGGGTCGATCTTCGCGCGCTCGACGGCGGCCTGCGTGACGTGGCCGCCGAGCGTGGCGCCGTGGGTCATGTTGAACGAGCCCTTCCACGATTTGGCGAGGCCCGTGCGGGCGGTCGAAACGATTACGGCGTCAGTCATCTGTGTGTCTCCTTGTCGATCGGCGCTTGCGCTTTTGCGCGGTGCGCCGATCCCATCCCAATGGTTTGATCCGGTGAATCGGTATGCTTCGAACGGATGAAGGCGTGGCCTCAGACCGCGCCGCGCAGCACGTCGGCCGACTGCGCGCGCGTCACACCTGCCGCCTGCAACTGCGTCCACGCGGCGGCCAGCGAGCCGTTCAGGTCGATGGCGCGCGAGGCGTCTTCGATCAGCACGGTCTCGAAGCCGGCGGCGCGCGCATCGAGCGCGGACCACGCGACGCAATAGTCGGTCGCGAGGCCGCAGCAGTACACGCGCTTCGCGCCCATCTCGCGCAGATAGCCCGCGAGTCCGGTGGGCGTCGTGCGATCGGCTTCGAGAAACGCCGAGTAGCTGTCGACCTCCGCGTGATGCCCTTTGCGGATGACCGCGCGCGCATGCGGCACGTCGAGATCGCGATGCAGCGCCGCGCCTTGCGTGCCCTGCACGCAGTGCGTGGGCCACAGCACCTGCTCGCCGTAGGGCAGCGCGACGGTCTCGAAAGGCTTGCGCCCCACGTGATTCGCGGCAAACGAAACGTGCGCCGCCGGGTGCCAGTCCTGCGTGAGCACCACGTGCGCGAAGCCCTGCGCGAGCCGGTTCGCGACCGGCACGACTTCGTCGCCGCGCGCGACGGCCAGCGCCCCGCCCGGCATGAAGTCGTATTGCAGGTCGATCAGCAGGAGCACGTCGTCTGCGCTTCTCATCATGTTCGTCCGTTCTTGCTTACGTTGATACGTGCGTGAGCGTGGCTCAGTTGAACGAGCCGCCGTTCTCCGCGCGCTCGGCCAGCGACGACGCGATCTGCCAGGCGTCGCCGTTCGGCTGCTGCGCGTAGCGGCGAATCGAGCGCGCCACGTTGTAGAGACCGACCGTGTCGGCGTAGAGCATCGGGCCGCCGCGCCACAGCGGGAAGCCGTAGCCCGTGAGATAGACCATATCGATGTCCGAGGCCTTCGACGCGATGCCCTCTTCGAGAATCTTCGCGCCTTCGTTCGCGAGCGCGTACACCAGACGCTCGACGATTTCCTCGTCGCTGATCTTGCGGCGCTCGACGCCCGCTTCCTTCGAGTACGCGACGATCATCTCGTCGACGAGCTTCGAGGGCAGCGCAGCGCGCTCACCCGCCTTGTAGTCGTACCAGCCCGCGCCGGTCTTCTGGCCGAAGCGCCCCGTCTCGCACAGACGGTCGGCGATCTTCGAGTACTTCATGTCCGGGTGTTCCTGGTAGCGGCGCTTGCGGATCGCCCAGCCGATGTCGTTGCCCGCGAGATCGCTCATGCGGAACGGACCCATCGCGAAACCGAACTTCTCGATCGCGCGGTCGACCTGCGCCGGCAGCGCGCCTTCTTCGAGCATGTAGAGCGCCTGGCGCACGTACTGCTCGATCATGCGGTTACCGATGAAACCGTCGCACACGCCCGAGACCACGGCCGTCTTGCGGATCTTCTTCGCGACCTGCATGACGGTGGCGAGCACGTCCTTCGCCGTGTCCTTGCCGCGCACCACTTCGAGCAGCTTCATCACGTTGGCGGGGCTGAAGAAGTGCAGACCGACCACGTCCTGCGGACGCTTCGTGAAGGCCGCGATCTTGTCGACGTCGAGCGTCGAGGTGTTCGAGGCGAGAATCGCACCCGGCTTCGCGACTTCGTCCAGACGCTTGAACACCTGCTCCTTCACGCCGAGTTCCTCGAACACCGCCTCGATGATGAGGTCGGCCTGCTTGAGGTCGTCATAGGAGAGCGTCGGGCTGATCAGCGCCATGCGCGCGTCGAGCTTCTCCTGCGTGAGCTTGCCCTTCTTGACCTGCGCTTCGTAGTTCTTGCGGATGGTGGCGAGGCCGCGATCGAGCGCTTCCTGCTTCGTTTCAAGCAGCGTGACCGGCACGCCCGCGTTCAGGAAGTTCATCGTGATGCCGCCGCCCATCGTGCCCGCGCCGATCACCGCGATCTTCTGGATGTCACGCATGGGCGTGCTCGACGGCACATCGGGGATCTTGCTCGCGGCGCGCTCGCCGAAGAACGCGTGACGCAGCGCGTGCGATTCCGGCGTCTGCACCAGTTCGACGAAGCATTCGCGCTCGTAGGCGAGGCCTTTGTCGAAGCCCTGCTTCACGCCGGCTGCGATGGCATCGATACACTTCACGGGCGCCGGATAGTTCTTCGACATCGCGCCCACGGTGTTGCGCGAGAACTGCAGGAAGCCTTCGGCGTTCGGATGCTCGATCTTGCGGTTGCGCACGAGCGGATGCGGGCCTTGCTTGTCGGCGGCCTTGCGCGCGAACGCGATGGCTTCGTCGAGCAGATCGCCTTGCGCCATCGCATCGAACAGGCCCGATTTCGCGAGCTTTTCGCTCGGCACCGGCGCACCGCTGACGATCATGTTCACTGCGGCTTCGAGGCCGATTGCGCGCGGCAGACGCTGCGTGCCGCCTGCGCCGGGCAGAATGCCGAGCTTCACTTCGGGCAGCGCGATCTGCGCGCCGGGCGCGGCGATGCGGTAGTGCGCGCCGAGCGCCAGTTCGAGGCCGCCGCCCATCGCCACGCTGTGGATCGCGGCGACCACGGGCTTCGCGCTCTTTTCCACTTCCTTGATGACGGTGTGGAGCGTGGGCTCCTGGGTGGCCTTCGGCGTGTTGAATTCGGTGATGTCGGCGCCGCCCGAGAAGGCCTTGCCCGCGCCCGTGATGACGATGGCCGTCACGGCCGCGTCGCTGTTGGCGCGCGCGATGCCCTCGACGATGCCGGTGCGGGTCGCGTGACCCAGGCCGTTGACGGGCGGATTGTTGAGCGTGATGACGGCGACGCCGTCGCGAGTCGTGTATTTCACTGCCGCGTTGTCCACTACCATTTGCCTGCCTCCATGCTTGCGGGCCGCGTTGTGCGTCGCCGGCTTCATTGTCCGACATTCCCGGTCAGCAGGCAGAATACCGAAAAAAGAACGTTCGTTCCATTTTTTTCGATAACAAAGGCGTCAGGGTTTGTACCGACGCTCGCGCAGGTTTGGAAACAAGCCGTCAAAAGCACGCGGAAAGCGCATAAAAAAATGCGGCCAGTTGGCCGCGCCGAAGCAACTCAATTCAACTCAACTCAACTCAATTCAATTCATTACGAACTGCGAGGCGCGCCCGCGTTCACGTCCAGCTTCACATCCACATTCACGCCAGGCGGCTCCATCGGACATAGCTCGCTCGCGGCCGCCGCCGTGGGCAGCACGTGGTCGCGGAACTGCTCGCGCAGCTTGAGCTTTTGCAGCTTGCCGGTGGCCGTGTGCGGCAGTTCGTCGACGAAAGCGACATCGTCGGGCTGCCACCACTTCACGACCTTGCCGTCGAAATACGCGAGCAGTTCCTCGCGCGTGACCGCAGCGCCGGGCTTTTTCACCGCGACGATCAGCGGCCGCTCGGTCCAGCGCGGATGCGCGCAGGCGATGCACGCGGCCTCCGCGATCGCCGGATGCGAAACCGCGATGTTTTCCAGCTCGATCGAACTGATCCACTCGCCGCCCGACTTGATCACGTCCTTGCTGCGGTCGGTGATATGCAGGAAACCGTCGGCGTCGATGGTCGCGACGTCGCCGGTCGGGAACCAGCCGTCGACGAGCGGCGTGCCGCCCTCCTGCCGAAAATACCGCTCGATGACCCACGGCCCGCGCACATGCAGATCGCCGAACGCGACGCCGTCCCACGGCAGATCGCGCCCATCGTCGCCGACGATCTTCATGTCGACGCCGAAAAGCACGCGGCCCTGCTTTTCGAGCAGCGCGCGTTGCGCATCGAGCGGCCGCTGCGCCTGCTCCCAGTTGAGCTTCGCGAGCGTGCCGAGCGGCGACATCTCCGTCATGCCCCATGCGTGGATCACCTGCACGCCGTAGGTGTCTTCGTAGGTGCGCAGCATCGCGGGCGGACACGCCGAGCCGCCGATCACCGTGCGCTGCAAGGTCGAAAACTTCACGCCCGCGTCGCGCATATAAGTGAGCAGGCCGAGCCAGACCGTCGGCACGCCCGCCGAACAGGTCACGCCTTCGGATTCCATCAATTCGTAGAGCGACTTCCCGTCGAGATCCTTGCCGGGCAGCACGAGCTTCGCGCCGTTGAGCGGCGCGGCGTGCGGAATGCCCCAGGCGTTCACATGGAACATCGGCACGACGGGCAGGATCGCGTCGCGCGCCGAGAGCCCGATCGAATCGGGCAAGGACGCCGCATACGCATGCAGCACCGACGAACGATGCGTATAGAGCGCGCCCTTCGGATTGCCCGTGGTGCCCGAGGTGTAGCAGAGATTCGACGCGCTGCGCTCGTCGAGCAAGGGCCACGCGTACGCGCCGTCTTGCGCTGCGAGCAGCGTTTCATACGCGAGCACCGGCGTTTTCATCGCCGGAAGATGGGACGCGTCGCACAGCGCGATCCAGCCGCGCACGTTCGGACATTGCGGCGCGAGCGCGTCGACGAGCGGCGCGAACGTGATGTCGAACAGCACGTAGCGATCGTCGGCGTGATTGACGATCCACGCGATCTGCTCGGGAAAAAGACGCGGATTGATCGTGTGGCACACGGCGCCGAAACCGGTCACGCCGAAATACGCCTCCATGTGCCGATAGCCGTTCCAGGCCAGCGTGCCGACGCGCTCGCCAGGCTCGACGCCCAGCACGATCAGCGCCTGCGCGAGCTGCTTCGCGCGCGCCTCGCAATCGCGGTAGGTGTAGCGGTGCAGGTCGCCTTCGATGCGGCGCGACACGATCTCGGTGTGGCCGTGATGACGCGCGGCATGCGCGATCAGCGACGATACGAGTAGCGGCACGTCCATCATGTGTCCCAGCAGCGGCGCAGTCATGCTCGGCGGTCTCCTCGACTCGAATGCGGTCATTCTCGTTATGGGATGGAGCGGGGCTCGCCGGGTCCGGCGCGTGCGTGCCCGGGCGGCACGCCGATTGGCGCTGATTGATTATGTCGACGACAACCACTGTATCGGCGGCGTCGATGGCCGGTCCTGCACGCCGGCGGGCGCGGACTTACAATATCGGCTATTCCATAGGCGCTCAATATGTCGTTTTCACCAGGCCTTTCAGACTCGCAAGGCGGCACATCCGCCGCCCAGGCACCGCAAAGCGGCGCCCTCGCCGACTTCGAACGCGCGCTCACGGCATCGCGCAGCGACGCGTTCGCCGCGCTCGGCGCGACCTTCCACACGCGCCTGCCCGGTGCACCGCTGCCCGCGCCCTACGTGGTCGGCTTCTCGCCGGAAACGGCGGCGCTGCTCGGGCTCGACGCAAGCGTCGTGAACGATCCGGCGTTCGCGGCGTTTTTCTGCGGCAATTTCACACGCGAACGCCCGCCCTCGGCCATGTCGTATGCGGCCGTCTATTCGGGGCATCAGTTCGGCGTCTGGGCGGGTCAGCTCGGCGACGGCCGCGCGCTGATGCTCGGCGAAGTCGAGCACGCGGGCCAGCGCTACGACGTCCAGCTCAAGGGCGCGGGCCGCACGCCCTATTCGCGCATGGGCGACGGCCGCGCGGTGCTGCGCTCGTCGATCCGCGAATATCTGTGCTCGGAGGCCATGCATCATCTCGGCATTCCGACCACGCGCGCGCTCACGGTGACGGGCTCCGATCAGGCTGTGCGCCGCGAGGAACTCGAAACGGCCGCGGTCGTCACGCGCGTCTCGCCGAGCTTCGTGCGCTTCGGCCACTTCGAGCACTTCTATTCGCAGGACAACGTCGAGGCGCTGCGCACGCTCGCCGACCACGTCATCGACCGTTTCTATCCACAGCTGCGCGAAGCCGACGACCCGTATCTCGCGCTGCTCGATCAGGCCGTGCGCACGACGGCGGCGCTGATGGTCGAGTGGCAGGCCGTGGGTTTCTGCCACGGCGTGATGAACACCGACAACATGTCGATTCTCGGTCTCACGATCGACTACGGCCCGTTCGGTTTCATCGACGGCTTCGACGCGAATCACATCTGCAATCATTCGGACTCGCAGGGCCGCTACGCGTACCGCAATCAGCCGCAGATCGGCTACTGGAATCTGTTCTGTCTCGCCCAGGCGCTGCTGCCGCTGTTCGGCGCGCAGTACGACATCGCCGATGACAAGGCGCGCGGCGAGCGCTGTGTGGCCGACGCGCAAGGCGTGCTCGAACGCTTCAAGGGACATTTCGCGCCCGCGCTCGAAGCGCGCATGCGCGCAAAGCTGGGCCTCGAACACGCGCGCGAAGGCGACGATCAGCTCGCGAACCAGCTATTCGAAATCATGCATGCGAATCGCGCCGACTTCACGCTGACGTTCCGCCATCTGTCGCGTGTTTCGAAACACGACGCGAGCGGCGACACGAGCGTGCGCGACCTGTTCCTCGACCGCGCCGCGTTCGATGCGTGGGCCGAAACGTACCGCGCGCGCCTTGCGCACGAAACCCGTGACGACGCCGCGCGCGCCGAAGCGATGAATCGCGTCAATCCGAAGTTCGTGCTGCGCAATCACCTCGCGCAAACGGCCATCGAGCGCGCGGCGCAGAAGGATTTCAGCGAAGTCGAGCGGCTCGCGACGGTGCTCAAGCGCCCGTTCGACGAACAGCCGGAATACGAAAGCTATGCGGCGCTGCCGCCCGACTGGGCCAGCTCGCTCGAAGTCAGTTGCTCTTCGTGAGCGCGTCCCCATCTAAGCGACTCTTCCGCACTTTCCCTCGACCGCAACCCGACAGGAACCCGACATGAGCCAGGACGACCATAACTCCGACGCCTACCCCGGCCACAAGTCCGACGCCGAATGGCGCGCGAAGCTCGACCCCACGCAATACCAGGTCACGCGCCACGCGGCTACCGAACGCGCCTTCACGGGCAAATACTGGGACCACAACGAACGCGGCATCTACGATTGCGTCTGCTGCGGCACGCCGCTGTTCGAATCCGACACGAAATTCGACGCCGGCTGCGGCTGGCCGAGCTACTTCCGTCCGATCGACGGCGAGGTGATCGAGGAACGCACGGACCGCACGCACGGCATGCTGCGCATCGAGGTCCGCTGCAAGAACTGCGGCGCGCATCTGGGCCACGTGTTCGAAGATGGTCCGGCCCCGACCGGCCTGCGGTATTGCATCAATTCGGCTGCGCTACAATTCGAGCCCAAGTAAGCGAGGCGCCGCCTCGCGCGAGGGCGCGACCGCCCGCCGGCCCTGGGGCCGCGCGGGCGTCGCGCCCTCTTTTAGCAGCTCATTGGGCCAACCATTGAGCCAACTTCAGGCCGATAATGAAATTTCTGTTTGATCTGTTCCCGATCATCCTGTTCTTCGTCGCCTTCAAGGTGTGGGGCATCTTCACGGCGACTGCCGTGGCCATCGCCGCGACGCTCGTGCAGATCGCCTGGGTGGCGTTCCGTCACCGCAAGGTCGACCCGATGCTGTGGCTGAGTCTGGGCATCGTCGTCGTGTTCGGCGGCGCCACGCTGATGCTGCACGACGAAACCTTCATCAAGTGGAAACCCACGGTGCTCTACTGGGCATTCTCGATCGTGCTGCTGGTCTCGCAGGTGGCGTTCGGCAAGAACCTCATCGAAGCGATGATGGGCAAGCAGATCACGCTGCCCACGCGTATCTGGACGCAACTGAACTTCGTCTGGTCGATCTTCTTCGCGCTGCTCGGCATTCTGAATCTGTTCGTCGCGTTCCACTTCTCCACCGACGCGTGGGTCGATTTCAAGCTGTTCGGCGCGACCGGCATTCTGGTGGTGTTCATCGTCGGCCAGAGCCTTTGGCTGTCGCGTCACATGAAGGAAGAAGAATGAGCGACGTATTCCTCAACGCCAGTCCCGCGGAGCGCCTCGCGCTGATCGAAACGCGCGTCACGGCGGCACTCGCGCCGGTCGATTCGATCGTCGTGCGCGACGACAGCGCGCAGCACGCCGGTCACGCCGGTGCCTCGGCGGGCGGGCATTATCACGTCACGATCGTTGCGTCCGCATTCGCCGGGAAAGCCCGCGTGGCAAGGCACCGCATGGTGTATGATGCGCTGGCCGAGGCCATGCAGCGCGGCATCCATGCACTCGCGATCACGGCGCTCACGCCCGAAGAAGCCGCAGCGCTGCCCCGCTAAAAGCCCCACTTTTTTGGTTCGCCCTTTTGGTTCGCCCTGTTAGGACTTACAGATGACCTTGAAGAAAACCCGTCTCTGGGTGTTGCTGGCTGCGTTCGCTGCGGCTCCCGCTTTTGCGCAGAACATCGCCGTCGTGAACGGCACGCCGATTCCGAAGTCGCGCGCCGACGCGCTCGTCGCCCAGGTCGTGGCCCAAGGCCAGCAAGACACGCCGGATCTGCAAAAGGCCGTGCGTGAAGAACTGGTCAACCGCGAAGTGCTGATGCAGGAAGCCGCGCGTCTGGGTATTCCGAATCGCCCCGACGTGAAGGCGCAACTGGCGATGGCGCAGCAGCAGGTCATCCTGCACGCGTGGATCCAGGACTTCCTCAAGAACAACCAGCCGACGGATGCCGAAGTCAAGGCGATGTACGACAAGCTCACGCAAGGCGCGGGCGGCAAGGAATATCACCTGCACCACATCCTCGTGGACAACGAGCAGCAGGCAAAGGACCTGATCGCGAAGATCAAGGGCGGCGCGAGCTTCGAAGACCTCGCGAAGCAATACTCGAAGGACCCGGGCTCGGCGAAGAACGGCGGCGATCTCGACTGGTCGGACCCGAAGGCCTACGTGCCTGAGTTCGCCGCGGCCGCCACGTCGCTGCAGAAAGGCCAGGTCACCGATACGCCGGTGCACACGCAATTCGGCTGGCACATCATCCGCGTGGACGACATCCGCGCGATCGCGCCGCCGCCGCTCGAGCAGGTTCGCCCGCAGATCGTGCAACAGCTCCAGCAGGAAAAGCTGCTCGGCTTCGAGAAGCAACTGCGCGCGCAAGCGAAGATCCAGTAAAACCGAACTCCGGTTTCGCTGTGGGAAGAACCCCGCGACCTGCAAAGGCGCGGGGTTTTTTCATGCTGGCGGCGTCAGTTCGTAGCTCGTGCTGCGTCCGCCGCCTTCGCCCTTGCGCAACACGCCGCGCATGACGAGGTCGTTGATATCGCGCAGCGCCGTGTCCGACGAGCATTTCGCCAGCGCCGCCCACTTGCTGCTGGTGAGCTTGCCGTCGAAGCCGTCGAGCATCCGGTTGACGACCTTGGCCTGGCGTTCGTTGAACGGCGCGTCGGCCCACTGACGCCAGAAGCGCGCCTTCACGAGCACCGAGTCGAGCGTGATCTGCGCGTGATCGACCGCGCGATGCAAGGTGTCGAGAAACCAGCGCAGCCATTCGGTCACGTCCATCGATTGCCGCTGCGTCCGTTCGAGCATCGCGTAATACGCCTTGCGCTCGCGCTGGATTTGCGCCGACAGGCTGTAGAAGCGTTGCGAACTGCCGTCGGCGCGGGCGAGCAACAAGTCGCCGATCGCGCGCGCGACGCGCCCGTTGCCGTCGTCGAACGGATGCAAGGTGACGAACCAGAGGTGGCCGAGCCCCGCCTTGATCAGCGGCGGCACCTGTGCAGGCGCGTTGAGCCATGTGAGAAAGCGCTGCAATTCCGCGTCGAGGCGCGGCGCGGGCGGCGCCTCGAAATGCACGTGCTGACGCCCGATCGGCCCGGACACGACCTGCATCGGACCCGTGGCGTCGTCGCGCCAGGCACCCACCTGAATGCGCGTGAGACCCGCGTAACCGGTCGGAAACAAGGCCGCGTGCCAGGCGAACAGGCGCTCGCGCGTGACCGGCAGGCGGCAGTTGCCCGTGGCGTCGAGCACCATTTCCACCACGCCTTCCACGTGGCGATCGACGGGCGCGAGCGCGCCGATATCCACGCCCAGACGCCGCGCGATCGACGAACGCACCGACACCACGCTCAGCCGCTCGCCCTCGATTTCGCTGGTTTTCAGCACGTCCTCGGTCAGCGCCGCGAGGCTCGCCTGGTCGCGCAGACGCATGCCGACATCGGCGAGACGCCCCATCAGCAGCCCTTGCGCGCGGCTCGCCTCGGCCATGGGCTGAGCAAGCGCCGCCATGTCGAAGCGCCACTCGGGCCAGTCGCCGGCCTGCCAGAAGTAGGTGTATTCGCCGCTATTCATGCGGTGATTATGGCGCGTATTCGCCGCATCGACAATTTATTCACCGCACAATCTGCGGCGAATCAGCCCGCTATTCACCGCACGCCCAAACAAAAACCCCGGTCACGCCCGCCGTAGCGGACCTGACCGGGGTTTCCGGGATGCGCGGCCGGCCGTGTCAGTCAGACATCGGCCAGGCCTCGCGAGCGCGCCTTAGCCCACCCACTTGCGTGCGTTCTGGAACGCGCGCAGCCACGGGCTCGCCTCGCCCCAGCCTTCCGGGTGCCAGCTCATCGTCACGGTGCGCTGCACGCGCTCCGTGTGCGGCATCAGCACGGTGAAGCGGCCGTCGGCGGTCGTGACCGAGGTAATGCCTTGCGGCGAGCCGTTCGGGTTGAACGGATAGCCCTCGGTGGCCTGGCCGCGATGATCGACGTAGCGCATCGCCACCGCGACCTTCGAGATATCGCCCTGCTGCGAGAAGTCCGCGAAACCTTCGCCGTGCGCGACCGCGACCGGAATGCGCGAGCCTTCCATGCCGTTGAAGAAGATCGACGGCGAGCTTTGCACTTCGACGAGCGAGAAGCGCGCTTCGAACTGCTCCGACTTGTTGCGCGTGAACTTCGGCCAGGCTTCGGCGCCCGGAATCATCGAGGCGAGGCTCGACAGCATCTGGCAGCCGTTGCAGATGCCGAGCGCGAAGGTGTCCTGACGCGCGAAGAACGCTGCGAACATGTCCGAGAGCTGCGCGTTGAAGCGGATCGTCTTCGCCCAGCCTTCGCCCGCGCCCAGCACGTCGCCGTACGAGAAGCCGCCGCAGGCCACCGCGCCCGCGAAGTCGGCGAGCGTGGCGCGGCCTGCAAGCAGGTCGCTCATGTGGACGTCGTGCGCGTCGAAACCGGCGCGGTCGAATGCGTAGGCGGTTTCGAGGTGCGAGTTCACGCCCTGCTCGCGCAGGATCGCGACGCGCGGACGCGCGCCCTTGCCGATGAACGGCGCGGCGACGTCTTCGGCCGGATCGAACGTGAGCTGCGGCTGCATGCCTGGATCGGCGGCGTCGAGCAGCGCGTCGTATTCGGCGTCGGCGCAGGCGGGGTTGTCGCGCAGACGCGCGATGCGCCAGCTCACTTCGCTCCACACGCGTTGCAGTTCGGCGCGCGGCGCTTCGTAGATGCGCTTGGCGTCGCGGTAAATCTCGATCGAATCGCGGTTGTTCAGCGTGCCGATCACGTGCGAGCAGACCGACAGATTGTGCTCGCGCAGCACGGCCAGCACGGCGTCGCGCTGGGCGGCCGGGACCTGGATCACGGCGCCGAGTTCTTCCGAGAACAGCGCGCGCAGCGTGCGGTCGTCGCGACGGCCGCTGGTCTGCTTCGCCCAGTCCTTGGCGTCGCCGAAGTCCGTGCCGTGCTCGCCGTCGAGCGTGAGCATGTCGACGTTCAGCGACACACCCGTGTGACCCGCGAACGCCATTTCGCAGACCGTCGCCCACAGGCCGCCGTCCGAGCGGTCGTGGTAGGCGAGCACCTGTTCGTTCGCGTTGAGCTTTTGAATCGCGTTGAAGAACTGCTTGAGGTCTTCGGCGCTGTCGACGTCCGGCGCGGCGTCGCCGACCTGCTGCGTGACCTGCGCGAAGATCGAGCCGCCCATGCGGTTCTTACTGCGGCCCAGATCGATCGCGATCAGGACCGACTCGCCCGCTTCGTCGACACGGCGCAGTTGCGGCGTGAGGTGACGGCGTACGTCCTCGACCGGCGCGAACGCCGAAATGATCAGCGAAACCGGCGCGACCACTTCCTTCGCCACGCCTTCGTCGTTCCACTTCGTGCGCATCGAGAGCGAATCCTTGCCCACCGGAATGCCGATGCCGAGCGCCGGGCACAGTTCCATGCCGATCGCCTTGACCGTGTCGTAGAGCGCGGCGTCTTCGCCCGGCGCGCCGCACGCGGCCATCCAGTTCGCCGACAGCTTGAGCTTGTCGAGCGACGCGATGGGCGCGCTGGCGATGTTCGTGACGGCTTCGCCGATGGCCATGCGGCCCGACGCAGGCGCGTCGATCACGGCGAGCGGCGTACGCTCGCCCATCGTCATCGCTTCGCCCTTGTAGCCGGCGTAGTCGAGCGCGGTGATCGCGCAGTCGGCGACCGGCACCTGCCACGGGCCGACCATCTGGTCGCGCACGTTCGTGCCGCCCACCGAGCGGTCGCCGATCGTGATCAGGAACGACTTGCTGCCGACCGTCGGGTGACGCAGCACGCTTTTCGCGACTTCGTCGAGCGAAATGCCCGTGACGTCGACCGGCACGAGCGGCGTGCTCGCGTGCTCGACGTTGCGGTGCATGCGCGGCGGCTTGCCGAGCAGGATGTCCATCGGCATGTCGACGGGCTGGTGGCCGCCGTTCGCGGCGAGCGCCTGCTCGTCGCTGTCGATCAGCTTCAGTTCGCGTTCGGCGGTTGCCACGCCCACGACGGCGAACGGGCAGCGCTCGCGCGCGCAGATCGCTTCGAAGTTCGGCAGATCGGCGGGCGAGATCGCCAGAACGTAACGTTCCTGCGATTCGTTCGACCAGATTTCGCGCGGCGAGAGGCCCGATTCTTCGAGCTGCACCTTGCGCAGTTCGAAACGCGCGCCCTTATCGGCGCCGTCGACGAGTTCGGGGAAGGCGTTCGACAGACCGCCCGCGCCCACGTCGTGAATGCTCAGGATCGGATTGCCTTCGCCGAGCTGCCAGCAGGAGTTGATGACTTCCTGGGCGCGGCGCTCGATTTCCGGGTTGCCGCGCTGGACCGAGTCGAAGTCGAGTTCGGCGGTGTTCGTGCCGGTCGCCATCGAGCTGGCCGCGCCGCCGCCCATGCCGATGCGCATGCCGGGGCCGCCGATCTGGATCAGCAGCGAACCTTCGGGCAGATCGTGCTTGTGCGTGTGCTGCGCGCTGATGTTGCCGATGCCGCCCGCGATCATGATCGGCTTGTGATAGCCGCGCACGGTGCCCGCGACGTTCTGTTCGTAGACGCGGAAGTAGCCGCCGAGGTTCGGACGGCCGAATTCGTTGTTGAACGCGGCGCCGCCGAGCGGGCCGTCGATCATGATCTGCAGCGGCGAGGCGATGCGGTCCGGGCGGCCGTAGGCGCCGTGCGCGTCGGCCGGATTGCGGTGCGTGAGCGGCGTGGCGGCGTCGCGGGCGTTTTCCCACGTTTCGCGCGCTTCCGGCAGATCGAGGTTCGAGACCGTGAAGCCCGTGAGACCGGCCTTCGGACGCGCGCCGCGGCCCGTCGCGCCTTCGTCGCGGATTTCGCCGCCCGAGCCCGTGGCCGCGCCGGCGAACGGCGAGATCGCGGTCGGGTGGTTGTGCGTCTCCACCTTCATCAGCGTATGCGTGAGTTCGGTGTGGCGGCCGTACTGCTCGCCCGGCGCGCCGTCCGCGCCGTTCTTGCGCGGGAACCAGCGCTCAGCGACCGCGCCTTCCATGATCGACGAGTTGTCCGAGTACGCGACGATCGTGCCTTGCGGGCTGATCTTCTCGGTGTTGCGGATCATCGCGAACAGCGACAGATCCTGATCCTGGCCGTCGATCGTCCAGCTCGCGTTGAAGATCTTGTGGCGGCAGTGCTCGCTATTGGCCTGCGCGAACATCATCAGTTCGACGTCGGTCGGATTGCGGCCCAGCTTCGTGAAGTTCTCGACGAGGTAGTCGATTTCGTCGTCGGCGAGCGCGAGGCCCAGTTCGCCGTTGGCCGTTTCCAGCGCCTTGCGGCCGTGGCCGAGCACGTCGACGGTCTGCATCGGGCGGGCCGGCAGTTCGTCGAACAGATGCAGCGCCTGGTCGCGCGAGGCCGCGACGTTCTCGGTCATGCGGTCGTGCAGCGCCGCAGCCACCGCCGCGTGCGCCTCGTCCGACAGCGTTTTCTTGCCGCCGAGCAGGCCGCTCTTGAGGATCACCGTGTACTCGACGGCGCGCTCGATGCGGCGCACGTGTTCGAGGCCGCAGTGATGCGCGATGTCGGTGGCCTTGCTCGCCCACGGCGACACCGTGCCGAAGCGCGGCACGACGAGGAACGTCACCGTGCTGCCGCGCTCCTGCGGGGCCGCGAACGGCTCGCCGTAGTGCATCAGCGCTTCGATCTTCGCGCTGTCGTCAGCGGAAAGCGGCGTGGCCGAGTTGACGAAATGCAGGAACTGGCCGCGCACGCCGACGATGTTGGCATCGATACGCTGAAGCGTCTCGAGCAGGCGGGTCTGACGGAAGTCGGAGAGGGCCGAAGCACCGGGGAAACACGAGAAGTGGGCCATGGACTGGGGCGTTGCGTCGAGGTTACGTCGCGCCTGGCCTCGCACGGGTGCGTCGCGGGGGGGCGTCGCAGGGGGCGCAGGCGACGACGTCGGGCCGACGTCGGGCGATGAAAGGAGGCCGTGATTATAACCCGGAAGACCCCCTCCGACCGCCCCCGACGCCGATCCGCGCACATCGCGCGGCGCACGCCCGTGCGCGTTTTCGCGATGACGACGCCATTAATCCCGCCACGGCATTCGGCCTGGCAGCTTTTTTTATGACAGGAGGCGGTGACGGGACGGGCCGCCGCGCCACTCAGCACACTGCCCGACACCCCGCCCCGGCACGCCCGGCCGCAGCCGGCGGCCACCCGCGCCGCCGGGGCGCGCGCGTGCACGCCACCTTGCGCCGGGCACGTCAACCGGCGCACTCGCATGGCGAGCTGGGCGATTTGGCTGCTATGATTGCGCGTTTCACCGATCGGCGCGCGGCTTGCGCGCCGCATGCCACACCCTCTTCGGCACGGCGCCCTCGCCCGACGGCACGCCGCCTGCCAGCAGATCAAATCGTCATGGATGTCATCGTCATTGGCGGCGGAATCGCCGGCGTCGCCACCGCCTACCAGCTGCGCGCGGCGGGCCATCGCGTCTGCGTGGTCGAGCGCCACGCCACCGTTGCGCAAGGCGCGACCTACGGCCATAGCGGCATCGTGCTGCCGACCCCGCTCGACGTCTGGTTCGGCCCCACCTTCCTGCGCAACGGCCGGCAGTCGTCGGGCGGCGTGATCTGCAAGACCGGCTTCACCGGTCAGGCGCGCGCCTTCGTCAAACGCCTCGCCACGCTGCACGGCTCCGAAGCCTTCGAGGCGCGCTATGCGCTGCTGCGTCCGCTGATCGACTCGGCGCAAAGCGTGCTCGAAGACGCCGAAGGCCGCTTCCAGCTCGAATACGAACAGCGCGAAGGCCTGCTCTACCTCGTGCGCGGCAGCGATGAATGGTCGCTCACGCAGCCCGCGCTCGAACTGCTGCGCCGTTTCGAGACGCCGCATCACGTGCTCACGCCGCACGAGTGCGTGGCCACCGAACACACCATTCCCGCCGATCCGCCGTTCGCGGGCGCCGTGCGCTTCGATCAGGGCCGCGTGGCGAACTGCCCGCTGTTCGTCAAGCAGCTCAAGCAGGTGCTCGATACGCTCGGCGGCGTGCAGTTCCAGACCGGACGCGAAGTGAGCGCCGTGCGCATCGAAAGCCAGCGCGCAGCCGTCGAACTCGCGCAGCGCCCCGACGACGCCTCGCGCTCGCGCGAAGTCGAAGTGATTTCCGCCGATGCCGTGGTCGTGGCGGCGGGCGCGCAGACCGCGAAGCTGCTCGCGCCGCTCGGCATCAAGCTGCCGGTTTATCCGCTGCGCATGCACACGCTGAATTCGCCGGTCGCGCACGAAGAATGCGTGCCGCACACGACGCTGATCGACGCCGCGCGCCGCATCGCCATCACGCGCATGAACCATCGGCTGCGCATTTCGGGCGGCGCGGTGCTCCAGCACGCCAAGCAGCTCGACGAGCCGCTGCCCGAGTCGCTCACCGAGGAAGCGCTCGCGCTGCTCGGCGAGGCCTCGCGCGACTGGGCGCCGGGCGCCGCGCGCATTTCCGCCGCGCTCGCGTGGGAAGGCATGAAGCTGCTGTCGGCCGACGGCCTGCCGCTGGTCGGCAGCGTGGGCGACTCGCGCCTTTACGTGAACGCGGCCCACGGCCCGGCAGGCTGGGCGCTCGCGCTCGGCTCCGCGCGCCTGATCGCGCAGCAGATCTCCAACAGCCGCCCCGACCTGCCCGCCGAGACCATCGAGGCGCTCTGGCCCGGCCGCAGCTAAGGTTCAGCCTGTCGACCGGCGCGGCGTGCCGCGTCGGGTTCGGCCTTGCGCCGAGGCTTCGGGCGCGTCCGCCGCAGGACGCGCCTCGCTGGTCCCCGTCCTGTTTCTCCCGCTTCGCGTTTCCCTTCTCGCGTCTGGCGCCATGATCTTCAGCGCGACGGCGGCGAGCGCGCGCGCCAATGGCTGACGGCTCGGGTATCGTTGCGTTATCGATGCCTTTACCGCACGCGCCGCCGGGCCTTCCGGCGACGCCCGCCACCATGACCGACGCCACGCCCGCCGCTTCGACCGTTTCGACCGCCTCCACCGCTTCCGTCGCCACCCTCGTCAACCCGCACGACCGCGCCGCGCTGCTCCTCACCGTCGCGCAACTGCGCGCCTGCGAGACCGCCGCGCAAGCCATCGTGCCCCCGCACACGCTGATGGCGCGCGCAGGCGCTGCCGCGGCCCACTTCCTGCTCGAACAGATCGCCCACGCGCCCGCGCCGCTTGGCGCGCAGCCCGTCTGGATCGCGGCGGGTCCGGGCAACAACGGCGGCGATGCGCTCGTGGTCGCGGCGCAGCTCAAACGCGCGGGCGTCGAGGTCGAAGTCTGCATGCCCGTCGACGTGAAACCCGACGACGCGCGCTGGGCGCTCGACACCGCGCGCGCCGCGGGCGTGAAGATCACCGATTCGCCGCCCGCATCGTTCGACGCCTATGGCTGGCTCGTAGACGGCCTGTTCGGCATCGGCCTCGGACGCGCGCTCGACGGCGTCTTCGCGGACCTCGCCGTGCGCCTCGCGGCGCGCGCGCGGCAACGCGGCCACGTGCTCGCGCTCGACGTGCCGAGCGGCCTCGACAGCGACACCGGCAACGTGGTCGGCGACGGCCCGGCCGTGCGCGCGACGCACACCGTCACATTCATCGCGGCGAAGCCGGGGCTCTACACGGGCGCGGGCCGCGACTATGCGGGCGTGGTCAGCGTGGCGCCGATCGCTCTGGCCGATGGCGTCGACTTCGACGCCACCATCGCCCCGCCGCAAGCGCAGCCCCCTGCGCGCCTGAACGCGCCCGCGCTGTTCGCCGACGCCCTGCCCGCGCGCGACAACGCCACGCACAAAGGCACCTTCGGCACGCTCGCGGTGATCGGCGGCGACACCGGCATGTGCGGCGCGCCGATCCTCGCCGCGCGCGCGGCGCTGCTCACGGGCGCGGGCAAGGTTCACGCGGGTTTTCTCGGCAGCGACGCGCCGCCCTACGACGCGCCGCATCCCGAACTGATGCTGCACGCAGCGGCCAGGCTCGCGCTCGACGCGATGGACGCCGTCGCGGCGGGCTGCGGCATGGGCGGCAGCGCGTCGGCGCGTCAACTCGTCGACCAGATCCTGCGCCTGAACGTGCCCGTGCTGCTCGACGCCGATGCGCTCAACCTCGTCGCGCGCGACGAAGCGCTCGCGGCGCGCGTGACCGAACGCGCGCAGGCCGGCGGCGCGCCGTGCGTGCTCACGCCGCATCCGCTCGAAGCGGCGCGTCTGCTGGGCGTCGATACGGCAACTGTGCAGCGCGACCGTCTCGCGTCGGCGCGCGCGCTCGCGCAACGCTTCGCCGCCGTGGCCGTGCTCAAGGGCAGCGGCACGGTGATCGCCGCGCCCGACGGCCGCGTGGCCGTCAACCCGACCGGCAACGCGGGCCTCGCGAGCGGCGGCACCGGCGACGTGCTCGGCGGCCTGATCGGCGCATTGCTCGCGCAGCACCTGCCGCCGTTCGAAGCGGCGCTCGCGGGCGTCTATCTGCACGGACTCGCCGCCGATACGCTCGTCGCGCAAGGCGACGGTCCCGCCGGGCTCACGGCGGGTGAACTCGCGCCGATGGTGCGGCGCTTGCTGAACCGGCGTTTTTATTCGCGCAACCAGACGGCGACTTAACAGACGGCGAACAGACGGCGATTTGAACGCCAACTTGGCCGCCAACTTCACCACCGACCCACGCGCCGAAAGATGGCCGCAAATTTCGCGCACACCTGAACGCTCGCGCGCCGCCACGGCGCGGCACGCCCGCGGCATGCCGTTTGCTAACCTCGCCGGTCGATCGCCGTAGCGCCACGCAGCTTCGCTCAGCCCCGCTATACTGATCCTCCGCGCGCGCCGCTTCCACAGAAGCCGCGCGCCTCCCCGCAGCGCGTGATGCGCGCGTCGGCCCGACCGGCCGATGCCGCCCGCCGCCTTCCATTCGTTTTTCCTCGCTCGACGAACATGACGAATCCGCTCCCCGCCTGGTCCGCGCTACAGACGCACTACGAACAGATCCGCAACGACAAGCTGCGCGACTGGTTCGCGCCCGCCAACGATCCCGCGCCGACTCGCGCCGAACGCTTCACGTATTCGGGCGGCGGGCTCGCCGCCGACTTCTCGAAAAACCGCATCACCGACGTCACGCTGAAGCTGCTCGTGCAGCTCGCGCACGAGGCCGGAGTCGAACAGCGCCGCGACGCGATGTTCGCGGGCGAGATCGTCAACCCGACCGAAGGCCGCGCCGCCCTGCACACCGCGCTGCGCGCCACCGAGCCGAACGCGCCGTTCCACGCGCAGATCCTCGCCGAGAAAGCGAAGATGGCGAAGTTCGCCGACGCCGTGCGCAGCGGCGCCTGGACCGGCTACACCGGCAAGCGCATCCGCCATATCGTGAACATCGGCATCGGCGGCTCGGATCTCGGGCCGAAGATGGTCGTGCACGCGCTCCAGCACCTGGAATCGCCCGAGATCGACTCGCACTTCGTGTCGAACGTCGACGGCGCCGATCTGTGGCGCGCGATCGAGCACATCGACCCGGAAGAAACGCTCGCGATCATCGTCTCGAAGACCTTCACGACGCTCGAAACCATGACCAACGCGCGCTCGATGCGCGACTGGTTCGTGAAGCACGGCTGCCCGGAAAACGCGCTCGCGAAGCATTTCGTCGGCGTCTCGGCGAACCCGACCGAAGTCGTGAAGTTCGGCATCGCCAAGGAAAACGTGTTCGAGATGTGGGACTGGGTCGGCGGCCGCTATTCGCTGTGGTCGGCGGTCGGCCTGTCGATCATGATCGCGATCGGGCCGCAGCAGTTCGATGAACTGCTCGCCGGCGCGCACGACATGGACGAGCACTTCCGCACCGCGCCGATCGAGAAGAACCTGCCGGTGCTGCTCGGCATGATCGGCATCTGGTATCGCAACTTCTTCGGTTCGCAGAGCTATCTCGTCGCTCCGTACTCCGAAGCATTGCATTATCTGCCCTCGTATCTGCAGCAGCTCGAAATGGAGAGCAACGGCAAGCAGGCGCGTCTGGACAGCAAGTTCGTCGATTACGCGACCTCGGCCATCACGTGGGGCGAGCCGGGCACGAACGGCCAGCACGCGTTCTTCCAGATGCTGCATCAGGGCACGACGATCGTGCCGATCGACTTCATCGCCGTGCTCACGCCCGAGCATCCGCTTGCCGATCATCATCCGAAGCTGCTCGCGAACTGCTTCGCGCAGAGCGAGGCGCTGATGCTCGGCCGCACCGAGGAAGAGGCGCGCAAGATCGCCGGGCCGGACAAGCCCGAACTCGTGCCGCACATCATGTTCCCCGGCAACCGTCCGACCACGACGCTGCTCGTCGACGCGCTCACGGCGCGCTCGCTCGGCGCGCTGATCGCGCTCTACGAACACAAGGTGCTGGTGCAGGCCTCGGTGTGGGACATCAATCCGTTCGACCAGTGGGGCGTGGAGCTCGGCAAGATTCTCGGCAAGGTGGTCGAGGCCGACCTCACCGCAGCGGCCGGCGACGTGAAGGCGCACGACTCGTCGACGGCGGCGCTGATCGCGAAAGCGCGTGCCGCGCTCAAGCGTTGATGCACGGATCCGCAAGGATCCGCATTGATTCGTCGATGCCATGAAAAAAGGCGTGCGCGGTGCAAACCGGCACGCCTTTTTGTTTGATCGCCGCCCCGCTTTATCGCCCCGCTTCGACGCGGCTCGCCTCGTGCGCGGCATGCGCCCCATCGGTCACGCGATGACCTGCCTCGATCGTGACGATCGAATCGCAGCGCTTTGCCAGATCGATATCGTGTGTGACGAGTACGAGCGTCGCGCCGTTCGCGCGGTTCAGCTCGAACATCAGGTCGATGACGGCGTGGCCCGTGGCGGCGTCGAGGCTGCCGGTGGGTTCGTCGGCGAACAGCACGGCCGGATGCGTGACGAACGCGCGCGCCAGCGCCACGCGCTGCTGCTCGCCGCCCGACAGCAGCTTCGGATAATGCGAGGTGCGCTGACCGAGCCCCACGCGTTCGAGCAAGGCGCGCGCGCGGGCGAACGCCTCGCGTGTGCTCAGGCCGCCCTGCAATTCGAGCGGCAGCGCGACGTTTTCGAGCGCGGTGAGATGCGGCATCAGCTGAAACGACTGAAACACGAAACCGACCGAGCCGTTGCGCAGCGCCGCGCGCTGATCTTCGGCCATACCGGTAAGCTCATGTCCGAGCAGACGAACCGAGCCCGCGCTCGCGCTGTCCAACCCGGCCAGCAAGCCGAGCAAGGTGGACTTGCCCGAACCCGAGGCGCCGACGATCGCCACGCTGCCGCCCGCGTGCACCGTGAGGTCGATGCCGTCGAGGATTGTGAGTTCGCCGGTCGCGTCGGTGACGCGTTTGCACAGGCCCCGTACTTCGATGACTGGATCGCTATTCATTCGCACATGATGAAGCCAAGATTAGCTGTCAGAACAAGGCGCAGCGCACCGCGCGCCGCCCGCACCCTGCTTCCCGCGCTCCGCGCCCGCGCCGTGGCGCTCGCGGTGTCGTGCGGCGCTGCATTCGGCATGTCGTTCGGCGTTTCGCTGGGCGCGCTCGCGCTGCCCGGCGTCGTGAGCGACGCGCATGCCGCAACTTCAAACGCAACTTCAACCGCCACGCAGCCCGCCGCGGCCAAACCCGTGATCGCCGTGCTCGGCGACAGCCTGTCCGCCGAATACGGCCTGCCGCGCGACACCGGCTGGGTCGCGCTGCTGCGTCAGCGCCTCGCGAGTGAGCGAATCGATTATAGCGTCGCGAATGCGAGCATCAGCGGCGACACGACCAGCGGCGGGCTCGCGCGCCTGCCGCTCGTGCTGCAGCGCATGAAACCGTCCGTCGTCGTGATCGAGCTCGGCGCCAACGACGCGCTGCGCGGCGTACCGCTCGCCACCACGGAAAGCAATCTGCGCGCCATTGTCGCCGCGGTGCGCAAGAGCCACGCCAGGCCCGTGCTCGTGGGCATGTACGTGCCGCCGAATTACGGACCCGACTACACTCAGCAATTCCACGGCGTGTACGGCAAGTTGTCGAAAGAGCTGAACGTGCCGCTGGTGCCGTTCCTGCTCGCCGGACTCGCCGACAAACCCGAGCTGTTCCAGTCCGACCAGCTGCATCCGACCCAGCAGGCACAGCCCTTGCTGCTCGACAACGTGTGGCCGACGCTCAAGCCGCTACTCGGCGGCGGCGCGCAGCGCTGACAAGCGCGGCACCCGCGTTTTCACGAGCATGCGCGTCGCGTGCCGGGTCACATCTTTGCGCCAGACGAGCGGCTTCGTCTAACTTTCGAATGACCCTGACTGGAGGGATAAAACGTGAAATATTTACCTCTTATTGTCGTAACGGCAGCCCTTGCCGCCTGCGCCAATCAGCCGATGCCGAGCGGCTCGCAATCGGTCGGCACCAGCCAGCAACCGCCTCAGGCCGTCGCGCAGTGCATCGCGCAAAAGTGGGCCAACAAGTCGCAGCAGCAGGTCGTGTCGCAGAGCGTGCTCGCGAACGACCAGGCGATCGACGTCTACGTGCCGGGCCAGCAGCCGCCTAACGGTGCTGCGGCGACGGTGCGCCCGGCGTGGAACGCCAACGCCAAGACCTGGGTGGGCTTCCGTGCCGGCGGCGGCGCGGGCAGCGACGCCACGGGCGACATCAGCGCCTGTCTCTGACGGGCGGCGCACGCGGCGCGGCGCTTCGCGCCACGTACGCAGCAAAGAAAAAGCCCCGCGAACTTCGCGGGGCTTTTTTGTGTGCGTCTGCGCCTGGGGTCTAACACGAGGCGCGAGGCGAGCTTACTGGCCGTCGCCGTCGCTCTGCTGGCTCGACGCGTTGAGCGAGCCGTAGAGCTTGACCTTCGAACGGTCGCGCAGCGCATCGAGGTAAGCCTGCGTCTGCGACTGACCCGCGACCTGCGCGAGCTGTTGCTGCGCGGCGGCGAGACGGTTGCCGTCGGCGGCCGCGCCGTTCGTCACGCTGTTCACGCGATAGATCGCGTAGCCCTGCGCGCCGAGGTCGACGCCCACGTAGGCGGGCAGCTTCTGCGCATCGGCCTTGAACACGGCCGACAGTGCGGTGGGCGGCAGGCCTTGCGCGTCGTTGCGCGACACCTTCAGCGCCGACGAGAAACCATCGGTCGACTTCGACTTCTGCAGGTCGGCGAGCTTCGCTTCGCCGTCCTTGCGCGCCATGTCGGCAGCCTGCTGCGCGACCACCTTCTGACGCACGGCATCCTTGATCGACGCGAATGCGGGCACCGCGGCTGCCTTGAAGTCGGTCACGCGCGCCGAGATCAGCGTGCTGTTGCCGACGTCGACTGCCTGCGTGTTGTTGTGCTGCTCAACCGAATCGGTCGCGAACACGGCGTCGAGGAACTTCTTGTTGTTCAGCGGGCTGTCCGGCGGCAGCGTGGCGTTCGGCTGCGGCGTGACCGTGGCGGTCTGGATCGTCAGCTTGTACTTGTCGGCGGCCGGTTGCAGGCTCTTGGACTTCTCGTACACCAGCGAGGTGAAGCCGTCGTTCGCGTCGGCGAGCAGCTTGGCGGCTTGCTGCGCCTTCACGTCGTTGGCGATCTGCGCCTTCACGTCGTCGAACAGCTTCGTGACCGACGGCTTGATGTCCGTGACCTTGACGATGTGATAGCCGAAGTCCGACTGGATCACATCGCTGATTTCGTCCTTCTTGAGCTTGAAGACCGCGTCGTCGAACGCCTGGCCACCCGCGATCATGCCCGGACCGAAGTAGCCGAGATCGCCACCCTTCGACGCCGAACCCGGATCCTGCGAATCCTTCTGCGCAAGCTGCGCGAACTGGTCGGGATGCGCCTTCACTTCGGCGAGAATCTGCTCGGCCTTCTGCTTCGCGGCAGCGCGGTCAGCTGCGCTCGCATCCTTCGCCACCGTGATCAGGATGTGGCTCGCGCGCACTTCTTCCTGGCTCTTGTAGCGAGCGATGTTGTCGTCGTAGTACTTCTTGAGGTCGGCATCGGTCGGCTGAACCGAAGCCGCGACCGTCGCCGCCGACAGCACCAGATACTGAATCTGCGCCGTAGCCGGCGTGGCGAAGTCGGTCTTGTGCGCGTCGTAGTACGCCTGCAACTGCGCGTCGGTCGGCTGGACCTTCGCGATGTAGTCGTTCGCGCGGAACGCGAGACCCTGCACGTCGCGCTGCTGCTCAGACAGCTCGGTGAGCTGCTGCGCGAGCGCCTTCGGCGTGAACGCGCTGTTGATCAGCGCGGCGGGCAGCTGTTGCATCGCCATGCTGTAGCGCACGCGCTCGTCGTATTGCTCGGGCGTCATGCCCTGCATCGCGAGCAGTTGCTTGTACTTGTCGAGGTCGATCGAGCCGTCGGGATTCTTCAGCGACGAGATGATCGGATCGGCGAGCAGCGTGCGGCGCACGGCGTCGTCGGAAGCGGTGAGATGCAGACGCTGGACTTCGTCCTGCAGCACGCGTTGCTGGATCAGACCATCGAGAATGTCCTTGCGATGCTGCGGCGTGTCGAACACGCTCGCGTCGAATTGCGCGCCCATGACCTGGCGCGCCTGGTCGAGTTGCTGACGCGACGCGTTGTCGTACTCGACGCGCGTGATCTTGTGACCGTTGACGCTCGCGACATTCGCGCTTTCGTCAAAAAAGCCGCGGAAACCTTGAATGCCGACGAAGCCGAGCCCTGGCAGGATCACCAGGAGCAGCATGAACATCATCAGCCGTTTGTGATTGCGGAAAAAGTCGAGCATGCGTGACCAAGCGTTGGAGAGCGCCAAAAAACAGAACGCCCGATATTACAACAGCGGCCAACAAAAAAGGCGAACCGGAGTTCGCCTTCTTGCTGAGATGTCTGGCGGAGCGGACGGGACTCGAACCCGCGACCCCCGGCGTGACAGGCCGGTATTCTAACCAACTGAACTACCGCTCCATGCGGTTTGCTGCGTGCGCCGTGTCGCCTGCGGTGGTTTCGAGCGCTTTTGCGCTGCGGCGCGGTTCGTATGAAACTGTGGTGGGTGCTGAGAGGCTCGAACTCCCGACCTACGCCTTGTAAGGGCGCCGCTCTACCAACTGAGCTAAGCACCCAGCTTCATACGCCGACTGCCGAAAACCCGCTAAAAACTGCGGCGGCACTGCGACTTTTGCTGCGCTGCTTCATCAAGCAGCGAGCCCGCTAGTTTAGCGCATCTTTGAGCGCTTTACCAGGCCTGAATTTCGGGACTTTGGCAGCCTTGATCTTGATGGCGTCGCCGGTGCGCGGATTGCGGCCCGTGCGTGCCGTGCGCTTGCTGACCGCAAACGTGCCGAAACCGACCAGCGTGACCGACCCACCCTTCTTCAGCGTGCCTTTGACGCCGCCGATCACAGCGTCGAGCGCGCGTCCCGCCGCCGCTTTCGAGATGTCGGCTTGCTGCGCGATATGGTCGATCAATTCCGTTTTATTCATTCCAGCCCCCGAGAATGTGTTGGGCAATCGTGATGGCGCGCGCCATGAACCACGCCGGCGCCGCGCCGGGAAGACATCAACTTTGTTCGATAACGACTCCGGTCTGCGCCGGAGCCCGCTCATTTAACGAGGCCGAAAGACCCGTGTCAAGCGGGGTTCCGCCCGATACCGCCCGCTTGCACGCGGCTTTCGAAGGCCGATGAAAGGCTGGCGTGCAGGCTTGTTCAAAGACCGATTCGAAGATACGCCGGCAAGCTCGCGCGCCACGCGCGCAAGCGGTTGCAAGCTCAACGATCCTTTCGGCGCGCGCAATAAAAAACCCGCGGACCAGGCCGCGGGTTTTTTGAAGGGTGCTACGTAGATGCTACGAAATGACGCTGATGAAGACGCGTATTAAGTCGCGTAGTTAAGCCGCTTAATGCTTCACGACTTCGCTAGCCGCGTCTTTCGACTCGGCAACGGGCGACTTCGCGTCTTCGGCGGGCTTGGCCTCGTCTTCCGGCAGCGGCTGCGGCACGCGTTCGAGCGCGAGTTCGAGTACCTTGTCGATCCAGCGGACCGGCACGATTTCGATGGCGTTCTTCACGTTGTCCGGGATCTCGGTGAGATCCTTGACGTTCTCTTCCGGGATCAGCACGAGCTTGATGCCACCGCGATGCGCCGCGAGCAGCTTCTCCTTCAGCCCGCCGATCGGCAGCACTTCGCCGCGCAGCGTGATCTCGCCCGTCATCGCAACGTCAGCACGCACCGGAATGCCCGTGAGCACCGACACCAGCGCCGTCGTCATCGCGCCGCCCGCGGACGGACCGTCCTTCGGCGTCGCGCCTTCGGGCACGTGAATGTGGATGTCCTGCTTCTCGAACGCTTCGTCCTTGATGCCAAGACGACGCGAACGCGAACGCACCACCGAACGTGCCGCTTCGACCGATTCCTTCATCACGTCGCCGAGCGAACCCGTACGGATCACGTTGCCCTTGCCGGGCATGACCGCCGCTTCGATCGTCAGCAGATCGCCGCCGACTTCCGTCCACGCGAGACCCGTGACCTGACCGACCTGGTTTTCCTTCGCAGCCAGACCGAAGTCGTACTTGCGCACGCCAAGGAAAGTGTCGAGGTTGGCGCTGTCCACCGTGACGGCCTTGTCGGCCTTCTTCAGCAGCAGCATCTTCACGACCTTGCGGCAGATCTTCGACACTTCGCGCTCGAGCGAACGCACGCCCGCTTCACGCGTGTAGTAGCGAATGATGTCGCGGATCGCGCCTTCGGTCACTTCGATCTCGGTCGGCTTCAGCCCGTTGTTCTTCTTCTGCTTCGGCAGGAGATAACGCTGGGCGATGCTGACCTTCTCGTCTTCCGTGTAACCCGAGAGACGGATGACTTCCATCCGGTCGAGCAGCGGCGGCGGGATGTTCAGCGAGTTCGACGTGGCGACGAACATCACATCGGAGAGATCGAAATCGACTTCGATGTAGTGGTCGGCGAACGTGTGGTTCTGTTCCGGGTCCAGCACTTCGAGCAGCGCCGACGACGGATCGCCGCGGAAATCCATGCCCATCTTGTCGACTTCGTCGAGCAGGAAAAGCGGATTGCGCACGCCGACCTTGGTCAGGCTTTGCAGAATCTTGCCGGGCATCGAGCCGATGTACGTACGACGGTGGCCGCGAATTTCGGCTTCGTCACGCACGCCGCCCAGCGCCATACGCACGAACTTGCGGTTCGTTGCGCGCGCAATCGACTGCCCGAGCGAGGTCTTGCCGACGCCCGGAGGCCCGACGAGGCACAGGATCGGCGCCTTGACCTTGTCCACGCGCTGTTGGACCGCGAGATACTCGAGAATGCGTTCCTTCACTTTCTCGAGACCGAAGTGGTCTTCGTCGAGCACCGACTCGGCGTTCGAGAGGTCGTTGTTGACCTTGCTCTTCTTGCGCCACGGCAGGCCGATCAGCGTGTCGATGTAGTTGCGCACGACGGTGGCTTCCGCCGACATCGGCGACATCAGCTTGAGCTTCTTCAGCTCGGCGTCGGCCTTCTTCTTGGCTTCCTTCGGCATGCGCGCGGCGGTGATGCGCTTCTCGAGTTCTTCGAGATCGGCACCTTCTTCGCCTTCGCCCAGTTCCTTCTGGATGGCCTTGACCTGCTCGTTCAGGTAGTACTCGCGCTGGCTCTTTTCCATCTGGCGCTTGACGCGGCCACGGATGCGCTTTTCGACCTGGAGGATGTCGATTTCCGCTTCGAGCTGGGCGAGCAGATGCTCAAGACGCTCCACGACCGGGAACATCTCGAGGATGTGCTGCTTCTGGTCGAGCTTGAGCGGCAGGTGCGCGGCGATCGTGTCAGCAAGACGACCGGCCTCGTCGATACCCGACAGCGAGGTCAGGATCTCCGGCGGGATCTTCTTGTTGAGCTTCACGTACTGATCGAACTGCGAGACGATCGCACGGCGCAGCGCTTCGGTTTCGGCGCTGTCCGCGTGGTCGGGCTCGAGCGGCATGACTTCGCACGAGAACTGCGTTTCCTGCTCTTCGATCGAGAGCGTCTTCGCGCGCTGCAGGCCTTCCACGAGCACCTTCACGGTGCCGTCGGGCAGCTTGAGCATTTGCAGGATGTTCGCGATACATCCCACTTCGTACATGTCTTTTTCGGTCGGCTCATCCTTCGCAGCGGTCTTCTGGGCGACGAGCATGATGTGCTTGCCGCCTTCCATCGCCGCTTCGAGGGCCTTGATCGACTTCGGCCGGCCCACGAAAAGGGGAATCACCATATGCGGGAAGACTACGACGTCTCGCAGCGGGAGCAGCGGGAGCGTGGTGCGTTCCGGCGGGAGGAGTTGGGTTCCTGACATTTCATTTCCCCATGAGTGGAATCAATTCGTTCGGTAAGTGAGGCCTGATAAGACGATTACAAGCCTCTCGCGTGTGGGAAAAGTTCAGTGACTCCAAAAAAGTGCGCCATCGACCACAAGTGAAACGAAAAAGCCGTTCATCCCATTGTATGAACGGCTTTTTCCAGGAACTCTTTAGCCGATCACCACCATCAGTTCGACCCTGAAACCTTCGGAGCGTCTTCGTAGATCAAAAGCGGCTTACCGTCGCCGTCGATCACGTTGTCGTCGATGATCACCTTGCTCACGCCCTTCATGGTCGGCAGCTCGTACATGACGTCGAGCAATGCCTGTTCAAGAATGGATCGCAAGCCCCGCGCCCCGGTCTTGCGGCGGATCGCCTTGCGGGCGACAGCCTGCAGCGCAGCCGGGCGAATCTCCAGTTCCACGCGCTCCATGTTGAAGAGCTTGTGATACTGCTTGACGAGCGCGTTTTTCGGCTCGACGAGGATCTTCATGAGCGCCGCTTCATCGAGCTTGCCGAGCGTGGCGACCACCGGCAGACGGCCGATCAGTTCGGGAATCAGACCGAACTTGATCAGGTCTTCCGGTTCCGTCTCGCGCAGCACTTCGCCCGTGTCGCGTTCCTGCTTGCTCTTCACGCTCGCGCCGAAACCGATGCCGGTTTTCTCGGTGCGATCCGTGATGACTTTTTCGAGGCCGTCGAACGCGCCGCCGCAGATGAACAGGATGTTGGTCGTGTCGACCTGGATGAAGTCCTGATTCGGGTGCTTGCGGCCGCCCTGCGGGGGCACCGACGCCATCGTGCCTTCGACGAGCTTGAGCAGCGCCTGCTGCACGCCCTCGCCCGACACGTCGCGCGTGATCGACGGGTTGTCCGACTTGCGGCTGATCTTGTCGATTTCGTCGATGTAGACGATGCCGCGCTGAGCCTTGTCGACCTCGTAATTGCAGTTCTGCAGCAGCTTCTGGATGATGTTCTCGACGTCTTCGCCCACGTAACCGGCTTCGGTCAGCGTGGTGGCGTCGGCGATCACGAACGGCACGTTCAGAAGGCGCGCGAGCGTCTGCGCGAGCAGCGTCTTGCCCGAACCCGTGGGGCCGATCAGCAGGATGTTGCTCTTGGAGAGTTCGACTTCGTCTTTCTTGTCGAGATGTTTGAGACGCTTGTAGTGGTTGTACACCGCCACCGCAAGGATCTTCTTCGCGCGTTCCTGCCCGATCACGTACTGGTCGAGGATGTCGCGGATTTCCTGCGGGCTCGGCAGGTCCGAGCGCGACAGCGCCGCGTCGACGCCCGCACCGGCGGCCTCGTCGCGAATGATCTCGTTGCACAGGTCGATACATTCATCGCAGATGAACACCGACGGGCCAGCGATCAGTTTCTTGACCTCGTGCTGGCTTTTGCCGCAAAACGAGCAATACAACAGCTTCTCGCTGTTAGAACCTTTTTTGTCCGCCATGGATAGATGAGCCTCCGGACACTCTGTTACATGATACGCCGTTTCCCCCGGCTTGCCGGGAGACGCGTGAACCGCTTGCTGTGACGGCGTTGGGGCCGCAGGCCGCGAAGCGCGTTTGCCGATTATTTCACAGGCTCCGGGCGGTCGTGCCTATCCCCTTTTTTACGGGGGTGGCACGCCGCCCGGGCACCCGATTTGCACCATTCAGGCGCCTGGAACGCGTACCGGATCAGGGACGCTTGTGCAGGACCTGATCGACCAGACCATAGGCTTGCGCGTCGTCGCCGGACATGAAGTTGTCGCGGTCGGTGTCGCGCGCGATGCGCTCGACCGGCTGACCCGTATGGTGCGCGAGCAACTGGTTCAGGCGCTCCTTCAGGTACAGGATTTCGCGCGCCTGGATTTCGATGTCCGACGCCTGGCCGCGTGCGCCGCCGAGCGGCTGGTGAATCATCACGCGCGAGTTCGGCAGCGCGAAGCGCTTGCCCTTCTCGCCCGCTGCCAGCAGGAACGCGCCCATCGAGGCCGCGAGGCCCATGCAAAGGGTCGAAACGTTCGGCTTGATGAACTGCATCGTGTCGTAAATCGCCATGCCGGCCGAGACCGAACCGCCCGGGCTGTTGATGTACAGGCTGATGTCCTTGTCCGGGTTTTCGCTTTCGAGGAACAGCAGCTGGGCGACCACGAGGTTGGCCGTCTGGTCGTTCACTTCACCGACCAGGAACACCACGCGCTCCTTCAGCAGACGCGAGTAGATGTCGTACGAACGCTCGCCGCGGCCGCTCGTCTCCACGACGATCGGCACGAGCCCGAGCGCCTGCGGATCGAAATCCCGCGAAGCCTGGGAGGTCAGCGTGTCCAGCGATTGAGCGCGAAAAGTCATGCGGTGCATCCTTGTCTGGAAGAGAGTTGTTCTGGTATGGCGACGGACCCCGCATAAATCAACCACACGGCCAGCATGGCTAAATTCAGCGGATACAAAAACGGCGTGCTGGCCGTCGGTCGCTCCGACAGCCGGCACGCCGTGCGGGCAGACTTAAGCCTGCGCCGTCGCGCTTGCCAGTTCTTCGAAGCTGACTTGCTTGTCCGTTACCTTGGCCTTGCCGATCACGAAGTCGACGACGTTCGATTCGACGACGTACGCTTCCATTTCGGCCAGACGTTGCTGGTTCGAATAATACCAGCGCACGACTTCCTTCGGGTCTTCGTAGCTTTTCGCGAATTCGTCGACTTCAGCGCGGATCTGTTCCGGCTTCGCTTCGAGACCGTTGGCCTTGACCAGCTCGGCCAGAACGAGGCCCAGCTTGACGCGGCGCTCGGCTTGTTCCTTGAACATTTCGGCCGGGATCGGTGCGTCCTTGGCGTTCGGCACGCCACGTTGCGCCAGGTCGGCACGCGCCATTTCGACGAGACGCTGCTGGTCTTGTTCGATCAGCGCGTTCGGCACGTCGAGTTCGGCGATCTTCAGCAGCGCGTCCATCACCTGGTTCTTGACGATCGACTGCGTGCGGCGCTTCGCTTCACGCTCGAGGTTGTCCTTGATTTCGGCGCGCATCTTCACGAGGTCGCCGTCGGCGATGCCGAGCGACTTGGCGAATTCGCCGTCGATTTCCGGCAGGTGCGCCCACTCGATCAGCTGCATCGTGATCGTGAACTTGGCCGTCTTGCCGGCGACTTCCTTGCCGTGATAGTCCTCGGGGAACGCGAGGTCGAATTCGCGCGACTCACCCTTCTTCAGGCCGATGGCGGCCTTTTCGAATTCCGGCAGCATGCGGCCTTCGCCGAGCACGAACGCGAAACCTTCCGCGGTGCCGCCCGGGAATGCGACGTCGTCGATCTTGCCGACGAAGTCGACCGTCACGCGATCGCCTTCCTTGGCTGCGGTGTCGGCGCCGCCGTCACCATGCTCGCCCGCTTCGCCGCGTGCGTGGAAGTGCACGCGCTGCTTGCGCAGGATGTCGAGCGTGCGGTCGATTTCAGCGTCGCTGATGGTCGTGGTCGTGCGCTCGATTTCGGCCGTGCCGACGTCGCCGAGCTTGACTTCCGGGTAGACCTCGAAGGTCGCGTCGAATGCGTAGTCGCCTTCAGCGGCCTCCGCCTTCGGGGCGAAGCTCGGCTGGCCCGCGACGCGCAGGTTTTCCGCGCGGCTGATGTCGAAGAATTCCTTGCCGACCTTGTCGCTCAGAACTTCGGCTTCCACCTGGCCCGAGTACTGCTGCGTGACCATCTTCAGCGGCACCTTGCCCGGGCGGAAACCCGGCATGCGCACGTTCTTTGCCAGTTGGCGGATGCGCGAATCGACTTCTTTCTGCACGGCGTCCTTCGGCAGGGAAATCGTCACGCGGCGTTCGAGCTTGCCGAGGTTTTCAACAGCGTTAGCCATGGCTTCAATCGTCCTAAAATTGTTCGAGCGTATCAGTAATCTTTGCTGCCGCAGTTCGATGGGAAAGCCCGCATCGCCTGCGTCTCGCTAGTGCCTCGTCGGCGCCGCCTGCCGGCTTCGATCGCGACCGTGCGGTCGCGCCCAAGGCCGGCGGGCGCATTCCATGACGCCTCTCGCCGCAGACCGCCGCGCCGCCCGCGCATCACGCATCGATGCGTTGGAGCGGGCGCTTCGCGGACGCTGCCGGCTGGGCGGCGCCCTTTCCTGGAGCCGCGAGACCCGGCCCGGCCAGATCAGCCGGTGAAGGCCGAAACGGACGGTTTGCCGTGCGGTTCCGTCAAAAGAGCCAAGTATTTTAGCAAACTATTTCCCCACTCAAATGGAATTGCCGTTCGGGACGCCAAAACGGCATCTTTCCGTGTGAAATTTGCGGGTTTTCGTGCCGGAATCGCCCTGCGGGGACGCGATCGGGCGCGGCGTGCAGCGAGGCTTTCGGCCTGTAAGCGCCCCGAAGCTCGCGCGAGCACACGCAAGCGCGTCCGCCCGCGACGCCCGCGCGTTGCACGCGCGATCCACGCTATCGCGGCGCGGGTATCCAGCGCCCCGCCCCGCACTGTTAAGCTAACGCTCGCGCCGGACGCCCCGCCGGATGCAGCCGCCATCCCAACTCTTCCAGTCGAGACACCATGTCCAACCCGTCGTTTGACGCACCCGTCGTCGTGATTGCTCCAGATTCCTTCAAAGGCTCGCTGAGCGCGGACGGGGTCGCCGCCGCCATCGCCGAAGGCATTCGCCGCGCCCGGGCGGACGCCGAAATCCGCATATGCCCGATGGCCGACGGCGGCGAAGGCACGCTCGACGCCATGCTCAGCGTGGGCGGCGAGCGCCGCATCCTCAATGTCGAAGGCGCCGCGCTCGCGCGCCGCGACGCCACGGTCGGCCTGCTGCACGACGGCAGCGCGATCGTCGAGACCGCCGAAATCGTCGGCATCACCGATCCGGTCGGCATGGGCGTGCCGGTCGCCGCGCGCAGCACGCGCGGCATGGGCGAAGCGATCCGCGCGCTGCTCGACGAAGGCGTGCGGCGCTTCTACGTGGCGCTCGGCGGCAGCAGCACCAACGACGGCGGCGCGGGGCTGCTCGCGGGCCTCGGCCTGCAACTCTTCGATGCGGCCGACAACGCGCTCGCGCCCACGCCCGAAGCGCTCACGCGCGTCGCGCGCGTGGATGTATCGGGGCTCGATGCGCGCCTCGCCGAAGCCAGCTTCGTGGCGATGTCCGATGTCGACAATCCGCTCACCGGCGAGCACGGCGCGACCGCCGTGTTCGGCCCGCAAAAAGGCGTGACGCCCGCCGAAGTCGCGCCGATCGACGCCGCGCTCGGCCGTTTCGCCGATCTGCTCGAAGCCGCGCTCGGCCGCACCGCGCGCGATGAAGCGGGCGCGGGCGCCGCGGGCGGCCTCGGTTTCGCGCTGCGCATGCTGGGCGCGAGCTTCGAGCCGGGCGCGGAAGTCGTCGCGCGCACCATCGGCCTCGATCAGGCGCTCGCGGGCGCGCACTGGCTCATCACCGGCGAAGGCCGCTCGGACGTGCAGACGCTGCACGGCAAGGCGCCCTTCATCGCCTGTCGCCACGCCCAGGCTGCGGGCGTGCCGGCGTCGCTGCTGTCGGGCGCCGTCGACCCGGCCGCGCTGCCGCGTCTGGCCGAGCACTTCAGCGGCTGCTTCTCGCCCGCGCCCGGCCCGATCACGCTCGAAACGGCGATTCGCGACGCCGCCGCGCTGCTCGCGAACGAAGCCGAACAGCTCACGCGCCTCAAGTACGGCGCCTCGCGCGCCTGATCGCCCTTACGCGCAGATGAACTTTCGCGCGCAACGAATCGTGCCCGGCTTGTGGGTTCGTTGCGTGCGGGTTCGTCGCGCGTGAAACGTGCGCAAACGGACGCAAACGGGCCGGCAAACCCACTTGAATAGTCAGACGTTTTCGTCCGCAAACGCGCCGCGTTTTCGCAGTAAGCGATTAATAGATTCGTACGCCCGTTGAAGATCGGCTTACGAGGGTTCGTGCGCGTTGACCCGAGCGCTCGTTGAGGCAACAATCATGATCAACGCGACATGATCGCGCATACCTCACGCGACCAGACCAGGACGACCATGAAGGCAAGCAAAGCCGGACTCGAACAATTTTTGACCTATCGGCTCCATGTCCTGAACAAGCTCTCCGAACGCGGCGCAAGCGAGCGCTACCAGGCGAAGCTCGGCATCACCCTGCCCGAAGCGCGCCTCATCGCTGCCGTCGGCGCATTCGGCCCGTTTTCAGTGATGGAGCTGGCGCGCCACGCGAATCTCGACAAGAGCCAGGCCAGCCGCGCCGCCGAAGCGCTGATGCGCCGCGGCCTCATGCAGCGCGACGCCAGCGAGGAAGACGGACGCCTCGTGCTCGTCTCGCTCACGACCGAAGGCCGCGCGCTCTACCGCAAGGTCATGCCCATCGCGCGCAAGTGGAACACGGACCTGTTCGCCTGCCTCGAAGAGAAGGAGCGCGAGCTGCTCAACCGCGCGCTGGAGAAGGTCATCGCGGCGGCCCAGGAAGATCTCTGATCCGGGCTACGCGATAAACGAATCAGATGGTCGATGCGTCGACCGTCGAGGCGGGTTTTTGCGGCGCGCGATTCAAGAATCGCCGCGCAAGAAAAAAGGCCACGTACCGTTGAGGTACGTGGCCTTTGTCTTTGGTGCGTGAGGCCGGACTCGAACCGGCACACCCTTGCGGGCGTCAGGACCTAAACCTGGTGCGTCTACCAATTTCGCCACTCACGCGAATGCTGCTGGCGAGACCGCCGCGAGTGGGAACGAACCGGAACCATCGCGTGCATCGTATGCTATACGGACCTGCCTGGGCGCGCCGCGCAGCCGGATAACCCGCCGCGAACGCGCAAGCGCGAGATTCTAACCGATTGAATTGCGCTTGTCTGCATCTTGAGAGACGACGCCGATCGCGCCCTTGCATCGCCCTCGATCCGCATGTCGAGCCGTGTGCCGGATGCGTGCGCGGCCCGAAAAACAGGCCGGTGCTAGAATCGCCGCTCCGCGGCTCTTTGCCCCACCGCTGGCCCCGCTGATCGCTTCAGCCGGGCCGCGACCGCGCCGCGCCTCCCCACGCCCCGAACGCCGTGAATTTCGACGATTACTGCCTGCAAAAGGCGGCCCCACCCGGATCGAGCACGTACTACGCGCTGCGCCAGGCGAGCGCCGCGCGCCAGCCGCTCCTTGCCGCCCTGTTCGCGCTGCGCCGCGAACTCGAAGAAACCGCCAAGGAAACGAGCGACCCCACCGTGGGCCGCACGAAACTCGCCTGGTGGCAGAAAGAACTCGCCGCGCTGGCGGCGGGCAATCCCTCGCATCCGGTCACGAAGGCGCTCGCCGCGCATCTCGACGATCCCGCGAGCCACTATCCGCTGCTTCAACAATTGCTGGCCGGCTTCGAGATGGACTTCGAGCAGGCCCGTTATCTCGACATGCCGAATCTGCGCCGCTATATCGACGGCGTGGGCGGCACCTTCGCGACGCTCGTCGCCCAGGCTTGCGCGCGCACGCCGCAGGAGCGCGACGCGGCGGCCAACTGGGCCGCGCCGCTCGGCCACGCGCTGACGCTCGCGCAGTTCGTGCCCGAGATCGGTAACGACGCACGCCATGGCCGCATCTACGTGCCGATCGACGAATTGCAGCGCTACAACGTCACCGCCGCCGACCTGATCAACCGCCGCTACAGCGCCGAATTCACCGAGCTGATGCAGTTCCAGACGGCGCGTGCGCGCGAAGCGCTGAACGCCGCGCTCGACGCGATTCCCACCGCCGAGCGCAAACCGCAGCGCGCGCTGCGCTCGCTCGCCGCGCTGGAACTCGCGCTACTCGATGAAGTGGAACGCGAAGATTTTCAGGTCCTGCATCAGCACATCGCGCTCACGCCGATCCGCAAGCTCTGGGTCGCTTGGCGCGCGGCGCGGCGCGGCTGAAGTACACGCCACGCGGCGCATCGACGAAGCATCGACGAAGGCTCAAGCACGCAACAACGGCAGCGGCTCGAAGCGCTGCTGGAGCACTGCGCTGGCGTCGAGTCCCCACCAGTCGTTCAGCACCGTCGCGTAGATCTGCCGGAAATCGACGGCCACCGGCAGATTGCCGTTGCCGTCCAGCCGCGCGAGCGCGGGCGCTTCGCCATAGAGCCCGCCCGCCACGCGCCCGCCCGCCACGAAATGCGCCGACGCCGTGCCGTGATCGGTGCCACGACTCTGGTTCTCGCGCACGCGCCGCCCGAACTCCGCATACGTGGCGATCAAGGTGCGATCCCAGCGTCCCATTTCGATCAGCGCCGAGCGCATCGCCACCATGCCCGCCGCGAACTGGCGCAACAACTCCGCGTGGCGCTCGGGCTGATTTTCGTGCGTATCGAAACCGTTGAGCGTGAGGCGAATGACGGCGACGCCGTCGCCCTGCACCGGCACACCCTGCGCCGTCTCGCCGGACGCGAGCGCCTGCATCGCGGTCTTCACCGATGCGCCGAACGCCCCTGCCGGGAACGCCGTCTTCAACGCGTAATCGCCGGGCCGCGGCCGCAACTGATCGGCGGCATGCACGATGTCGTTTTCCACGTCGAGAATGTGCGCGAGCGCCGGATTGCGCTCCTTGAGCGCGACCGGCGTGACGAGCCGCGAGGCACGCGCGAACTGCGCCGGATTGACGAGCGCGATGGCGCGCGCGCCGTTCGCTAGCGGACCCATTTCGGCGCTGCCCAGCACCAGGCCGTCGGCGGCGAAACCCTTCGGCACGGGCGTCGTCGCGAATGCGCGCGTGAGCCAGCCTTCGCGCAGATATTGATCGGAGCGCGAAGCCGTGTCCCAGATCTCGATCGAGCGGAAATGCGAGAGATTCGGCTGCGCGTAGCTCACGCCCTGCACGATCGCGAGTTCGTGCTCGCGCCACATCGGCAAAAGCGGCGCGAGCGCCGGATGCAGCGCCGTGCGTTCGTCGAGCTGGATCGCGTCGCCGCGCCGCACGCCGATGGTCGCGCGATAACGCGCATAGAGCGGATCGGCATACGGCACGACGGTGTTCAAGCCATCGTTGCCGCCCTTCAGTTCGACGAGGATCAGCAGATTGTCGTAGCCGCTCGCGCGCCGTTGCGCGGCCGCGCCCGGCGTCTGCGCGCGGGCGTTCTCCGGCAGCCATGACGCCGCGCCTGCCGCCGTTGCCGCGGCGGCCGCCGCCAGGAAATCGCGTCGCTTCATGCCGCGCCTCGCTCGTTGTTGTGTGATGCGTCCTGACGTGCGTCGGTCTGTGCGTCGTTCGTGTTATTCATCGTCCGCCTTCGTTTCGATGCGCCGCTCATGCGAGCGCTCATTTGAGCTGATACACGGGATCCATCAGGAGTGCCTGGAGATACGCCTGCGCACTGCTGCCCGCCGCGATGGCGTCGACGGGCGCGAGCGGCAACACCGCATGCTGCATCTGCAATTGCTGCGAGAGATCGGGCTTCTCGCTCGCCGTCAAACCGTAACGCGCGAGCCAGCCGTCGAGATCGAAACGCATGCCGCCTTGCGCGCGCGGCGGCGCTTTCGCGCTGCCATCGATCGGCGCGCTTGCGGGCAAGCTCGCAGCGGCCTTCGTCATCGAATTCGCCATGCGCGGGCGCGCCGACTCGGTCGCGCGAAACAACTGCTCGACGAACTGCTTGCGCGCGAGCAGCGTCGTACTGTTGATCCATGCCGCGCCGCCTGGCCAGCCCTTCACGTTAGGCGGATAAAACAGTCTCTCGCCGAGCGCCGCCGACGTGCGTGCGAACGGCGCGGTCTCGCCGTAGCTCACATTGAAGCGCCGCACGGTGCCGACAATAAACTCCACCGGCGAGCTGACCAGCACGCCGCGATTGCGCTCGTCCCAGAACGCGGGTGCGAGCAGCAGCGTGCGCAAGGCAGCGGAAATGTCGTAATGACTGGCGCGAAAGCGCGCCGCCGCGTTGTCGAGCTGCGCGGCATCGGGCGTGTCGGAAACGAACTCGCGCCACAGTTTCGCCGTGACGAATTGCGCGGTCTGCGGCTCGCCCAACAGAATGTCGAGCATCGCGTCGCCGTCGAACGTGCCGCTGTGGCCGAGCGCGGTCTTCACGCCGTCGTCGTGCTGCGCGGGCCGCGAGACGAAGCGCCCGGTGTCGGGATCGACGCCCCAGCCCGTGTAAGCGCGCGCCGCTTCGGCCACGTCCTGCTGCGTGTACTGCCCTTCGCCGAGTGTGAACAGCTCCATGACCTCGCGCGCGAAATTCTCGTTCGGCTTGCCCTTGCGATTGCTCGCGCCGTCGAGATACAGCAGCATTGCCGGATCTTTCGCGACCTCGTGCAGCAGCGTCGCGAAACTGCCGAGCGCGTGGCGCCTCAGGAGCGAATTTTGCTGCGCCATCATCTGCGGCTCCGGCACCTTGTCCTGACCCGACGTGAAATGGTTGTGCCAGAACAGCGTCATGCGCTCCGTGAGCGGCGACGGCGTGACGAGCATCTCGCGCATCCACCACGCGCGCAGTTCGTCGTCGTGCTGGCCTCGCGCCCGTTGCGCGTCGCGGCGCTGATCGGGCGTCCAGGCGCGGCGTTCGGCGCGTGTCGGCAATGGCTCGGCGCACCAGGCGGGCAGCGGCGTGACGGCTTCGGTGCGGGCGCTCGCAAGCACACGGTCGACGGCTTGCGCGCGCGTGAGGCCCACGTAAGGCGCGAGGTCGGCGCTGGCCGGCGCGAAGCCCGTGCGGATCAGCAGGTGCCGCGCGTCGTCGGCGTCGAGCAGTGCGGATTCGTCGGACGACGAAGTGGCCGAAGTGGCGGATAAAGCAACCGATGAAGCGGCCGACGTTCCCGCCGACGTGCGGCGATGCGCGCGATGCGCCGGATTGGGCGTCGCTTCTGCGTTTGACTGCGCTGCTGCACGACGCGACCACGCGCCGAACATCGACGCTAATGACAGCGTGAAAAACGCGGCGCGCGGTGACGCGGACGCGCTCGCATCGCTGGCCGCGCGGCGCGGCGGGAACACCGGCAAGAAGCTTTTCATGGCGCCTTGGATTCGAGTGGCGCGCGGCGGCCGGGCTCTCGCCACCGCACACGCGTGCATCGGGTGAATGTACCGGCATAACGGATGGCGCGGGCGTGCTGTTGACCGCGCGGCGCGTTCAGGCGCAAACCATTTTGAAACGGAATTTTTCAGGCCCGCGAGAAACATGCAATGCGACGTGCAGCAGCGACGTACAGCAGCGACGTGCAACAGCGCGGAACCGACTAGATGGACCAGCGGACAAAAGCAGCGGGAATACAGCGAATGACAGCAGACAGGACCAGCGAGATGGAACAGCAGACTGCGCCAGGCACGCCGCAACGGCTCGCGCCGCATGGCGCGTCGCTGCGTTCAGCGCTTGTAGAGTTCGCGCACGGCGTCTTCGATGTGCTGGCGCAGCAGACGCCGCTCGTCGGGCGTCATGTGGCCGTCGCGGCGGCGCTGGTCGAGGTCGGGAGGAACGGCGTTGCGCTGATTGATGTCCGAGGCGGGACGCGGGGGCATGTCGTTGCGCACCCGACGAACGGGCGGCCTGCCGCCGTAGCGCGCGCCGGGACCGTCACCGAAGGGCTGGGCATGAGCCGGCGCCGCGTCCAATGCTGCCACGACGCCGCTGGCCAACGCCAGAGCAATCATGGTGTGGCGCATTGTCGGCCTGACCCCTCCCATCGTTTTTTTCCCTTCTTGACGCGGCAAACGGCTACCTCGATTGCATTGTTCGGACCCAGTTCAACACGGGCACTGGTTCAAAATCGAATGAAGTATCTACCGAATGGCCGCTCAACGTAAAGAAGTCTATCTGTCAGTGCTTGATGCCGTAGCACAGCACGGGTAAATTTTGTAACTGACTGTAACCCGATAATCGGTGCAATCTCGCACTGCAACCCAATCGCGCTAAGATGCCAGGCATGGAAACCAAGAACCCGTCCAAAATTCTCGTGGTCGACGACGACCCCCGACTGCGTGACCTGCTGCGCCGCTACCTCGGCGAGCAGGGCTTCAACGTCTACGTCGCGGAAAACGCCCCCGCCATGAACAAGCTGTGGGTGCGCGAGCGCTTCGACCTGCTCGTGCTCGACCTGATGCTGCCGGGCGAAGACGGTCTGTCGATCTGCCGCCGTCTGCGCGGCAGCAACGACCGCACGCCCATCATCATGCTCACGGCCAAGGGCGAAGACGTGGACCGCATCGTCGGCCTCGAAATGGGCGCCGACGACTATCTGCCGAAGCCCTTCAATCCGCGCGAACTGGTCGCCCGGATTCACGCCGTGCTGCGCCGCCAGGCACCGTCCGAACTGCCGGGCGCGCCGTCGGAAACCACCGAGGTGTTCGAGTTCGGCGAATTCGCGCTGAACCTCGCCACCCGCACGCTCACCAAGGCCGGCCAGGAAATTCCGCTCACCACGGGCGAATTCTCGGTGCTCAAGGTGTTCGCGCGCCATCCGCGCCAGCCGCTCTCGCGCGAAAAGCTCATGGAGCTCGCGCGCGGCCGCGAATACGAAGTGTTCGACCGCAGCCTCGACGTGCAGATCTCGCGTCTGCGCAAGCTCATCGAGCCCGATCCGGGCAGCCCGCGCTTCATCCAGACGGTCTGGGGCCTCGGCTACGTGTTCATTCCTGACGGCGCCGCCTGATCCCGGATGGATGGCGTCTCATTGCCTGCACGACTTCAGTTGACGGGAAGGGTTCATGCGGATTGACCGGCGTCTGCTGACGCTTGCGTTCGGCGACCTGTTCTGGCGCACCTTCCTGCTGATCGCGCTACTCATCGCGGTCAGTCTTGCGGCATGGTTCCAGAGCTTTCGCGTGATTGAGCGAGAGCCACGCGCCCAGCGCGTGGCGCTTGCGCTCGTCGCCGTGGTCAAGCTCACGCGTACCGCGCTCCTCTACTCCGATCCCGATCTGCGCCGCGCGCTGCTGCAGGATCTGGAGAGCAACGAGGGCGTGCGCGTGTACCCGCGCGAGACCACGGACAAATACAAGCTCCAGCCCGACGAGTCGCTCAATCGTCTGATCGAGCACGACATCCGCGGCCGTCTCGGCGACGACACGGTGATCGCCCAGTCGGTCAACGACATCCCCGGCGTGTGGATCAGCTTCAAGATCGACGACGACGACTACTGGGTCGCGCTCGACCGCGACCAGCTCGACAACGTCACCGGACTGCAGTGGGTCGGATGGGGCATTTCCGCGCTCGCGCTATCGCTGTTCGGCGCGGCGTTCATCACGAGTCTCGTGAACCGCCCGTTCGCGCGGCTCGCGATGTCCGCGCGCATGGTCGGCTCCGGCCAGTCGCCCTCGACCTTGCCCGAAAGCGGCATGGGCGTGGCGGCGGAAACCAACCGCTCGTTCAACCAGATGGTGCGCGACCTCGAACAGCTGGAGGCCGACCGCGCGCTGATGCTCGCGGGCATCTCGCACGACCTGCGCACGCCGCTCGCGCGATTACGGCTGGAGACGGAGATGAGCCCGTCCGACCAGACGACGAAGGACGCCATGATCGACGACATCGAGCAGATGGACATGATCATCGGCCGCTTCCTCGACTATGCGCGGCCCGTGCAGCGCATGACCGAGCGCGTCGATCTTTCGGTGATCGCGAGCGAGATGGCGGCGCGCATGGCGACCGAGGACGGCGTGCGCCTGATCACGCGCCTCGCGCCCACGGCCGTCGTCGAAGCCGACGACACCGACATGCGCCGCGTGGTGGGCAATCTCATCGAGAATGCGCGCAAGTACGGCGCAAGCGAAACCGACGGCATTCCTCACATCATGCTGGAGACGCGCGTCTCGCACTCGCGCGTGGAGCTGTCCGTGGTCGACGAAGGCCCCGGCATTCCCGAGGATCAACTGGCGCTCGTGACGCGGCCGTTCTATCGCGTCGACAGCGCCCGTACGCAGGCCAACGGCACCGGCCTCGGCATGGCCATCGTCCAGCGTCTCGTGAGCCGCTATCGCGGCGCGCTGCGTCTGCGCAACCGCGCGCCCGGCCCGGGCCTCGAAGTCACCATCGAGTTTCCGCTGGCCAAGGGCGCCTGAGCGCCCTCGCCTCACCTTCCACGGCTTTCGCCCGTTGATTTGCACGTTGATTTGCGCCCGCACGGACGCGGATCAACGCGTGGATCAATGTCCGCCGCAACTGCGGCGCACGCTCGCGGCACGCGCCGCCTTCCCCTGCCACAATCTGTCGATGGGCCGCGCGCACCGTGCGCGCGTTCACGCATACGTCACAGGGGAGCAGCGACATGAAAACCGTCGGCGACAAACTCGAAGCCTTCACCGTCACGGCCGCGAAGCCCGGCTTCAATTTCCCTGAAGAAAACGGCGAATCCGCGTTTCAGGAAATCACCGAGCAAAGCTTCTCGGACAAGTGGAAGGTCATCTACTTCTACCCGAAGGATTTCACCGTGGTCTGCCCGACGGAGATCGTCGCGTTCGCGAAACTTCAGAAGGAATTCGAGGATCGCGAAACCGTGCTGCTCGGCGGCAGTTGCGACAACGAATACGTGAAGCTCGCGTGGCGGCGCGAGAACAAGGATCTCAACCGCCTGAACCACTATGCGTTCGGCGACGTGAAAGGCGAGCTGATCGATCAGCTTGGCATCCGCGACAAGGAAGCGGGCGTGGCGCTGCGCGCGACCTTTATCGTCGATCCCGACAACACGATCCAGTACGTGAGCGTGAACACGCTCAACGTCGGGCGCAGCGCCGCCGAAGTGCTGCGCGTGCTCGACGCGCTGCAAACCGGCGAGCTGTGCCCGAGCGGTCGCGAGGTGGGCGGCGCGACGCTCTGAGCGGCGTCGTCGGATTCGCCCTGGGTGGTCTCCTGCACTGAATCAGGTGGGGCCGGCAGCCGCGCGCGCCGGCAGGCGTTCGCGGATCGCCCCGGCCAGCGGCTCTTTCCATTCGAGCACGCGCTTTTCGAGCAGGCGCCACGACAGATGCGCGAGCAGCACCGATAGCGCGAACTGCGCGCCGAGCGCCAGCATGTCCTGCGCGAACGGCGGCAGGCCGAGCCGCGTGTAAAGCGCGGGCGCGTCGCCCAGACGCGACGGCACGAGATTGTGAAACAGATAGAAGCCGTAGCTGATCGTGCCGAGGTACGCGAGCGGCTTCACTTCGAGCGCGGCCACAAGCACGCTGTCCTGCGCGCGCACGATCCACAGGAACACCGCGCCCAGCGACATCGACAGCCCGATATCGAGCAGCCCCGGCAGCAGCGCGCGCTGGGTCGCTTCGCAGGTGTCGCAATCGGCGCGCGCGAACGCGAACACCGCGAGGCTCGCGAACGCCAGCACGAACCACGCGGCGCGCGGCACCGGACCGTCGATGTGCACGCGCCGGCCGCCGATCGCGAGCGCGCCGCCCAGTGCGAGCAGCGCGAAATTCCACGGCGAGAACGCATAGACCAACGGCTCGATCGCGCCCGTCGCGTAGAGCGCCAGATGCGCGAGCGCCGCCGCCGCGATCATGCCGATGCAGATGCCCAGATGCCGCGACGCGCGCGTGAACAGCAGCGCGAACGGCGCGATCAGATAGAACTGCTGCTCGACCGCGAGACTCCAGAAATGCGACACCGTGCCGGGCCATCCATCGTGCACCACGCCGATCCAGAAATTAGACAGGAATGCGAAGTGCCAGGCGAGGCCCAGTTCGACATCGCGCTGATAGAACAAAGCGTGCGCGATGGTCAGCGCGATCAGCAGCAAGTAATAGACCGGAAAAATCCGCAGCGCGCGCTTCACGAAAAACACATAGAGCACGGCGTCGCGACGCGCGCCCTGTCCCTCGACGCGCAGCCGGTTGCGATGCAGCTCGCCGATGATCAGATAGCCGCTGATCAGAAAAAACAGCCACACGCCGATCTTGCCCGCGTCGATCGCATCGAGATGCGCCTTGTGCGAGAGGAACACCAGCATCACGGCCAGTGCCCGGAGACCGTCGAGGCCTTTCACGCGTCTTTCGAGTCCCGTCATTGCCCTTTCCGTTTCCGGTTACGCTTTCAGCATAAGGCGACAAAAACGAAAAGTAATCGGCAAGAAAAGCACGAGGCGATGATTGCAGGTGCAACCATCGCCTCGGATGCGGGGCAGGCACGCAGCCTGCTCACGCAGATGAACGCTTGCGCGGCACGGCGCTTGCGCAGCGGCGCGAGTCGTTCAGAAAAGCTCTTGTTTCAAGGGCTAAAATGCAAGCAAGCACGCAAGCGCGCAATCACGCGCGCGTGAGCAGCACCGCCGCTTGCGCCTCGATGCCTTCGCTGCGGCCGAGATAGCCGAGCTTCTCGTTGGTCTTCGCCTTCACGTTGACGCGGTCGAGCGGCAGCTTGAGATCTTCGGCGATGCACGCGCGCATGGCGTCGATATGCGGCGAAAGCTTGGGTGCCTGAGCGATCACCGTGCTGTCGACGTTGACGAGCGTGAAGCCCGCCTCTTCCACGCGGCGCAGGCATTCGCGCAGCAGCACGCGGCTGTTCGCACCGTAGAACTGCTTGTCGGTGTCGGGGAAATGGCGGCCGATGTCGCCGAGCGCGGCGGCGCCGAACAGCGCGTCGGTGATGGCGTGCAGCAGCACGTCGGCGTCCGAGTGGCCGAGCAGGCCGCGGTCGTAAGGCACCGTCACGCCGCCGATCACGAGCGGGCGTCCCGGGACCAGTGCGTGCACGTCGTAGCCTTGTCCGATTCTGATATCCATGTGTATTTCCGTGTGGTGAGGCGCGGCGCGCGGTCAGGAGCCGGCGGGCCGGTTGCTGCTGTGACTGAGGATGGCTTCGGCGAGCGCGAAGTCTTCGGGGTACGTCACCTTGAAGTTGCGCAGGCTGCCCTGCACGAGACGCGGCGAATGACCGAGCCATTCGATCGCGCTGGCTTCGTCGGTGAGATCGTGGCCGTCCTGCTGCGCGCGCTCGATGGCGGTACGCAGCATGCCGATGCGGAACATCTGCGGCGTTTGCGCCTGCCAGAGTCCGTCGCGCGATTCGGTGCGCTCGATGCGCGGGCCGCCCGGCACGTGATGGGGCGCGACCCGCTTGAGCGTGTCGGCGACCGGCAGCGCCATGATGCCGCCGACCGGATCGTCCTTGAGCGCCTCGACGAGCGAGCGGATCAGCGCGGGCGTGATGCCGGGGCGCGCGGCGTCGTGCACGAGCACCCAGTCGTCGTCGGTGGCGCCGAACTCTTCGAGCGCGGCGAGGCCGTTGAAGACCGACGCCTGGCGCGAGGCCCCGCCGTTGCGGCGCACGGCGAAGCGCAGGCCGCTGAAGCGGCGCGCGTCGAAGTGGCTATCGTCGGGGGAAATCACGACCAGCGTCTGGGTGAATTCGGAGCAGGCATCGAAGGCGGCCAGCGTATAGTGCAGGAGTTCGCGTCCGGCGACCGTTCGATATTGTTTGGGCATGGCCGATCCCGAACGGCTGCCGGTTCCGGCGCAGGGGATCAAGGCAAAAAGGCGTGAGGTCACGGTGTCGCGAGCCGCATGAGTCAAAGTAAAGGACGGATTTTATAATAGGTCCTTTGCCCGCACGCCCATCGCCCGCAATCTGCACGCGCGCGACGCTCTGGCGGGCGCCCGGCAGCCCTTCGCAGACGACGCGCGGGCCGCGCCGGCGCCCGATGCGAAGCCGCCCGCAAGCGGCCCGCAGCGGGCCTCGGCGCGTGCGCGAACCTTACGCGAAAGTTACGATTAACTGTCAACCCCGGATCGCATGCTCTCCGCCTCGCGCGCGCCCGCGGCTTTTTTCCTGAGCCCGGCCCGCATCGCGAAGCCAACCTGTTGCCTCTATGTCCGATATCGCCGCATCCTCGCAGTCACCGTCCACGTCCTCGTCACCGGTTGCCGTCGTCAAGCCGGGGCAGCGCTTCTCGTTCGACGGCACGCACGGTTCGTCCGACGCGCTGCTGATCGCCCGCTACCGCGAAGCCTCGCGCGCCGGCGCGCCGCTCCTCGCCGTGATCTGCGCGAGCGCCGTCGACGCCCAGCGGCTCGCGCAGGAAATCCCGTTCTTCGCGCCCGACGCGCGCGTGCGCCTGCTGCCCGACTGGGAAACCCTGCCCTACGACACGTTCTCGCCGCACCAGGATCTCGTCTCCGAGCGCCTCGCGACGCTGCACGATCTCGGCGAGGGCCGTTGTGACATCCTGCTCGTGCCGGCCACGACGGCGCTCTACCGCATGCCGCCCGCCTCGTTCCTCGCGGCCTACACGTTCTCGTTCACGCAGGGCGAGCGCCTCGACGAAGCGAAGTTCAAGTCGCAACTGACGCTGGCGGGCTACGAGCACGTGAGCCAGGTCGTGCGGCCCGGCGAATATTGCGTGCGCGGCTCGCTGATCGACCTGTTCCCGATGGGCTCGCCGCTGCCTTACCGCATCGACCTGTTCGACGATCAGGTGGATTCGATCCGCGCGTTCGACCCGGACAGCCAGCGCAGCCTCTATCCGGTGAAGGAGGTGCGCCTGCTGCCGGGCCGCGAGTTTCCGTTCGACGAGGCCGCGCGCACCGCGTTTCGCAGCCGTTGGCGCGAGGTGTTCGAAGGCGACCCGAGCCGCGCGACGATCTACAAGGACATCGGCAACGGCGTGCCCTCGGCGGGCATCGAATACTATCTGCCGCTCTTTTTCGAAGAGACGGCGACGCTGTTCCACTATCTGCCGTCGAACGCGCAACTGGTGTTTTCCGGCGATCTGGAAGCCTCGATCCGCCGCTTCACCGCTGACACGAAGCAGCGCCACAACTTCCTCTCGCACGATCGCGAGCGGCCGATCCTCGAACCGCAGCGCCTGTTTCTGAGCGACGAGGACTTCTTCACGCTCGCCAAGCCGTTCGGCCGCCTCGTGCTGCCCGCCGCGAGCGCGGGCGGCTGGGCCGTGCCGCTGCCGACGCTGGCGATCGACCGTCACGCCGACGACCCGCTCGCGACGCTGCGCAGCTATCTCGACACCACGAAGAACCGCGTGCTGTTCGCGGTGGAATCGGCGGGCCGCCGCGAAACCATCGCGCAACTGCTGGCCGACAACCATCTGCGCCCCACTTCCGCCGACAGCTACGCCGACTGGCTCGAAAGCGACGAGCGCTTCGTGCTCGGCGTCGCGCCGCTGTCGACCGGCTTCGCGCTGCCCGGCGAGGAACTCGCCGTCATCACCGAAACGGAACTGTACGGCCCGCTCGCGCGCCGCGCGGGACGCCGCCGCCAGGAGCAGGCGAGCAACGTCGATTCGATGGTGCGCGACCTCTCCGAGCTGAAAGTGGGCGATCCGGTCGTGCACGCGCAGCACGGCATCGGCCGCTATCACGGTCTCGTGACGATGGACCTCGGCGAAGGCGACACCGAGTTCCTGCACCTCGAATACGCGAACGCGAGCAAGCTCTATGTGCCCGTGTCGCAACTGCACGTGATCTCGCGCTACAGCGGCGCCGACCCGGACAGCGCGCCGCTGCACGCACTCGGCTCGGGCCAGTGGGAAAAGGCGCGCCGCAAGGCCGCGCAGCAGATCCGCGACACCGCCGCCGAATTGCTCAACCTCTACGCGCGCCGCGCCGCGCGCGAAGGCCACGCGTTCGCGCTCGAACCGAAGGATTACGTGAAGTTCGCCGAAAGCTTCGGCTTCGAGGAAACGCCCGACCAGGCCGCCGCCATCGCCGCCGTGATCGGCGACATGACGAGCGGCAAGCCGATGGACCGCCTCGTCTGCGGCGACGTCGGTTTCGGCAAGACCGAAGTCGCGCTGCGCGCGGCCTTCATCGCCGTGATGGGCGGCAAGCAGGTGGCGATCCTCTCGCCCACGACGCTGCTCGCGGAACAACACACGCAAACCTTCACCGACCGCTTCTCCGAGTGGCCCGTGCGCATCGCCGAACTCTCGCGCTTCAAGAGCGCGAAGGAAGTGACCGGCGCGATCCAGCAGATCAACGACGGCAGCGTCGATATCGTGATCGGCACACACAAGCTGCTGTCGTCGGACGTGCAGTTCAAGCGGCTCGGGCTCGTCATCATCGACGAGGAACACCGTTTCGGCGTGCGCCAGAAGGAAGCGCTCAAGGCGCTGCGCGCCGAAGTGGACGTGCTCACGCTCACCGCCACGCCGATCCCGCGTACGCTCGGCATGGCGCTGGAAGGCTTACGCGACTTCTCGGTGATCGCGACTGCGCCGCAAAAGCGCCTCGCGATCAAGACCTTCGTGCGCCGCGAGGAAGACAGCGTGATTCGCGAGGCGATGCTGCGCGAACTCAAGCGCGGCGGCCAGGTGTACTTCCTGCACAACGAGGTCGAGACCATCGAGAACCGCCGCGCGATGCTCGAAGCGCTGGTGCCCGAGGCGCGCATCGCCGTGGCGCACGGCCAGATGCACGAGCGCGAACTCGAAACCGTGATGCGCGATTTCGTGGGGCAGCGCGCGAACGTGCTGCTCTGTACGACCATCATCGAGACCGGCATCGACGTGCCGACCGCGAACACGATCCTGATCCACCGCTCCGACAAATTCGGCCTCGCGCAGCTGCACCAGTTGCGCGGCCGCGTCGGGCGCTCGCATCACCAGGCCTACGCGTATCTGCTCGTGCACGATCCGCAAGGCCTCACGAAGCAGGCGCAGCGCCGCCTCGAAGCGATCCAGCAGATGGAGGAACTCGGCTCGGGCTTCTATCTGGCCATGCACGATCTGGAGATTCGCGGCACGGGCGAAGTGCTCGGCGATAAACAATCGGGCGAGATTCAGGAGATCGGTTTCCAGCTGTACACCGACATGCTCAACGACGCCGTGAAGGCGCTCAAGGACGGCCGCGAGCCCGATCTCAACGCGCCGCTCGCGGCGACCACCGAGATCAATCTGCACGCGCCCGCGATCCTGCCCGCCGATTATTGCGGCGACGTGCAGGAGCGTCTGTCGCTCTACAAGCGCCTCGCGAACTGCGAGCACGACGATTCGATCGACGGCATTCAGGAGGAGTTGATCGACCGCTTCGGCAAGATGCCGGCGCAGGCGCACGCGCTGATCGAGACGCATCGCCTGCGTCTCGCCGCCAAGCCGCTCGGCATCACGAAGATCGACGCGGGCGAAGCGGTGATCGGCCTGCAATTCGTGCCGAATCCGCCCGTGGACGCGATGCGCATCATCGAGATGGTGCAGAAGCACAAGCATGTGAAGCTCGCGGGCCAGGACAAGCTGCGCATCGAAACGCGCAGCCCCGACCTCGCGGTGCGCGTCGCCACGGTGAAGGAAACCTTGCGCGCGCTCGGCGCGCCCGCGCGGGCTTGAGGGCCGCGCCCTACGCGTCACGCCTCACGCCGAGTGCGTGAGGCCGGCTCCGCGCCCGCGCATTCGTCGCGCGGGCACGGGCGCCGGGCCGCATGTTGCGTCGCGCCAATCCTGGGCGTCCGCTGCCCGGCTCGCGCTGCCCGCCTCTTTAGCTTGCGGGATTCTTTTTGGGTAAGATGGAATCCACAAGCAAGCTGGAGTCCACCATGACCATCGCCGCTGAATCAGCGCAGTCTTCCCCGTCGTCCGCAGCCTCGTCCGCCGATCTTCCCGCCTCGCTTCCCTGGGTCACCCGCCTCGTGTCGATGGACACGGTCAGCCGCCATCCGAATCTCGGCCTGATCGAAACCGTGCGCGACGACCTGCGCGCGCGCGGCATCGAATCGACGCTCACCTACGGCCGCGACGGCAAATGGGCGAACTTGTTCGCCACGCTGCCCGCGCACGACGGCTCGACGAACGGCGGCATCGTGCTGTCCGGCCACACCGACGTGGTGCCCGTCGACGGCCAGAAGTGGGACAGCGATCCGTTCAAGCCCGAGATTCGCGACGGCCTGCTCTACGGGCGCGGCACCTGTGACATGAAAGGCTTTATCGGCGCGGCGCTTTCGCTCGTGCCCGAAATCCAGCAGACGAAGCTCGCCAGGCCGCTGCACCTCGCGCTCTCGTTCGACGAGGAAGTGGGCTGCGTGGGCGCGCCGCTGATGATCGAGGAACTCGTGAAACGCGGCGTGAAGCCCGAAGGCTGCATCGTCGGCGAACCGACCAGCATGCGGCCGATCGTGGCGCACAAGGGCATCAACGCGTATCAGTGCTGCGTGCGCGGTCATGCGGCGCATTCGTCGCTGACGCCGCGCGGCCTCAACGCGATCGAGTACGCGGCGCGCCTGATCTGCTATATCCGCGATATGGCCGACGCGTTCCGCGCCAACGGTCCGTTCGACGAACTCTACGACGTGCCCTTCACGACCGCGCAAACCAGCACGATCGAAGGCGGCAACGCCATCAACACGGTGCCCGCCGAATGCCGCTTCGCGTTCGAGTTCCGCAATCTGCCGACACTCGACCCCGACGCGATCTTCGCGCGCATCGAGCAATACGCGCGCGAAACGCTGGTGCCGAAAATGCAGCGCGAAAATCCGGCGGGCGCGATCGAATTCATGAAAATCGCCGCAGCGCCCGGTCTCGACGACACCGAGCAGGCCGCCGTCACGCAGCTCGTGCGCGCGCTCACCGCCGACCAGTCGCGCCGCAAGGTCGCCTACGGCACCGAAGCGGGCCTGTTCGCGCGCGCGGGCATTCCGAGCGTGGTGTGCGGCCCCGGCGACATCGAGCAGGCGCACAAGCCCAACGAATACGTCTCGCTCGCGCAGCTTTCGGCGTGCGAAGGTTTCCTGCGCAAGCTCGTGCGCGGCCTTTCCGTCGACGCCCAGGTCCAGTAAAGCCGCGTCGCTGACGCAAGAGACGCCCCCATGTCCACCGGCACGCCGCTGCGCACCGACCGAACGATCGACGGCGAAGCCATTCCCTCGCTCGACGACATCGCCTCGCAGCACTTCGCGCTCACGCCGTGGGTGCTGCGCACGCCGGTGTTCGACCGTCACGATCTGCCCGCGCTCGACGGCACCTTCGTCAACTTCAAGTTCGAACTGCTGCAAGCGAGCGGCAGCTTCAAGGTGCGCGGCGCGTTCACGCATCTGCTCGCGCTCGACGCCGCGCAACGCAGCGCGGGCGTGACCTGCGTGTCGGGCGGCAATCATGCGATCGCCGTGGCCTACGCGGCGAAGCGTCTGGGCATCAGCGCGAAGGTCGTGCTGTTTCGCACCGCGAGCGAGGCGCGTGTGGAGCAGTGCCGCGATCTGGGCGCGGAAATCGTGCGCGCGAACGACAGCAGCGAAGCGTTCGACATCGTGCGCCGCGTGGAAGCCGAGGAAGGCCGCTATTTCGTGCATCCGTTCAACGGATTTCGCACCGTGCTCGGCACCGCGACGCTCGGCTACGAATGGGCGACGCAAGCGCCCGACCTCGACGCCGTGATCGTGCCGATCGGCGGCGGCGGACTCGCGGCGGGCGTCGCTACGGCGCTGCGGCTCGCCAATCCGCGCGTGCGCGTGTACGGCGTGGAGCCCGAAGGCGCCGACGTCATGAGCCGCAGCTTCGCCGCCAATCACACGGTGCGCCTGACGCACATGCATTCGATCGCCGATTCGCTGATGTCGCCGCACACGGAGGAATACAGCTACACGCTGTGCCGACGTCATCTCGAACGTATCGTGACCGTCTCCGACGACGCGTTGCGCGCCACCATGCGCCAGATCTTCGACACCTTGAAGCTGGCCGTCGAACCGGCCTGCGCGACCGCGCTCGCGGGCCTCTACGGCCCGTTGCGCGAGACGCTGCAAGGCAAGCGCGTGGGCGTCCTGCTGTGCGGGACCAACACCGATCCGCAGCGCTTTCACGAGCAGATCGCACTCGCGCGCTGAACGCACCGGCTGAAAAACGCAGCCGGGCACGCTGCGTGCATTACCGCATGGCCCGTGACGCCCGCAAGCAGCCGAACGTCAGGAACTGTCAAATTGCTACCGCATCGCGGGGCCGTTCGCTATCATTGCGCCATTGTGTCGTTATGTCCCCAGGCCTGCTGTGCCGCCCTGTCCAGAGGAGAGCCCGCTCATGAGCATGATTCAGGAATTCAAGGAATTCGCCGTCAAAGGCAACGTGATGGATCTCGCGGTCGGCGTGATCATCGGCGGTGCGTTTTCCAGCATCGTTAATTCGGTCGTGAAAGACCTCATCATGCCGGTGATCGGCGTCGTCACGGGCGGCCTCGATTTCTCGAACATGTTCGTGCGCCTCGGGCATATTCCCGAGACCTTCAAGGGCAATCCCGATTCGTACAAGGATCTGCAAACCGCGGGCGTGGCCGTGTTCGGTTACGGCTCGTTCATCACGGTGCTGATCAACTTCATCATTCTGGCGTTCATCATCTTTCTGATGGTGAAGTTCATCAACAAGCTGCGCCAGCCGGACCCCGCCGCCGCGCCGGCCGAGCCGCCGCCCACGCCGGAAGACGTGCTGCTGCTGCGCGAGATCCGCGATTCGCTGAAGAATACGCCGCGCTGAACGCGCGCCGCTGCATGCCCTGGCATGCAGCAAAAACCCGCGTCGCCGTCACGGCACGCGGGTTTTTTGCTTTTAGGCGCCGCTGTCCGCCCGATCCGCGCTGGTCGCACGATGCGCGACGGCCTCCTCGATCAGCCGTTCGAGCTGCTCGAAGTTGACCGGCTTGGTGAGATGCGCGGTGAAGCCCGCGTCGAGGCTGCGGCGCACGTCGTCGTCGGTGCCGAAGCCCGTGAGCGCGATGGCGGGCGCCGCCGATTCCTTGCGGAACGCGCGGATGAAGTCGATGCCCGAGCCGTCCGGCAAACCGATGTCGCTGACCACCAGATCGAAGCGCCGCGCGGCCGTGAGCGCGAGCGCGCCGGCCACGCTGACCGCCACCGCCACGTCGTGACCGAGCGCGCGGATCAGTTGCGACATGACCTCGGCCGTGTCCTCGTGATCCTCGATCAGCAGGATGTCCAGCGCGCCCGCATGATACGCGCCGCCGCGCTCCGCCTGCCGCGCCGCGCCCTCGCCCGGCGCCGCCGTGGGCAGCACGATCGTGAAGGTCGCGCCGCAATGCGTGCCGGGACTCTTCGCGCTGACGGTACCGCCATGCGCCTCGGTCAGCGCCTTCGTGACCGCGAGCCCGAGCCCGAGGCCGCCGAACTGCCGCGTCATGTTGTGGCTGCCCTGCTCGAACGCGTGAAAGAGTTTGCCGATCTGCTCGGGCGCGATACCGATGCCGGTGTCCTCCACTTCGATCACCACGTGCATGCGCTCGTCGCGCGTACGCACGAAAATATGGCCGCCGTCGGACGTGAACTTCGCCGCATTGCGCACCAGATTCCAGAGCATCTGCTGCATGCGCGCGCGGTCGCCGCTCACGTAATGATGCTGCGCGCGCAAGTCCACGTGCACGTCCTGCTGCTTGATCTGGATTTCGCTGTGAAAGAGATCGAGCACGGCATCGATCACTTCGTGCACATCGACGACATCGAGCGCGAGACTCAGCTTGCCGTTCGCGACGCGCGTGAGATCGAGCAGATCGTCGATCAGGCGCGCTTCGAGTTCGATGTTGCGGCGGATCATCAGCACGCCCGTGCGCGCGGCCTCGGGCAAGCCGGGAATCTGTTCGAGCAGACGCGTGCCGGCGAGCACCGGCGTGAGCGGCGTGCGTAGTTCGTGCGACAGCATCGCGAGAAAGCGGTCTTTCGCGCGATTGGCTTCTTCGGCCGCCTGGCGCGCCGCCTGCTCGGAGGCGAGCAACTGGTCGCGCTCCTCGTTGTACTCGCGCTGCGCGTGGATGTCCGTGCAACTGCCGAACCACTTGTTGATGCCGCCGCGCGGATCGCGCATCGCCACGATGCGCGTGTCGAACCAGCGATACGCGCCATCGTGGCGGCGTATGCGCAATTCGTGACGGAATTCGCTGTTGTCGCTGCGGATCGCCTTGAGCCACGACGCGCTGATGGCCTCGCGATCGTCGGGATGTACGGCGTCGAGCCACGCGAGCGCATGCGAGGCATTGGCGTCGAGGCCCGTGTAGTCGCACCACTGCTTCGAGAGGAAATCGCAATCGCCCCTCGCGTCGCAGGTGAACACGAGGTGCGGCAATGCTTCGGATAGCGAACGATAATGCGCCTCGCGGTCGCGCAGCAGCAGCGCCTGATCGGAATCGCGCTGCAGGGTCACTTGCGAGAGCACGCGCGCGACGGCTTCGGGCAGATAGTCGAGATAGTCGCCCGATTTCGGCACCACGTCGGAGACGCCCGCGCGCAAGGCCGCGATCACACGCGATTCGTCGGTGAATCCGGTGACGAGGATAGCCGGCACGCGCACGTCGTCGGCGCGCAGACGGCGGAAAAAGTCGAGGCCGGTTTCCGCGCCGTCGAGCTGATAGTCGAGCACGAGCACGTCGGGCGTGCGGGCCGCGAGCACGTCGCGCGCATCGACGACGCTCGTGCAGGTATCGACGCGCGCGCCCGCACGCACCAGCGATTTGCGCGCGAGGCGCAGAATGCCTTCGTCGTCGTCGACGACGAGCACATGCGCGCCTGCCAACAGCGTTGCTTCTTCGTTCATGCGCGTCGCGGTCCTCGGAACAGGCTCCAGCTTGTCATTCCCCCAACCCTCATCAGGCGCGTGAAAAGCGATGCCCCGGCGGCAGCTTCACGACTTGCAGAAAAAACCCGAGCCGGCGCACCGCTTCGATGAACGCGTCGTATTCGACCGGCTTCGTGATATAGACGTTGCAGCCCAGCTCGTAGCAGCGCTCGATCTCGCGCGGATCGTCGGTGGTCGTGAGGACGATCACGGGCACGGTCGCCGTGGACGGATCGGCCTTCAGACGCCGCAGCACCTCGAAGCCGTCGACGCGCGGCATGCGCAGATCGAGCAGCACGACGAAATTCGCCAGCGCCTCGCGTGACGGATAGCGCGCCGTCGCGAGCGACGTGCCGCCCGGCGTCTCGCCGCCTGGCGCGCCGAAAAAATAATCGAGCGCTTCCTGGCCGTCGCAAAAGCGCAGGAAGTCGTTCGACACCCCCGAGCGGCGCAGGTTGCGCTCGACCAGCGTGGCGTGGCCGTCGTCGTCTTCGATCAGCACGATGCTCACGCGCTCGCCCGGCAGCGCCACACGCTGCGCGCGCGACGGGCGCGGTTCGTGCGCGGCGGGTTCCATCGATGCGGGCTTTGACGCGGGATCCGCCGCCGGATGTGTCGGCGGATGTGCCGGCGGATGGATAGCCGAATGCATCGCCGGATGGACCGTTGAATTTGCCGATACCGCCGGCTCCGTTGACGCGACGTCCGGCCGGACGCCCGCCTGCGCCTGCGCGCCTTCCCCCGCCTGCTCCCCGCGTGTCATCCCGCTCTCCACCGTTTTCTGATGCGTTATCGATTGATTGCGCGCTGTTCGCGTGCTGTTTTTTCGGCTCCGATGTGACTGCGTGCCGGACCGTTCATGCCTGCCGCATTGGCGCATCGGGCAGCGCGACGAAGAAGGTCGAGCCCGCGCCTTCCGTCGACTCCACCCACAAGCGCCCGCCGTGGCGTTCGGCGATGCGGCGCGCGAGCGCGAGCCCGGTGCCCTGACCCGCCGATTCGCCACCATGCAGACGCTGAAAAGCGCGAAACAGCTTCGGCAAATACGCCGCCGGAATGCCGATGCCATTGTCGCGCACATAATAAGTCCGCGTATGTCCGCCGGACATGCGCGACGCATCGCGCGCGTTTTCCGCTGCGCTTTCTGCTGCGTTTTCCGCCGATTTTTCCAGCGGTTTTTCGGCTGCACTGTCGACACTCGCGAACGCGTCGAGCGCACCGATTTCCAGTTGCCCGGGCCGCGCCGGATCGAGATGGCGCAAAGCGTTGTCGATCAGGTTGCCGAAGATTTCCTCGAGCGCGGCCGGATCGCCCCACGCGGGCGGCAGGTCGAGCACGTCGATCTGGGCGCGCTGCGTGAGCCCGGCCGCGAGCCCCGCGAGCGCGCGCTCGACGATGCGCGCCACGTTCACGCGCTGCCAGCGGTATTCGAGACGCCCCGCGCGCGACATGCGCAGCAGCGCGTCGATGATCGCCGCCGCGCGCGCGACCGCCTGGCGCAGGAATTGCAGCGATTCGTCCACGTCGCCGTCGAGCACTTCGACCATGCGCGCGTGCTCGCTTTCGGGCAGCCCCGCCGCGTCGATGCGCGTGCGCAGTTCCTCGCACGACACCTGCAATTCCTTCGAAAAACCCTGCAGGTTGACGAGTGGCGAGCGCAGATCGTGCGAGACGCTGTAGATGAACATCTCGGTGTCCTGACTCTCCTGGCGCAGATTGTCGTTGGCCGTCGCGAGATCGGCGGCGCGCGCCTGCAATTGCAGCTTGAGCGCGGCCTGCTCGCGATCGGCCGCGCGCAGGCGGCGGCTGGTCTGATTGAGCACCGTGTCGAGCGCGGCGATTTCGTCGTCGCCCGCGAGCGGCTGCGCGAGCGGCGCGCCCACGCTGAGCCGATCCACGTTCGCGCCGAGCGCGGCGAGCCGCTTGCCGACGTTGCGCGCGAACGCCCACGCCGTCGCGCCCCAGATCAGCATCGAGCCGACCACGGCGACGATCAGCGCATCCTGCTGGCGCTCGCGCGTCTCGCGCAGCGATGCGCTGCGCGCTTCGTCGAGGCGGCTTTCGTCGGCGATAAAGGCGGCCAGCTCGCTGCGCACCGCGTCGATCTCGGGCGGCATGCCGTCGCCGGCCGCGCGCACCATCGTCTCGGCGCGGCCTTCGCGCAAGGCGTCGGCGACCTCGGCGCAGCGCGCGCGCCACGCCCGCGCGTGGGCGCGGATGCGCTCGACGCGCGCGTGCTGTTGCGGGTTGTCGTTCACCATGTGCGCGAGCAGCGAGACGCGATCGGAGAATTCGGTCCAGACGGCGCGGCGGTCGATGAACGAGGCATCTTCGAGCACGATCGCGGTGCGCACGCGCGCGGCTTCGCGCAGCAGCGGATCGAGGAGACTGGTGGCTTGCCAGAGAATCTGCTTGCTGTTGTCGGCGCTGCGCGCGGCCTGCGCGGTCTTGCCTTGCGTATCGAACACGACGCCGAGCAGCGCCAGTTCGATGGCGCTGGGAATCGCGATCAGCAGAAGCCCCTTGGCGAAGAGTTTCATGACGGTCTGGTCCGGTGGCGGTCTGGGCGAGATGCCTTCTGATTAACCGCGGGCGCCAGAGCCAGAACATTATCGGCGTGAAATTAAGAGATGACAACGTATGTGGCAGCACGCACGACGCGATGAGAAAAGGCCGAGATTTCCCGAGAAATCGCCACACCGCGCGCGCATGCAGGTCTATTATTGAGACCGGAGACGAGCAAAAGTAAGCGAAGGAGCGCCGGGATACCTACATGAGCGCGACGTGAGGTCCGGCATGGCGATTGCCTGTGACAGGTCGGCATGCTACGAAGGATCGACGTGCGGCGCACCAATCCGGGAGTGGTCGCATGGGAACGCTGCGTGTTTTGCAATCCACCTTTTTCAGGCGAATTTTTATGTCCTTCCCGAAAAAGCGAAAACGCGTCAAGTTGGATGGCGACGAGTCGTTTCTCGCCGTACTGAACCACTTCAAACCGTTCGGTCAACTCGACACCAAGATCGCGCGTGCGCGCGCCCAGGACGAGCCGGTGCTCTATGCACACGTGCTGCCGGGGCTCGACGTGCTGCTCTGCTGCGTGCGCGGCGCGCAGCCGCCCTATCCCGCCACGAGCGAATTGCGCAGGCGCTGCATCGAATCCATCGCGCATGCGCTCGAACAGCCGATCGAGGGACTGGAGAACGGCGGCTACTGGTATGAGGCCGACGGTTTCGGGTTCCTGATTTTCGCGAGCCGTGCGCGCGCCCGCATCCTGCCCGAGTTCGGCGGGACGCAACCCGGCGCGGCTTCGCGGCGCGCGACGCGCCGCCAGGACGCGCCCGGCGATCCGGCGCCGCGTCAGTTGCGCTGAGTTCCACCCGAAAAAAACGCCCGGCACTCCCGCCGGGCGTTTTCGCTTGGGCGCTCGCCTGAACGAGCGTTCGGCTTGCGTGTTCGGCTGTCTTGTCAGCTTGCTTGTCAGCGTTCCTGTCAGCTTCCCTTGTAAAGCGCCTGCATGCCCGGCTGCGAGGCAGCCTGCGAGCCGGACCGCGAGTCAGGCGCCTTAGCGGGCTGAGCCGCGCCCTTCTCCCCGCCCTTGCTGCCCGAACCGCCCGTGCCCTTCGCGGGCGCCGGCGCGCGCATCTTCTGCCCCGGCGGCGGCGCCACCGGATGCTCGCGGATCTGCGCGAACAGTTGCGCGCACGGCAGCGGCTTGTTGTTGCTCGGCGCGATCAGCGGAATCAGCGCCGCGAACGGGTTGATCAAGCCGAGGCCGATCATCGCGCCGCCGCGCAGTGCGAGCGCTGCCGCATCCACGCCCACGTGCGGATTCTTGAACGTGCCCTTCACGTACAGCGGCGAGCGCAGCGAAAAGATGCGGAAGCCCTTCGTGTGCGGATGCACCTTCATATCCATCGATTCGTCGCGCAGATCGATCGGGCCGTCGATGTCGATCACCGCGTCGTCGGTATCGAGCGCGAACACGCGCGGATTCACCACGCCGTTGGTCGCCACGAAATCGGCGGCCGCGCAATTGATGTTGACGTCGCGGTTGCCGAACAACTTCTCGTAGACCACGTTCGCCACGTTCAGCCCCGCCGCCTCCATCAGCAGACGGCTGATCGTGCCTTGCGTGACGAGCGCCTTGATCTCGCCGTTCGAGGTCGAGGCGAGCGCCGCGGGCGAATTGCCGGTCGCGGACAGCGAGGCGTCGCCGTTGATCTCGCCGAGCGCCTGCTGCATCGACTTGACGCCCGGGAACAGCTGCTTGAGCTTCAGATGACGCGCCTCCACGGTGCCGCGCGCCTTGAGCGGCGCGCCGCTGCCGTCGAGCGACAGACGCGTGGCGAAGGTGCCGCCCGCGACGCCGAATTGCAGCGGCTCGAAGTCGAGCACGCCGTTGGTCATCGTCACGTGCGTGTAGAGGTCCTGAATCGGCAGGCTGCCTTGCTTGATGATGTGACGGCCCGTGAATTTGACGTCGGCGTCGATGGCGTTCCAGCGGTCGGTCTTGAAGGGCTCGACCGGAAGCACGCGGTCGGCGGGCTGCTGCACGGTGTCGCCGCGCTTGGCCTTGCTCGCCTTGCTGTCCGCGCCGATGATCGGCGCGAGATCGGAGAATTGCAGCAGATTCGAAACGAGTTCGCCCGACAGCAGCGGACGCGGATCGCGCTGCGTATAGACAAGCGTGCCGTTGAGGTCGCTGCCGCCCACGCGGCCCGTGAACTTCTCGTAGCGGAATACGCTCGCGCCCTTGCGGAACTGGCCGACGAAGCGCCCTTCGGTCGCGTACGGCGGCGTTTCGGGCAGCGTCACGCCGGTCAGGTTGTAGAGATGCGCCATGCTTTGGCCCTGGAGCCAGAGGCGCAGATCGACGGCGGCCAGATGCGCCGGATCGGTCACGGTGCCGACCAGCGCGATGTGCATGTCGCCGACGCGCACATCGGCCTGCACCGGGAACGGATGACGTGCGTTTTGCAGCGCGAGCACGCCGCCGAGCTTGCCTTCGCCCGAGAGCGCGGTCTTGTTGTACGAGCCTTTGATGGTCCAGCCGATCGCGTACAACGGCTCGCTGCTCGTGCCGCCCGCGGCCGCGTTCGCGTTGCTCGCGGCGCTCGCGCCGACCGCGGCGAGCTTCGAGCCGATGCCCTGGGAAGCGGCGCTGGCGTCGGCGGCAGCCGATGCCGTGGAAACCGCGCTAGCCGCCGAAGCCGCGCTCGTGGCGCTCGTGGCGCTTGTGGCACTAGCCGCCGCTTCGCTCGCGGCCGCCGCCTCCGACGCCTGCTGCTTCTCGGCCTGCTGCGCGAGCCGGTTCGCGCCCGCCTTGCCGATCACCTGCGCCGAACCCTGCCGCGACGCCGCTTCCTGCTCCTCCATCACCTTGCCGATCGGAATGCCCTGGCCGAGCAGGCTCACGACCATCTTCACCTCGGTTTTGGTCTGCTGGTCGCTGACCGCGATATTGCCGCTGCCGAAGGTGATGTCATGCAGATTGAGTTTCCACGTCGACGGCCCGCTCGATGCGGGCAGCTTGAAGGTCCAGTTGTTGCGGCCATCGGCGAGCCGTTCGACATCGACGGTCGGATTCACGAGATTGATGGCCGGAATCACGATGTCGTGCGCGAGCAGCGGCAGCACGGCCACTTCGAAGTCGATTTCGTCGAGCGTCGCGAAGTGCGGCGACTTCGCCCAGTCGGGATTGGCGACTTCGATCTGCGCCGCCGAAAAACGCGGCCAGGGCACCCACGCGCGCCAGCCCGTTTCGCCGGGCGGACGGCGCCAGCCCACCTTCAGATCGCCGACGATCGCGAACGGACGCCCGATCGCCTCCGTCACTTTCTCGTTGACGTAGGGCTTGGCGCGATTCCAGTCGAAGGTGTAGATAAAGACGGCGAGCGCGGCGATGAGCACGACCACAATCGCGACGAGCCATGCGAAGATCTTGGCGAGTGTGCGGCCGGGGCCGCGGGGCTTGGGTTGCGGTGACGTCATGCGCACTCCGGGTTATGCGTTGTTGTTTCGCCAGCGATACGACAGCAGAAGACGTGCCTGGTTTCCCTCGCAATGCGTTCGCCAGCTCACGCACGCTCGCACGTCTTGTTTGCAATCTTTCAATGAACTCTCAAAACGATTCGAATCGTCCCCGCGTTGACGCGCGCGCGCCGCTCGTCGAGGCGCACGGCATCGCCCGGCGCGACGCGCAGCGCGGCGAGGTCCTGCTGCATCCCACCGATTTCGCGCTGCACAACGGCGAGCGCGTCGTGCTCACCGGGCCGTCGGGCTCGGGAAAAAGCGTGTTTCTGCGCGCGCTCGCGCTGCTCGATCCGCTTGATTCGCCCAAACCGCACGACGGCGGCGCGCTGCGCTGGCACGGCGAGCCGGTCACGCGCGCGCGCATTCCGTCGTATCGGCGTCATATCGCCTATCTGCGGCAGCGGCCCGCGCTGATCGACGGCAGCGTCGAGGACAACCTGCGTTATCCGTATTCGCTCGCGGTCTATCGCGACACCGCGTTCGACGCCGCGCGCGTGCGCGCGCTGCTCGACGCCACCGGACGCGGCGCCGATTTTCTCGCGCGCGCCGCCGCCGACCTCTCGGGCGGCGAAGCGCAGATCGTCGCGCTGGTGCGCGTGCTGCAACTCGATCCCGAAGCGCTGTTGCTCGACGAACCCACGGCCTCGCTCGACCCCGAGTCGGCGCGCGAGGTCGAAGCGCTCGTCGCGCAATGGTTCGAGCAGCGGCGCGATGCGCGCGCGACCGTGTGGGTCTCGCACGATCCGGCGCAGGCGCAGCGCGTCGGCACGCGTCACATCACGATGCGCGCGGGCGTGCTCGACGCGGACGGCGCATCGTCCAGCACGACACTCAATACGCAACTGATTCCGGGAGACGCGCCATGAATGCAGGCGTGCTGCAAGACCTCAGCCTCGTCGATGTCGGCATCGCGGCCCTGCTCGTGTTCGTGAACGGCGCGGTCTCGGTGCTGCTCAAGCTCGATCTCGAACGCAAGCTCGCGTGGGCCGCCGTGCGCACGGTCGTGCAACTGCTCGCGATCGGCTACGTGCTCGGCTGGGTGTTCGCGTTCAACCGCTGGTATGCGGTGCTGCCGCTCATGGCGCTGATGACGCTGATCGCCGGCATCGCCGGTTCGCAGCGCGGCGCGCGCACCTATGGCGGGCAGCGCGCGGACAGCATCGTGTCGATCTGGGTGAGCGCGTGGCTCGTGGCCGCCGTGGGCCTGTTCGCGGTGATCCGCATCCGGCCGTGGTACGAGCCGCAATACGCGATTCCGATTCTCGGCATGATTCTCGGCAACACGCTCACGGGCGTGTCGCTCGGTGTCGAGCGGATGATGCAGGAACTCACGGCGCGGCGCGACCGCGTGGAAAGCGCGCTCGCGCTCGGCGCGACGCGTTGGGAAGCCGCCCAGGCGAGCGCGCGCGAGGCGGTGCGCGCGGGCATGATCCCGACGCTCAACCAGATGGCGGTCGTGGGCGTGGTGAGCCTGCCCGGCATGATGACGGGCCAGGTGCTGGCGGGCCAGTCGCCGTTGCAGGCGGTGCGCTACCAGATCGTGATCATGTTCCTGATCGCGGCTTCGTCGGCGCTCGGCACCGTGGGCGCGGTGCTGCTCGCGTACCGGCGGCTGTTCTCGCCCGAGCATTGCTTTCTCTCGGCGAAGCTGATCGCACGCGAGACGCGCTAGCCGCGCGTCATCCCACGTAGAACAGCGCCGATCAGCGTTGCGCCGAAATCGCCAGCTGCGTGCCGTCGCTGAGCGTGATCGTCTTGACGGTGCCGTTGGTCGGCATCGAGAAACGCCGCACCTCGCTGTGCGCCACCACTTCCGGGCAGGTCTGACCGCTCGCGGGTTTGCCGCGCGGCGCCTGGGCGCGGAAGCTCACCTGCACGGTCGCGGTGCCGTCGGCGGCCACGATCGGCGCGAGCCGCACCTGGGTCTGGCGCACCATCGCGCCATTCGCGTCGAGCGGCAGCGAACTGTAGTCGGGACAACTCTGCGCCGCCGGCACCGGACCGCCGGGCGGCTGGGTGCGCCAGGTGAAGTCGTCGGTGTCGCCGGAGCGCAGCGTGCGCGTTTCCTGCGAATTGCCGAAGAGTTTCGACGTGACCTTCACCGTGTAGCGGATCGGGCCATCGGGCGCGGCCTTCGACGTCACCGTGATCGGCGTGGTGGCGAACGCCGGCAACGCGATCGCGCACGACAGAGACAAAGCGACGGCGGCACGGACGAGCGCCGCGCGGCTGCGGCGGGCGTGGCTGGAGCTGCTGCAAGACATGCGTCACCTCCTGGCTGGCGCCGACGTCGCCGCGAAAAACGCGGCCACTGCGGCGTGTGGCGAATCTTCTTCTGTCAGTCTAGCGTGCCGCGCGTGAGCGTGCGCCCGGCGATGCCATCGCGCGCCCCAGGTTTTATCCTGCTTGCTTTCTCCCTCTCGCCAGGGCGCGGATTGCGCCGACACGCAACGGCAAGTGCAATGCGCCCCGGCAACCATGCGTCGCGCATGGTTGCCGGGGCGTCGCCGTCATCGGGCTATCACCGCATCACGTAATCAGAAACACGTCATCAGAAACCGCTGAGCACCAGCTTGCCGATCGCGCGCCCTTCTTCGAGCATCTTGTGCGCGCGCCGCACGTTCGCCGCGTTGATCGGCCCGAGCACCTCGCCCACGGTCGTGCGCAGCGTGCCCGCATCGACGAGCCGCGCCACTTCGGTCAGCAGCTTGTGCTGCTCGATCATGTCGGGCGTGTTGAACATCGAGCGCGTGAACATGAATTCCCAGTGCAGCGCGGCGCTCTTGGCCTTGAGCAGTTCGACGGGAATCGGCTTGTCGTTTTCGACGATGGTCGCGATGCCGCCCTGCGGCGCAATGATCTCGGCGGCGGCCGGAAAATTCGCGTCGGTGTCGTTGAAGATCAGCACGTAGTCGACGTTCTGGAAACCGAGCGCGCGGATCTGCGTGGGCATGTCGCCGTGATGATTGACGATGTGATCCGCGCCGAGCGAGCGCGCCCATTCCGCCGATTCGGGCCGCGACGCCGTCGCGATCACGGTGAGCTTCGCGAGCTGCTTCGCCAGTTGAATGCCGATCGAGCCGACGCCGCCCGCGCCGCCGATGATCAGCACGCGCTTGCCCGCGTCGGCGCCCTGCGGCGAGACGTGCAGGCGCTCGAACAAGGCCTCCCACGCGGTGATCGCGGTCAGCGGCAGCGCCGCCGCGTGCGCGAAATCGAGCGACGCGGGCTTGTGGCCGACGATGCGTTCGTCGACGAGCTGGAACTCGCTGTTCGAGCCGCTGCGCGTGATGTCGCCCGCGTAGAACACCGGGTCGCCGACCTTGAACAGCGTGACCTCGGGACCGACGGCCGCGACCGTGCCGGCGGCATCGTAACCGAGCACCTTCGCTTCGGTTTCGACCTTGTCCTTCGGCGCGCGCACCTTGTAATCGACGGGATTCACGGACACCGCTTCGACCTTCACGAGCACGTCGCGGCCCGTGGGCGCAGGCGTGGGCAGATCGAGATCGAGCAAGGCTTCGGCTGCGTCGATGGGGAGATAGCGGTAGAGGCCAACGGCTTTCATTTCGGGCTCCTTCGGGAAGGCTGGCGAGGGGAACGACGGATTTCGCTTCGGGCGCGGCGCTGTCGCTGGACTACGCGTGGACAGCCGCGCGCCGTTGAGTCGTATCCTAAGCGGCACATTCATCGCCGAAAAGCCTCATAATCACTGAAACATTCTTCGGTTATTTTTGATAATTGGCACCGCGATGAGCACACCGCCGTCCGCTTCCCCGCTCGCCGCCGATCCGCGCGAGCGCCTCGATCTGCTCGACGTCGCACTGTTCGTGCGCGCGGCGCAGCTCGCGAACGTGTCCGCCGCTGGGCGCGAATACGGGCTGTCGGCGGCGGTGGCGAGCGCACGGCTCGCGAATCTCGAACGCACGCTCGGCGCGCGTCTGCTCCATCGCACCACGCGCCGCGTGAGCCCGACCGAGGACGGCGAGGTGTTCATGGCGCGCGCGCTCGCGCTGCTCGACGCCGCCGAAGCCGCGCGCGCCGCCGTCGGACGCGCGCACGCCGCGCCGCAAGGCCGCCTGCGCGTGTCGATGCCGTCGTCGTTTGGACGTCAGCATGTCTCGCCCGTGATCGCCGCGTTTTTGCGCCGCTATCCGGGTGTGAGCGTCGATTTGCGTCTGACGGATCAGGTCGTCGATCTCGTCGATGCGGGCATCGATGTCGCGATCCGCATCGGCGCGCTCAAGGATTCGACGCTGGTCGCGCGGCGGCTCGCCGTGAACCGGCGCGTGATCTGTGCGTCGCCCGCCTATCTCGCGGAGCGCGGCACGCCGCATCATCCGTCCGATCTGGCGCGGCACGAGTGCGTGATACTCGGGGATCAGCGCGACTGGGCCTTCGTCACGCCCGCCGGACCGCTGACCGTGCGCGTGGACGGGCGACTCGTCACCGACAACGGCGAGGCGATCCGCGACGCCCTGCTCGCCGGTTTCGGCATCGCGCTCAAATCGACGTGGGATGTCGCGCCGCATCTGCGCAGCGGCGCGCTCGTGAGCGTGCTCGACAGCTATCCGCTCGCCGAGACCACGGCGATCTGGGCCGTCTATCCGAGCCGCGCGTTCGTGCCGCCGAAAACCCGCGCGTTCGTGGAGTTTCTCGGCGAGCATTTCGGCGATCCGCCGTATTGGGATGGCGGCGCGGAGGCAGGGTCGAAGTTGCCGTGAAAACGGCGCGTGAACGGAACTGCGCGGAACTGAGCGGAACGTGAGCGCAACTGAGCGCAACATGAGCACCCCATCGGCGAAACCCGAGCGGCATCGGACTGGAACGAGCGGCGCGCGCCCAACCGCGTTCGACAGCACGCGGCCGGACACGACCACGCGCGCTACGCGCCGCCTTCTTCGAGCCGCAGCGTGAGTTCGCTCGTCACCGTCTGGCGCACGCTGGCGTAACGCGCCCACGGGTCCGCGCTCTTGCCGTGCGCGCTCCGCGTGACCCGGGCAATGCGCGCGTCGATATTGGCGAGCGTCCATTGCGCGCCGCCCGTCGTCTCGGGCAGTTCGTCCCAACTGATCGGCACCGACACGCCCATGCCGGGCCGCGCGCGCACGCCCCACGCGACCGCCGTGCTGGCGCCGCGCGCGTTGCGCAGGTAGTCGACGAAGATCTTTTTCTTGCGATGCTCGGTGCTCAACGTCGCTGTGAACTGCGTGGGCCAGCCCGAGGCGAGACGCTGCGCAACCGCGCGCGCGAACGCTTTCGACTCGTCCCAGCTCGTGCCCGGCACCACCGGCACGACCACGTGCAGGCCCTTGCCGCCGCTCGTCTTGCAGAACGCTTCGAGCCCGAGATCGGCCAGAATTCCGCGCGTGAGCTGGGCTGCCTCGATCATGCGGTCCCAGCCGAGCGCCGGATCGGGATCGAGATCGAACACCACGCGGTCGGTCTGCTCGACGTCGCTCGCGAGCGCGTTCCACGTGTGCAGTTCGATCGTGTCCATCTGCGCGACGTGAACGAGCGCGTCGAGCGTATCGATGCTGAGGATCGCCGGATGGCCCGGATCGAGCCCTTCGTGCTGCGTGACGCCGTCGATCGGCGCGCGGGCGCTGTGACGCTGGAACAACGTCTCGCCGGCGAGCCCTTGCGGCGCGCGCAGCAGCGAAACGGGACGGTCGCGCAGATGCGGCAGCAGCAGCGGCGCGGCGCGCGCGTAATAACGCACGAGGTCGAGCTTGCGGATGCCGGTTTGCGCGTCGATCACGCGGCGCGCGCTGGTGATGCGGATGCCGGCGACTTCGCCGGTGATGGAAGCTCGCCCGGAGCGCTTGCGCGGCGCGGTGGCGCGCGGTGCGCGGGGCGTGGACGCGGGATGCGAGGCCAGAGCACTGGCGTCCGGAGCCTGGGCCCGGACGCCGGTCGGCGTTCGGGTGGGTGTCGATTGCGACGATTGAGCCGATTCGGCCTTGAGAGCGTCCTGCATACCGGTTCCCCTTGCGCGGTGGCGCATGCGACGCATCGCGCGACGCGAGTCGCGACACGTACGGTTGACGGCACGCGGCGGCCGCCCCCGTCGGACGCCGCACGTGCAGTCATTGTGCCTCGAAAGCTCGCTTTCGTCGCTGAAAGCTGTGCGCGAGGCCGCATTGCGCCGCCGCACGGGGCGCACGGGGCGGGCCGAAACGGCAGTTTCGATAGCGCGCCAGGCGTCCACGCCGACACTCGACGGCGCCGCCCGCGCCCGCCAAGGCGGTACAATTCGCCTTTCGCCGTCATTCGCCGCGCGCGGCAGCCGCCAGGCCGCCTTCGCGCCCTTTTTCGATTTCCGCCGTTTTCGGGCATCCGGCGCCCTCGCAGGGTCCGCGCCGCTCACGTCATGAACCTCGTCATCCAGAGTCCCGTCCCGCTGCAAGCCGAACACCACAAGCCGCTGCTCGCGCTCGCGCGCGGCAGTCGCCTTACGCCGATCGACGCCTGCGCACTGCGCATCGACAACGCCGATCCCGCGCAGCGTCCCGATCTCGACGTCTACTGCGGCACGCACCAGCTCGACTACGCGTTCGTCGAAGCGGGCCGCACGCTGGCCGATTTCGGCCTCGTCGCGATGGATATGGACTCGACGCTCATCACGATCGAATGCATCGACGAAATCGCCGACTTCTGCGGCCTGAAGGCCGAAGTCGCGGCGATCACCGAAGCGTCGATGCGCGGCGAGATCAAGGATTTCAACGAGAGCCTCACGCGCCGCGTGGCGCTGCTCAAGGGCCTCGACGCGAGCGCGCTGGAACGCGTCTACGAAGAACGCCTGCAACTCTCGCCGGGCGCGGAAACCATGCTCGCGGGCGCACGCGCGGCGGGCCTGAAGACGCTGCTCGTGTCGGGCGGCTTCACGTTCTTCACCGAGCGCCTCAAGGCGCGTCTGGGTCTCGACTTCACGCGTGCGAACACGCTGGAAATCGTCGATGGCAAGCTCACGGGCCGCGTGACCGGCGAGATCGTCAATGCCGATGTGAAGGCGCGCACGCTGGTCGAAACCTGCGCGCAACTGGGCATCGAGCCGCGCCGCGCGATCGCGATGGGCGACGGCTCGAACGACCTCAAGATGATGGCCGAAGCCGGTTTGTCGGTGGCGTTCCGCGCCAAGCCGGTGGTGCGCGAGGCGGCGAGCGTCGCGTTCAACTTCGTCGGGCTCGACGGCTTGTTGAAGCTGCACTGAAGTCGCACTGAGCCTCGCCGGGCGCGGTCCCAAACGAAACGGCCGCTCGCGTCCCACGGGACGGCGAGCGGCCGTTTTGCTTTTGCGGCGCGCGCTTTAACTGAACGCGCGATTCAGACTCAGGCGAGCGTCGCGAGCGCGCGTTCGAGATCGGCGCGCAGATCGGCTTCGTCTTCGAGACCGATGTAGAAGCGCACCAGCGTGCCGCGATGCGGCCACTGCGCCGCGCTGCGCATCGACGCGATGTCGTACGGCATCACGAGACTGTTCGCCCCGCCCCAGCTCCAGCCGAGCGCGAACAGGTCGAGCGATTCGCAGAACGTGTCGATCTGCGCCGCACTGTAGCGCTCGTCGAACACCACCGAAAACAGGCCGCCCGCGCCCGTGAAATCGCGCTTGAAGAACGCGTGGCCCGGGCAATCCTCGAACGCCGGATGCAGCATGGCCGCGATTTCGGCGCGCGACTTGAGCCACGTTGCGAGCGCGTACGCGCTGCGGTCGTGCGCTTCGAAACGCGCCTTCATGCTCGGCAGGCCGCGCAGCACGAGCGAGCAATCGTCCGACGACACGCCGATGCCCAGACGCATGCGCGCCGACTTCAGCTTCAGATACAGATCGCGGTCGCGCGTGATGGTCGCGCCCATCAGCACGTCGCTGCCGCCCGACTGATATTTCGTGAGCGCCTGCACCGAGATGTCGATGCCGTGATCGAAGGGCTTGAACGCGAGGCCCGCCGACCACGTATTGTCGATCGCGGTGATCACGTTGCGCGCGCGCGCCGCCGCCGTGATCGCCTGCACGTCGGGCACTTCCATCGTCACCGAACCGGGCGCTTCGACCCAGATCAGCTTCGTGTTCGGCTGGATCAGGTCGGCGATGCCCGCGCCGATCATCGGATCGTAATAGCGCGCCGTGAGGCCGAAGTCGCGCGCGAGCCAGTCGCCGTGATCGCGGTTCGGCGAATAGACGTTATCGGGAATCAGGACGTCGTCGCCACTCTTCAGGAGGCCGAAATAGACGTTGGAGATCGCCGACAGACCGGACGGCTGGAGCAGCGTGTGCTCGCCGCCTTCGATTGCGGCCAGCCGATGCTGGAGCATCGTGGACGTGGGCGTGGCGTGCAGGCCGTAGCGCCATTGCGCGTCGTTGCGCCAGTCGAGCGCGCGCACGGACGCGAGGTCCGGGAAGACCACGGTCGAGGCGCGCGTGACGGGCGCCGCGAACGATTCGAAGCCGGGCGTGAGGTCGTCTTGCGGATGCAGGATCTGCGTCTGGACCGTGCGGCTGGAGTCGGATTTCGTCATATCGGGAGTGATGCGGTTGGTGCGTGAAATAAGCAGACGCGCGCGGCGGCCGTTTCAGGCGGCGCGCGCGACGTATCCCGAAGATTAACACCGGCGTGCGGCTGTCTCATCGGGCAGGGTCGTTCGGGGGTTGGGCTGAGGCGGTCGTGCGCTCGTGGCGCGCATCGTCGTCGGCGTGCAGGTAGAGGCCTGTGGTTTCGATCGACGCGTGACGCAGATTCTTCTGGATGTAGCGCAGGTCGGTGCCGGCGTCGGCCTGATGCGTCGCGGCCGTGTGGCGCAGCCAGTGCGTCGAAGCGCGCCGCAGCGTGTCGGCGCCCGCGGGGTCGTCGGCTTCGAGACGCTCCGCTACGCGGCGGAACACCGTCTTCACGATCAGATAGACCGCCGTGGACGTGAGCGGCCGCTCGTCGTTGCCCGCGACGCCCAGTACAGCGGGCCGCGTCTCGCCCGGCGCGGGCGTACCCGGCAAGCCGTGAAACGCGCGGTAGCGCGCGAAATCGGCCATCAGCTCGTCGCTCGCGGGCACGTCGCCCTCCACGCCGCCCTTGCCCACCACACGCAGCCACCAGCGTCCGCGCCGCCGCTCGAAATCGCCCGCGCGCGCCTGCGCGGCTTCGCTCGCGCGCAGCGCCGTGCGGTACAGGAAGCGGATCAGCCAGCGGCAGCGCTCGTAGTGCTGGCGCTCGCGCGGCGTGTCTTGCGGGAAGGCGTCGATGCCGTCGAGCACCTGCTGCCAGAGCGCCTGATCGAGATAGCGCTCGACGCGGCGGCTGCGCGCCGCCTGCGGCATGCGCGAGCGGCGCAGCGCGAGCGGATTGCCCGCGAGATAGCCCGCCGCGACGAGGTAATTGAACAGCCCGCCGAGGATGCCGAGCGCCTGGCGGCGGCTGCGCGGCGCCAGCGGTCCGTCGAACAGACGGCGCTCGCGCCCTCTTCGCGGTCGGGCGGGATCGGCCCAGTCGGCGCTGGGCGCGGCGAGGAATTGCTCGTAGAGCACGAAGTCTTCGCGCGTGAGGCTCGACAGCGGCTTGCGCAACGTGTTCGTGCTCCAGAGCATCAGGCGCACCGCTTCCTTGCGGTAGCTGCGCAGCGTGTGCGGCGAGCCCGCGTATTCGGCGAGCCAGAGGCGCACGGCTTCGACGTCGTTACGCGCCGACGTCTGCGCGAAGCCGCCGCGCGCCCGGTTCAGGCCGTCGCGGCCATCGAGTGCGGGCGGCAAGGCTGGCAAAGCGGCGGCGGCGAGGTCTTCGTCGGCGTATTCGTAGTCTGGGTGTTCTTCCGGCATCGACAGAAAGAGCGGATTCGAGCGATTCCGTGAGCGTACAGCATCGATACTTGCGATTATAGGAGTTATCGTAAATTTCTGATTGATATCGTTATACGTATAACGTTATACGATGATATACGCTAAAATTCGGCACCATCCCCTGCTCTCGTGCCGGAAAAACCATGTCCCGTATCAGCGATACCCGTTTGCGCACGCGTGAAACCGCGTCTCGCCTCGTCGCGGCCGGAAAACGGCCGCACGAACTCACCGTCGATCTGATTTACGCGGAAATCCGCCAAGGCAGCCGCACGACGATCAACGACGAACTCAAGCAATGGAAGGACGAGCAAACGCGCGGCGACGCCCTCGCCTCGCAGTTGCCGCCCGCTGTCGCGGACGCGATGCTGGCCGCCTGGGCCATCGCCGTCGAGCATGGGGAAAAGGTGTACGACGCGCGCGCCGGGGAACTGGAACAGGCTGGCGCGCAGGCCGAGGCGCGCGCGGCGGATGCCGTCCGCGACCGTGATGAGGCCCAGGAGAGTCTGCGGCTGCGCGACGTCGAACTCGCTGCGCGCAACGAGCACATCGCGGCGCTCAAGGAGCAACTCGACGCCGCTAACGCCCGTGCGAACGAAGCGAGCGCCCGCGCGGCGGCGCTCGAAGCTCAGCGCGATATCGAGCGCACTATGGCGGAAACGCGTTTGCAAGAACAACGCGCGGCGCACGAACAGGCCATCGCGGCCATGCGGGCGGCGCAGGAAACGCGCGACGCCGCGTTTCAGTCCGAACTCGACAAGGCGACGCAGCGCATGGAAGGCGTGCAGAAGCACATGATGCAGCAGATCAGCGAGGCGCGCGACGAGCGTCGGCGCGCGGATGCGCTGGCCGCGAGCGCCCAGCGGCGCAACGAACAACTGGTGAGCGAATTGGGCGCGGCGCGCGCGCAGGAGGAACAGCAGGCGAATGCGCTGAGTGATGCGCAACGCCGCGTCGACGCTCTGCTCGCGCAAGAAGCGCAGTGGCTGCGCGAGCGCGAGGCGCTGGAAAGCAAACTGGCCGAACTGGCCGCGTTGCACGGCCAGTCGATGTCGTCGCGAAAACCGACGAAAGCCCAAGCAACAACAAAAGCGCGAAGAAAACCGCGCATCGCGCTGGACGCGCCGCGTGTCGCGCGCGTGGCACGCACACGCTCCGTCGCGAGCGAATCGAGCGAACCAAACGACTGAGCGGCCGGCGCTTACGCGCGCCCGCTCAGCGCCAGATTCACTCGCCCGTCACCACGTTCCCGACACCATTGACCGCCTGCCCGCCCTTCGCGGCCGGACTCGCGACGGACGGCGCTGCCGCGCCCGCCGTCACCGGCTTGAGCTCGAACGGCTGCGGATTCGAATCGTCGACTTCCATGCGGTCGCCGGAAAACGAGCCGTCGGCGGCAAACGTGCCGACCCAGTTGCCGACGATGCGCGTGCCGTCGTCCGACTCCTCCGCTTCGAGCGTCTGGCCCGTGCGGTCGCCCGCGATCAGGATCACTTCGCCCGTATCGATAAACTGGTACTCGCCGTGCAGGCCGCCCGGATCGTCGGGGTCGGTCTTCTTGCCCAGCCGCATCACGATCGCCCGCTTGCCGAGCGTGCCGGTGTATTGCGGATAGTGCGCGAATTCGGGATTCGGCTTGAGCGTCGAATGCACCTGAATGACGGTCGAACCCGCGGACGCACTCTGCGCGCCGCCGTCGCCCACGGCGCAGGCCGCGAGCGGCAACGCGAACACGCAGGCCGCCAACACGCTCCGAGCGCGCAGCGTCTTCGACGAACGACGCACGCCGCTCCGGTCTTTCGAAATCGAAACTTCCATCACACTCCCTGGTGCTAAAAGAGCACGCGAAGCACGCACATTCAGGCCTCGGCCAGCGCGCGCTCGACGTCCTCGCGGCGCGGAACCGGCGCGACCGCGCCATAACCGAGCGTCGACAGCGCGGCGGCCGCATTGGCATAGCGCGCCGCCGCGAACGGATCGTCGCCGGCCACGATGCGCGCGATGAAGGCGCCGCCGAAGCAATCGCCCGCGCCGGTTGCATCGACGGCCGCGACCGTGCGGCCCGGCACCAGACGGCGCTCATTGGGCGTCGCCACATACGCGCCGTCCTTGCCGAGCTTGAGCGCGACCACACGCGAGCCCAGCGACAGCAGCCGGTCGACGATGGCGTCGCGGTCGTCGAGTCCCGTCAGCACGGCGACATCGTCCCAGCTCGGCAGACAGATGTCGGTGGCGCGCAGCACTTCGGTCATCACGGCGCGGGCGCGCGCGAGCGGCCACAGCTTCAGCCGCAGATTGGTGTCGAAGCTCACCTGCACGCCACTCGCGCGCGCGTGCTCGATGGCCGCGAAGGCCGCGTCGCACGCGGCATCGCCAATCGCGACGCTGATGCCCGACAGATGCAGCACGCGCGCGGCGGCCAGCGCCTCGCGCGGCAGATCGCCGGGCGCGTAGCGGCTCGCCGCCGAACCCTTGCGCAGATAGTCGAACGCGTGGCCGCTCGGGCCGTGCGAGACGAAATAGACGCCGGTGGGCGCGTCGGCGTTCACGCGCACGTGCGCCGTATCGACGCCCTCGCGCGTCCACAGATCGAGCAGCAAGCGTCCAAACTGATCGTCGCCGACCGCCGAGACGAAGCCCGTGTGCGCGCCCTGGCGCGCCGCCGCGATCGCGAAATTCGAGGTGTCGCCGCCGAAGCCTTGCAGATACTGCGGCTGCCCCGGCGTCGCCTGGTTGAACTCGACCATCGCCTCGCCGTAAGCGAGGATCTGCGGCGTCGCCTGCGTCATACCGATCAGACCTCGCCCCAGAGGTCGTGGCCGTCGGCGCCGGTGATCTTCACCGAGACGAAGTCGCCGACCTTGTAGCGCTTCGACGCCTTGGTTGCGGGCGCAACGTACACCACGCCGTCGATCTCGGGCGCGTCCGCCGCCGTGCGGCCAATGCCGCCGTCGGCATTCACTTCGTCGATCAGCACCTTGAGCGTCTTGCCGACCTTGCGCTGGATGCGCTTGGCCGACACTTCCTCGGCCACTTCCATGAAGCGCGCGCGGCGGGCTTCGCGAACTTCGTCGGGCAGCGCGCCGTCGAGTTCGTTGGCCGTCGCGCCTTCGACCGGCGAGTAGGCGAAGCAGCCCACGCGATCGAGTTCGGCTTCGCGGATGAAGTCGAGCAGCGTCTCGAACTGTTCTTCCGTCTCACCCGGGAAACCGGCGATGAAGGTGCTGCGGATCGTCAGATCCGGGCACATTTCGCGCCACGCCTTCACGCGCTCCATCACCTTTTCGGCGTTCGCGGGACGCTTCATGCGCTTGAGCACTTCGGGGTGCGCGTGCTGGAACGGCACGTCGAGATACGGCAGCACGTGGCCCTTGAACGGACCTTCGGCCATCAGCGGAATCACTTCGTCCACGCTCGGATACGGATACACGTAATGCAGGCGCACCCACGCGCCGTACTGCGCGGCGAGTTCGCCGAGCGCCGTGACCAGATCGGTCATGCGCGTCTTGATCGGCTTGCCGTTCCAGAAACCCGTGCGGTACTTCACGTCGACGCCGTAGGCGCTCGTATCCTGCGAGATCACGAGCAGTTCCTTCACGCCCGACTTGAAGAGGTTCTCCGCTTCGAGCATGACTTCCGCGACCGGACGCGAGACCAGATCGCCGCGCATCGACGGGATGATGCAGAACGTGCAGCGGTGATTGCAGCCTTCCGAGATTTTCAGGTACGCGTAGTGGCGCGGCGTGAGCTTGATGCCCGCGGCCGGCACGAGGTCGACGAACGGATCGTGCGGCTTCGGCAGATGGCTGTGCACCGCCTGCATCACTTCGCCGACGGCGTGCGGGCCGGTCACGGCCAGCACCTTCGGATGCACTTCCTCGATCAGGTTCGAGCCGCTTGCGCTCGCCTTCTTGCCGAGACAGCCCGTGACGATCACCTTGCCGTTCTCGCTCAGCGCCTCGCCGATGGCGTCGAGGCTTTCCTGCACCGCTTCGTCGATGAAGCCGCAGGTGTTGACCACGACGAGGTCGGCGCCGTCGTACGAACCCGAGATCTCGTAACCCTCGGCGCGCAGCTGGGTAATGATCTGCTCGGAGTCGACAAGCGCCTTCGGACAGCCAAGGGATACCATCCCGACGCGCGGCGCGGGATTGCGGGAGGTCGTTGATTCAACAGGGTTTTTCACGTGTACGTCCGAAGGTGGGGCGCAGGGCGTTCGTTGCGCCGCGCGATGTTCTGGCCAATCCACCATTTTACCTGTTTGGCACAGGCAGCGGCGCGCTGGGGAAGGCGCCGGACAAGACGTGCGGGGTCAGATGACGCTGCGGGGGCAGCGCGCAGCCGCGCATTCGCGCTGGGCGTGGCATCGCCGCGCCAACGTAGAACGGGGCTGAGGAAAGAAAAAGGAAAGCCGGCAAGCAAAAACGGCGGCGCAACGCGCGTGTCGAGTTCGCCTCGACCGCGCCCGCGCCGGATCGCGGCTGAATCGCGGTTGGATCGCGGCCACACGGCCCTCGCTGCCCGGCGACGCGATCCGAACGCTGCGTGACGCCGGGCGGCGCGTCGTCACGCGCAAGCCTGGCCCATCACGCCCATGCGGCGCTCGATGAAACGTTCGATGCGCTTACTTCTTCTCGTCGTCGCTGCCGCCTTCGGTCGCGCCATGCGCGGGCGCAGCCGGGGACGGCGCACCCGTGGGCGCCACGGGCTTGAACGGAAAGCTGCTGAACATATTCTTCGCCTGGTTCTGCATCTGCTCCTGCATCTGCACGAACATGTTCTTCGACTGCTCGATGTAGCTGGTCATCATGCCCTGCATCATCGGCGCCTGCATGTTCATGAACTGCGACCAGACCTCGGGATTCATCGCGTTGCCTTCGTAAAGGTTCTTCGACTGATCGGCGAGCTTGTTCTGGATGTCGATGAACGCCTGGATGTTCTTTTCCAGGTAGGTGCCCATCATGCCCTGCATCGCATGGCCGTAGAAACGGATGATCTGCGACAGCATCGACGACGAGAACATCGGCAGGCCACCGCTTTCCTCTTCGAGAATGATCTGCAGCAGGATGCTGCGCGTCAGATCCTCGTTGCTCTTTGCGTCGATGACCTTGAATTCCTCTTGCTCGAGCACGAGTTGCTTCACGTCCGTCAACGTGATGTAGGTGCTCGTCTCCGTGTCGTACAGCCGACGGTTCGGATATTTTTTGATCAGTCGTTCGGCGGTTTTCTTTGTAGTCGTCATGTGTCGCCCTTGTATGCGCCAACGCGCGACGGCCGATGCCATCGCGCGTCGTCTAGCCCGGCGGCGAGCCTGCCCCGGCGTGCAAACAGGCGCGCCGCCGCCATCGATCCCCTGTTGCCGCCGCGCGTCCCCTGCCAGGCGCGCGGCGCGCGGGATCAGCCCATGTGCAACCCGCCATTCAGCGAGAAGTCAGCACCGGTTGCGAAGCCCGACTCTTCCGAGGCGAGCCACGCGACGATCGAGGCGATTTCTTCGGGCGCGCCGAGGCGGCGCACCGGAATGGTCGCGACGATCTTTTCCAGCACGTCGGGACGGATCGACTTCACCATGTCCGTGCCGATGTAGCCCGGCGAAACGGTGTTGACCGTCACGCCCTTGGTGGCCACTTCCTGCGCGAGCGCCATCGTGAAGCCGTGAATCCCGGCCTTGGCCGTCGAGTAGTTGGTCTGCCCGAACTGGCCCTTCTGGCCGTTCACCGACGAAATATTGATGATGCGTCCGAAGCCGCGCTCGACCATGCCGTCGATCACCTGCTTCGTGACGTTGAAGAGACTCGTCAGATTCGTGTCGATCACGGCGGTCCAGTCTTCGCGCGTCATCTTGCGGAACACGACGTCGCGCGTGATGCCCGCGTTATTGACGAGCACGTCGACCTCGCCGACTTCGGCCTTGACCTTGTCGAAGGCCTGCGCCGTCGAATCCCAGTCGCCCACATTGCCTTCCGAGGCAATGAAGTTGAAGCCGAGCGCCTTCTGGTCCTCGAGCCACTTCACACGACGCGGCGAGTTCGGGCCGCACCCGGCCACCACCTTGAAGCCCTGCTTTTCGAGGCGCTGGCAGATGCCCGTTCCGATGCCGCCCATACCGCCCGTTACATACGCAATACGCTGTGACATAAACCACACTCCATTATCGTTATCCAGAGCGCCGATCGACGGCCCCGGCCTCGCCTCTGCCCGCTGTTGCTCGCTGTTTATCGCTGTTTCTATCTCATTTCGCTTGACGCTCGATACAAGCGAGCGCGAAAGCGTACCGCGAAGCGGCCGCCTTCGCGCAACATCACGCGCTTACGGACGCTCGAGCGCGAGCGCCACG